>CAZUMM010000022.1:0-75549 GCA_964621795.1 uncultured Flavipsychrobacter sp.
CCCCCCCCCCCCCCCCCCCCCCCCCCCCCCCCCCCCCCCCCCCCCCCCCCCCCATATTGTACCGTTGGCATCACCTTCAAAAGTATGATAGAGACCGAATGCATGTCCTAATTCATGTGTAATTACAGAATTGCCTACACTTACCTGGTCAGAAAGCATGACCGTACCATCCGATGCGTAAGGACCGGGAGGTGGGAAAAGGGCATATCCTGCAACATAGCTGGACGTAGAAGTTGCCATGTTGACGCCATTTATTTTGTATACCATCCATACATTGTAATATTCCGTATTGGGCCAGTAACTCAATGCTTTAAGTGAAGCATCAGTGATGCCGGGTGCGGAACCGTTGGAAACACCGTCTGACACATAAGTAGAATTGCTGCTCGCATCTACACGCACAATACCTGTTGTAGGGGCGCCGGTTGGGTCGCGTTGGGCCAGTTTAAATACAATCGGCATGCGGGTACCGCCATTTGCCTCCGTAAGATGGGAAGGTAAGCCGGTATAGCTTGCCGTAAAGGCCTGGGATAAATAATTAATAAAATTGGTAATAGTAGTACTACTGGGGTTATAGGTAGTTCCCACACCCTGACCGGTATGAATAACATGTACGACTACGGGAATTTCCCACACTTTATTGCCATTGTATGTAGTGACAAGGCCCTGGGGAAGGTTTTGCTTTGCATTTGCAAAGGAATAGGTAGTATTATTAAATTGATTAATAAAACTTGCGAAAACTGGGTCCTGGGCCATTATCTGCGTATTGAATTCATCAAATCCGCACTTCTGCGCCATTGATAGGGACGACATTCCCAGGCACACCAAAAATAGTAGCGTAATTTTTCGTATCATGCTTTGGTAGATTTATTAAATCTTAAAAACTTATCTGTTTCGTAAAAATAAGATATTCATTAATAAAATGCTAAAAGTTTTGGATAAAATGACATTCGAGGCAAAAATCTTTTAAACTTCTCCCGAAACTTTTATATTTTATATTAAATCCTATCTTTGCCCACTCTGTTTTTGAAATAATAACCAATAGAATAATAATCATCAGAACCAATGCAATTAAAAGGTTTGGTAAAATTTTTTACCGCTGCACTAATCCTTATCTCGTTGTACCAGCTTTCTTTTACGTTCGTTGTACGTAATATTGACAAGAAAGTACGGGCCAGGGCAGAACGTATAGCCAAAGCGGAGCATCCGGAAGCAACGGGAACCGAGCTCAATAAGCTGGCTGAGAAGAAGTACGACGAGCTGAATGACAGCTTGCAGGGCGTCACCATCATGAGCTTCCCTAAAAAGTACACCTACCTGCAAGCGAAAGAGCAGGAGCTGAACTTAGGCCTCGACCTGCAGGGCGGTATGAACGTTACACTGGAGGTGAGCCTGGACGAATTGGTGCGTTCCATGTCGAACAATCCCAAAGACCCTGCGCTGAATAAGGCTATTGCGGACGCCAACCTGGCCAAAGCCAACAGCCAGGCCAATTTTGTGACCCTGTTCGGCGAGGCTTTCTCCAAAGACAATCCCACAGCCAAACTGGCTTACCTGTTTACCAAACCTTCGGAAAAAGACATCACGCTCAATTCTACCAACGAAGAGGTACTGGCTAAAATCAATAAAGAAGCAAAAGACGCCATTGGCCGTACTTACCGCGTACTGCTTACCCGTATCGATAAATTCGGTGTGGCTTCCCCCAATATCAACCTCGATGATAATAAAGGTATTATTACAGTAGAGCTGGCCGGTGTGCGCGACCCGGAACGTGTGCGTACTTACCTGCAGTCTACTGCCCAGCTTGAGTTTTACGAAGTGTACAGCAATAAAGAAATCATTAACCTGCTGCAGCCTGCCAACGATGCGCTTGCCGCTTACTTATCGGGTACTACAGAAAATGATTCTGCCAAAACTTCGGAAACCGGGACCCAAACTGCTGCAACAACTGCCGGTAACGAAAGCGATACTGCGAGCCTGTCTGCCCTGCTGGGCAAAAGTGCCGATGGTACGCAAACTGCTGCTGCCGGTACGGATTCGGCCGCTGCTGCTATGAAGGAAGCGCAGAAAAAGAACCCGCTGTTTGCTGTATGGTATCCCAATATTACACAGGACAATAACATAAATCCCGGCCCGGTAGTAGGTATCGTAGCTAAAAAAGATACTGCGAAACTGAACAGCTACCTGGCACTAGATATAGTAAGGAATAAATTCCCCAGCAATATAAAATTTGTTTACGGGGCTGAGGATAAAAAGGAATCACGTAACCCCAATGCGCCTGTTTACCTGTATGCGCTGAAAACTGCCCCCGGTACAGGCGGTGCCAAACTGGAAGGCGACCACGTAACGGAAGCCCGTATGGACTATAACCCGCTCACAGGTAAACCTGAAGTTGCCATGTCGATGGACATACAGGGCGCGCGTATCTGGAAGAAAATGACCGGGGAGAACACTGGCCGTTATGTAGCGGTGGTGCTGGATGATAAAGTATATTCAGCCCCGCTTGTAAACGGTGAAATCCCTAACGGTAATACTTCTATCAGTGGCAATTTTAGCGTTGAGGAAGCTACCGACCTTGCCAACATTCTGAAATCGGGTAAACTGCCCGCGCCTGCACACATTGTACAGGAACAAGTAGTAGGTCCTACCCTTGGTGCTGAATCGATTGCTGCGGGTATGAATTCACTCATGATTTCTTTCGTAGTGATATTCATACTGATGCTGGTGTATTATAACACTGGTGGTATTGTAGCCAACATCGCCCTTATACTGAACCTGCTGTTTACCGTAGGTATCCTTTCGGCCCTGCATGCCACGCTTACCATGCCGGGTATAGCCGGCCTGGTACTGACCATTGGTATGGCGGTCGATACCAACGTTATCATTTTTGAGCGGATCAAAGAGGAACTGGCTTCAGGCAAAAGCTATCAGCAGGCGGTCACGGATGGTTATAAACGTTCGTATGCGCCGGTACTCGATGGACACATCACTACCCTGATTACTGCCATTATCCTGTTCACTTTCGGTCTTGGCCCTGTGCTTGGTTTCGCAACTACGCAAATAATAGGTATCCTCCTGTCCTTGTTCTGTGGTATCCTTGTATCGCGCCTGATTACCGATATATGGACTAAACGCGAGCGCCATTTCAACTACTTTACCGGCCTTTCGAAAGCCATATTCCGCAAAGCACACTTCAAGTTCATTGAGTTCCGTAAGGTAGCTTATATTATATCTGTAGTTGTGCTGCTGCTGGGTATCAGTTCATTCTTTAACGGCTTTGATTACGGTGTGGAATTTTCGGGTGGCCGCAGCTATACTGTTAAGTTCGACCAGCCGCATAAAGTAGGCGAGGTGCGTGAAAAACTGAAAAACTACTTTGGCGAATATCCTGTAGTAAAAACAATCGGTACCGATAACCAGTTGAATATTACAACCGGCTACCTCATCAAATCGCCCGGGCAGGATGTGGAAGCCAAAGTACAGCAGAAACTGTTTGAAGGGCTTACTAAGGAAGGGCTTATTCCGGCAGGAACAACGGTTGACCAGTTCGATGCCAAGTACCTGCAAAGCTCACAAACCGTATTGCCTACCATATCAGACGACCTGAAGGCCGGTGCGGTGAAGGCAACCATATTCTCTATACTGGCTATCTTCATCTATATCCTGTTGCGTTTCCGCAAATGGCAATATTCGATTGGTACCATTGTGGCCCTGTTGCACGACGTTTGTGTAATACTGGCCGTATTCTCGTTCTTCCGTGGTGTTGTACCATTCGCCCTTGAGATTGATCAGCACTTCATTGCAGCCGTGCTTACGGTAATCGGTTTCTCCATGAACGATACCGTTATCGTATTTGACCGTGTGCGGGAGTACTTCCGTAAATCGCCCAACGAGGATAAGAAAAGTGTCATCAACCGTGCGATTAACGATACCATGAGCCGTACCATTATGACCTCGCTGACGGTATTCCTCACTATCCTGATACTCTTTATATTTGGTGGTGAAGTAACGCGCGGTTTCGCCTTTGCAATGCTGATAGGTGTGATTACCGGTACTTATTCTTCTATCTTCGTGGCCGCTCCTATCCTGGTGGATATGGACAAGAAACTTGGCCTGCAAAAAGAGGTGGACCGCGAGGCGCACATTGAGGAACTGAAGAAACTGGCATAATTTTAATATTTAGCTGACCGGGTTAATTGAGTTAAACCAGTCGCTCTATAAAAAGGGTTGGATAACGAAGGTTACCCAACCCTTTGGTTTTTTTTAGAAGAGGCAGGCTATTCAACCGTCAGTCAACTTTTAGATTTTGACTTTTGACTTTTGTTTTTGAATACGCTTACATTTGTAAAGATTTTATGCTGAAACGATTTTTCGAACACCTTGGAAAAATAACGCTGATGCTCACGGGCAGTATCAGCCGGCCTGAAAACGGGCGCGTATATTGGAAGGAATTCATGGAACAATGCAACGATATCGGTATACGTTCCCTGCCCATCGTTATCGTTATCTCCTTCTTCCTGGGTGCGGTGCTTACCATACAAACCGCTTACCAGTTGGTGAGCCCGCTGGTTCCTAAGCCTGTGGTGGCACAAATCATCCGCGACTCTGCCATCCTGGAGCTGTCCCCAACCGTGATATGTATTGTACTGGCGGGCGTAGTGGGGTCTAAAATTGCCTCCGAGCTGGGCAATATGCGTGTAAGCGAACAGATAGATGCACTGGAGATTATGGGCATCAATACCAAAACATACCTGGTAATGCCTAAAATAGTAGCGGCGGCTATCATGGTGCCTGTGCTTATCATTCTTTCTATAGCCATTACTATATGGGGCGGCTATATTGCAGGTATGTTTTCCAGCATCCTTACCGAAGAACAGTTTCACCAGGGGCTTACGCAAGGCTTCCTGCCTTATAACCTGTTTTTTGCCATTACCAAGGCATTCGTATTCTCACTTATTATTTCCATTATCCCAGCCTATTACGGCTATTATGTAGATGGTGGCGCCCTTGAGATAGGTCGTGCCTCCACTACCTCGGTAGTGGTAAGCTGTATACTGATACTGTTTGCTGATTACATACTTTCGGCATTGCTGTTGTAAGCAACTGTTTATCTGATGAAATAGGTGACTTGTCAAATAATATATTCCTTTCCTCTGATGAAGTACCTGCAGTGCATTATTATGCATATTTTTGTTCTCATTACATTTTAGTAATGTTAGTATAAGAATATTTGCATTATTTTTGATTTTATTAATAAACTCAACAACATGAAGAAAATACTTAGAATCCTTTCTATTATCTTAAGTTTTACAATTTATTATTCGAATAATGTTTTTGCTCAAACTGTTTATGGTCCGGCCATAAAATTCGAATACGATGCAGCAGGGCAACGAATAAAACGTTATTATAATCCCAATGTAGCACTTAATAAGTATGGTGATACACTCACCCAAACTTCGCCACCAGATACTATAAAAAGAAATCATCTGCTCATCAGTGATATAGTAGTTAAAGCATATCCCAATCCTACGGCTGATTTTGTTATTGTAGAAAATTTCTCCTGGAAAGATGGAGACAAGGCGGAGATATTATTGTATGATATAACCGGCAAATTCATCACAAAACACGTGGTAAACCAACATAAGGAATCAATATCTTTTGGTGGTTTAGCTGCCGGCATGTACCAGTTACATTACTATCTTAATAATAATCTTTTGACAACCTGGAGAATAGTTAGAAAATAAGCCTTATACATTTCCGATAACTTATTATTTCTTTTTTATGAAAAAAATCTTATCATCCTATAAAGGACTTATAGTCCTTATTATAACACTTGTGCATGTATCCATGCAAACTAATGCACAAAATGTTTTAGCAGACGTTATACCTACTAGTTATGATGTCTCATCGACAGGTGCCTTCACGTACACAGTACCATTACGCATACCTCCGGGCATTAAAGGAATGGTTCCTAATCTATCAATTTACTATAACAGTCAGGGAAGCAATGGCATGCTAGGATGTGGATGGGATGTGGTTGGTTTCTCAGCAATAAAGCGCACTGGCAATACTATTTTTCACCAGAATAAAGTAAACCCGGTAACATTTACAAATACCGATGTATTCGTATTGGATGGGCAACGATTGTTTCTTTTGAATGGTTCCAGTGATAGTTATGAGACAGAGATAAGAAACTATAAAACAATCAAATCTTTTGGTGCATCAGGTAACGGTCCTGATTACTTTACGGTAGAAGATGCTGACGGAACAGTATATGAATATGGTAATTCTGTTAGTTCAAAAATGTATGCTGAAGGACGCAATAATACGAATGTGCTACAGTGGGCTATTAATAAAATTTATGATCGGTTTGGAAACTACATGGAATTCGAATATTATAATGACCCCAATGATGGTGAATATCGCATAACGAAAATATCATATACTGGTAATGTAGCCATGGGGCTTATGCCACGGAGTGAAATGTTTTTTAATTACATAACGCGTGCAGATAGAAACAGAACATGGTTTTTAGGTTCTCTAGTACAAGATAATGTGATTCTGGATAATATTGATATAGTTCAGAATGGAGCCTCCATAAATAAATATCAATTTAGTTACCAGGCTGATTACAGCTCTTCATTTCCAGAAATAAATACGCATTTAACAGAGATAAAAGAGATAAGGCCTAATAATACCGAATTGCCAGTTATTACAGTAAACTGGGGTGAGAGAGATATTCATTTGATTAATTTACCTGTTGTAGCAATCCCAACTAGCAATAATACAATTGCGAATAAACCAATTATCTCAACGGGTGATTTTAACGGCGATGGTTATACTGATTTTACAACGACAGAGAATACAGGTTCCATTAACTCTACTTTCGATTTATTTATTAATAATAAGAGTGGTGACTTTAATAAAACTACAGTTAATCAACCAATTAATTCAGGTACAATTAGAACTGTAAATGCGAATACAAGTAAAATGTTTTTGGATTATAATGGAGATGGTCATGATGATATGATAATGATTGTAAATGGGAATGTTCCTCTTTCTAATAGTAAAACATATGAGATGTATTGTTATTTATCTAATGGTACATCTTTTCAACCACCAATAAAAATTTTTGATTATCAAAATAATTCCTCGAATCATGCTGCAGACTGGATAGCAAACATGCAAATTCAAGCCGGAGATTTTGATGGAGATAAAAAAACAGAATTTTTAATTGCGATACCTTCAGTTTTAAATTCAGGTGGGCCCCTTGGGTGGTATGGGAGAGAGCATGACTATGAAATAGTCGGATATAATTATCATACTACAGGTCCAGTACAATGTGGCCCAAACGGATATTTATTTGATGGGGATTTTCAATATTTAGGATCTATACCTTTTCCAATCTGGGGTCTTCAGGTATTAGACTTTAACGGCGATGGAAATGACGATATTATGATTGTCGATGACAAAAGCCCCTCTCCGCTCGACTGTGAAATATATACAATAGACTTCACATATAGTGATGACGATGGAATACCTACTATTGTATACACCTCAGGGAGTAGCTTTAAAAATATATATGTTGGAGATTTTCCCAATCACCTTCATACTATTATAAAGACTGGTGATTTTAATGGTGACGGGATGGCTGATCTTTTAACATGGGTACCCGGAGCTAATTCTTCAGTGCCAGGTACATGGGATATAGCCTACTCTACAGGGTACCCGCAAGCTGGTACAGGTCCTCACGGATTTTATTTCTTTGGGCAGGGGTTACCTCAACCTTTGTCTACAGTATTTACTGGTAATGAGCCATATACCTTATTAAAAGATGCATATATTGCTGATTTTAATGGAGATGGCAAAGATGATATTCTTAGAATAGATGCCAGCAATGCTCCTACAGGACCCGCTCAATATGATATATTTTATTCCAAAGGCAATAATGAGTTTGTACATGAAGGGGGAGATATGCCATATCCATTTGAATGGAATGTACTTTCTATTGGCGATTTTAATGGTGATGGGCAAGCAGATATTATGGAACATCATGATCCCGCTGTTGCATATCATCCTAATCTCTATTTTTTCCACCCAGATGATATTCGAAATGTTGTAACATCAATTGAAAACGCGGGTCAACGTCTTGAAATTGAGAATAAACCACTTACTCGCGATAATTTATATGAGGAAAAAAATGATAACTATGGACAGGCGAATGTGGATCACTTTAGATACCCACTCATCAGACGGTTAATGCCCATAAAAGTAGTGAGTGAAATAAAAGATAATATTGAAATTGATAAAAAATATCATTATTCCAACTTAGTAATACATGCTTTGGGCTTAGGAAATAGAGGGTTTACACAAATTGATATAGAAGATATTTCAGGATCCAAATGGACTATGAATAATTATATTAACTATTGGGTTGACCCAGGAACATATACCCCTACACCTCCACTGTTATTATACAGAACTCCTGTTCTTAGTTCTTCAATGACATTTGATCTGGCAAAATATAATCTATGGTTAGCTACTAATAATATTAGCTATTTCGATCCTATATATTATTCTGAATATTTTTATAGCCATCCAGAACTATGGACAGGAAAGGTGGCTTTAATATATCTTACCGAGAAGAGGGAAGTAAATACTGCTAATGCTACTGATAAGGATTGCTTTTTTGCATATGATGCACCATCTCCGTCTTCAAAAACTTACTTGTATGGTATTCCGAACAGTGTAAGCGAATTAAGTTATGGTATTAATCAAGCAAGCTATATATCTAATGTTAAGTATTTCACCTACGACCTTTCTTCTTCGTTTCCAACAAAACCAATTTCTATAAGGAAAGAAAAGTCCCGTACTGGAAAACCACTTTTCTCCAGAACAACAGATATGTCCTATACCAATGAGGGATTAATTGCTCAGGAAGTGAAAGATCCTGGTACGGTTTACGAAACGACAACGAATTATGTTTATGACCCTGTAGGAAATCTAAACACGAAAGAGTTAATAGCAATTGGTACGCCCGGAATAATAGAAATGTACTCATATACCCCAGATTATAGATTTGTTCAGACTGTACAGGATATGGTAGGACTTATTAATACATATGATTATAATGAGTGGGGAGAAAAAATAGCTCATACCACACCTGATGGGCTAACTATAAATTATCAATATGATGCATCTAACAGGCTTATAAAAACTATACTTCCTACTCAAGTTGAACAAATCGTAACATATGATTGGGCCGATAATGATCCGGACAAGCCTATTGATGCATATCATCCAAGATTCAAGGTTACACATGAAACAGTTGGTATTCAGGGGTTTGATGCAACATTTTACGATATCTATGGTCGTGAAATAAGAAATGCTTATACTGCCTTCGATGGGCAGACTATTTATAAAGATGTTACCTATAATAGTACAGGAACCATTAATAGTACATCTCTCCCATATTTCAAGAATAATTTTCCAGTATTAACAGATTTTAAATATGACGATAAAGACAGGGAAATAAAAAGAACTACACAAAATGGACCTGTTATAACAACAGATTATCTCTTTTCAACTACAGACAATTGGTTGGAAACGACTGTAACTAATATTAATACGAATGAAGTTAAAAAGACTTATACAGATAATTCGGGTGCAGTTTTTCAAGTAGTAGATAATGATAATACCATTGAATATGATTTGAATAGTAATGGGCAGTATGATAACATAATAATAAATGGTAACCAGAATTTAAAAACTGAATATCAATATGACGGTATTGGGCGTACAATATCAAAGAAAGAACCTAACGCAGGTACTACAACATATGTATATAATAGGCTTGATCAATTAATAACAGAGATAGATGCTAACGGTAATCAATTTGATTTTACATATGATATGTTAGGACGAAAGGCAACCAAAAGTGGCTCTAACAGTTTGCAATATACCTATACCTATGAAGATAACCCCAACCTTCCAGCTACAGGGAAATTATTATCAATTGTATCGCCCTATAATAATACACAGTTTGATTATGAGTATGATAACTTTGGGAGACAGAGTGCCACGCATGAAACGGTAAACGGGCAAACATTCTCCTCATTCTCACAATATGATCAATACAATAGGAAGGTATCACATACATATCCATCACAGGATGAAATAGAATATCTATATAATAACTATGGTTTTTTAGAACAAGTGCAATTAGCACAAACAGTTTTGGGTAATCCACCCCTACAAGCTCCTCAGGTACTGTGGAAACTTAATCAGAAGGATGCAATGGACAAAGTAACAGATGCAGATTATTTTTCTGCTGCGCCTGGGAATGCACCATTATATAAAGTTATGCGCGCATATGATGTGTTGGGATATCCTGATGAGGACAAATTGACAAACTTGAATACCAATACCGATATTGCTGATGTAGATTACAATTTTGATGGACCGGGTGGTTATCTTTCGCACCGAGTGGATATGTTGCGTGGGATGCAAGAATATTTTAATTACGATAATTATTTACGCCTTACTAAAGTAAGACATACTATACCTTCAAATCCTTCATATCCTGATTTGGAAATAGAATATGATGCTTCGGGTGATAATATAGGGAACATCAGTAAAAAAAGTGATGCTTCAAATCCAACCACAGCGCAAAATTATAAATGGAAATATGAGACATCGGGCAGTACCGCAAATCCGTTTGCTGTTACGCAGGTCCCGTTGCCCGGTTCTTCAGTGCCTATGGCCAATTCTATACCTTTAGTGCAACAAGATGTAGAATGGACTACATTTAAAAGAGTAAAAAAAATAACTGAATACCCCAATGATTTGGAATTTACGTATGGTCCTGATGAAATGCGTTCTATGGCAGTTTATTCCTCACTGGGGGCACCGGTAAAGACGCGTTATTATGCCAGCAATTTTGAGAAGACAGTTATGGCGGCTACAGGTGTAGAAACTTCGTCGTCGTATGTTTTTGCAGAAGGTGAGTTGATAGCGATAATAACACATGTTACAGATCAACCTTCTGAGATTCACTATACTTTTACAGATTACCAAGGAAGTATCACGCATATTCTGGATAATACAGGTATGGGAGGGAATAATGGGAATGGTTTACTTGAAGAACGAAGCTTTAATGCATGGGGAAGGCCACGCAATCCTGATACATGGCAATATTATGCAACCGCACCGGGGTGGATGTATGATCGTGGTTATACTGGTCATGAGCATTTATTCGATTTTGGTATAATAAATATGAATGGACGTTTATATGACCCCGTTTTGGGGCGCATGTTTAGTCCTGATCCGGTTTTGGCAGATGTAACTAATTCACAAGCTTATAATAAGTATAGCTATGTATTTAATAATCCATTAAAGTATACAGACCCGGATGGTAATAATCCACTTGTCTTGGCGGGACTTGCAGGAGGATTCATTGGTGCTGCCATAAATATCGTTGTTCATGCTGATGACATTGTAAAAGGTGGCCAGATTAATTGGGCAAAATTTGGAGCTGCTGCAGGAATCGGATTTGCTGCTGGTTTTGTAACTGGTTTTACAGGAGGATTAGCCACCTTAGAAGCGGCGGGTACAACAACTTCTATAACAAGTGCTTTTATTGGTTATGGGGCTGCAAGCGCCACTTCTACATCATTAGGTTCTACAATTCAATCAACCGGAAATGCTATGGTGTTTGGGGATCCATACCCTACCATGGGAGAACAACTTACTGAGTTTGGTATTAATTTTGTAACTGCAGGTACTATTGCTGGCATCCAAGCTAAGATGAATGGCTTACCTTGGGCTGATAAAGCAGTTTCTAAATCTGAATTTAGAACATACTATAGTTCATTGACGGGGGAAGAAGCTGCAAAGGCAAATCCCATTAAATTAAATGAGGTATCTGTTAGTGCTTCTAAAGATGGGAGTAAAGCAACGTATTCTGTATATGAAGGAGTAGATGCCTCGGGTAAAGTTAAATATGTTGGAATTACAGGTAGGGATGCTGCTGCTAGGTTTGGGGAACACCTAAATTCAGGAACATCAAGATCACTATTAGATTACCGTGTAATAGACGGTGCAACAGGACTATCTAAAACGCAAGCAAGAATTTGGGAACAGACCTTAATCAATCAATATGGCTTAGGTAAAAACAGTGGTCAACTTCCAAATAAAGTTAATTCAATAGCCCCCAAATACTGGTGGCAATATGGTATTAAATAATGGCAAGAGCAAACACAAAGATTGGAGACGTGTTTTCCGTTAAGATAGGAGACAACAGCAAGAAGTATTTTCAGTATGTTGTTAATGAACTTACTCAGTTGAATAGTGATGTAATCAGAGCTTTTAAAAAAGTATACGCATTAGATGCCAATCCTGATTTTTCGGAAATTATTAATGAAGAAATACAATTTTATGCTCATTGTGTTACAAAGTTAGGATTAAAAATGAACCTTTGGGAGAAGGTTGGGAATATTGGTGAGGTAGGTGACATTACGCAAATATTATTCAGGGATACCAATGACTATGGTTCAAAGGCTGGAGGTAGCCTCACTAAAGTGTCAAAAAATTGGTACGTGTGGCATGTTAATGATAAAGAGTTTACTCGAGTAGGGAAATTGGAAGGAGATTACAGGAAGGCATATATTGGAATTGTAATGAATCCTTTAGGAATTATCGAACTTTTAAAGGGGAATAAATATCCTGTAAATTACCCGGATATAGAATAGAAGCAAATAACGCTTTAGCTCCTCTCCCAACTTGTTATAGAATTAAGTTTATTCAGTAATGAACCCGATATCTGGGTTTATTATCTTTAAATATTATAATATGTTTTAATATGAAAAATCATATATTAGTTGAAGTAGTTCATTAGAGTATTAGAGTATTAGAGTATTAGAGTATTAGAGTATTAGAATAGGACTTCCCCTATAGTTGACAATAATTTTACACTATATTGCATTTTATAATTGTTTCGTTTATCTTTAAGCTCTGTTAAAAAACTTTCTGCGCTAATGAGAGCCCGTTTTAAAACTATAGTTCTGTCTGCACTGGGCGCTATTGCAGCGTTCTCTGCAGTTACTTCTACATCTTGTGAGCCCGATAAATGTAAGGCTATCGTTTGTGCCTATGGAGGTGTATGTAAAGAGGGTACATGTATTTGCCCTGCAGGGTACGAAGGCTACCAGTGCGAAACCATTACAAGGGACAAGTTCAAAGGTACATGGACCGTTTTCGAAAACGGTACGGTAACCAACTCGGCCAAGTACGATGTGGTGATTGACTTTGGCGCTACTATGACAGAAATGAGCATCAAGAATTTTTACAACAAATTCAAAGATGCTGCTGTGAATGTACGTATCAAAGGCGATTCGCTCTACATACCGCAACAAACTATTGAAGACCACGAAATCAAAGGCTGGGGTGTATTGACCGATAGCAAATACTATGGCAAGAATGCTGAAATGCAGATGCACTACAGCGTAAGGCTGCCCGATGGCCGTGTGAACGATTTTGGCCTGAACGGCGGTGACGTTTCTATCTGGACCAGGTAAAAAAACAATCTCTTTCTTATAAAAGAATAGCCCCTGCAAGTTTGCAGGGGCTATTCTTTTATACCTTTTACCGTTTTAACTATTCAATATCCGTGGCTTTTCCTTTTTGGTAATCCTGTTCCACATGCTCAGCAGGAAGCCTGCAACCATAACGATAACTCCCAGCCACAGCACATTGATATAAGGAAAGACAAGCGCCTTCAGTACAATATAATCCATAGCAGGGTCTGCCTGTTTAATCATGATTTCAGCGGCATTCTGGTCGGGGATGATTTTAGACAGCCTCGCAAATACCCTGTTACCCTGTACGGTATCTTCTACCGTATTTTCATAGCCGTTGCGTATGTAATAAACAGGGTACAGGGATTGTACATGTCCTTTCAGGTCATACAAGTCGAGCTTGGCCATTACAGATATATCACCGTTTTCAGGTACATAATCCGGGTTGTTGATTTTGGTATCAAAACCGTTAAACACCATGTAGCTCCTGTTCATGTAAATGGTATCGCCCTGCTTTACCACATGGCTTTTGTACGAGGTAGTGTCCTGCACCTTGCCCGGGTCAATCACAGAAGTAACATAGGTAAATATGTCTTTGGTGAGGTAGTGCTTGGAGGCAGGGTTAGCGATAAGGCCCTGTTGCCCTTTCGGGTTCAGGAAGGCATCCGGGTACAGATTGAAGGATTCTTTTACTGCACCCGTCAGCGAATCTTTACGCTCGTAATGCACCTTGTAAAACCTGCGCGGGTCGCTTGCCGATACCGAATCCCCTTTATAGGTAACGTTATACTCGGCCATAGCAACCGGTACATCTTTATATAGAATTACATTTTCACTGCTTTCTTTAGCGTTCTCAGCCACCGTTTTTTTGCCAAAATCCTGGTAAAAACCGAGGGTATTGTATGAAATCACTTCTTTATTGTATGAAGACAGGAGTATACCCAGCAGTACCATCCCGAAGCCGAAGTGCGCCGTAGCCGGCCCCATCTTCTTTATTTTCCCTTTCTGTACCTTAATCATATAGTACAGCATAGCTACAATAGTATAGCAGGCCGCGAACAGGAGAATAATATATTGCGGTGTACTTATTTTTTGAGTAATACCAATCAGCAGGCTCAGGGCCAGTGCGATAACACCGGTGATAGCCAGCCTTTTCAGTACCATTTTGTTATCGCTCGTTTTAAAGCGCAGGTACAGCACGGTGGCCGTCATCAGCGCCACAATAATAGCTACCCATACCTGTATACTGTTATAGTGCTGCACAGGGTCGACAGGGGGGGCTACATCCTTGCCCGTTATCAATTTAGCCAGCGGCGACCATACGGGTATAGAAGTGCTGATGGTGATTTGTACGGCGGAAAGCAGTAATACAAAAGAGCCGATGAACATCCAGAATTCACGGGAGTTGACTGCCTCTTCCGATTTTACTTTAGGCAGGGCTTTCCACCTTGCAATAATAAATGCAAGGCTTCCCAGCAGCAATGCGCCCAGTACCACAATCAAATGCCAGTACAGCGATTTGCCCTCGCCGGTAAAGGCATGTACCGAGGTATCGCCCAAAACGCCTGTGCGCGTCAGGAAGGTAGAATACCAGACCAGCAGGTAAGTAAGTACCAGTAGTATAATGGTAACGGCTAATGAACGGCCGGTAGCCTTGTACACTACCAGCGTGTGCAGCCCCGCCACCAAAGTAAGCCAGGGTACCAGCGAAGCATTTTCTACCGGGTCCCACGCCCAGTAACCGCCAAAGGTCAATGACTCATAAGCCCATGCGCCGCCCATCATGATACCTGTGCCCAATACAGCACCGGCAAACAGCGACCAGTTAATAGTGGGTTTCACCCAGGACTGGAAGTCATTTTTCCATAAGGCGGCTATGGTGTATGCAAACGGAATAAGCGTAGACGCAAAGCCGAGGAACAGCACCGGCGGGTGTATCACCATCCAGTAGTTTTGCAGTAGCGGGTTCAGGCCGTTGCCATCCTTAATGAAATCCATGTAGTTGCCCTGTGCGAAAATGGGGGCACCCGCCATCTGGTTGCGCAGCAGCATAAAAGGGGTGCTGCCTACCTTAATATCCGGGCCGAAGTAGAAGCCGAGCAACATGGTAGCGAGGCACAACTGCACAAAAGATATAACGGCCATTACCCTGCTTTCCATCACCTTTGAGGTGCGCATCACAATCAGACCGAGTATGCTGTGCCAGAATGCCCATAGCATAAAACTGCCTTCCTGCCCTTCCCAAAAGCAGGAAAGGAGGTATTTTGTCGGCAGTTCCCTCGATGAGTGCTGCCATGCATAGTTATATTCAAACAGGTGGTTGGCTATTACATAGTACAGGGAAAGAAAAATGCCTATAATGGCAGCCGCATGAACTACAAAGCCATTGCGCCCCATCAGCAGCCATGAGTTGCTGTTGTTTACATCGGTACGCTCTGTACGTGCGGCGCGTATATAGCTGAACATACTGAACAGCGCGCCAACAAAGGCTGTAATAGCAAAAAAATGACCGAGTTGCCCCGGCCAGAGATGTTCACCTATGAATTGTGTATCCAAAACTGTGTCAATATTAAAATGTCAAAATTCAAAAAATTGAAGCCAGAAGCTTTAATAAGAGTGAAGACGCTAATCCCAATTCCAAATTCCCGATTCCTGTCAAACAACTTTACCCGTTACCGATTGCTACCTGGTCGTTTTTATATTTCGAAGGGCACTTCATTTGTATTTTGCTGCAACGGAAATCTTTTCCGTCCATATAGCCCATCATTACAATCTGCTCCGATTTTTCTATATCCGTAGGTTTGGCGCCGTTAAAAATCACTTTGTTCACGTTGCCTGCTTTGTCCTGTACATAAAACGTAAAATGGTTGGGGTCTTTTACTGGATCGTACTCCATGTTTTTTTCCTTATCCAGCACGCCGATCACATGGTATTTTTTACCCGGGTCTTTCGCAGCGGTTGCAAATGTTTCATACGTGCTGAAATCGCCAAACATGCTAACAATGACAGCTACGGCAGCGGCTACCAGCACCAGTAGTATTATATGCGTCCTTTTCATAAAAATTCTTCTTTTATAGAAAAAAGGAATAAACCTTTACCAGTTAATGAGATATGCAAAGTTAAGGCTTAAGCAGTTAAAAAATGACCATTTTATGGCGGAAGGCTGCTAATATTAACATCTTAAATATTGTCAGGTTCGTGTTAATATAAATTCTAATTTTGCAGCCTCTTAAAAATTTGTCATGGCTGACCTTTCCAAATTCGACCCTAATTCGGTAGGACTGAAATCAAATAATATTTTCGGGCTGCCATTTACAGAGCAGGAATCAAAGCTGGTGCTGTTACCTGTGCCCTGGGAAGTAACTATATCTTACCGCGACGGCACATCGCGCGGGCCGGAAAATATATATGAGTCTTCCATGCAGATAGACCTGTATGACCCCGATGTGGTAGACGGTTGGAAAAATGGTTTTTTCATGCTGCCTGTCGACAAAAATATCCGTAAAAAGAGCGATTACCTGCGCCAGTGTGCCGAACTGATCATATCGCACCTGGTAGAGGGTGGGGTTGTGGCCGAAAATGAGCAACTGTCTGAAAAACTGGAGGAAGTGAACCATGGTGGCAATTTGCTGCGCGACTGGGTGTATGAAATGACCGGCAACCTGCTGAAAGAAGGCAAGCTGGTGGGCCTGGTGGGTGGCGACCATAGCACCCCGCTTGGGTTTATTAAAGCCCTGGCCGATGTACACAGCGATTTTGGCATATTGCAGGTAGATGCCCATGCCGACCTGCGCGAGGCTTATGAAGGGTTCACCTATTCTCATGCTTCTATTATGTACAATGTGCTGAAAGAAGTAAAACAGGTGAAAAAGCTGGTGCAGGTAGGTATCCGCGATTATTGTGATGAAGAACTCCTGATGATACGTCAGAACCCGGACCGCATTGCTACCTTCTTCGATAAAGATATTAAGGAAAAACAATACGAGGGCGATACATGGAAGCAGATTTGTCAGCAGATAGTAAGCGAACTGCCGCAAAAAGTATATATCAGCTTCGATATCGATGGCCTCGACCCCAAACTTTGTCCGAATACAGGTACACCTGTGCCCGGCGGCTTTGAACTGGAGCAGGTATTTTACCTGTTCAGACAAGTATACGAAAGCGGGCGCCAGCTTATCGGGTTCGACCTGAATGAAGTATCTACAGGCGAGCACAGCCAGGATGGTATTGACAGCATAGTAGGCGCAAGGGCACTATATAAGCTCTGCAATTTTATGGTAGCTAACAGCTAATACGATATTAATGTAAAAACACATGAAACGCCCGGGTTGATCAGGGCGTTTTTTTATTGGATTTACCTCAACAGCCCTGCCGCTGTGTTTACCAACGTAGTTAACGGCAGAGGTATATCCTGAATGTCGCTCCCGGAGCGTACAGATAGAACAGTAAGGTTATACTACCTGCATCTGCTATTTATTATAGTTTTGTTAGCAGTAATATTCCTGTTTCAACTATTCATTATTTTAGCTGCATGGAACAAACCATCCGTTCTGATAAAAAAGTACATCGCGCATGGGCTATGTACGACTGGGCAAACTCTGCCTACAACCTCGTTATCACATCTACCATTTTCCCCGCATATTATACCGCTATTACTACCGAGAAGGTAAACGGGGAAATCATCAACGATAAAGTCAGCTTTTTCGGGCACAGCATTAAAAACAGTTCGTTATTCGATTATTCGCTGGCAGCGGCCTACCTTATCATTGCCCTCGTTTCACCTATACTTTCTTCCATTGCCGACTATCGCGGCAATAAAAAATCCTTCATGCAGCTCTTCTGCTATATAGGCTCTGCTGCCTGTTGTGCTTTGTACTTTTTCAAAGCCGATACTTTGGAGCTGGGCATTATTGCTTCCGCCCTCGCAGCCCTCGGCTATTGCGGCAGTATCGTATTTTACAATGCTTACCTGCCTGAAATAGCCCCTGAGGCAGAACATGATAAGCTCAGTGCCAAAGGGTTTGCATACGGTTATATAGGCAGCGTATTGTTGCAAATCATCTGCTTTGTATTCGTGCTGTCGCCATCTGCCTTTGGCATTACAGACGAAAGCCTGCCGCCACGTATTTCCTTCCTGCTGGTGGGCATCTGGTGGTTCGGCTTTGCGCAAATTACTTTCAGGCGTATGCCCAAAGGCTCCCCGCTTACCAAACATCCTGAATACAGCATACTTACAAACGGCTTCATGGAGCTGAAAAAAGTATGGGCGCAGGTAAAACAAATGCCTGTGCTGAAAACTTACCTTGGTGCTTTCTTCTTTTACAGTATGGGTGTGCAAACCGTTATGCTGGCAGCCACTATTTTCGGCAGCAAGGAGATAAAAAAGGCCAATGGCGAGCACCTGGGCATGACTGAACTGATAACCACGATCCTTATTATACAGCTTGTGGCCATAGCCGGGGCATGGCTCATGGCCAAACTGTCTGAGAAATTCGGCAACCTGCGGGTGCTGATGCTCGTTGTTTTCATCTGGATAGGTATATGTATTGCCGCATATTATACTACCCTCGATACACAGTTTTATGCCCTTGCCGCCGTTGTGGGGCTGGTAATGGGGGGCATTCAGTCGCTTAGCCGGTCTACCTATTCCAAGCTTATGCCCGTGACGCACGACACGGCATCATTTTTTAGTTTTTATGACGTGACTGAAAAACTGGCAATTGTAATAGGTATGTTTACCTTTGGTTATATAGATCAGCTCATGAGCATGCGCGAGGCCATTCTTGCACTGCTCAGCTTCTTTGCCGTAGGCGCGGTCATTTTATATATTGCGCTCGCCAGGGCTAAACAACAGGATTTAAAAACAACCGTAATTTAAGATGAGACTATTTTCCGTAAACGCAGGATATTTTAAGCTGGACGGCGGCGCTATGCATGGCGTAGTGCCCAAAAGCATGTGGAACAAAGTAAACCCCGCCGATGACAATAATATGTGTAGCTGGGCTATGCGCTGTATGCTGATAGAGCATGGGAATAATAAGATACTGATAGATACGGGCATGGGCAATAAGCAGGACGACCGCTTTTTCAGTTTCTATCACCCGCATGGCGATGACACCCTCGAAAAATCGCTTGCAGCACATGGTTTTAAGCCGGAAGATATTACAGACGTGTTTCTTACCCACCTGCACTTCGACCATTGCGGAGGCGCTATTAAACGCGAAGGTGAAAAGCTTGTACCGGTGTTTCCCAATGCCATATACTGGTCGAGCGAAAAACACTGGGAATCGGCCATTAACCCCAACGACCGTGAAAAAGCATCTTTCCTGAAAGAAAACATCCTGCCCATACAGGAAAGCGGGCAACTGCGCTTTGTAGATACACCGGATGGGGAAGAATGGATAAAAGATATACGCGTGCGCTATGTAAACGGCCATACCGATAGCATGATGCTGCCACAGATACAGTATAACGACACTACCGTGCTGTATTGCGCTGACCTCGTACCCAGCGCCGCCCATATATCCATGCCCTGGGTAATGGCCTACGATATGCGCCCGCTCGATACTCTGAAAGAAAAAGATAAACTGCTCGGCGAAGCCCTGGATGGCAACTGGGTGCTCTTTTTTGAGCACGACCCCAAAATAGCCTGCGCTACCCTGCAAAAAACAGACAGGGGCATCAGGATGAAAGAACATTTTGATTTGAAGGATATAGACAATATAATGCCGGGTAAATAATCCCGGCTTTTTTATTTTATCTACAGTTCTTAATAACTACGGATTAAAAATGTAAATAGTTCTAATGTTATTTTTACAATTCTTTAAGAAATATGTCGGTTTTTTTCAATGACAGCATTGGAGGCTGCCATACTTTTGCATCCTAATCACACTACAATGGAAAAACGATATAATGTATTCAACCAAATACATAAAGCACTGCGCTGCATGATGTATGAAACATCTTCACAAATCCAGCGCACCGATTTTACTACAACCGAAGCAAGTGAAGTTATTTCCCAGCTTGAGTTTTTGCTCCATGTATTCGACGAACACGCACATCACGAAGACAAATATTTGCTGCCTCATGTGCTGAAACATGTACCACACCTGGTAGAATCTTTTGAAAAAGACCACGTAACCGACCACCAGCTTAGCGAAGACCTGAGAGGGCATGTAACCGAATGGAAAAATGCCGCAGATATCACAGCTCAACAAGCTGCAGGCAACCATATCTTTTATGCCTTCAACGATTTTATCGCCTTCAACCTGTACCACATGAACAGGGAAGAGCACGAGCTGCTCTTTACCCTCTGGCAGCATTATACCGATGCCGAAATCATGGCTATGCAAAACCAGATCATACAAAGCATTGCCCCCGAAACAATGATGGCGGAGGTTACATGGATGATGCGCGCCATGAGCAACCCAGAAATAATCGGCTGGATGAAAGGTGTACAAGCTACAGCACCGGCTCCTATGTACGAAGCTTTGCAGGGCATAGCACAAAAAGAATTATCGCCGGAGAGGTGGAATGGTATTAATGAGATTTTAAATGCACCTGCAGTAGTTGTATAGTAAAAAAATATACTACTTTCGCCTTCGCTACTACTGAAACGCACACTGCAATGAAAATCTGGTATAATGAATTTAACCCCTCAGAGGCTTTAAAGCCTTATGTGGACTGCTATTGGTCGAAAGGGTTTGATTCGGGGCTCAATGTTGAGCCTCCTCTTCAGCGCTGTGTGCCGCTGGGGATCACAGAAATTATTTTCCACATCGACGGGCAGGATTGCCATGTACTCTCTAACGGCGAATGGAAAAAACTGCCTGATGCCTTTGTGGTAGGCGTGTATAAAGATGTGGCCATCTGGAAAGCCGCAGGTAAATGCAAAGTATTCGGTGTACGCCTCAAACCCGAAGCATTCCTGTATTTATTCAATATACCGCTTACCTCACTAGCCAATAACTATGTAGACATTCATACTTTCTTTGGTAAAGATATGGGCCATCTTACCAATAAGATACTGGGCGATATTCCCTTGCCCGATATGATAGCTGTGTTTGAACAGTTTTTGCTGTCGCATGTACACCGCGTACCCAGGCGCCCGGCATATTTTGCAGAAGGTACACGTCTGATACGTGAATCGAAAGGCAATATTTCGCTTGATGAACTGGCAGCTACGCTCTGTATCAGCGAACGCCAGTTGCAGCGCCATTTTAAAGATGGAATTGGCATGGGGCCCAAAGCATACCTGCGCATTATCCGTTTTCGCAGTGCGTATGAGTTTCTGCAACATCATGAAGGCAGTGTATCGTGGGCCAACCTTTCCTATAGTTGCGGTTATGCAGACCAGGCACACTTTATCCGCGATTTTAAGCAGTTTACCGGCGAAGTGCCAACAGCCATGATCTCGAACAGCGAACATTTTACCCAAATGCACCAGGCGTCGGCTAATTAGGTATTTACAGGCTACTGTTGCCTCTGGAATCCGTATATTTTGTATATAACAATAAAACGTCAAAATAAATATAAATTAAAATGAAAAAATCAATTTATCTTGTTGCTGCAGGTATCGTTTTTTATGCAGCATCTTGCAGCAGCAATAAGCAGGAGCCGGAAAAAGTAGTGGCCGAGCAGGAAGCGGAACAATTTCCTTCAGTTGCCACCAAACAGGAAAGAATCAAACGGGGTGAGTACCTCGTGACGATAAGCGGTTGCCACGATTGTCACACGCCTAAAATAATGACTGAGCATGGCCCTGCCCTCGATACAACGCGACTGCTTTCCGGTTACAACAGCAGTATTGCATTGGGTAGTTTCGATACTGCTATGTACCGCAGCGGGCAATGGGTATTATTCAACGGTGATCTGACCGCCTGCACCGGCCCCTGGGGCACCTCATTTGCGGCCAATCTCACCCCCGATGCTACCGGCCTTGGCAACTGGACGCTGGAAAATTTTAAAACGGCGCTCAGGAAAGGTAAGTTTAAAGGTATAGAAGCATCACGCCCGTTGCTGCCGCCTATGCCCTGGCAAAATTTTCAGCACCTGACCGATGAAGATATTGAATGTGTTTTCGATTACCTGCAAGCCCTGAAACCTGTAAATAACCGTGTGCCCGATGCAGTGCTGGCACAAAGGTGATCTTTTCATTCTTATTTGTTTAGGTTTATGATACGGGGCTGCAACCGCAGCCCCGTTGTCATGCCCCGGCATATCCCGGAAATACGCTAACTTGCCGCTCCTATGCTTTTTCTTTTGCTATTGGTATTTGTAACGGCACTGCCTTTACTTACCGGTATTTATTATACTACAGTCGGTTATGCCAAAAAACGCCGGCAAACGCTCATCACCGGTATTGTACTGATTGTAGCATGGATAATTATCATGTTCTATGTAAGCGATAGCCTTTACCAGATGTACACAACCGTAGAGTAATCTGCGCTATTGGTACTTATCCCCCTCGCTTCGGCTGGCGCCTTCCTTACCTTCGGTGCCGTCTTCGTTTTTCATGTGGTTCTTGTGGTGCCACTTGCATGCTCATCCACCGGTTTCATCGTAGGGCGCATCCACCGGCTTCGATTCGGGCGAGCCGTATTGTCGTAACCAGATGGAAAGGATTACGATAGATGCTACCGACAAAAATTCGCTTTGCCAGTTCTGAAACGATTCGAACCAGAAATGCGGCGAACCTATATATACATTCCATGCTTTTTGGGGCCTGTTTTTATCGGCCTGTTCTTCATTATAGTTTTTCAGGCTACCGTAAAAATGGGTAGCGAAGGAGATGAGGAATAAGATGGTGAACGCTATAGATAAAGAGTTTTTGTACAACCTGAGCCATATACCCCCTTTACGTACAGGCCAGGGTGCACCGGGCGATGGTGTGGGCATACGGTCCACCTCTTCTTTCCCTTCCAGTTTTTTTGATTCTGAGGAACCTTTCTGCCGCAACCATACCGTAAGTAACACATACAAAGCCATTTGGAGGAATTCACTTTCCCAGTTTTCAAAAGTGGCCTGTATAAAATGCCCGCTTTGCGCATACATGCCAATGCTTAGCGGAGGTTTCCCCTCCTCCTGCCGCTCTTCATTTTTATCCTGCATGCCGGTAAAAAACTGTCCTCCCAGCGATAGCAGCATCAGTAACAATACAACAATGCTCAACCCGTTCCGGTACAGGAAAGAATATTTTTTATTCGTAGTCATACTGAGCGATTTATCAACTCAGTAATGTAAAATCATGCCACGTGGTAATACGTATCTACCTGCTAATGATAAATTTCCTGCTGCCCGGGTTGCTGCTGCCTGAGATATGCATTATATATGTGCCGGGTGGTATGCCTGCAAGGGAAACATAAATGTTTTTTCCGGGAGTGTTTTTTTGCATCCACTGTTTCACAATGTGCCCTGAAATATCTGTAATATCAATACTGTATACCGGGGTGCTTTCATCAGGCAAACGGATAAACACATAACCTGTAGCGGGGTTGGGATATAGCTCAAATTCCGTTTTATTCAAAAAGCGGGTGTTATTTTCTGCCTGTAAAGGTTCGTATTCTTCATAGAAATAATGGGTTACCCACGGATAAAGACTGGTGCCATGGTCCCACTTGTTAGCCGCATGGTTCCATGTTTCATTATATACCACAGTAGGTTGGTGATAACTGTTGAATTCGGAAAATGTCTGCAGGTAGTTGGTATAGAAACTAAATGCTGAGTCGTAGAACCTGGTAATAGTATGGACGGCATTATGATTTTGGTCGTAGTAATTGCTGTCAACCGTATAGCCGTCAACATTGCCAGTAAATATATGATAGGAACGGAGTACTTTGCAAACCATATTATTGCCGGTGTCGTAGTGGAAATTTTCGGTGTACAAAGGCCACCAATAGTTGTGGTAGAGATCCCACTGGCAGGCGCTATCTGAGGTTTGCAGCCCCGCGCTGTCATATTTATAGGTTTTCCTGGTAATGTTGTCCACTGTATTCCCCGAGAAACCTGTAGTGATTTCTTCATCAAGCAGGTTGCCGCTATACTTCCATTGAGATTGGTTGTACAGCCAAAAGCTCAGGTTGTTGGTGTTCCACGAATACTCTTTTTTCAGCACCATATTGCCATCGCTGTTATAGGCATACTCGGTACGGTCTGTATATATGCCTGAAGAGTCGTAACCGATGCGAATGGTCAGTTGCCCAAGCTTGTTGTATGTACAGCTTACCGAGCTATATACCACATCGTTGTATAACACGTTGTATATTTTCGAAAGAGTGCCTGTGTTATCATATTCAAAGCTATCTGCCCCGGTTTTGTACCATCCGTTTGCCGTGTCATATCCATAGTTTGTTTGTAAAAGCAATTTCCGGGTGGCGGTATCGAATTTTTGTACATGCATGTTTGCAAATAAACTCCCCGGCTCAAAGTGGAAGCCTGCAGACGTATCATGTGCTATATAAGGTGTTTCTTTCGATACGGGATAAAATGTATCTGCCGGTAAACTATAGGAAAAATGTACACTGTCCCACGTGGTGGCGTGTTCATAAACAGTATCAATGATTCCAGTTGGCCTTGAATGTTTTTGCGCATAAGCGTTGTTGGCCTGAATGAAAAATAGGGAGAGTAAACCGGCAAATAGAAGTTTCATAGGAACTAATAAAGCATAAAAGTATATATTTTGTATTGTTTAATAAAAATGACATTTCCCTGAAAAGGAAATGATGCGCACACTCCGGGTATTTATATATTTGTTGTAAAGATTGTTTATCTGTTACCTCTTATAAAATCACTCCATGCTAATTGTGATATAGCACAATAGAATGGATTAAAGCGTGACAATCTTATGACAATACTTTCCCTTTTTTAAAACTATATCGGCAGTTGCTACCGTACCTTTGCAGCCAAAATAAAAAAGAATGAATCTAAGGTCTTTTCTTACAGGTGTATTGATAATAGTATCAGCGTTTAAAGTATATGCCCAATCGGCCCCTGCAGCCAATCTGGATGCCTTGCTCTACCCCGATGAAAAGCACTTTAAAAACATAAAGCAGCTCACTTTTGGTGGCGACAATGCTGAGGCTTATTTTGGCTTCGATGGAAAATCAATGGTATTCCAGCGTACCAATCCTAAAGAAGGGCTGGACTGCGACCAGATATTCTACGGCAAACTGCCTAAAAATGCGACCGATAAATTTGCGTACAAACTGGTGAGCACCGGTAAAGGGCGTACCACCTGTTCTTACCTGATGCCCGATGGCAAGCATGTCCTGTATGCTTCCACGCACCTGGCGGCTGATAGCTGTCCGCCTGTGCCGGATAAAAAAGCGCTGAAAAAATATGTATGGCCTATTTATGAGAGCTATGACATATTTGTAGCCGATCTAAACGGCAAAATTGTAAAGCAACTGACCAGCGAGCCGGGTTATGACGCGGAAGCTACCATTTCGCCCAAAGGCGATAAAATCGTGTTTACCTCTACCCGCAATGGTGACCTTGACCTGTATGTAATGGACATGGACGGCAGCAACGTGAAGCAAATAACCCGTGACCTGGGTTATGATGGCGGCGCATGGTTCAGCCCCGATGGTAAAAAGATTGTTTGGCGTGCATCGCGCCCCAAAACAGCCGATGAGGTAAGCGAATATAAAGAACTGCTGGCGCAGGGCCTTGTAGCGCCCACCAGCATGGAAGTATTTGTAGTCAACGCAGACGGCAGTAATGTACAGCAGGTGACCCACCTTGGCAAAGCCAACTGGGCACCCAACTTTATGCCCGATGGCAAACGCATCATTTTTGCTTCCAATCATGAGTTTGAGCGCGGTTTCCCGTTCAATATGTACATCATCAACATGGATGGTACGGGATTGGAAAAAGTATCGCACGACGGTGGTTTCGATGCCTTCCCCATGTTTTCCCCCGACGGTAAAAAGCTCCTGTTCAGCTCCAACCGCAACAACGGCGGCACACACGATACCAATGTGTTTATCTGCGATTGGGCAGACTAGGAAGAAATTAGGAAACTGCTGTGTAACTTTAAGCCATGTTACGTTCATTACTCCTGGTAGGTATTGGCGGTGCCGCAGGTAGCATGCTCAGGTACACTGTTGGTTTGGTTACCGGCAAACTGGTTACACACCCGTACCCTTTTGCCACTTTTGCGGTTAACCTGGCAGGCTGTTTCATCATAGGCCTGTTATTCGGGCTTACGCAGCGCCATCCTGCTTTTCATACCGACTGGTGGCTGGTGTTGGCAACCGGTTTCTGCGGCGGGTTCACTACCTTTTCTTCATTTGCACTGGAGGGCAATGTACTGCTCCGCAATCAGCAAACAGGTATGATGTTGCTGTATACGGCGCTAAGCCTCGTATTCGGGCTGTTGCTATGTTATGCGGGCATACGCCTTACAGGCAAGTAGTGTATATTGTCAATAGGTAAGGCTGAGGATACGTTGGTTTTGCAGCATTTGCTCTATCATTTCGTCGTGGTGTTTTTTTGAGGCGCGCACCTTCCACGAAGCAACGGCTTTCCCGTCTTTATAAGTCAGTTTACTATCCACCAGGTGAAAATTCCGGCCCTTAAAAAAATCCCCGTACCGTAAGAAAGAATCGCCGCTGTTATAGCTGTATGTGATATGATAAGTCCGTGTTTCATTCACCTTTTTGAACCACAGGTCGAACCAGTGAAAGATCATGAGAATAACCAGTGAGACCACTGTGGTTTCTATAGCAAGCATATAGTTGCCTATGCCTGCTGCTATACCAATAGCGGCCGATGCCCATACCGTAGCGGCTGTGGTCAGCCCGTGTACACCGGCGTTGCCCCGGAATATAATGCCTGCGCCAAGGAAACCTATACCGGTAACGATATTGGAGGCTATACGGGTTACTTCATCGCTGTCCACATGGTTAATAGTGGCCATCTGGAAAGAAACGATGGTGAACAAAGCAGAGCCGGAACATACCAGCATAATAGTGCGCAACCCTGCCGATTTGCCCTGCCACTGGCGCTCAAGGCCCAGTGCGGCACCCAGCAGCGCAGCCAGCAATACATGCTCTATATCGTAATTGAGGATGTCCATACTTTAAAATTATTAAAAACTGTGCCTTATATACCCACCTGCGAATGCATTTTTGATTAATACCGAAGGGTTTGTTAATTTAGCACCCCGCAAACATCATACATTTCATGATCGAGATAAAAGTACCCCCCGTAGGCGAGTCCATAAATGAAGTAACCTTAGTGCAATGGCTGAAGAAGGAAGGGGAATGGGTAGAACGTGATGAAGTACTCTGCGAACTGGAGTCGGAAAAGGCAACATTCGAGCTCAATGCAGAGCAGGCCGGTATCCTGCATACCGTAGCCAAAGAAGGCGATACACTGAACATAGGCGACCTGGCCTGTAAAATAGACGAAACTGCTGCAAGGCCGGAAGGAGCAGCAGCTTCCACGGCCCCTAAGGCTGAGGAAAAGCCGGCTCCCAAAGCAGAGAAAGCTGCTGAAGCGCCGAAAGCTGTAGCCCCTGCTGCTAACAAAGATGTTAAAGCTACACCCGTAGCCCATGCCATCATGGCCGATAAACAGGTGAAAGCCGATAAGCTAAAAGGAAGCGGCGCCATGGGCAAAATACTGAAACAGGATGTACTGGATGCGCTGGCCAACCCTGGCCGTAAGGGTGGTGCGGAAGCATTCAGCCGTGAAGACAGGCATGAGAAGATGAGCAACCTGCGCAAAACGGTATCGCGCCGCCTGGTGGAAGCCAAAAATACGACGGCCATGCTCACTACCTTCAACGAGGTAGATATGACCCGTATCATGGAGATACGTAAGCAGTATAAAGAGACCTTTAAAGAAATGCACGGTGTGAACCTCGGTTTCATGTCCTTCTTTACTAAGGCCTGCTGTTATGCATTGCAGGAGTGGCCCTCGGTAAACGCATATATAGATGGTGAAGAGCTCGTTTTCCATGAATATTGCGATATATCTATAGCTGTATCTGCACCCAAAGGGCTGGTAGTACCCGTAATACGCAATGCGGAAAGCCTGAGCATGGCGCAGATAGAAGCCAAGGTTGGCGAACTGGCTAAAAAAGCACGCGAAAATAAACTGACCATAGAAGAAATGACCGGCGGAACCTTTACACTGACCAATGGCGGGGTGTTCGGTTCGCTGATGTCTACCCCCATCATCAACATACCACAGTCGGCTATACTGGGTATGCACAAGATACAGGACCGCCCGATGGCTATTAACGGAAAAGTGGAAATACGCCCCATGATGTACCTGGCGCTCAGTTACGACCATCGTATTATTGATGGGCGTGAGTCGGTAAGCTTCCTGGTACGTGTAAAAGAACTGCTCGAAAATCCCGAACTGCTCCTCATAGGACACGATCCTGTAAAGGCGCTGCTCGAAGTATAATATTACTTTTCAAAGCCGCTCTACCCGAGCGGCTTTTTACTTGCCCATGCGTTATATCTGGCAACATATCGGCACTGTTATTGAAACCTATAACGGGTCGGTGCCGCTTACCCATTTCCTGCGCAACTATTACCGCCTGCATCCTAAACTGGGCAGCCGCGACCGTAAAATACTGAGCGAGATGGCTTATTGCTGGTACCGTTGTAGTAAAGGATTTGATGCTGCTGTCCCTTTTGAAGGAAAGCTGAAAGCCTGCCTGTACTTATGCGAGACAGGCAATAAACATATACGACAGTTCCTGCCCGACGAATGGCAGGAAAGCAGGGTACTTCCTGTGGAAGAGAAAATCCGTACCCTGCAATCTGCGGGCTATAGCTTTAATTTAAATGCTATAGCGCCGTCTAATGTAGGCTTGTCTGATGGAATAGATAAAGGGCAGTGGCTTTTATCTATGCTGTCGCAGCCTTATTTATTTATAAGGCTGAGGAAGAATAAGCCAAAAGTGCTGTCTTTGCTAAAGGAACAGAATGTCAGCTTTCATGAATATGGTGATTGCGTTGCCTTGCCCAATGGTACGGCGGTTGAGAAAATATTACCTGCCAACTGCTACGTAGTGCAGGATGCATCATCGCAGTATACAGGTACTTACTTCAGGCCTGCTCCACATGAAAAGTGGTGGGAATGTTGCTCGGGTGCAGGTGGCAAGGCGTTGCTGCTGATGGATGCAGAGCCTGCCGTACAGCTCACTGTATCGGATAAACGCGCAAGCATACTGCATAATCTTAACGAACGGTTCAGGCAATACAGCTTGCCTGTACCCCGTCAATTGGTACTGGATACATCAGATAAAAATGCTTTGAATGCAGCGATGGAGAAACAGCAATTTGACCATATTATTTGTGATGTGCCCTGTACCGGCTCGGGAACATGGGCACGCACGCCTGAGCAGCTATATTATTCTGACAAGGCTCTGGCCGGTAGTATTTCATCCTTGCAAACATCTATTGCAGTCAATGCAGCTTCGCTGCTGAAGGCAGGCGGGACAATGTTTTATATAACCTATTCCGTATTCCGGGAAGAAAACGAAGCCGTTGTTGCAAAGCTCATGGAACAAACTAAGCTGCAACTGAATAAAACGGAATTGATAAACGGAATAGAAAAGAAAGCCGACAGCATGTTCATTGCTGTTTTGCAAAAGGCATAAAGCTATTTTAGCATTTTGCGTTCTGATACCCTGTCTCCCGCGGTTACCCGGATGGTATAAATGCCTGCCGACAGGTTGCTGCCGGGTATAGATAATTTATGTACACCTTGTGACAGTTGCTCTTCATAGCTGAATACATTCCTGCCTGCTACATCATAAACAGCAACAGATACTTGTCCTGCAGATGGCTGGTAAATATCCAGCAGGAGCTTTTCAGCAAATGGGTTAGGATACAGGTGCAGCCAGTCTTCTTCTGAAGGCAGTAGCGGTGTTTCGGGAATGTTCAGCAGTTCCGCAGCTTTATAAAAATTAGGTACACCGTAGCCTGCATGATTGTTAGGGTTGTCGTACAGGTGCGCACTTTCAATAATAGCCTGCCTGATACGGTAAGGTGTAGGATGGCTGAGCGATTGCTGCAGGCAGGCTGCCCACCCTGCAATTTGCGGTACGGCAAAGGAAGTGCCGTTGATATAAATGGCATTCGGGCCGCTGGAAAGCACCGTTGCGGGATTGCCCACGCCGCATACATCAGGTTTTATCCTGCCGGCTGCATTGGGGCCATAGCTGCTGTTGGAAGCAACTACTTTATCGATGCTAACAGAGCCTATTGTTAAGGCGCTATCTGCATCGCCGGGGGTCAGTATATTATTCCAGCTATTGCCTCCCTCGTTGCCCGCAGAGGCGACAAACAGGATGCCTTTTGTAGTGGCCATATTGGCGGCCTTTGCCACAATAGTGCTTTTGCCGTCCAGGTCGTTATATACAAATGAGTTTTGTGCAAGGGGCGCATCAAAATAGTTGTACCCCAGCGAAACGCTGATGACATCCGCGCCAAGGCTATCGGCACGCTCTGTAGCTGCTACCATGTTATCCAGTTCCACCTCACGTTCGCCCGATGCTTCGGTTACATAAATAGCGTATTCGGCATTGGGGGCCGAGCCTACATAACTGCCCGGTACACTGGCTGCCATTGCAGACAGGGCACAAGTGCCATGCGAGTCGAAATCGTACACATTGTTATTAGCCAGTACAAAGTTGTATTTATCAACCAGCCTGCCCGATTGCAGCAGGTCGTTAAACGCAGAATTTGTATTTGTGTACTTGAAACCGGCATCCATAACTGCTATAAGCTGGCCCTCGCCTTTATAGCCATGGTCGTGCAGGTAATCGCCGTTTACCAGTGCCGTTTGTTCATAGGTAGCGCCGTAATAAGCTGTGCCGCCGGTGGTCTTCATTTGCGGGTTTACCGTATTCCCTGCCATATCGGTCTTGTTATTCTTATCCGTCATTTTGTGCAGGCCGGTAGGGAAATAGCCGATATATTTTATACCTGTAACGTAGGGCTCGGCTTGTATCGCATTGATTTGCGACTGGTTGTCGATAAGAATAACGCAATCGTTCAGCCAGCGCGAAACCACGTGGAGCTTACCGCCTGTCAGGTTCAGTACATTATTAATATACACCGGTGAAACGGGGCGGTCAGATTCATCAAGGACTATGCCCTGTGCCGTACGCCTGTCGAGCGAACGCTGCGAAAGAAAAGCTAAAGGATTGGACAGGCCGGGAGAGCCGGTCTTGTCTTTAAAACTTACACGGTAGGCAAACTGTTCTGACTGGGCAAAGGCAAGGTTGTCACAACACAATAGCAATACACACAAAAAACTCAATCCGGCCTTTTTCATACAAAAACTTAGTTATGATCTACGGCGCGTAGTATCACTCCTGCTCCTGAGCGGCACCTGTCTACGTGGAAGGTATCCTGGTTGGCAGGAGAGGTAGGATCATACGTCCAGTGATAATATTCGCGATATACCAGCCCGATGCCTTTGGCAAATACCTCTTTACCATAAGTTCTTGAAGCATATTGTTTAGGCAGGGTTTCAGGGTCGTTTAAAGCTTTATCTACCTGGTTCACCGTTACAGTCTGGTCATACGTAATTTCGCCCACGTTGAACGGCTTATCAACGCCTGTGTAGTTGTAATCCCACCCGCCCATATAGGATATGGGGGTATCTGCCGCCTGTACGTAAGCATTGCCTTTCCATGTAGCGTTTTCCGCCACAGGGAATATCATTTTAATATAACGGAAGTTATCCTGCGACCATTCAAGCGTGGTAGGAGTTTTGGTTACATACAGTACATCATGCTGAACCCACTGGTCTTCAGTCTCTTTGCGTATGCGCCTGTCGATACGGTAAGACGGCCTGCCCATAGCGTCGGTAAACGTATCGGCTACGATATACATCATCTGGAAGTGTTTGCCCACCTTCAGGCATACAGACTCGTCCCAGATAGTTGAATCAACATTATATATGATATACTTGCCTACCTGCAATGGAAAATAATCAGCGCTTACATCTGCGGTATCGGTCGTATCGTCCGCTTTTTTGCACGAGTATATGATAACTGTAGTCAATACAGCCAGGAATAAGAAAGATAGCAGCTTTTTATTCATAATACTTCCTGTAACGTTATTTCCGTAAATATAACTAAAGATACGAAACGTAGGTAGCTTTTACTGATATTCTTATAAGAAGGGGTGAAGCTCTTGCGAATGGCTGTTATGCACCCATGCGGATGATGCCGCCGCCTACCACATCATCGCCTTCGTAGAATACTGCCGACTGGCCGGGGGCAATGCTGTTCACCATGTGGTGAAAGTCAACCCGCACCATGCCGTTTTCATTCACGAGGGTGCTGGTAGTGCCCGGGTCGCGGTAGCGTATTTTGGTAGTCACTTCCATACTGTCGGGTATAGCATCGTACTTTATCATGTTTACCCCGCTTACCAGCATAGAGCTTTGCTGCAATTCGTGGGCCTCGCCAAGCACTACTGTATTGGTTTCCGGCACAATCTTCGTTACAAACACAGGTTTGCCCAGTGCTATTTCCAGTCCTTTGCGCTGGCCTATGGTATAGAAAGGATAACCGCGGTGTTTGCCCACTACGCTGCCATCAGTCAATACGAAATCTCCCCCTTCCACCTCGGCCTCCAGCGTGGGTATCTGCCTTTTCAGGAAACCGCGGTAGTCGTTATCGGGCACAAAGCATATCTCGTAGCTTTCCGCCTTTTTCGACAGTTCGGTATAGCCCATATCGTAAGCCAGTTGGCGCACCTCTGTTTTCAGGTAACCGCCCAGTGGGTATATGCTGCGGCTCAGGCAGTCCTGCCCCAGCCCCCATAGTACATAGCTCTGGTCTTTGGTAGGGTCTTTGGCGCGCGATAACACGAAACGGCTATTTTCCTCGCGCACCTTAACATAATGCCCGGTAGCAATAAAATCGCAACCCAGCGCATCGGCCCTTTTCAGCAGGGCAGCCCATTTGATATGGGTATTGCAAAGCACGCAGGGGTTGGGTGTACGCCCGGCCATGTATTCTTCCACAAAATTGTTGATTACATGGTCGCCAAACTCATCACGTATATCCAGCACATAATGCGGGAAGCCATTTTCTACTGCCGCCTGCCGGGCATCATTGAATGAATCGAGGTTGCAGCAGCCTGTTTCCTTTTTGCCGCCACCCGCAGTGGCATAGTCCCATGTTTTCATAGTAATGCCTATTACTTCATAACCCTGGTTATGAAGCATCAGCGCTGTAACAGTACTGTCAATACCGCCGCTCATGGCCACTAATACCTTTCCGTTCCTGCTCATTTTACTATTATTTTCCGGGAGAGCGCAAAGGTACGAAATACCTGTCACCTGTATGGCTTCCAGCTGCTATATCTGTATAGAAGGTTATTATTTAGCCGCTTATGCCTGTTTTCTTGGTTACTCGGTTTAATTTTGGGCGTACATGCAATATTCAGTCCATTTTCCATCGGGGGAGGTTCACTATTATTTCGACAGTTTCGAAACTGCAATAGGGGGTATTGTGCAAAAGGGGGAAACGGTGGTGATAACCGATACGCATGTACATCAATACCACGGCCATTTATTGGCAGGTTTTAAGGATGTGATTGTTTTACCGGCGGGTGAGGCGCATAAACACATGGATACGGTACTGGCTATAGTTCAAAAACTGGCAGATAGGGAGTGTGACCGTACAACGTTTGTATTAGGTGTAGGCGGGGGCGTGGTTACTGATGTTACAGGTTTTGCAGCTTCGGTATATATGCGGGGGGTAAAATTTGGTTTTGTGCCCACTACTTTGCTGGGTATGGCCGATGCTGCTATCGGGGGAAAAAACGGCGTTAACTATAAGCTGCAAAAAAACCTGCTGGGCACTATTGTGCAGCCCGCATTTATACTAACAGATATTTCCCTGCTGCAAACCCTGCCGCAACAGGAATGGAGCAACGGCTTTGCGGAAGTGATAAAATATGCCTGCCTGTTTGATGCGCCCATGTTTGAAGAACTGGAGCGACATGACCTTGATTATTACCGGCAGGATAAAGCAGCGTTGAAGCAGTTGGTACTGCGTTGTACAGAATGGAAAAACAGAACCGTACAGGCCGATGAAAAGGAAGGGAGTATGCGCAAACTGCTGAATTTTGGCCATACTGCGGGCCATGCCATTGAAACTTTATATAAGCTGCCACACGGCTTTGCCGTAAGCCTGGGCATGATAGTAGCCTGTATCCTGTCTGAAGAAATAAACGGAACAGGTAAAAATATACGGCAGCGCCTGGTGAAGCTGTTGCAGAAATACGGATTGCCCGTAGCCCAAATGATAGATGCAGCAGCGGTAACAGAGATTTTGAAACTGGATAAAAAAAGAAGCGGGCGGCATATCGACTTTATACTGCTGAACAGTATAGGTGATGCAGCTATAAAGGCGCTGGACATAGAAGTTATCAAAAAAGCACTGGAAACTTTCAACAACGATGCAGGCAATAGTTGACCCCGGCCGCATACAAGGCATATTGCGTGTACCTGCATCAAAAAGTATGATGCAGCGGGTTTGTGCTGCGGCACTGCTGCACCGGGGTAAAACAATTATTGAAAATCCCGGCCATTCTGCCGATGACCTGACTGCTGTAAATATAGTAGAACAATGTGGGGCCAAAACTAGCAAGGCAAACGATAATTGTATTGAAATATACAGCAATGGGATTGCGTTGCAGGCAGATGAAATATCAGTAGGGGAAAGCGGGTTATCTGCCCGGTTGTTCACACCCGTGTTAGCATTGTCGCATAAGAAGGTTACTATTAATGGTAAGGGTAGTTTACTGAAGCGCCCTATGAATGAGCTGATGCACATACTGCCTGAATTGGGCGTAGATGTTATGCCGTTGCAGCAAGATGGCTATCTGCCTTTTGCTGTGAAAGGGCCGCTGCAACCTGCTGATATTACTATTAGCGGCTCGGTAAGCTCGCAATACCTGACCGGCTTGCTGTTCGCAATGGCTTCGGTGGTTGTTTCACCTGTTTCCGTTCGTGTAGAAAAGCTGAGGAGCAGGCCATATATAGACATGACGTTGCAGGTGTTGAAGCATTTCGGGTATGATATCATCAACCGCAATTATGAAGTATTTGAAATATTACCTTCAACCCGCCAACAGGACAATGTAACAGTAACAGTAGAAAGCGACTGGAGCAGCGCTGCCTACTGGCTTGTGGCAGCAGCTATAGCAGGCAATGTATTCCTGCAAGGCTTAAACATGCGCTCGATACAGGCAGATAAAGCCATAACAGATGTGTTGCAACTTACCGGGGCTGATATGCAAATAGCAGGCGAAGGCATAAAGGTAAAGAGGTCACGGTTGAACAGCTTCCGGTTTGATGCTACCGATTGCCCTGATTTATTCCCTATACTGGCCATACTGGCGGCATGCTGCCGGGGTGAAAGCAGTATCAGGGGAATACACCGACTGGTACATAAGGAGAGTAACCGTGCAGAAAGCATAGCTGAAATGCTGGAACAGTTGGGGGTATTCTACTCCATTCATGATGATAGTTTCGTGATAGAAGGCAGAAGAAGTTTTGAACCGGGAACAATCGATTCCTTTAACGACCATCGTATAGTTATGGCGGCGGCTATCGGTGCGCTGAAGGCTACAGATGCTGTAATCATCAACGGTAGTGAAGCTGTGAATAAGTCCTATCCCGATTTTTTCTCACATTTGCAAATGCTGGGCGGTATATGTACCATAACAGATTAATACTATGAACAGTTTCGGACGAATATTCAGGGTTACTATTTTCGGTGAGTCGCATGGGGCTTTGGTGGGTATTTGCATAGACGGGTGCCCCCCCGGCATTGCATTGAGCGAAGATGATTTTGCTGCCGATATAGAAAGGCGGAAAGCAGGTGCAGCGGGCACTACACCCCGAAAAGAAGAAGACAATCCTGAAATTGTAAGCGGTGTTTTTGAAGGGAAAACAACGGGAGCGCCTATTGTTGTGCAGTTTGAAAATAGGAACTCACGCTCAACCGATTATGAAGAACTGAGAAAGACACCACGGCCGGGCCATGCCGATTTTGTGCTGGATAAAAAGTACAAAGGGTTTAATGACTACCGCGGCGGCGGGCATTCTTCGGGCAGGCTTACGCTGGCTTTAGTTGCAGCAGGCGTTATAGCCAAAAAAGTATTGAATGGTATCGATATAGCAGCACAGCTTATTGAAGCCGGGGGAGATGCAGACATTGAAGCAGCAATAAGTAAAGCAGTTGAAGAGCAGGATAGCATTGGCGGAATAGTAGCATGCAGGGTAAATAACCTTCCGGTGGGATTAGGAGAGCCCTTTTTTGATTCCGTAGAGTCCTATATCAGCCACCTTGCATTTGCCATACCTGCTATTAAAGGAATAGAGTTTGGCAGCGGCTTTGCATCAACGAAAATGAAAGGCAGCGAAAACAACGATGCATTTACAGATGAAAAAGGTACTACGCTAACCAATCATGCAGGCGGGATAAACGGTGGCATTACCAACGGAAACGAATTGGTTTTTCGCCTGGCTGTGAAGCCTACCAGCAGTACACCGAAAGAGCAGCGTACATGGAACAAAGAAACACAATCTGTAGAAGCATTTACGGTAAAAGGCCGTCACGACCTGTGCATTGCTTTGCGGGTGCCTGTAGTGGCAGAAGCTGTTGCTGCTATAGCTTTGGCAGATTTATTGCTGATTGCAGAATAAAATCATTCGGGCATATCTACCAATATCAGCATCAGTTGCTGTATTTCTTCAGCTTTTTGCTCATCGCGGCGGTAGCGATAACAAAGGCTCAATTCTTCCAGCATTTTATAAATTACTTTCCGGGTAAGCAGCGGGGTAAAATACTGTTCCCTGTCGGCCGCGTTCAGTTTTCTCAGGTAAGCATCTACATCTTTTTGTGTATAGACCATACCGTTTAACGGGTCTATATAAAACTGTATTTGTTGTACCGCTTCATCATCGCTTCCAAAAAAATTGTGCAAAGTATCTATGTAGGCAAATACAAACTGGCGGGGTATATCTACTGCAAATATGGGTATATCCAGCAATTCGCACAGGGCAAGATAAAGTATACCGAACGAATATGCATTGCCTTGTTTGCTTTCCAGCACCTGGTTAATGAAGAAGTGTTTAGGCTCGCGTTCGGTCAGTTCATGTCCCTGCAACTTATAGTAATTGTACAGTATACTGTTGAATACATTTACCTGTTCCAGCGGGGTCAGATAATTATTCAGCTCCAGCCAGATATTCCGGCGCATCTGGTCGAACTGTGTCAATATAAACGGGACATTCAGGTCGGGGAACTGGTACTTGGCTATTAGTATAGCGCCTTTCAGCAGCTCGGGTTGCTTTGAATGGCTCCAGTCGAAAAAATCCTGTTGCAAATCCTGGAAGTGTACCCTGTGTATCAACGATTCGATCCGTTCCTGCACATTTTCATCAATAGTCACTTCCCACAATTGCTCAAGATTGGGGATGATATCCCGGCCATAATTCAGCAGTTTTTCTGCGACCGTATCAAATACTTCACTATCGGGGTCGTCAATCAACTGCAAAAGGGCCATGATCTCCTTATTCTGCTGCATACCAGTACGTTACTTCCACTATTAAGGTACAAAAAAATTAAGATTTCTTCTTTCTTCCTTTAGCAGTTTTTTTAGGTGGATTAGCTTTTACGTCTTCAATGATTGCCTTTACTTCTTCTATAGTCAGGTCGGCTGCAGTTTCTGTTTTTTCTTTCGGGATCTTATAATTACGCAGGCCTTGTTTTATATAAGGGCCGTAAGGGCCTTTAAGGATTTTTATTTTTTCCTTCTCGAATATTTTTATCGTGTTTTCAGCTGCAGCTTTGCGTTTTTCTTCTATCAGAGGGGCTACTTCATCCAACTCTACCGTATAAGGGTCCATTTCTTTTTTTAAGGAATAGAATTTGCCTGCATGCTGTGCATAAGGCCCAAACCTGCCTATATTGATGACCACATCTTCTCCTTCGAACAAGCCAATGGTACGCGGCAGCTTAAACAGCTCCATAGCCTCATCCAGCGTAATGGTCTCAATGCTTTGATTCGGGCGGAGTTTTGCAAAGCGTGGTTTTTCCTCATCCTCAGTACTGCCTATCTGCACCATAGGGCCAAACCTGCCGAGGCGTGCTACGACGGGCTTACCGCTTGCAGGGTCTGTGCCCAGTTCGTGTTCGCCTTTTACGCGGCCGGCGGTTTCCATTGTATGTTCTACATTTTCATGGAATGGGTGGTAGAAGTTGTCAATCATCCTGTTCCACTCCTGTTTCCCTTTGGCTATTTCATCAAACTCTTCTTCAATCTTAGCCGTAAAGCTGTAATCCATTACCCGTTTAAAGTATTCGCTCAGGAAATCGGTCACTACCATTCCCAGGTCGGTAGGGAATAGTTTTGCTCTTTCTGCGCCGGTATTTTCACTATCGGTACGATGGCTTACTGAATTGTTTTTCAGTGTAAATATTTCCAGGTTACGTTTTACGCCCTCTTTGTCGCGCTTTTCTACATAGCCCCTTTGCTGTATGGTACTGATAGTGGGGGCGTAAGTAGACGGGCGGCCAATACCCAGTTCTTCCAGTTTTTTTACCAGGGATGCTTCCGTATACCTTGGCAATGGCCGGGTGAACCTTTCGCTTGCCTTCATCTCCTGCAGGTCTAGTTTCTGTCCTACAGAAAGCTGGGGCAGCATACCTTCATTTTCTTCTTCCCCGTCTTCATCATCCCTGCTTTCCGTATATACCTTCAGGAAGCCGTCAAACTTCAGCACTTCACCTGTTGCAGTGAGCGGGTCGGGGTGAGCAGACACGTCGATTTTGGCAATGGTGCGTTCCAGTTGTGCTTCTGCCATCTGGCTGGCCATAGTACGTTTCCATATCAGGTCGTACAAGCGGTTGGCATCGCTGTCCGATACAGAACTTACATTCATATCGGTAGGCCTGATGGCTTCGTGCGCTTCCTGTGCCGATTCATTTTTATTCTGAAACTGCCTGTGCTGGTAATATTTATCGCCGTACTGGGAAAATACAGCGGCTTTAATACTGTCGTGGGCTGTTTCAGACAGGTTTACCGAGTCGGTACGCATGTAGGTGATATGCCCGTTCTCATATAGCTTTTGTGCCAGCAGCATGGTTTTTGAAACCGAGTAACCCAGCTTACGGCTGGCTTCCTGCTGCAGGGTAGAAGTGGTAAATGGCGCTGCCGGCGATTTTTTGGCTGGTTTTACCTGTATATCTTTTACTGTGTAAGAGGCACCAATGCATTTCTCGAGGTAAGTCCTCGCCATTTGCTGGTCGCTGAGTTTATCAGGGCCATCGGCTTTAAAGGTTACCTGCTTCTTGTTGATATCTTCGGCCTGGAAAAAAGCTTCGATTTTGAAACTGCTTTGCGCTACAAACGCATTGATACTGCGCTCGCGTTCTACAATCAGCCTTACGGCTACCGACTGTACCCGCCCCGCCGAGAGGTTGTTGCGCATGCTCATTTTACGCCAGAGTATAGGCGATATTTCAAAGCCAACAATACGGTCGAGTATGCGGCGCGCCTGTTGGGCGTTCACAAGGTCCATATTTACCCTGCGCGGGTTTTCAACGGCCTTTTTTATAGCGGGTTTCGTGATTTCGTGAAAGACAATCCGTTTGGTGCTCGCAGGGTCTAACCCTAGTACTTCGCACAAGTGCCAGGAAATGGCTTCCCCCTCGCGGTCCTCATCGGTAGCGAGCCATACATCTTCTGCTTTTTTCGCCAGGCTTTTCAGCTCTTTTACTACTTTCTGTTTGTCTTCAGATACCGTATATTTCGGTTTGTAGCCATTTTTAATATCAATTCCCATATCCTCCTTTTCCAGGTCGCGGATATGACCGTAGCAAGACTTCACTTCAAAATCGCTACCCAATATTTTTTCAATGGTTTTAGCTTTTGCCGGCGACTCAACAATCAATAAGTTTCTTGCCATTCTGGGGTTTCTTTATCTATTATATATATCACATGCTGTTTCTCACCAGAAACAGACGTGTGCAATAATAAAGGATTGTTTTGTAAAAACGAAAAAGGGCAACTTTTCGTTGCCCTTTTTCCTGATATTTTAAAAAAGCGATATTAGTTATTAACTACTATGCGGCCTGTTTTGTGCTGGCCATCAGCGTTAACAGTGTAGAAATAAACACCGTTTGCGAGGTCAGATACATTGATAACCGCTTCGCCTTTTGTTGTATTGCCCATATTTTGGGTTTTTACAACCTGGCCTACAGTGTTAGCAAGTGTAACAGTTACATTAGCAGCGTTTTTCAGGCTGAAAGGAACGCGAACTTCTGTATTTGCAGGGTTAGGATATGCATTGGTCAGTACAATGTTGCTGTTAAAATCAGCTACATTCAGTGCAGGACATGTAGGGCACTGAACGTGCAGGGCAAAACGGGAAGTAAAGCCATCAGATACATAAATGATTGAAGGAGACAATACGTTGTGTCCATCATAATTGATTGGAAGATCATGTACTGAAGGGTATTTGTTGCCCCTGGTAGCCATCAGGCCGCACTGGTATGAACCCATATTCTGTTTAGGAGAATAGTTGGTTTGACCGCTCGGGGAAAAAGTATATATCTTTATAGCGTTAGCAGATGTTAAGTTAGTTGGGAAAGGATAATTTACACCGCTTTTGAAGCTAACATGAACGATAACTATTTGATTTGCCTCAACATTCAGGGCAGAAGGCAGTGCTATACCGTTTAGGAACAATTTTAAATAGCCATTAGCATTGGTATCGGCAAACATAGCAGCGTCCAATTTATATCCTATCCTGACGATATTAGCACTTGGAATTGAATCCGATAGCTTATTGGTTACAGGGTCGAAAATAGCTGTACCAAAACGTGGCTTCCCATCAGGCGTTACATCGTAGGCCCATGTTTGAGGTGTATTCCATGAAAGGTCATATACACCAAAATTTCCGCTGGCAGTTGTTTTGGTAATATCGATAAACAGCGAGTCATCGTTGTTGGTATTGCGTTCATAGCTTATAGGGAATGCGATGCTGTCAATAGAATACGCATTACCATTTGTTACGCGTATACTAGGTAAAACGTTAGGATCCTGTATCGGACCGGCACTCGGATCAACGGTGCTACCGATATAGGCGCTGTCGGTAGGATCAAAAGAAACACCCATACCATGCAGCCATACAGTATCAAGGCCTGAACTTGTATTATAGACAATATTGCTATCCTGGTATACTAAGTTATAGTATCCCTGAGATTGGCTGCTGGCCATAATACCGGCATAGTCAAACCATGAAGAACCACCGGCAGTTGTTTTATTGCCATTCTGGTCAACATTTGTTTTAATAGCTTTTACAGGATGGTTATCTTCCAGTTTATTTTTGGCCTGAACCGGTCCGTCTGTAAAAACTACGCTACTCACGTTAGCAGACTGCGCAAAAACCGGCGCAAAAGCTATTCCTGCAGCAAGCGTTAGTAATAATTTTTTCATCGCAATAATTTTTTTAAAAATAATAATTGATTCGTGTAAAGGTAATGATAATCCAAAATACCAGAACAATTTTTTTGCCAAAAATGAGGCTACCCGCTTTTTTATACATAGCCATGACAAAATGTTTTTTTTCTTACGATTTAAATATCCTGCTAAATTTGCTGCCCTAAAACGAGTTATGCTTCCAGAATTTAATAATACGGAAATAGCATTCAAATACAGGAGTGATAAAGAGATGAAAAGGGCCCGCTTTCTCTTTTCATCAATGAGCTCGGAAGTGCTTACGAAAACGGGTATGGCACTTACAAAATTTGCTATCGGGTGGAACCTGCCGGTTAAAGGGCTGATTAAAAATACCATTTTCAAACAGTTTTGTGGCGGCGAAACCATGGAAGAAGCTTCGCAAACGGCTGCCGTGCTGGATAAATATGGCGTGGGTATAATACTCGACTATGGGGTAGAGGGTAAAGAAGACGAAGACGATTTTGATAAGGCGGTTCCGGAATTTGTTAAGGCCATTAAGTATGCTGCCTCGCAAAAAAACATTCCTTTTATCAGCGTAAAGGTTACAGGCTTTGCCCGTTTTGCCCTGCTGGAAAAGATAAATGCGAACAAGGACCTGACAGCAGCGGAAAAAGCGGAATGGGAACGGGTGTATAACCGTATTGACCAGATATGCAAAGCTGCAAATGAGCATGGTACTATGGTACTTATCGATGCCGAGGAAAGCTGGATACAACAACCTGTTGACGACCTTACCGACACTATGATGGAAGCCTACAATAAAAACCAGGTGTGTGTATTTAATACATTCCAACTCTACAGGCACGACAGGCTGGAGTTCCTGAAAAAGTCTTTTGACAAGGCTGTAGCAAAGGGCTACCTGCTGGGTGCCAAGCTGGTAAGGGGCGCTTACATGGAAAAAGAGCGGAACAGGGGAATGGAAATGGGGTATCCTTCGCCTATACAGCCCAATAAGGCAGCTACTGACAAAGATTACGATGCCGCAGTACTGTTTTGCCTGGAAAGATTAGATAAGCTGGCCGTATTTATTGGTACGCATAATGAGCATAGCTGCATGGAAGCAGTCCGTTATATGGAAGCCCATCATATTCCGGCAAACCACTCGCGGGTTTATTTTTCGCAGCTATACGGCATGAGCGATAATATATCTTTCAACCTAGCCCATAGCGGCTATCATGTAGCCAAATACCTCCCGTACGGGCCGGTAAAGGATGTGCTGCCCTACCTGATGCGGCGTGCCCAGGAAAATACTTCGGTAGCAGGGCAGACAGGAAGGGAACTGAGCCTCATCAATAAAGAAATAAAACGCAGGAAATTATAAAAGTAAAAATGCCACGAGGGTGGCATTTTTTGTTACTATTCAAAAACGTAAACGTCTTCATCGTCTTTTTTCATCCGGTACTGCTCCCTGGCATATTTTTCAAGCACCCTCGGGTCATTGTTCATACCGTCCAGGGCTTGTTCCATACGTCCAATCTCTTTATTAAGATAAGTGATATTATCGTTCAGGCCTTTCAGTTCCTGTTTTCTTGCCTGCTGTGCCATCCAGTCGTTCTGGTCAAAGTAGATCATCCATGCCACGAAAGCCGCAAGCGTCAGGATAAACTTATTGGTTAAAAACGAGAATATCTTTTTCATAAAAAACTACTTACCAAATTTAAGCGCTTTTTGCGGATAATAGGCATTGGTACCCAGTTCTTCTTCTATACGCAGCAGTTGATTGTATTTTGCCATACGGTCGCTGCGGCTGGCTGAGCCTGTTTTTATCTGTCCGCAATTAAGAGCAACCGCCAGGTCTGCAATCGTTGCATCTTCTGTTTCCCCGCTGCGGTGGCTCATAATCGTATTGTAGCGGTTATGCTGTGCCATCGTTACAGCTTCTATGGTTTCTGTGAGCGTGCCTATCTGGTTTACTTTTACCAGCAGCCCGTTGCCTACCCCTTCTTTAATGCCTTTTTCAAGACGGTTAACATTGGTTACAAATAGGTCGTCGCCTACCAACTGTACTTTGTCGCCTAAGGCTTCCGTCAGCATTTTCCAGCCTTTCCAGTCATCTTCGTCCATACCGTCTTCAATGCTTACAATAGGATATTTTTTACACCATTTTACCCAGTATGCTACCATTTCTTCGCTGCTCATTTTAGCACCGCCCGATTTGTGGAAATGGTATTTTTTGCTTTTTGCATCATATATCTCACTGTTTGCAGCATCCATTGCAATAGCTACCTGGTCGCCCGGTTTGTAACCTGCTTTCTCAATAGCGCGCAGTACTGTTTCTATAGCTTCTTCGTTGCTTTGGATGTCGGGTGCGAAACCGCCTTCGTCGCCTACGTTGGTAGAGTAGCCTTTGTCTTTTAAAACAGCTTTCAGGTTGTGGAATATTTCCACACCCCAGCGCAAGCCTTCACTAAAGCTGGGGGCGCCTATGGGCACTACCATAAATTCCTGGAAATCTATTTTATTATCAGCATGCGCACCGCCATTCAGTATGTTCATCATGGGCACAGGCAATGTTTTGGCATTAGCCCCGCCAATGTAGCGGTATAAAGATAAACCTGTGGCCTGTGCTGCTGCTTTGGCTGCTGCAAGGCTTACTGCAAGAATGGCATTGGCACCCAGTTTGCCTTTGTTGGGCGTACCGTCAATATCCAGCATTGCCTGGTCTATACCGCGCTGGTCTGTTACATCCCAGCCATACAGTTCTTCGGCAATGATGTCATTGATATTAGATACTGCTTTCAAAACACCCTTGCCCATGTAGAGCTTTTTAGCCCCATCGCGCAGTTCTACTGCTTCGTGTTTTCCGGTGCTGGCGCCTGAGGGTACTGCCGCCCTGCCCATAAATCCATCGCTGGTATGTACATCTGCTTCTACTGTAGGGTTGCCGCGGCTGTCCAATACCTGGCGGGCAACAATGCTGGTTATGAAACTCATATATAGTTTATTTTCAGGGGGCAAATATAGCCCCTCCTGTACTTATATCAAACATGAAAAAATACATAATGATAAAGCAGCCTTTATTAAAGCTGCTTTATCATTACAAACAGTAAACACCTGGCGATTAATGGTGCTGTACAACTATTTTCCGGTTTTGTACGCTGCTGCCCGACTGTATCATCAGCATATACTGGCCGGCTGCTAACTCTTTGGCAGAGATGATATATTGTTTGTTGTTCCCGTTGAGGGCGATGGTGCGGAGTGCCCTTCCTGTAATATCATATAAAGTGGCGCTGCCCTTGAATTTTTCTGTAACAGTTAATCGTATATACTCATCTGCGGGATTGGGCGCTATAGTGGCTTTTAATTGCTCAGGGTCATCAATGCCTACAGGGGCTTTATCGTAAATGAAGAAATCATCTATGCCCGCTTCTACAACACTTTGCCCGTCGTTGCGCAGGGTAGAGACAAGGCTGTCGGAAACAATGAATTTTACCTGCACATCATTTAGCGTTGTGAGGTAGTCTTTTATTGCAAATACCCTTCTGCGCCAATGGTAGTCGGAAGCAAAGGTTGAGTCCACTACTTTCCAGTTTCCGCCCGTTGCGTTGCCTACTTTTACTACCCACGTGTCGTTGTGCGGGTTGCCGCCTTTACTGTCCGAATACCAGCGATAGTATTCAATTACAGGATCGATATATGTTGATAAATCGAAAGAAGGCGTAATGACTGTTGTCGTGCCATTATCTACATCCGCATCTCCCACAGGGCTTGTTGAGAAGGTTGCATTTTCCGTTACAAGACATTTTCCCGTACCTGTGGTATGGTCTTCGCCCATCTGGCTCATATACACATCTGCAATGCTGCTGCCGGCGTAAGAGCCGATTGGTTTGGCTACCGTCCAGAGCCCGGTTGTGGCATCATCGCCCGGTGCATTGCCAATCGTCCAGTTAGTTACGTTGTTTTCAAATGTATTACTGTCTTTCGCCACTACATGCACTGCAAACTGGTAAGGTATGGTAACATTGTATGCGTTGGCGCTGGTACTGTCGTACATTAAAGGGAATGTGCCGTTAGGCGCTCCCTGCAGTGTATATAGCTGGAAATAATAGTCGATAATAGTGCCTGCTTTTTGTGCCGGTATTTTAGCGCTGTATTTATTGCCCGCCTGGGTAAGGGTTAATGCATTCCACTTGCCGTTGCCCCGGTTGCGGTAATGTAGCACGGCGTTTTGAAGATAGGTGGGGTCCTGTATATTGACAGTGGCAGATATATCAATATCGGAACCCATAGCGGGGTGGGGTATATCCGTGTGTTGCAGGGTTACCTCGCCCAGCAGGTAAATGCCGTGCCTGGCAAATGCCTTTATAATTTCTGAAAAGTGCGGTGTTCCGTTATTGAGGTTGTTGTCATTATCATCGTTCAGCAATGCAGAAACCAGTACGTCATGGTACACCTGACCTTCCATACCATCCGGGCCGTCGGGTGTATCGTCGTAGGTTAGCGTGAATAAGCGGGTCATATCTGCCAAATTGCCCATGTTTACAGCCACGTCCCACCAGGCGCCAGCAACTATCTCGCCATCGCCGTGTACTTCTTCTATCAGGTCGCGTGGGTAAATATGAGGGGCCTGGTCGTACCGGCGAAAAAATGCGCCGCCCGGTATTGATGTGAATGCACCGTTGCCATTAATAGGTATGCCGGTAATGCTCATGCCCCATACATCTGAACATGCTTCATTCAATGCGCCGTTTTGAATCGTCCACATACCCATGAAATCATAATAATGGTCGGATATGCCGTGGCCGTATTCATGGTAAACAACATCCGGTGTTTCGGCCAGTGAATTGCAACCACCCCCCGCAGCATAAAAGTTGATAGAAGTACCGTCGTAAAATGCATTGCAGGTGCCGGTTATGAGGTCTACATTGGTAGGAAGCTGAAAATCCATATCAGTAAATGAAGGGGTGAAATAGGATTTCATAAAATCGTGCACCTTGTTTACATGGTAGTACGCACTGACGTGCCGGGTAGATGCCGGAATAACATACGTGCCTCCTGTAGCAATAATATTTTTGATTGAAAGTGGGCACCTGGGATGTAGGGTCGTCAACCACTACCGACCATTTACCTTCGAGCGTGAAAGTTGTTGCGGCGGGGAGTGATAAAAATGGGTCATTCACATAGCCGAGGTTGTTGGTGATGTACTGTGCAGAGGGGCCGTACACAATCAGGTTCTCCAGCGGTTCGTCGGTTGGCGGGTTTAATATGCTTGTTTTGTAAACACTCCCTTTTACGGTCACATCAAAAATTTCCTTTACATCGTTGGTGCGGTACAGCAGTTCACCGTTTTGGCCATCTATATAGCAGCGCAGCTTTAGCGGTACAGCGCCGCTTACTGTTGCATTTACAATTACCTCCCAGGCCGGGTGCAGGCTGTATCCTTTTTCTGTAGGTACAGGAAACCATATCCAGTCGTTTACTTTCTTCGATAAGATGGTAATACCGGGGATATCTGCTGTTTCGTAGTTGCTGCCCTCTACTGCCGCACGTGAAAGTGCGGGTGCTGTAAAGGCGGGCATGCCGTAAGCGCGGAGCTGCACACGAGTAAGCATACCATCTTTAGAAAACCTTAGCCCCAGCTTTGAAAACATAACCCGGTGGCCGGAGATACTGCGGGTATAATTTACATGGTCTGCTTTTATTCCCTGCTGCTCTTTGGTTCTTTTCCATTCCGCAGGATTGATGCCCAGGCGGGTGAGCAGGTTGAGGGTATTTTCTGCCTTGCTGCCAATGTTGTTGCCGTTGCAGTAAACGGCAGTACCGTATGCATCCAGCAGTTCCCCGCTGTGCGTATCGGTAAAGGCAGTCCAGCCGGGGAATAGTTCTTTTGTAAGTGCAATATTTTTCTCAGCAATAGCGCTATTGGCAAAAGAGGTATACGGTACTTTGCGAAAAATAGATTTGTTGAAGTTGTCCGGCGTCTCACGACTTATGGCAGGTAGCAGGGCCATAGCGGATACAAGGGTAAGTATAAGTTTTTTCATAAAAGAAGTTTTTGCAGATGTAAATTAAACTATATATAAACCATTCGCCCGTAAGGGGGCATTTATATAGTCATTAAGACGTAAAAAAAGCGCGTATGGTGATGCTCTGCCCTGCATTTTTATAACTGCTGTTACCGGGCAATAATGTGACAGAAAAAAAATCTGAAAAAGGGTTTTGCAGAAAGAAGTATATGCTTATCTTTGCGCTCCATTCCGGAAGGAAATGGTAAGATTCCGTAGCTCAGTTGGTAGAGCAATACACTTTTAATGTATGGGTCTTGGGTTCGAGTCCCAACGGGATCACCATATGGGACAAGTCAAAATTCAAACGACTTGTCCCATTTTTTTTGGGCTTTAATTCCCTATCTATCAAGGATATAATGTTGATGATTTCGTTCAATCTTTTGGTTCGATGTTGGCAACCGTCGAATACGATATTTTCAGGGAATATCGAACCAACAACCTTTCTTTTAAGTTCTACTGAGCCTTCTTTGTACAAAGTATAAAGCTGAGCGATATTGTTAAATGCCTTATCCCACAGAGGTTGTACCGTAGTTTGAAAACTCACAGCAGCTTTCAATTTTGCTTCCAGACGATTGATCTTCTCCTCACATTCAGATTTGATTGTACGATAATCATCGCCTTCTATATCGCCACACAAAAGCAATTCTCTTGCTTTTACAATCCGGCTATTTACTTCCTGCAATTGCAGCTTTAAATCTTTCTGTTCATCTCTTTCACCACGCTCTTTTGATTTGTACGTAGATGTGATTACGTCTTTGCATGTTTCAAGTCTTGAAAGAGGCAATACATATTTCCTGATTTCCTCAACCATTTTGTCATTTGCCTCTTTTGCCTTGTAACGAACTCCGCAAGCTGAACTGCAATGATAATAGTGGTAGTATTGCGTTCTTCCCTTTGATGCGCTGCCGGTAAGCATCCTTCCGCATTTTGGACAGATTAAGAAGCCTCTCAATGGAATATTATCGTCTGCCGTAACCTTAGTTCCTAAAATCCGCTTGCGTCCATCCAATACATCCTGAACGTCATAATATAGAGTTTCAGAAATTAACGGTTCATGCTGTCCTTTTACCAACATGCTTTCTTCTTCCTTGTACTTTGGTATAAAAATTAATCCGCAGTAGATCGGATTTCTTATGGCAACCCAAAAGTTATTCTTACTGCATTTCAAGCCTTTTTCTTTCGCTTTTTTCCATACCTGTTCCGTGTTAAGCTGACTATGGGAAAGTTCCTCAAACGCCCATTTCATTATGTCTCCCTGAATATCCTTCGGAGCAATATATTTCTTGCCATTCTCAGTAACCTTATTCGCATATCCAATAGGTGCGGTTCCCATCCAGCGCCCTTCTTTTTTAGCACGGCGCATACCATGAAACACATTTAATGCCCTACGGTCATTCTCTACTTCAGGTGCTGCGAGGTAGAACGCCAGCATCATTTTATTTTCTGGAATAGATAGGTCAAGCGGTTGTTCAACTGCCTGCGGCTCGACACCCAAACGCCGAAGGGTGCTGATCATCTGGTAAGCATCCCCTGCATTACGGCTGAACCTATCCCATTTTGTAAACAGAATAAGGTCAGTATGTCCTTTGTGCTTACGCAGGTCGCCTAATAATCCAGTCCAAGCTGGTCGTTTGAACGTCTTTGCAGAGTGGTCTTCCAGTATCACTTTCCTGACCCGGATATTGTTTATTTCGCAGTATTTCCGCAAACGTTCCTCCTGGTCACGTTGCGAATAGCCCTTATCGGCCTGTTCGTCCGTACTTACCCGTACATAAAGGTCTGCTATTTTCATACTATAAAAATTAAGTGTGGTACAATGTAAAGATACAAAGAAAAATCATATTGAACAACATTTAATAGAATTATCACTGCAAAATTTACTAAATTTGTCACATCTTTGTTTAATAGACAGAAAGCGACACGGTTTAATAGGAGGCACATCCTTTCAATAAAAATAAGATATGGCAACACCACGCGAACGGTTAGTAGAATCCCTGAAGTTTCTGAAAGAATTGCAGGATAATGGGGTTGTTGGTATTCATACCGATGAAATACCCAATCGGAAATACAGAGAGATACTACTTAAAAACGGCTTTATCAGGGAAGTTACTAAGGGATGGTATATACCTACTGACCCTGCGGAAAAAGCAGGAGAAACAACTTCCTGGTACAGCTCTTATTGGGAATTTGTTGCCAAATTCCTGAACTACAAATTTGGAGAAGAATGGTGCTTATCACCAGACCAATCCCTTCTTATCCATGCAGGAAACAGTGCCGTACCGCAACAGCTAATGTTACGGTCGCCACAGGGCAATAATAATCCTACACCCTTGCCGCATAATACTTCTTTGTTCAATTTAAAGGCAAATGTCCCGCCTGCGGATCAAACCATCATAGCAAATGGGATTAGAATGTATAATCTGCCGGCTGCATTGGTTTATAGCTCTCCAAGTATTTATACAAGAAATGCCATTGATGCCCGTACAGCCCTTGCATTGATAAGAGATGCTTCGGAAGTATTGCCTATTCTACTGGAGAATGGGCATACAACCTTTGCAGGTAGGTTAGCAGGTGCTTTCAGAAATATAAACAGAGACAAGATAGCTGATCAAATTGTTGACACCCTTAAACAAGCTGATTATGATATACGGGAAGAAGATCCTTTTGAAACCAAACTAACCCTTAGTCTGTCCTCCCGTGAACGTTCTCCCTACGCCAACCGTATCAGGCTCATGTGGGAGCAGATGCGTGAGATTGTTATTGCCAGCTTTCCAAAAGCACCCGGCTTACCGGATGATCCGCAAGCCTACTTAAAGGATGTTGACGACATTTACGTTACGGACGCATACCATTCGCTTTCAATCGAGCGGTATCGTGTAACCCCGGAACTGATCGAAAGAGTAAGCAGCGGCGAGTGGAACAGCAAGGAGAACGAAGAAGATCGGAAACAAAGGGATGCAATGGCAGCCAGAGGTTACTACCAAGCCTTCCTGCAGGTGAAGGACACCATCACAGCTATATTGAAAGGCGCAAATGCAGGAAAGCAGGTTGACAAGGATCATTCAAAATGGTACAGGCAACTGTTTGACCCAAGTATAGCCGCAGGACTTTTAAAAGCCGCAGACCTTGCAGGGTATCGAAACCACCAAGTGTACATTGGCAATTCCAAGCATGTTCCTTTGAATGTAGATGCAATGAGAGATGCTATGCCTGTACTTTTTGAGTTACTGGAGGAAGAAACGGAACCATCGGTGAGAGCAGTGTTAGGACACTTTATCTTCGTTTTTATCCATCCATATATGGACGGTAATGGACGGATCGGGCGTTTTATGATGAATGCTATGCTGGCTTCGGGAGGTTACCCGTGGACAATAATACCAGTTGAAAGAAGGGATGAATATATGCAGGCATTGGAGCAGGCAAGTGTAGGACAAGACATTACTTCGTTTGCTTCTTTTCTCGGTTATTTGGTCAACGAGCGGTTACATGGGAAGATTGTAGCAAAGTTGCCTGACGCTAAATAGGAAAACTACATTCTGTTTCGCAATGCAGTTACGGCATGTTTGCGGTTAAGATGAACACTTTCAGCCCGATAAGTTTGGTTGCTATTTGCAACAGCTTCCTGTGGACATTTTCTGCGGGTGGTCAAGAAGCTGATTGCTGCGCTAACCCTGGTGCGATGGAGCTTTACACCATCGTATATCAGGTTATCAGGGAACATTGTACTTACAATTTTCCTTTTCTGTATGACAGTTCCATTTTGAAATAAAATACCTAAATGAGAGACTTTGGAAATCGGAAGATCCCAAAGCAGTTCCATACTGTCTGAAAAAGAATTAGAGGCTTTCAGCTTTGCTTCAATATCAGCCATTCTTTCGCTGGCCTCTGTCTTAATGGTACGATAGTCTTCCCCCTCAATTTCTTCACGTAGTAAAAGCTCACGAGCTTTTGAGAGGCGATGCTTTATCTGATCGAGTTGTGACATCATGCGCTTCTGATCCGTTTTTTCAACCCGATTTACGTCCATATAAGTGGCTGTGATAATCTCCCTGAACAGTTTAAGTTGCGGAACATTGCGCACTTCATCTCCGATTGCGTCTATCATCAAATTGTTTGCGTCATCTGCTTTGTAACGTACACCACATTCAGAACTGCAATGGTAGTAATGATAATATTTCTTCCTGCCTTTTGAACCGCTGCCTGTTAGAAACCTGCCGCAGTTTGGACAAATGAGATAACCCCGTAAAGGAATATCATCCTGTGACACTACTTTTTTACTCACCGCCTTTCTCTTTCTGCCATCCAACACATCCTGCACATCAAAAAATAATGTAGTGGTTATGATCGGCTCGTGTTGTCCCGGCACAAGCTGGCTTTGCTCATCCTTATGTTGCGGAACGAAAATCAATCCACAATAAATAGGATTTCTTATTGCTACCCAAAAGTTATTCTTGCTACATTTCAAACCTCTTTCCCGTGCTTGTTTCCAGACTTGTTCAGTATTCAGCTTATTGCGAAAGATTTCCTCAAAAGCCCATTTCATTATTTTAGCATCCTGATCTTTCGGCGCAATGTATTTCTTGCCATCTTCTGTAATTCTGTTCAGATAGCCAATCGGAGCTGTGCCCATCCAGCGGCCTTCCTTCTTAGCACGTCGCATCCCATTGAATACATTTAACGCCCTGCGGTCATTCTCTACTTCCGGTGCTGCGAGGTAAAACGCCAGCATCATTTTGTTTTCAGGAATGGACAAATCCAATGGTTGCTCCACTGCCTGCGGCTCTACTCCAAGATGGCGTAACAGGCTTATCATTTGGTAGGCATCCCCGGCATTACGGCTAAACCTATCCCATTTTGTAAAAAGAATAAGGTCAGAATGACCTCTTTGCTTCCGTAAATCAACCAACAGGTTTTGCCATGCTGGCCGCTTGAAAGTCTTTGCCGAATGATCTTCAAAAATAACCTTTCGTATTTGAATATTATTGATGTTGCAATACCTGCGCAGCCTTTCTTCCTGGTCACGTTGAGAATAACCTTTGTCTGCCTGTTCATCTGTACTCACCCTGATATAAAGGTCTGCAATTTTCATAGCTGCTATTTATTGTCATTTGTTGCGGTTATGGCATCAGATTGCCTACTGCTGACATACTGCTCCACGACGATATTTGCCATGCTGTACAAGAAGTCAAGTATAATCTGAGCTTCTTCCATATTGACGTAAATGCCATCTTTCTGTAATAGTTCTATCGCCTTGTCAGGAGTTATTCTTATCAACACTTCATCTTCCATCTCACACCTCCCTTTTAGATAACGAAAGCCCATCACGGGCTTAGATTATTATTAAACGCTAAGTTTCAATCGCTTCTTTCGGCAAAGTAAATCTTGCTGCCTTTTGTACGATTAAATGAAGGTTCATACCTGATGTATCCATAACTGCTTAATTCTTTCACGCATTTATGGTAGGTTATAGCCGATGATAATTTCGCAATGTTCATAATCTCATGGCTAAATACCTGTATCGGATTAGTGAAACCTTTTTGCATCCGGTATTGTAACAGGGCTGCATATACTCCAATATGGGTAATGCTGATGCGTGGATCAGTTCCTATGGCTTCAAAAAAATCCGATAAGTAACTTAACCTGTCCATTGCCCATATCTTTTTAACCTACTTTGAGACCGTTCTTTTTAGAATGTTGCTGCTGTTGCTGTTCATTCACCTTGTGGGTTACCTTCATGGCATCCATTGTCTTATTACCTAATGCCGTGTGTAGGGTTATCTTTCTGGAATGCTCGTCATAAATATTGACTGATTTAAACTGTGGATTTGCTTCAATGTAAAAGCGTTGTTCATTGCCATCCTTTATAAAACTCACAGAAATCTTTTCGCCATTCTTTAAAGCCTCTTTCAGTTTTTCCGTTTCGGCTGTATTCGTTAGCTCCCTCAAAGGAAGCTGTTGTAGTACCTTATCAAGATCATATCCGTAATCGGAATGAAATTGCTTGATACGAAAGTTGCCATGCTGGTCCTTATCGTTAAGGTCGAGCTGTAACCAGGTTCCGCCGTTCTGAATACACCGGCCAGACATTAGGTTATAGGCTTCCGAAGTATTGAGATTATGCTCGTGACGCATACTAAAGTATTGCTGGCGTTTTTCATCCGGTTTTGCTTCATTATACAAGGCCGTTTTATACCCTTCAAAATGGTATTGCCCGGATTGGTCTTTTACAAATGATAGCTGGTGATCTACTCTTTCCTTATCGTTGAGGTAATAGGAAACCGGAATGGAAAACTGTTGCTGTCCCTGCCTTATCTGTTCATTAATTTTTGCCGAAAGGTCAGGAAAGCCAGTGCGCTGCACCTGTTGGTGCAGTGCCTGGCTGTTTTGTTCTGTCTTCCTGTTATCCTGCCTAATCACAATTTGTTCCTTTACGGGTGTTATCAATAACCGTCGCAACAGCCTTATTAGCAGGTTAGGGTAAAGCTGCTTCTCCATGCGGCTGCGTTCCTGCCGCAACATCCTAAGCGCAAACCGTTCGTCCAGATCCTGCGTGCCTTTGTACTTTGCCGCTATACGTTCATAGTAATCCAGCTTTTCTTTTAGCAATGCTCTGTTCGATGACAGGTTAAAGGAGAATAGTTTGCTAAACCGTTCTTCCCTTGACCGCCATTGATTCAATTCCGCTTCCACTCTGTTCACAAGGCTGTTATTCATAACCTGACTTTTTAAAGGGTACACAATTAAGGCATACTGTAAGTCACCAAATCATAAGCATAGGTGCTGCAATCGGCAGCATACTCCACATTGCCGCTCACAATAGCACCGCCTATATCACTTGTTACCGCAGCAATCCATTTCACGATGTTCTTAAACTTAAAAGCTGCCACTGGAACCGGAGGAGGGAGCGTGTCTATCCAATAATAAATGGAGTAACGTGCTACCGATGCGGCTTTAAGTGCAATACCGCGTCCCTCAGGAGTAAGCATGTCATTCTGCATTATCCTGCGCTCATAGTCCATAATAGTGGCTTTAATGACCGGATAAGGACTTTCGTTGTCTGAAAGTCGCTTTATCAATTGCACCAGCGAATCCAGGGCAGCCTTTACCGGTTCTTCATAAGGACAATTCGCAATAAGGTTTTCAATGCTTTCATTACTTTGCCGTACCGTCTGCTCCACTGTAATAAACAGCGATGGAGGTGGTTCAGGCCGTTGGTTCTCTCTGCAAAAACGGAGGATACATTGTGTTGATGCTTTTACATCCGGCTCATTGTTAGGCTGTTTGCATTCCTGCACATACGCAACGATCTCGTTATGCCAATAACCTATGCTGTCATAGGCGTTGTTGGGATTATCTGGCATAACTGCGCCTGCACCTGATCGTAGCAGCACAGTTTTATTTTCTTCCTCGGTTACTGTTGCATTATTATCCTTTTTACATGCTGAAATACCGATGATGAATACTAACAGCATTATTATTTGACTTTTCATTTGACTTTGCTTTTTTGTTATAAATAGTTTCCCTTTTCACACATCCAACATCACGGCTACTTATGGTAAGCTGGTCTGTCCAATTTTTAGCTGATGCTTTGCCTTTTCTTCTTTTTGTTAGATGTCTTCGGCATCTCAGGGCCATCATCTTCAGCAGGTGTCTGCTTTTCCTTTTTACCATCTTGTTTAACTGACTGGCCTTCCCCTTCAGATTGCTGTTCTTTTTTTGATTGCCGGTTATCCACCCTTTGCATACTGCTATCATAAATGTTGATTGTCTTGAATTGAGGGTTTGCTTCTACGTATTGCTTATGGTCTGCACCGTTGATCTGAAACGTTGCAGATTGCAGGTTGCCCTTTTTGAGAGAATCCATCAGGTTAGCCTTGTATTCTTCATTGCTCAATTCTCTGATTGGATGCTTAGACAAGACAGCCTCCAGATCATAGCCATAGTTTTGATGGTAATGCTTCAACTTGAAGTTCCCGTTATCGTCACTTTGTTTAAAGTCCATCTGCACCCAGGCATTGTACACTTGTCCTTCCTTGTTGGTGAGATCTTTGTTGACCGACCTGCCTTCCATCAGGTTATAGGCTTCTTTCAGGGTAATGTTGTTGCCTTTATTGATGTAGAAGGTTTGATCCATTGTTTCAGCAGTGTTTTCCTTCTGTACATTCACCTGGTAGGAATTAAAGAAGTACATATCGCTTTGCTTGGATTGGCTGAAATTCAATGTTGCGTTTACTGTATCGTTGCCGTACTTGTTTTCGTAGGCCAACTTAAATTCCGGGTTCCCTTCCTGAATTTTTTGCTTCAGGTCATTTTCCAACCCTTCACCAAACCCCGTGTACTTTACTTGGTCACGCAGGTATTCAAAATTTTTCTGATTCATGACTTTTGAATTTTGATTGTTATTTAATTGTTCTCTTTCTAATCTTTCATATCGAACAGCAACCATCAGAGAAACGTCAATGATGCCATCCCTTTCAATCATTAGCTTACTATCTTCCGCAGCTTCCTGCATTGTCCTGTACGCCGACCGTATTGACAAGAAGTTGTAAAAGTCTATGTCGGTTGACATTTCATAGCAGAACTCCCTGGCATCATATTCCGTAGAGAATGTGTATAGTTCTTCTTTACTGGCAGGTAAGCCATCATTGAGAAACGCTACAAATTCTTCACCTTCCCAACGTTTATTTGTTAGGTATTCAAGGACTTCCTGATAATCGTCTTTCCTGATTTTCATAGTTCAATTTTTAAAGGAAATAGATGCTGATTGAGATTTAATGGGAATGAAATGATTGGCTTCATTGCCGAATGCTAATCAATCGGCAATGCCTTTATAATCTTCTTGTTCTTCACATGAAGCTCCAGATGCCGACCGCCATTTTTCTCCATTAATTGCACAGCGAGATATTTTTTATCAGGAATGGTGAACTTTGGTACAACAAACACAATTGTATTATCCGACTGACCTGCAACCTTGCTGGTATTATCCTGCACAAGTACAGGTAATATTTCAATTTCCTGTGTTGCTGTCCTTTTGGATTTCTTCTGGTCACGGATATAAAGCCTCAATTGATCAATATCATAGTTGATATTGGTTTGATTGGAAATATTGAAGCGAAGCAACATTATGTCCTCATGGATAAAGATTCCATTCAGCTTAAAGCGAATGCCGAAAGTTTTATCTTTTATACCTCTTGCCTTCGCTTTTGACTCCGCAGCCATCTTAGCAAAATGCTCCATTTGTTCCTGGTTAATGTTTTCTGAAGGAATGGAGATAGTATTTTGCCTGCCTACGCCTGTGAGAGCCAGGTTTAGCACTGACGGTTGGTTGTCATAATCAACGAGAAATGACGTGAGCTTGCCGTCAGCCGTAATGATGCTGATATTTGTTTGTGGAAAACTGTCCTTTGCAGCCTTTATCTGCAAAATGTTTTCTACACCTTTCGCTTTTTGCGCCAGTACATCCCTGCTTCCTATATCGACGCTAACGATAGCATAAGGGAAGATGATGTTGGTGGTTTTGGTGAAAGCAACTGTTACATGATACGTTTCGATTGCTTTGGTTTGCCAGGTTGTGTTTGTTTGGGCCTGAGCCTTGAAAATTGTAAATAGCAGGAAAATTCCTATTGCCATTACTACACTGATCTTTTTCATCTTTTGGAATTTTAAGTGATTGAAATATTTAGTTGGATTGTTTTTGCTTTTCGTCTCGCAGAAGCACCTGATACCCTGCCTTCACAGTTACCTTGATTAGCTTTACTTTTCGGCTGAACAGCGTTTTTGCAGCTTCAATACCTGCGCTTGCTGCCTGTGCGCCCCACGACGGATCAAGGCTGGTTAGCCCAATTGTTTGCATAGAACGGTCTGCCGACTGCTTTGCAACATCCCTTGTAATCGCTCCGGGAATATAAATGCCGTCCAGGCCATCCATGTCATATACCGATAATTCAACCGGGAATAAAGAATTACCAAAACGTACACTGTTAATCTTGATACTTAATCTCTCACCACGCAGCGAGGCTATTCCAAAGAGGAAATTGTCTTTCGGAATGCGAATGCCATTTATGAAAACATCATTTACCAATCTCAATTTGACAGTTGAGCCATCTACGATAGTTTGAGTTTCGTGAATAACAGCCTGTATAGCATTCTGCGAATCTTCAATAGCTGTCGCGCCGGTAAGTGAATAGAAGCCATTGGTTGTGTTGCCTGATGTATGCTCCATATCAAGCAGCGTGATACTATTGTCTTTCTTTTTCGATGATACCGCAAATACTTGTCCCCGGTTTGCTTCAGAAGTTTGTCTTAGTCGCTCCTGCACTCTTTCGGGATTTTGTACGTCCAATATCTTATCCAGCATACCATTCAATTGCTGCAATTCAGGATCTTCGCCATTAGACTGATTCATCATGTTCATCATTTGTTCCAGCCTTTCCACATCAGGAGAATTTATCGTGGCACTATTGCGGTTTCTTGATGAAGCGGGTTGGTACGTATCATACTCGTCATTGTCTGATGATGTCGGTACTGGCTTGTTCATCTCCCGATCCAGTTCTGCCAGCTTGCGGTAGATTTTATCAGTATTGGGGTCATTGTGTCCCCGGCTTCCCTGAAGTGATGTATTCAAACCTTTGGGACTGGCAGGCTGCTGAAAGGTATCTTCGTCATTCGACAGGTATTCATCGGTATCTGATAATCCAATATTCCTGTAATTGGGATCATTTTTTACCATTTCCTGAAATTTGATAGAATCCAGTTGAGCCTGATTGTAATAGCTCATTTTGTCCATCGGCTTGTCTTCTTTGAGATTGGCGTCCGGCAGGTTAATGTTAAATCCCTTCTTCGCAGATGCCTGGGCTTCCACCTTTTCAACCTTGCCACCGCCAAGTGCCCAAAAAATCATGGTCATAAAAGGCAATGCGAGAAGTGGTAATACCAATAAGAACCTGCGCTGCCTGATCTCCTTCGGAGTTTTTACTTGCTTTTCCATTTTTATTTCTGTTTTAATTGTTGATAATAATTTTCAATAAACCGCACACTGTCCATTAGCCCCGGACGATGGTGGATTATGCTGTCATAAAGAGTTTTCCCCGCAGGACTTCGTGCCAAGCTATCCATATACACCCTGAACCTTTTGATGCGGCTGTATTCAGCCTCAGACACTTCCGCAGGTTCAACATTTGCTTCTCCGGTTTCGGTGACGTGCTTCGGTTTTTTGATGGGTGTTATAGTCATTGAACTCGTGTTCTTTCCGGTAAAAGCACTTACTCCCAGATATATGCTGTATGTGCCGGTACATAGAACGAAAAGAATAAGCAGTACAAACCATGTACGCCGTGAGAAATTCTCTGTTCGCCTCATCATCCAACTTGCCCAGCCACCCTGTATTCGCTGATAGCCTGCTTTTATTCCTTTGGAAAGCGCATTGGGCCTTAACTCAGCATCGTCCTTTTTTCTTTTTGGAAATAGTTTCATGATCTTGATTTTTATTGTCGCCTGCTTACTGTTTTTAAATCCCTGTTGTCAATCGTACTCCATCGCTCGATAAGGAAACCATGTGGATTATTGTCACTGCGTGATACATTCCGCAATGCACCGTCTGTCACCAGGCTACGGGTAGTAATGCTGGTTGGTCGGATAATGCTTTGCGTAGCATAGCAACGGAATTTGTACGGGTAATCATTGATATCTACCGCCACGCTATCCACAACAATGGTTTGATTGACGTTGCCGGATATAAGTCCTGCATAGTACCCGTTCTCCTTCAGATCATCGTAGGCTCTTTTGGCACTTCCGTCTGCCAGATACAAGGCTTTAGTAATGCTTGCTGTGATTGCTTTATCATCAGGGTCAAGCGTAAAGAATAGTTTATGGAAAGTAGTTACGTGATCCCTTGCCTCAACAGGTATATTATCTTTCCGTTCGGACGCGTAGGCTTCCAGTGCCTTGCCATTAGCAAGAATGTATATTTTGCTTTGCATCTGCGATACAAGGCTAAAACTCTTGTATAGTGCAAAGCAGCATATCAGTACACAGCCTATAATTACTACCAGGGTAAAACTCCTGATATGACGGAAAGCTGTATCAATATTTTTCATTTTCTTGAACATATATCCTCCTTTGAATTATTATGAATTGCCTTTTAGCTTGTCGTTCATATAGCCAGATTTGCCACTACTGCCATCACCGAAATAGGGATTGGAATTGCCGCTACTGGCCATGCTTTGCGACATACGGTTAGCCGCGCTGCCCATAGCATCTACGGCCATGCCTGCACCGGCTGATGCTGTATTGACTACTGTTCTGGAAGAACTACCGAAAATGCTTGTGACTTTGTGACCTAATGCACCACCACCACCGGCATGAACAATGTAATTCGCTACGGAGGGAACAGTAAAGTATCCGACTATGCCGATTATCATGAAGACCAGATAAGCCACATCGGTTCTACTGAAAAATGTGTCGCCGTAATCCTGTACCTGTGATATATCCAGCTCCAGCATTTTCTCCTGTATCTTCCCTATAATACTTCCGAAGATGTTGGCGACAGGTAACCATAGAAAGATGTTAATATAACGGGCTATCCAGACAGTAAGCGTATGCTGAAAACCGTCAAACACTGCAATGCCAAATACCAAAGGGCCAAGTATCGCTAATACGACTAACTGGAACGTTCGTAGCGTATCAATACACAGGGATGCCGCTTCAAATAGAACCCTAAGCACTTCACTCATCCATTCTTTTACCGAATTGCGGAAGTTGTAAGAGGCTTTGGACATGGCGAACTTGATGTCGTTACCGATGCCTTCAAAGAAACCTTCTTCGGAAGGGTCCTCATTATCGTGTGTGTATTTATACCACTTGTCCCTGTCACCGCTACCGCTTTCTCCCACATACATTTGCCACACATCCGTTTTCTTGATGGCTTCTTCCTTTTTTTGCAAAAGCACCGAAATAGCTTTATCTGAATTTTCCACCATTGCAGCAGTAGCTGTCACAGTAGGTTTCATCACGCCATTGATCAATCCCAAAACGGAGGGAAATATCATCACGCAAAATCCAATAACGAAAGGACGGAACAGCGGATAAAAATCAATAGGTTCCGCTCTTGATAAATGTCCCCATACCCTTGATGCGATATACCACATTGCCGCAAATCCCGCCAATCCCTGGCCTACGCCGATCAACTGGCTGCACAAAGGCATCATCTCATCATACAATTGTTCCAATACACCGTGCATCCCTCTCATTTCATCGGCTATACCTTGTGCACGGCTTATAAAAGGCATTATCAACCCCACCACCGCCAGCCAGGCGGTCTTTCCACGCTTTGCCATATCTGTTTATTTAATTGTTTAACCCATAGATTTTACGAATGGTCTGTGCATCGTTGCGCTCCTTCGCCCTTTGCACAGCCAGTATTGTAGTGTTATTATTGAAGTGCCGCAGAAACATTAATTTATCCTGCATGTCGGCATAAATCCTGTCGATGGTTTGCAGTCGTTCATCATCGCTCATGCGGGCTTTGCCTGCCGTGATGGCCGTGAGCAGTTCATCCAGATTACGCAGGCTCTCCTTGAACAAATTGTCATACACCCGGCCCAAATACGCCAGCTCATCGGGATTGAAATTGTTATCCCGCCGGAACCGATCATACGCATTACGGTATTCCTTAACTAAAGTAATCTGGTAGTTAGTGATGTCCGCTACACGCCTGTAATTGCGCACGGTAGGACTTACACCCATTAAACCGTCAAGAAAAGCCTTGTGCAAGCTGAAGTTGCCTTCGGAAATATTCTTTATGGTGTTGTAGCCACCTTCCAAAATCTGGTAGCCCTTTTTCATGTCACTCAGGATCTGCTTGAATTGCGCCAGCTTCTCAACATTGAGTAAAAGCTGTGCTATCTCATCAGCTTGCGCAGATGCTCGGAAAGCGGGAAGCAAACCCATGAATGACAGCGATATAATTACAATTACCTTTTTCATCGTTACTCGTTTTTAATGCCATGCAGTACACGGCTGGTTTGTACATCTGTTTTCTCCTTTAACCGTGATGCTGCAAGTGATACTGCATCATTAGAAAAGCTCTGCGAGAATGTGAGCTTATCCTGCATGTCCAGGTATAGCATATTAATTCTCTTCATGCGCTCATCATCCTTCATTTCCATTTTTCCATCGGTAGTAATTGTGATAAGCTCATCCAGTATTTTATCGCAATCATCAAGCAGTCTGCTGAAGACCCTGCGGACGTATGCCAGTTCATCATCTGAAAGTGCATCGCTGCCGTTAAGCCTCCGGTATGTACGGTTGTAGTTTTGTACAATTTTGAGCTGTAAGGCTACTATATCTGCAACCATTGCATATCGCTTGATTTCGGGGTTGACAGATTTCAATGAATTGAAATAATCTGTGTGCAGGTTAAATTCGCCTCTGGTGAAGCCTCCAATAGTTGTTAGACCCTCTTTGGCTATATTGTACCCTTTTTTTGCATATCCGATATATACCTGAAGTGCCGCTATTTGCTGGATCAGGTACTTCTTCTGTGTCTTTTTTTGCTGAAACCATTCTGCAAAAGATTGTGCTTTCAGACTGCTCCCTGCCGATACAAACAGCATTAGAAATAAGATTATCTTTTTCATACGTATTGATTTAAGGAAGCCCATATAATTTTTTAACTGCCTGCACTTCAGTTTCGGTCTTAGCACGCTGAAGGCTTAGTAATGTGTTCTGCCTGTTGAACTGTACCAGATCAGAGTAGTTGGCATCTACCTGGTCGGCTGCATTGTTGATCAGCTCCAGCCTTTTCGCATCGCTCATCTTCGTGGTGAAGGACTTAATAATGAGATTGATCTGGTCAATATTCTTTAGGCTCTCATCGAGAATACCCGAATACACCTTTTCCATATACACCACTTCTTTTGCAGTAAAGCGGCTGTCCTGCCGGATCAGTGCCCATGACCTGTTGTATTCGTCCACGAGGCGCAATTGCTTTTTGGTAATATCGCGGATGCGTTGGTAATAGGAGATAATTGCTTTTACTTGTGCCAGCTCGTCGTAATACTTGCGGTACTGTTCTTTTTGCTTTTCCGTCCAGTCAGAAATTTCATCCAGTTTCAACTTAGACAAAGTGTTTTCCAGTGTCTTCTGAGCATTCTGCAACCAGATCGTTTTATTCTGCAATCGCTGAATTTTTAAGTCAACCGCCTTTATCACTTTTTTAACCGCCGCCTTGATGATCTCCAGTATGGCTATGGGTGTAGCATTTGCCTGCTGTACCGGAAGAACGGTGAAGGAAATGCAAAGAGCCACAAGCATCATTCTTACATATTTTTTCATTGCTTCAAGATTTTAGTAAATAATTCAATTGTTGTCTTTCCTTGTTCCGTTAGCTTTTCGAGGTACAGCGATTTTGAAACCGTATCGAAAATGCAGTACCGATCACCGCCTATTTCAATCAGATGCCCGTTAGAATGCCATCCGTAAGTAGCAAGCCACGTTTCTTCGTTCTCAGATATGTTGCTGATGTAATCGGTGCGTGTGATTTTATAAAAGCTCCCACAAGATGTTATGCTCAGCATCGTATCTACTCCTGTAACCATATCATTGTGCAATGATTGTTTTCCATAGATACCCTGCATCATAGAAATGGTGGCATGATGCTCCCTGCCGAAATGCACGATTACCTTAATTGCGCAGCATAGATCCCGTATCAGTTTTTTCAGTTTCATCGGATGTTTTTTAACTTTTATTCCTAATGTCTTCGGCCATTGCCGCAATGCCTTTGCGTATGTCTCCATCAAACTTTGTAGCGTATTCCATCAGCTTTACCTTCTCTGTTTGTTCGGTAGTGTATGCGAGGTATTCTTCAAGACTTACTTCTGTCCGGTAAACCTTACTCATCATACCACCCAGGCTGATGAATACTTCTTTATATTTCTTAGCGGGATCATTGGACTTATTGACCGAGAGTACCAATGCTTTTTCTTTTTCCGTTAGCCCCAATAGTTCTTGTATCTGATCAAATTTGTTCTGGTACTTGCTTTGGTCGAGCAGGATTTTGCAATCACTATTATTGATGATGGCTTGCTTTACCACCGGAGAAGAAATGATGTCTTCTACTTCCTGCGTTACCACGATTGCTTCGCCGAAGAATTTGCGGACTGTTTTGAACAGATATTTGATGTATTCGGCAAAGCCTTCTTTCATTAAGGCTTTCCAGGCTTCTTCTATCAATATCATTTTGCGGATGCCTTTCATCTTCCGCATTTTGTTGATGAAGACCTCCATGATGATAATGGTTACCACCGGAAACAGGATAGGGTGATCCTTAATGTTGTCCAGTTCAAACACGATAAACCTTTCCTGCAACAAATTCAGGTTTTCGGTAGCGTTCAGCAGGTAATCAAATTCGCCGCCTTCGTAGTAAGGGCGCAGCACATAGAGAAAGTTGTCTATATCGAAATCCTTTTCTTTTACCCTGTCACCCTCCAGCACCTGCGTGTATTCATCGCGCAGAAAAGCATAGAAACTGTTGAAACAGGGAAATACAGCCGCATTTTTTTCCAGATAACTGTAATAACCGCCAATGGCATTTGACAGGGCAACGTATTCGCTCCGCTTGAATGCCTCATCGTCCTTCTTCCACAGTGCCAGAAGCAGTGTTTTGATACTTTCTTTCTTTTCGGTATCAAGGCTATCGCCCTCGCCTATGTAAAAGGGATTGAAGCGGATGGGATTGTCTTCGCTGTAAGTGAAGTAATAGCCCTTCACCATGTCGCAAAGTCCTTTATAACTATGTCCCACATCCACCAGTACGATATGCGTACCTTGCTCATAATAGCTGCGTACCATGTGGTTGGTGAAAAATGATTTGCCGCTACCGGAAGGCCCAAGTATAAATTTGTTCCTGTTTGTGCAGATGCCCATTTTCATAGGCTCGTCGCTGATGTCCACATGAACGGGCTTGCCTGTAAGCCGGTCGCCCATGCGAATACCTACCGGACTTAAAGAAGATCGGTAGCCGGTTTCGAGGTTTAGGAAGCAGGTTCCCTGTTCCGCGAACGTATCAAACGTATCATTCATCGGGAAGTCTGCGGCATTCCCAGGAATGCCCGCCCAAAATATCTGCGGAGCGCCAATGGTTTCCTGTTTGGCTACTGCATCCATCTGTGCCAGTGCAGAGGATACCATATTCTTCAGGTCTTTGAGTTCCTCTTTATTGTCTGTCCATACAAGCACGTTGAAATGCGCCTTGACCGGCAACCGTTGCTGACTGATGGCTTCATTCAGAAAATCGTTGGTAGCATCCCTTGCAATTAAATTCTCCCTGCTGTATGCAGAAAGGGATTGCAGCCTCAGCCTTTTACTCTCCAGTTTTTGGATGGTTTTCTGTGCATCTTCTATAAAGATGTATTGATTGTAGATGTGATTGCAGGGCAAAAGCTGGCCTAACGTAGAAGCAAACCCGACACTGAACTTCGTTTTGTCTGTACTGTATTTATCGTAATTGATGCGGCTGCCGCATAGTGCAGGAAGATCTATTGCATCGCCCAGCGTATATAACTGGCAATATTTATCGCCCACACGCATCGCTTCATCAAAAACGATATCGCCCATCAGGAAACTATCATTTTGCTCAGACAGGTAGCAATACTGTTCTACCAATCCCATTTTGCGGCTATGGCTGCGCAGCTCCTTTTCTCTTAATCTTGTTAGCTTCACAAACCCGCTATCTTCCATGATCCGCTTGAATTGTCCCGTACTGTCCAGAAAGTCCTGTAGCATCTGCGGCCTCAAAGTTTCTTCTGGCACTATGGATTTCCGCAGGAGACTTGAAAACATCGAACTGGCTGTTTTCCGGCCTTCCGGCTTTTTGGTAAGCATGATGTAGCAGGTATGAGCGAGAAAAGGACGTTCATTAAAGAACCGTTCGCTGGCCCGGCTAAGGAAACTGGTATCGTCTTTTGAGAAGTCGGGTTTATGACTGCTTTCTAAAAACCAATCCTGTTTGTGGAATACACTAAATTTGGGAAGCAGCTTAATTGCTTTTATCCATGCCTGGTGAAAGGCTTCATATTCCTGATCGGAAAGGGTAAATATTTCGGGCAGGTCTGCCTTAAAAACAACTGTCACGTCGCCTTGCTTACTCAGGATGCAGTCATGCTCCACATCCATGATCGGTAATATATCATCCAACACTTTTTCCATCTCACTTTATTTTACCTGTTATCACTTACTGCACTCTGGCAGCGCTATGTCATAGCTTCGGCCCTCTGCGTTGCCGTTTTTGGCTTTTTTGTTCTTTGTCTGTTTGCTTGATTTGATTTTGTTGCTTATGCTGTTTGTTAATATTCTCTTGTATTGTTGCTTCGATACCGGTTTCCTTCCAATCAACCATCTTTGCCTCGAAATGAGATTTTACATTGGTTTCTTTTAATCCGTATGTTTCATCCCAGCCACCTTTCCGGTTATATCCTATGGGGTCTAATGCGCTTTCGTGAGGAAACGAAATAACGATAAGGTCTTTGGGAATAGACGTGATATTATCGTGGTCCAGATCCTGAAATTCATGCGTCTTTGGATTGTAAGGAATGGTGTAAACTTTACGGTCATCATCATAGAAATGATCAATCTGGCTGAACACAATTCCTTTGGAAAGAAAATCGTCTTTAGGACGAAGCATGTCCATGCGGATATCAACAAAGAAGGTGTGACCGGCAATATCTACAGTCGGCAGTTGTCCCATCAACCTTCTTCCAAGTGCCTGCTGATCTACCATCAATGAAAAATCAGTTTTACCCTGCATCTCTTGAATGGAACAGCCATATTTTTCCGACATTCCAACAGGGTCAAGCTGTACCAACTCAGGTATTTTAACTGTTCTTACATCCGTATCATCACTGAACAGCATCGGTATGTTCTTTTCTTTTGGACTGTAGTCAAATACATATCCATCGCCTACATCCCGCATGTCTGACAGAGGTATTACGTTTTCAGGGTTTGCCTTTTCGCTAAGCTGTAGGTTAGCCGCATCAACCACAAAGTCGGTTCCTTCGATGCTATACACCGGCAATTCTCTTTTCATGATTGTTTTTCTTTAGTTCCTATAAAAATTTTTCGGCTCCGCGATTTGATGAGCTTCGGGACCTGCTTACGGGCAAGGGCTTTCATTAAGCCATACTCTCCATACTTATTGCTCATGGCGTAAATCTTCATGATGAGGAATGCTCCTGCGGATAGGATAATGCCGATACACAGGTATGTAGGCAAGCCGATGATATACATTACCGCAAATACAATAAGCAGGGCCACAACACCGCCGCCCAGATACCATATATACTGCGCTTTCAAACCCTTGAACTCTATGCTCTGGTTAATTCCCTTGTTGATCTGATAGACACTATTTGCCATAACCATTTCCTTTAATTGGTTTATAATCTTATTCTGCTTCGGGGACGTTCGGCCATTTGTTGTGTGGCAAGTATTACGTCCTTCGGAACAGTTTGTCCATTGAGTTTTTCGTTAATTTGAATGACAGGTACTTCACTCACTTCGCCCGGCTGGTTTTCTGCTACCTGTTGCTGCTTCAGTTGGTTTTCCTGTATTTTAATGGCTATCTGCCTTTCCAGATTAGCCAGTTCGCTTTTCATTTGCGACAATTCGACCTCCTGTAAAAAAGGCTTCGTAGTAAGCTGTTCCAGTTTCGGGATAGCTGTAGTCAGGTCGGCCAATGTATGTTCGTATTTATCTTTCAGGCTTTCAACCCGGTCAATGGCATTAAGGAAATGTCTTGCGGCCAGCTTAGGATTATCTGTATTTGGAAGGCCATTATTATAGGTGTATTTAATGCCCTCATTGTCCCTTTGGGCATAGAAGCTATTGGAGTAGCGGTACTCAAAAACGCCATTTTCTTCGTAGGCATCCTGTTGCCTGCGGATATACAGGTTGAAACCATATAATGTACCTACCTGTGCGGTATGCTCTCCAGCATCAGTTGGTTTCCAGTCCTGGTACAGTTTGATAATATGCTTGCCGATAGCTTCGCTATCTGATGAACTGATGTTATCCAGTTTAATGAGATTGACCTTCACACCGTCCTTATCCAGTTGAAGGACGCTTTTATAGGCTGTTTCATCTGCCCGCAACTTGTCCAGTGTTTTGACTGTAGAAGCCTGCTCGTTTTGCAAGGTTTCCAACTGGTATTTGTTACGGGACACTTCCCTGAAATGAGATACTTTCAGGCTTTCCATTACAGCTATTTTCTTTTCCAGCTTTGATTTTTCTAACAGCGATGTATCACCGGAGAGAATAGCGATGTATTCGGAGAAATTCATCCCGCTCTTTTCATCAATTGCGCCTTCATCAATAGTGCGGACATTCAGCTCACAATTTTTCATTTGCGAAATGAACGTCTGTTTATTTTTCAAGAGGTTGAATTTGTAATTATCAAGCGACTGCTCCACGGCATATACATAGTTCCGAACCTTGTTTTCATAATGCTCTTTAGCAATCAGGTTGCCCTGGCGTGCGCCACGGCCATTGCGTTGCTCCAGCTCAGAAGGTTTCCAGGGAATATCCAGATGGTGCATAGCCACCATACGCTGCTGAACGTTCAATCCTGTGCCTGCCTTTTCGGTACTGCCTAATAGAATGCGTATTTCACCCCGGTTCATTTTTCGGAACAGATCTGGCTTTTTAGCATCTGTCCAGTCGTGTATGAATGTGATCTCACGCTCAGGAATGCCAAAGTCCCTCACGAGCTTTTCTTTAAGCGCATCGTAAATATTGAAGTCATTGGGTTTAGGCGTGCCAATGTCGGAGAACACAATCTGCGTACCCTTATGCTGCATACTTTCCTTATAGATTTCAGCAATCTTGCGGGCACTGACGTTTACCTTGTTATCAGGATGGTCGCTGTACTTCCATTCACTAATCAGTCGCATGTCTGCGGCCATCTTTTTTGCATAGTTGGTGGCAATCAGCATCCGGCCTTTATCTTCTTCAGGCGTTAGCCTGCCACGTCCAATAAGTTCGCCGTTACCTGTTTTAGCGAATTGCATCAGGTTTTTGATGAACTCGACTTGTTCGGGCGTTGGTTTTATATTCACCAACGTTTCATTCAGATCAGGCTTGTCAAGGTTAATATGCTTCGCTGTCTTGTAGTCGGTAATTTCATTATAGAACAAAGCCAATTCCGGCACTTTGATAAAATGCCTGAAGCGTTCTTTAGCTATGATTTCATTGGTTACTGAAAACTCAAAGTCTGTTGTCTTACGTGCGAATACAGCTGCCCAACCATCAAAATTCTCAATATGCTGACGCTCCATTTCCTTCGGACGCAGGTACTTGAACAGCAAATACATTTCGGTAAGGCTATTAGATATGGGTGTGCCGGAAAGGAAGGTTACGCACAGGTCACTGTTAAACCGGCTCTGCAACTCACGGACGGCAAACAGCATGTTAAGGGCCTTCTGGCTGCCTTCCATATTGCCTAAGCCTGCAACCCGGTTGTGACGGGTTGTAAACGTGAGGTTTTTATACTTATGAGATTCATCCACAAAGAGGTGATCAATACCCATATCCCTGAAATTGATACCTGCATCTTTCTTTTCCTCTATATCTTTAAGCACTCCCTTCAGCTTGCCTTCCAGGTTGTTTTTGCGTATCTCCAAGCCTTTAAGCATTTTCTTAGAGATTTCACCGCCAAGCTCTTTGATCGTTTCAAGATCACGTTCTACATTGTCAAGCTCTGCCTGGAATATTTCTTTTTGTATCTCTGGTGACTGTGGTATTTTTCCGAATTGATCATGTGTAAGAATGATGCAATCCCAATTGTTATTCTTTATTTCATGGAAGAGCCGTAGCCGCTGTGCTGGTGTAAAGTCGTTTTGTCCGGGAAACAGTATGCGGGCCTTTGGATAGGCTTTCTTATAAGTTTCGGCAATCTGGTTAACGTTTGCCTTCAGGGCAACGATCATGGGTTTATGTACAATGCCCAAGCGTTTCATTTCCTGAGCGGAAACGATCATGGTAAGCGTTTTACCTAACCCTACTTCGTGGTCAACCAAAGCTCCTCTGTTCTGTATAATGCGCCATGCTGCATTTTTCTGACTGCTGTACAGGTCTTCAATGCCCAAAGCCTTTTTATCAAGTCCCGGAAAATTCAGGTGAGTGCCATCGAACTCCCGTAATACATAGCAGTTGAATGTATCGTTGTACAGATTTTCCAAGTGCTTTTTTTCTGTATCGGGCAATTCATTCAGCCAGTTGATAAAACCGCTTCGGATCTGCTCAATCTTTTGGTGAGCCAACTGTATGGCTTCACTATCCGGCAGCCTGATGGTTGTATTGTTCGGCCCCTTTACTTCATAAGTAAAGAAGGGAGTGGTATTCTCCAGTGCATGTTCCATCAGCGTGTAGCCGTAAGTGGTGCGTCCGCTTTTGGGTGTAACAGCAAATTCCCTCGATACTTTAATGTTCATCCCGGTGCTTACTTTGAAAGCATCCAGCGAAGCGAAATAATTGATAGTAGCGTCCTGTTCAAACAGTGCTGTTGCGAAACGCTCATAGTAAGAAGTGGGTATCCAGCGTTCACCTAAATTGAAATCCAGTAGTTCAAATGGAATACGCTCCGGCTGCACTTTTAATATGGCCTCAGTACTTCGTTTATATTGCGGATTCTCAGAAAACTCATTAGACAGATGTTCTGCCTGTCTTAGTTTTTCTACCACATTGCCGCTTAAATATTGATCGGCAGTTTCCCATTCATTGCTTGCAGGATTCAGGTACACATGGTTGCCCAGACGACCGATCACCTCGTTTTCTTCCAGCCCCATTGCGGCGCTTATAAACCCTACATCTACCTTGCCTGTATCATTAAGGCTGTGTGCAAGCGCTTCAATGGGGTCATCGGTGATGAACCGTTCTTTTACGTGATGAATAGCGTGAGTAAGAATGTCGGCTTTTACAAACCTTTCGCCATCCCTGCGTTCGAGCGAGGAAAGCGTAATAACACCAAAGGCGGTATCTTCAAGAATGCGCCTCCGATTGTCGGGACCATTTAAAAGCCCGTATTCGGCAATGAACTTTTCATAAGTAGTGTTAAGGCTGTCCCTATCAACATCGGTGATGGTTTCCCCTGATACTTCCTTGCCAGAAAATTCGAGATAAGCGTCACGTAATACAGCGTAACTTTCATAGAAGCGAATATTACCCTGAAGACCGAGAGGCTGGAAAAGAGCCTGTTTATATTCAGGATCGGGACTACCTATAGTTCCAACGCTGCCCATGTGCACTACCAATGTTCCTTCCTGGTAATAAGATTTGAGGCCAATAAAAGGAAGTGGTGTTTTTTGCTCAAAGCGGAAAAAACCTTCCAATGTCTGATCGCCTTCATATTTGAAACTGTGATCAAACTGTTTAAGGTAATTGGAGATACCTGTAAGTTCATGTCCCAATAAGCGGGCATCCATCCAGTTTACAGACAGTTGATTTACTTCTTTGACGTTGGAATAGAGCTTGTATAAAAAGCGGTTGCTTTTATGCTGTTTTGCGGTAAGCAATACTACATTTTCGTGGCTCGGCTTATCAGTGGTACGAATTGTACCGACAATCCGGGCCGTTGTTTTTTGTACGATGGTTTCATCGAGCGGGTTGATATAGGCCATTGCCCGGTTGATCTGTTCTGCCGGTGCGGTATCAAATAACCCTAACTGTACTGACGGGGCTTCTGCCTTGCTTTCCGGCATAGGCAGGTAAGTCAGCTTTTTGCCTTCGTTTTCTGAAACTGGTAGGGCGAGTGCTTGTGCTTTCTCAAACAGTTCGGTGTTGAAGCGATTTTGTAATTGATGGGTAAGGCTGGCATAAAGGGCATCCCGTATCTGGCTAATATCACCTTCCTGCCATACTACTTCTGAAGCCCTGCCGTATTGGTTTTTTCCGGGCTTACGCACATTGCCCATGACAACATCGTGATCATGCGTAGATATGAAGTAGTTATAAGGAAATCGGCCAAACTCATTCTCCCTCTCACGTACTTCATTCAGCCATTCTTCTTCCCAGCTTATCTTTTCCTTTGCTGTATTTTTCTGAACGATTAACAGGTGATTCGGCGCTTCGGTATTACCTGTATCTTTCATCAGGTTGTCCGGCATTACAGCCAGGCCCACGAAGTTTGCCCGCTCAAACAGGTATTCCCGTGCCGCATGGTTAGAAGGGCTATTCAAAAAGGCATCCGTCGTAATGAATGCCATAAGGCCGCCTTCGGCCAGTTTATCCAAACCTTTAGCAAAAAAGTAGTTGTGAATTTTGCCAGATATTTCCTTGTCTGGAAATGCTTCGTCATATACCGAGAAGTTTCCAAAGGGAATATTGCTTACTACAAGGTCATAGCCGCCATTATCTCTAACCGGAGCTTCTTCAAACCCCGTAATGTGAGTAGCTGTTTTAACAGGGAGCGTACTGTTAACCGCAGAAAGCACTAATCCGGTGAGCCTGTCCTTTTCTACTGCGGTGATCTGTTCCAGTTCAGGAAAGGCTGTAACAGCCTCGCTTATAAATACCCCGGAACCGGCAGAAGGCTCGTATAACCTTTTAGGCTGTATGCCTTGCGCTTCAAGCACGCTATACAATGTTTGTGGTACGACCTCTGGTGTGTAGAATGCGGTCAAAACACTATGTCGTAATGAAGCGATAATTTCTTTATAGGCTGCATCATCATAGTTTTCCCTGAGCAGCTCATGTAATTGTGTTATACCCTGGTGGTGCTTCAGATCTTCTTTGGTAGCCCCATTAGCCTGCCATTCCTCCGGCGTTCCGTAAGGATATAAAACGACCTTGATGCCGCCAAAACCTGCGTATTTTTTCAGGCTGGCGACATCCTCCGCAGTAAGCGGGCGACCGTTCTGATAATCCAACGCTATTCGGATAGCATCAAGATTATCTTGCAGCTTTTGAGAAACATTGTAAGCCATAACCACACATTTTCTTTCTTCACTTTTCTTTTTTGGGCTTAGGCGAGATAGTCATGCACCTGTCCGATGATGGCATATCTCAAATGCCTGTTTGCTTCATTTTCACCGTTAAAATCAAAATCACTGAAGATGCTTTTGCAGGCTTCAATGAGGTTCACTACTTCATAGGTGAGTGTTCCGTTTTCCTTCATCCGCAGGTAGTCACTATTAAATTCTTCCTCGATAACTGAGCGGATATACTGATAGCGGGACGGTTTTAAATCTTCCGTCATAGCTTGCAGGCACAATTCCTCAATAATGTATTGCGGCTTTTCTTCGCTAAGAAACTGCGCTGCCATAGGCATCACTGCGGCTACCTTGTTCTCCAGATAGCGTGTAACTGAATAGTCCTCCTGCAAGCTGAGCATCAGGTCAGGGTTGTTGTGGACGATATACGCCCACAACTTTTCCGTTAGCATACTTTGCATACGTCCTGATTTTTTAAACTCCAAAGAAGGATTGAATAACAGTGGCTACCACGACCAGAAAAATGCAACTGCCAAACCAGGCGGCTGCAACCTTACCGGTGTCCTGGTCACCTGCATTCCATTTCTGGTACACCTTAACTGCGCCAATCAAACCAAGCAATGCTCCCACTGCATACATCAGGTTTGTACCTGCTGCAAAATAGCTTCGCACCTTAGTGTTGGCTTCGTTGATACCCTGTATGCCATCCTGAGCAAATGCCCCATAATGGATAGCCAATAGTGCCAGAGCGGCACAGATCATAATAACCCTTTTTCGGTTATTTGCTTTTGTTTTCCTGCTGCACATTTCCATAACACACGTTTATTAAAGTTTGAAATCAACTCGAAAGGAATGGAGTGGCTTCGCCGTCACATAACCCGCTTTCCTACCACACTTTGCCCTTACGCACCGGGAAGGACAGGGAAGCGCACTCCATTAGGTCTGCTACACTGCTTCTTTCCACAGCAGTTCCACTTCATCCTCGTCAAGTGTAACAGCACCATATTTTTGACACTCAGATACAATCAGTTCATTGATAGATGAACGAAGGGGAGAGTATCTTACAGAAGGGTATTCTTTCAGCACCATGCTGAGATATTGCTTAAACTCCTGGGGAATGAGTTTTCTACTGGAGGCATCTGCTATTACCGTTTTCAGGCGTTCAATAAGATGCTCCACTTCTGAAAATTCATCATCCGTGGTGTTTTCAAAACCACTCGTTTCCTGAAGGCTTTGCTCATTGTCCGGATTGTATGCAGCATGTTCGTTAGGAACGGCTGCTCTGAACTTCAGTTTTCTTTTCCCGGATAGTAGATCCTTGATCTCACCTGAGAAATACTTCATCCCTACAAAGAGGTAATAGATGGCTAATAGTATGGCAACTGCAATAATGTAGTCTGACCATGAAATGTTTTTTAACATACGCTTGCTTTTTTCGTTTACACTTTTTCATCCCGACTTTGAAAGCCGTTGTATTCTGTTGTTTCTGAAAGCAAAAAAACGAAGATGAGCAAGGCGTTTCAAGTCCAACATTTCTTGCATTGAAAGTTGTACCCGTTGTACCCCTGTGATTATCAGCCATTCCAGAGGCTGAAAACCGATTATTTTTTTTAAATTAGTAATAGGAAATTAGTTGACTATTATTGTTGAATAGCTAAAAAGCATTGTTATGAAAACAGTAAGTGTATTAGGACTTGCCATTTTACTTATGGCATCTTGCAGCCAGACAAAGCTGGAGAAGGAAGAAGCAGCTTCGGTTATACGTTCTGAAAAGAATTATCCGAAGGTGTACGAATATGAAGTTAATGTGAGTGATCCGGCAAGTGCCCGGAAGCTATTGGACGCAGGACTGGAGGCGGAAGGGTTAGTAACAATAGATAAAACGCAGAAGCTAAAAGATGCGGGACAACCTATTGTCCATTTTACCGAGAAGGCAAAGCCTTACCTCATCCGCATAGATGAGAAGTATGACAATGTACAGGTGGTAAAGGTGGCAGATATGGACTTAGCAGATGTTACTGGAATTCAATTGCAGGAAGACAACAAAAGTGCTACCGTGGAATATACTATCGCCTATAAGAACATCACACCTTTTGCCAAGCTGATGAAACGTGACCTTTCCGAAAAGAAAGTTGAACGTGCAACTCTTTCTTACTTTGACACAGGCTGGAAACTGGATAAGTAGCAATAGATTTTCTGTGACATTCAATGTTACCTAAATAAAAAAGGTTATGGCCAATTGTGAACAAATCTATCGAGAATACATTACCTGCCTGAATAGTCGTGATTTAGACAATTTGAAGCATTTTGTCCATGACGATGTTTGCTACAATGGCAATCAAATTGGCATTTCGGGTTACCAAAAGATGCTTGAAAAAAATTTTGACGAAATCCCTGATCTATATTTCACTATTCCCTAAAATCCGCAGGTAGTTAATTAGGATGTTTAAAGATTAAATATAGCAACCAT
>CAZUMM010000023.1:0-70198 GCA_964621795.1 uncultured Flavipsychrobacter sp.
GTAACAGATGTCCAACCATAAGCGGGCAACGTAGAAGTATAGTAGGTTGTCGTAAATGATGGACCTATTGTGTTAGAACGAGTTATCTCACGTCCCCAATCATCATAAGTATAGGTTGTCATATTGCCGGGAGAACCTTGCGGATATGGCTCTGTGTTCATCTCTACAGTACCTCTCGCATTATAGGTTACATCCGTATAAACCATTGTACCGTTAAACATTGGATGGGCATCCCTTAGCTTTCTTCCATAAAAATCAGTAAATTCTAGTGCTTCACCAGAGATGTTATCCGTTGTGTGTTTTACATAAAACTGTGCCGCATTTAGATTAGATGTTATATTTTCTGGATTGGTGAATGAAGAGGGTGGATTGTGTGAACTGTTGAATGCCCAATCATATTCATTTCTTGTTATTACGTCATCGGGATGAATTGTTTTTATTAATCTGTTAACTGCATCATATTCATAATGCGTTTCCAAAATATCACGCCTTTGAATCAGCACATTTCCCCAGGTGTCATAAGTAAACTCATCAACAAATGCAGACCCATTATTATACCGTGTATCTTTTATCATAAATCTTCCATCAGGAGAATATTCAAAATCCTCTACTTGGTTTGTTAATGGTATGCCTGGTATTAATGTTTTTGAAATAACGTTTCCGAAAACATCATAGCTATAGTTTGTCTGATTAAAATCATATTTCTCAGATAGCTCTCCTTCTGCATTATAGACAAAGCTTTCAGAAATAGTGAAAACAGGTTTAGACGGGTAGGTTGATGTTTTAGTAGTAGCTACATGCTTCCACTTATTAAAAGACGATAAGGTTGTGTCATAATGATATTTTGTAGTCAATACAATATAACCGTTATGTACCCCTTGTTCTTCATGCGCAGAATCAGGCACACCGTAGTCATAGAACAATTGGCTATTTCCATCGAACGCTATATATGTATCATCATATTTACCCGTGAGGTTATCGGTAGTTATTGTGCCGTAATTTTTAATAATACGTACATCGCCTGTGGCATTCCCAGGGACATCTAAATAGCTCATTTGTTTTTTTGTCAGAGCATAAGAAGGACTGCTATAAGGAGATACTATGGTTTCATATAAAAAATTTGACCTTGAATATTGTCCCTGCGTACCCCAAAACGGGAATAAACTGTAATGGTTTTCAGTTATCATCTGTTTCGAATTATCAGATATTCTGACCCTTTCAAAACCTAATAAACCTAGCCCTGTAACATGCATTGATAGTGTCTGGTAATAGTAGCTGTTATCTAATGCAATATTATCCTTCAGCGCGGTAACAACTTTTATGGGAAGTTGTCTCGACATGTATGGATACTCTCTTGGAGTATGACCATTTACTGACCAGTCATTATATCCATAATGATCATTGTCAAACTTATCCTCTGTAGCTTCTGCCAGTGATTTATATTCGATTTCCCATCGTTTTCCGGCATGTTCTATTGAGGTGACCAAGTGCTCCTGATCTTTAGGGTGAAAGTATATGATGGCTGGACCTAAACCAGATGCATTAGGTTGGACACCCATAATATCAACTTGTCCATCACCGTTAAAGTCTCCCATACGAAGGCGACTTCCTGTTTCAAAATCTAAGGGTAGATTATTCGTTTCATAAATAAACCCATTGAAACCAAATGAATAAAATATATGGTAGTATTTGGATGAGCTGAAATTAGCTAATTCAACGATATCATCTTTCCCATCGCCATTATAATCACCCACTACATAGTAACAATTTGGTTGACCGGTACCTTGTACTCCCATTCCTGAAGGATGGACATTACTACTAAAGCTTGAAGGCACGGGAATAACATCAAAATTGCCATTGTTTTTTGAATAATATATTTCCCATCCTGAATTTTGTGTCCATACCAACATATCACCTTTTCCATCACCATTAAAATCACCTGGGGCTACATACCAGTCTTTTGCTGGGTAAGCCCTGTTTAGCAAAAGATTCAAACTATTGCCTGGATCGTTAAGTACAGGAGTTGAAGAATAATCAATATCTATGGAATATACTTCAAAGGGCGCACTTACGCCATCTGTAATCCTGCAAAAATCATCTTTCCCATCGCCATCGTAATCCATCAAAAATGCTGCATAGTCATGACCGGATATATATCCTGCCTCATTAGTTGATTGTGCTATCCCATTATTAGTTGGATAATTATCTCCTATTATTAGTATATTATATCCTTGGGCATACTGATTTATTTGATAAACAGTTTGGTTGATTGTGTCAAGTCTGTACATTAAAAATGCCGCAATTGAGCCTATATAACCCTCAGAACTATTGGTAGGTTGCGTATTAGGTGTGTAAACGATAGTATCATAATTGAACCCCCACGGCTGCGTTATTAACAGCTCTTTCTTTCCATCGCCATCTAGATCACCAGGCATAATTTTGCAGTTCTCAATCCAGTAAGAATCATTCATGCTGTGAGAATATAGCGTTGATGTAAAATTGAGGTTAGTACCATCAGATTGATAATACTCAAGCACAAGTTTTGGATTCGCGGGATCCGTATGGTCTGCTATTGTTAAAATCATATCATCAAGACCGTCGCCATTATAGTCAAAGTACATACTACCTTTTCTATAGCTCTGTGCTGAAGATAGTGGGATATTTGACGAACCGCTAAAAGTATAATGTATATACCCTGTACTTGCTTGAGTATATCCACCATTTTTATCGTTCAGATTAACATAAAAAGGGGCATTATTCGCAACTCCAGTTGTTACTACAACATCACTGGCTCCATCACCATTGAAATCGCCTACAATATCTGCCGTGGAATAGGATTGTGGAAGATTCACCTGTTGGTAATCGTCTAACGGTCGCTCACCCCAGTTTATCTTTATAGTGGGAAGTTCTACATTGTTTGGCTTTGTTTCCTTTATTTCAACAAGATGGGTAAAATAGTCTACTCCACCAGCCAGATTAGTCTGATATGTAAATGTATATTTATCAAGAACAGAATTATCTCGCTTGATTTCAATATAGTCAAGCACTTCTTCATTTTGTATCCATGAACCGGCAACCCAGTTTCTGCTGCCATCCGGTCTTGTAGTATAATTAAACTCCACAGAAACTGGGAGTGTAATTGAAGAAGAAACATTCGTATTCTCACCGTATGTTATTGTAGTTAGCTTATATATACCATTGTTTTGGTCATTGCTATAATCAAACTCCATATAATTCCCGTGCAAATCAGATATCTTATTTAGGCACCAGGTAAGCACATCTGATCTTCCTTGTGCAAGCATTTTTGAATTGGTCGAATTCCCATATTCATATGTGGTACCATTAGGGTATTCAACAATAAAATAAGAAGGACCATTACCCGCTGTCCCATACGACTGAATTTTTGCGAAATTCTTTATTTCAGTCATGTACGTATTTGGACTGGTTTCAATAAGCCGCTGCCCGTCCAGTGAAAAAACGTCATTACCGTCAAAATCCACTGGATCTATCTGGTGATTGTGAAAAATGGTAGGCATTGTACGGCTAATAGCTGATAGACCAGATACTGACCATCCCATTCCCAAATTGCCGCCGCCTCCCTGACTACCGTATGTTATGGCTAATGTAGGCACTAACCCTTTAATGCCGGGAGGTAAATTTAAGGGTATGGAGTAGACGAATCCTCCTGTTTCTCCGACGTTATATGAAGTTGAAATTTCAGCAGGAATTACTGTTTGACCGCTGGAATTTACATCTACTACACCTATGCTTACAGCAATAAGGAACAGACATCTCCAGCAAGAGAATATTTTTTTCATTGGGTATGATTAATGATAGGTTAACTAATATGAGAGAAATACTAAAATTTGATTATTTGCCAATTAGTGAGAAGTCTTTCATCCAGATAGTAATTAACTTGATACGTACCTGGAGCTAAATTCTTTAAGGAGATGTTTTCCTTTGCTTCTAAAAAATTCTTAGCCAATATCAGTTTTCCGGCGATATCAAAAATGACGACTTTGACTTTGTTAGCAGGTTTCCAGTTTTGGTTTTCAATCACAAGCATATCACTTGTAGGATTCGGATACGCCTTGACGGTAATTTGAGTTGTCTGTAAATGTTCTTGTAGGGTGTCAGTCTGTTGCTCTTGAGTAGTACCGGGTTTAGAAACTATTGTATAATCATAAAACCTTAGAACTCTATTTCCCGCGCCGTCATAAGTAAAGTTATCAGAATAACCCCAGGTGGGAGACTGTGCGTACGATGAAACAGATAGCAATAACGCAATGATAGTAATAGGAAGATATTTCATGATAAAAAAATTTTGTAAAGTAAATATAATATTATATAATTCTAATTTGCAAATGTTATTTGTAATGTTACTGACATTTAATATGTAATGATCGTTTTAAAAAAATAAAGCTGCCCTTGTGAGGCAGCTCCTGTATCATTCGTCCGGTTTGTTTATTTTACAAGGTACATTACCTCTTTTACCAGTTTTACCGTGCGTGCCACATCGGGCAGGTACAGTGCCACAAGGTTAGGCGCATAGTGCATATTCGCATCGGCAGAAGTAATGCGGCGGATGGGGGCATCAAGGTAGTCGAATACTTCTTTCTGTATGCGGTAGCTGATTTCGGAAGATATGCTGCTGAACGGCCACTGTTCTTCTACGATTACCAGCCTGTTGGTTTTTTTCACAGATTCGGCAATGGTTTGCCAGTCGAGCGGGCGGATAGTGCGGAGGTCAATTACCTCGGCTTCTATGCCTTCTTTGGCCAGCTCCTCGGCAGCGCCCATAGCCACTTTCATCATTTTGTTGAAAGAAACAATGGTTACATCCGTACCTGCACGTTTAATGTCGGCCTTGCCGATAGGTATCAGGTATTCTTCTTCCGGCACTTCACCTACATCTCCATACATTACCTCGCTTTCCATGAATACTACGGGGTCGTTATCGCGTATGGCCGATTTCAGCAAACCTTTTGCATCGTACGGGTTAGATACGGAGATAACTTTTAAGCCCGGTATATTGGCATACCAGTTTTCAAAAGCCTGCGAGTGTTGTGCGCCCAGTTGCCCTGCCGACCCGTTTGGCCCGCGGAAAACAATCGGGCAGTTAAATTGTCCGCCGCTCATTGAAAGCATTTTAGCGGCATGGTTCAATATCTGGTCGAGTGCCAGTACGGCAAAGTTCCAGGTCATAAATTCTATGACCGGGCGTGTGCCGTTGGTAGCGGCGCCCACACCTATGGCGGCAAAGCCAAGCTCGGCAATCGGTGTATCTATTACACGGCGTGCCCCGAACTCATCCAGCATACCCTGGCTTACTTTATAGGCCCCGTTGTACTGAGCTACTTCTTCACCCATCAGGAAAACAGTGTCATCCCTGCGCATTTCTTCTTCTAAAGCTTCTCTTAATGCCTGACGGAAAGGTATAGTACGCATATATATTGTAAATGTTTAATTATTAGTGTGATAAAACGCGCGTAAAGATAGTAATAGTAAGGTTATTTTGTAGCGGGTTTGAAAGTGACCGTGCTGGTCATCTTGTCTTCCGTGAATTTTAGTTTCAGCAAATCGTCTTTCAGTTCTACCACCTGCATCACTATTTTGTTGCCCGTGCCTTTCAGCTTCATCTCATCCAGTATCAAAGAGCCGTCATCGTCAAAATACCAGTTGGTCGAGTCTATTTGCCCGCTGAAGTCCATAATGGCCACCCCGTTTTTTCTGAAATCGAACCATGTATTGGTAACAGCATGTTCCTGCATGGCTTTAAAATCATTCAACTCCATTTTGAGCGATTCGCGCATGCTATCGATATTCGTTACGCCGTAGTTGGCTTTATTTACATTTTCATCCGCGTTTCTGCCAAATGTATCGAGGAAAACTTCCTGGTCGCGTATCATCTGCTCCATTTCCGGGTTTTCCAGCTTCACTGCCTGCCATTTTCGGCTAATCAAATCTTTCTTCGAATCCTTACATGAAACGATAAGCAGTGTGCAGGAGAAAATAAGAATAAGCTTTTTCATGATCAATTTTTTTATTGTACCATTTCCCTGAAATATTGTTTCCAGTCTTCTGTAGTCAGCATCTTTTCCAGGTGTACAAAAGCTGACTGGTCTGTAACTTTTGCATATACCTTTTTGAAGTAGGTAAAGCGCTCAGCATCGCTTGACAGCAGTTTGGCCATTATTCTCACCTGGTTGGTGGTAAAGCATTCATCCAGCCTGTCAAGCAATAACTTGAGCCTGTCTGTGCCATATTTGCCGGATACTTTTTTATACAGGTTCTGAAATACACTGTTATCCATTGCTGTCGGGCAGTCGCTGTTGATGATGGCCACTTTGTTTTTCACCACCTTTCCCCCCGGCAACGTTCCCTGCCCGTTTTGCCTGTTCCCCAGTTCTATATTGCCCAGGAACTGGGGGCCTTCTCCTGTTTTCGTACCTGTACGGGCAGCAGGTTTTGCCTGTTTTGCAGGTTTGTTTTTAGTAACAGCCACCGGTTTTTCCGGTACAGGGGGCGGAGTCGGCTCCTGTACGGTAGTGACGGAGGTCTCGGCTATTACCGGGGCGTGGTCATCTTCTGCCTTATTGCCTGTGGGTAAATAAAAATTCTGGTGAATATCGTACAGGAAAAACTGTTCGCTTTTGCGGGTAAGCAGGAATCCCCTGAACCCGTTTTCCGGCACCTGTACCACAAATTTTTGCGGGGGGTATTGGTTTTGTTGAAATAAAACCTGGATACTCATCGGCCCCGGTGCCAGCTCCGGAATGATGTAATAGTTTTTCCCGTAACGGGGCAGCATTTCGTCTTCGAACTTTACATAAAAAGGCGTTTGCTTATCGCCTTGTATATATACATAGGAAAAATCCTGTCCCCATGTATTGACACAAGTAATAAACGCAGTAAAGAATGATGCGTATCTGAGAAGTCTTTTTAAATACATGTTATTCCAGTTCTATCAGGATAACGCCTTTTTCCACTGCCGTTTTCTCCTGCACTTTGATTGCTTTAACGGTAGCCGGTGCGCTGGCTTTCAGTACATTTTCCATTTTCATGGCTTCCAGTATCAGCAGGCCATCGCCTTTTTCTATTTGCTGTCCCGGCTCTACCAGTATTTTCAGTATCATACCCGGCATAGGCGCCTTTACAGGCTCTGCTTTTTGCATGGCCTTCAGGTCAAGCCCCATGCTGCTCAGCAACTGGTCTATGGGTTCTTTGATATTTACCGTATATACCTGGCCGTCGATACGCAGCGCAAGCTCTTTATTTTTAAAGTCTGTTTTTTCTACAACAGCGGTATAGCTTTTGTTATTAAAAAGAATACTGATAAGGCCGTTGGGTTGTAGTTGCGCGTCCCACTGAATCTCATTGTCGTTCAATAGCCACTGTCCATCTTCGTGAATTACAGAAAGGGTATTTCGTTCGTTTACTGTTATTTGCAGCATGGAAGCCCGTTTGGTTTTATGATATGCAGGCAAAAATAATCATTTAATGGCGGGAATAGATAAAAACCACTATCAATGCCCTAATATGTTGTTAAAATCAATTTCACCCTGCAGAGGTGATGTGAAGACCATAGATATATAGTACTTTGGGCACTGATTAGGCTTATGAAACATCCACACCTTCCATTACTGCTCGCTTGTGTTTTATTATGGTCGTCGTGCCACAGCAGCAAAAAGGCCATCATGCTTTCTCCCGTTACTGTAACAGCCAGCAACAAGGGGCTGGATATATACCGCGCATCAAGAACAAGGGTATGGGACATTATATATACCCGTGTAAAGCTCGGTTTTGCATTGGCTGAAAAAACTGCGACAGGGGAGGAGTGGGTGCAGGTACATCCTTACCGGTACGCTGCCGATACGCTGGAACTCGATGCCAAAGGAATGCAGATTTTTTCGGTGGATATGGATAATACGCCCGTCCCCTATACTTATGCAAACGATACCCTGAAGCTCCGGTTCAAAAAAATATATACCGCTGCGGATACGCTGCAACTGCATATAAAGTATAAGGCTATGCCTTATGCCGAACCGACGGGCGGAAGTGCGGCCATTACCGAAGACCGCGGCCTGTACTTTATCAATACAGATAATGAGGTACCGGGGAAACCTGTAGAGGTATGGACACAGGGAGAAACAGAGTCTAACTCAAGATGGCTGCCCACAATTGACGCGCCGAACGAGCGCTTTACCACGCAGATTGAATTAACCGTTCCAGATACATTTATTACGCTCAGCAACGGCTACCTCACAGGGCATATAAATACAGGTAACGGGCTGCGCACAGATATATGGCGCATGGATAAACCCATACAGACGTATGCAATCATGTTTGCCACCGGCAAATTTGCCGTAGTAAAAGATGAGTGGAAACGAAAGGAAATAAGCTATTATGTAGAGCCTGAATACGAGCCGTATGCACGTATCATGTTTAAGCATACGCCTGAAATGGTGGACTACTATTCCACAACTACAGGCGTGCCTTACCCCTGGAACAAATACGCACAGATAGTTGTACGCGATTATGTGTCGGGAGCAATGGAAAATACCAGCGCCACTTTACTGGGCGAATTCATGAACCAGAATGCGAGGGAAAACGCAGATAAGGATTATGAAGATGTTGTATCGCACGAATTATTTCACCAGTGGTTTGGCGATTATGTTACAGCCGAATCCTGGTCGAATATTACTTTGAACGAATCTTTTGCAACATACGGCGAAATACTGTGGCGCAGGTATAAGTATGGGAAGGCTGCCGCCGACCAGCTTACTTATGAATCGCTGCAAACCTATTTATCGCAGGCCAAAGCGAACGACCCGGCCCTTGTGCGCTATCATTATGCAGATAAGGAAGAGGTCTTCGACCGCATTTCTTACCAGAAAGGCGGGGTAATATTGAATTACCTGGAAGGGCTGGCCGGAGAAGCGGCATTTGATACGGCCATGAAGCTATACCTGGCAAAGAATGCATTGCAACCGGCAGAAGCTGCCAACTGGAGAATGGCTGTTGAGCAAGCTACAGGGCAAGACTGGCATTGGTTTTTTGACCAATGGTACTATCGCGGCGGCCATCCTGTGCTGGATGTAAAATATACGTATGATGATGATGCCCGTAATGTAACGGTTACCGTAACACAAAAGCAGGACGAATTATACACTTTGCCGCTGAAGGCAGAAGTGATATACGGCAACGGCAAAAAAGAAACGGACTGGAACATCACGGATAGAAGGCAAACATTCACCTATGCTTATGAGGGCAATGTAAAACCCGTGGTGGTACCGGATAGCAGGCACTGGTTGCCCGGCCAGCTAAATGATAATAAAGAGCCGTGGCAGTGGCGTATTGAATTGGATAACAGCAAGGATAATATATTGAACAAATTTTATGCTATTGATAATGTAAGTAAAAAAACGGACGATAGCAGTGCGCAAAGCATATTTGAATCGGCGCTCACAGATAAAGATGCTGCAGTAAGGGTATTTGCGCTGGAGCGCCTGCAACAGCAAAAAACTGCCAGGGTTCAAAACAGGTGGGAAAGCAGGGTAGGGTATGTGCTGGCTACCGACGGGAACAATAAAGTGCGTGCCGCAGCGCTGGATGTACTGGCCGCATGGAAAATAAAAGCCTATAAAGATGAAAAGTACAAAGCACTGGCCGATAGCTCGTATGCTGTGGCAGGCGCGGCATTAGCGGCTATTAACGCTACGGATAAGGATACTGCGTATATACTGGCGAAACAAATGCTGCAGAACGACCCTAAGGCTGATTTGCAGCAAACCATCTGGGATATTATTGCTGAAAAGGCAGATGCGGCAGATGCCCCGTTATTTAGTAAAGAAGCCCCTTATTTTTACGGGGCCAAAAAGATATCTTTTGCCTATAGTGCGGCTGCTTATCTTGCCAGCGTATATAATATTGATGCGTTTAAACAGGTATTGGATGCCTATGAAAAACTCATCACGCGCGAAGGCATAAAGTCTTACAGGATGGCAATGGCAGGCCCGCTGCTACAAACAGCCGCCGACTATAAAGAAAGGCTGAGAGGCGCCCACACCAATGCAGAAAAAGACAATGTACAGGAGAAACTCGACCTGATGAAAAGGGCGCTGCAAAACATCATGAGCAAAGAAAAAGAAACAGATAACCTGAAAAAGTACAGGGAAGTAATGAATGCAGTATACAGGTAGCTATACCGCTCTTTCCAGCAGTTGTGCGTGTGTTTTAAGTACCTGTGGGATGACCGCCTGCACGCCGTCATTTACAATAACGTAATCGCACCGGCTCATTTTTTCATCTTCATCCATCTGGTGAGCCATACGTTGCAGGATTTTTTCCTGGGTCACACCATCGCGTTCCATTGCACGCAGTATGCGCAACTTGCGGGGCGCATATACACCTATCATTACATCCATTTCGGCATTGCTGCCGCTTTCGAAGAAAATAGCCGCTTCCTTAATGGCATAAGGCCCTGTTTGCGATTCCAGCCACTGTTTGCTGTACCTGATGGTAGCCGGGTGAACGATAGCATTCAACTCTTCCAGTATCTCCGGTTGCCTGAATACAATGGAAGCAATATGCTTCCGGTCCAGTATCCCGCCTTTATAGATGTTTTCGCCAAACAGCATTTTGATACTGTCTATAACAAGCGCGTCGTTGTCCATAAGGTAACGACCCGCTTCATCGGCGTATAAAACAGGTATGCCAAGTGTATGAAACACCTGGCATACGGTAGATTTTCCCGAGCCAATGCCGCCTGTAATACCCACTTTTAGCATTGGAACAGTAATTATTTAGTAGCGGCTGCAGCCGGGGCTTCCACTTTTTTACGATAAGCATTGGTCATTTCCATAGATACGGCAGAGCGCTCGATGGTCATGAAACTGCCGCGGCTTACTTCTATTTGCAGGGTGCCATCGTCATTTACGCGGTTGATGGTAGCATGTATACCGGCAGTAGTCACTATCCTTTCGCCAACGGCAATATTTTCACCGAATTTCTTTTGTTCTTTGGCACGTTTGGCCTGCGGGCGTATCATGAAAAAATACATTACTGCAATCATACCTACCATGAATAGCAGTGAAAACATCGGGTTGCCGGGCTGTGCCTGTAAGATGACCGTCAAAAGATTTAAAAACATATTTCTGAATTATTGATTAAAAAAATTTATTTACTGTTTGTTTCTTTTACCTCGGCTTTTATGTAGAGTATGTGTATACCCCTTTTAGAGTTGGTATTGATGGTTACCGATTTCTCCTGGTGCCCTCTTTTTTCTGCCGAGTTGAACTTTACTTTCATAATCCCGCTTTTGCCGGGGGGTATAGGGTCGCGCGGGTACTCCGGCACCGTACAGCCGCAGGAGCCGGTTGCATCATTAATGATGAGCGGCGTTTTACCGTTGTTCGTAAACTCGAAATCGTATGTGCCTACTTCTCCTTCCACTAACGTACCGAAATCGTGAAGCGTATCTTTAAAATCCATCGTAGCCATATCGTTGAACGCTACACTGTCTGTACCTTCTGCCGAACGGGGATTGTTGACCAGTTCAGTTGGCAGCAGGTTTTTCTGTTCCCCCGTTTTTTGTTCCTCCGCTTTTTGTCCGCATGCGGTAAGGGATAATACCAGCAATGCAAATACGTAATTTCTCATATTTTATGCAAAGTTATGGTTTCCGCGTACGTTCCTGTTTATGTATCAGGTTTTCTTTCGTTAAATCTTTCAGGATGTTATCCAGCACGCCGTTTACAAACTGGCCGCTTTGCGGCATACTGTATTGTTTGGCTATCTCGATGTACTCATTGATAGTAACCTTGGTGGGTATGGTAGGGAAGTACAGCAACTCGCATACGCCCATGCGCAGCAGCAGCAAATCTATAAGGGCAACACGGTCTGCATCCCAGTTGATTAGCTTGGGCTGAATCAGCTCCATGCAATAGCTGCCTTTTTCCAGCACCGTATGCAGCAGGTTGTGGGCATACTCGCTTTTTTCACTGGAGATGAGGTTTAAAAAGTTGATTTTGGTATTGCTTTTGAAGAAATTTTCCATCAGCATCAGGGTCATTTCCCGGTCATCTTCCCAGCCCGGCAGTTCCTCTGAAAAATACTCCTGCAACTGCTCATTTTCCAGTATCATTTTTTCCCAGATAAACTGGATGATGGCACGCTCTTCTTTGCCGCTTCTTTCCTGCTTGGCAGCATACTCTTTATACTCCGGTGTTTTTACCAGTAGCTGGTATACTTTCTTTATCCATTCATCATCTACAAAGTGCTCAATCTTGGCCTCTTTTATTTTCTCGGCAAATGTCTGGTTGGCAAGTACCTGCCACATGAACTCATTGCCGGCAATTTTTGTGCTTACGTTCAGGTCTTCGGCTGTTGGCAGATATTTGGATGCCCTTTGCATGGCATTGATTTCTGCATATTGTGCTACTCTGAAGGTGTATAGTATAGAAATAGTAAAAAGATCGAGCGAGCGGGACAATTTCTCATTTAAAATGGAAGAACCCAGCTTTTTGTTTTTTTCCAGTTCACCCGGCTCCATTGTAGTGAGTGTGTAAAGCGTTTGCATTACCTTAACCCGGATGTTTCTGCGACTTATCATAATTTTTAAAGACCTGTTTTGCCGCGCAAAGATAAGATATTAGGGCTTATTTATAAACTTTTAGGCAGATAATGCGGCGATACATGCTTCACGTATATTCCATAGCTCACCGGGGGTATACGGAATGCCGGTTTCCTGTTCCAGCCATTCCTTTAAAAAGGATTGGTGCCGGGCTATTTTATAGGCGGTTATTTGTTCGGGGGCGATAACTGTTTCTGATAGTAGTTCATCTTCGGCGCCGAAGGTGCTGCTGCCTGCGAAGGTGAAATCCAGTATATCACCTTTATATTTCAGGTAATTGTGCGCTTCCGGTATGTATGACAGGTTATACTTCTTTAAAATACCGGCAATCTTAGGCGTATTGGCAGCATTCATTCGAAAAATGCCCAGAATAAGTTGCAGGTCTTCAAACCCGTTTTCAACCGCAAGTTGTTTCAGCAGTGCATGTTTGGTGCTGCAGGTGCCCCGGTTATCGGTGAAAACCGTTTCCAGCTTTTCTTTATCTGCATTGCGGCCATAAGGCAAACTGTTGATATATGCAGCCGCCCCGGCAAATGATATGATACCCCTGTGCAGGAAACAGTTGGAAATGATACCTGCCGGTGAAATGGGGAAATCGGGGAGCGGAGACATACTATGAGGCTTTCCCCAAAAATAATAAAGCCGCTGAAAAATCAGCGGCCTTATCGGATTGTCGGCTTTTTAGTGTACTGCTTCTGAAAGGTCTATTTTTTGTTTTTTCTTACCTTTTACCAATAGCATAAATGGTATACAGATAAGGAACATCAGACCTATATACAGGAACACATCCATATATGATAACACAGAGGCTTGTTTCATAACGGTAAAGTCGAGCAATTTATAAGCACTTTGAGAAGCCACATCGGGTGACATGCCTTTGGCTATAAAACTGGTTTTCATACCTTCTATACGCTGTACCACCGCAGGGTTATGCATGTCGAGGTTACTTACCAGGTGACTCCTGTGTGCTACTATATCTCTTGATATGAAGGTAGTTATCAGGGCAATTCCAAAGGAACCGCCTAACTGGCGCATCATACCCGTAAAGGCCGCCCCCTGTCCTATTTGTTGGCCGTGGAGCGTTGACAGGGCGAGGGTTGTGATAGGTATGAACAGCATACCCATACCCACACCACGAACAATGAGCATCCAGAAAAAGTCCGCTTCGCCCGTGTCCGGCGTCAGTATTCTATATCCCCAAAAGCTATAGATGAAGAACAGGAACATACCGCCGGCTACCAGGTACTGCTGCGGCACGCCTTTTTGCAATAGCTGACCTATAATCGGCATCATAAAGGCCGTGGTAAGGGCAGCGGGTATCATCAGCATCCCCGATTGCTGGGCCGTCCACCCAAGCGTGGCCTGTGTGTACAGGGGTATGATGAAAGTGGAACCGTATAACCCGAATCCAAGTATAAAGGATAGTATTGTACCAATCCGCAGGTTCCCGTTTTTCAGTACCCGCAGTTCTACTATGGGGTTCCGGTAGGTAAGCTCTCTCCATAAGAAGAAGAAGAACCCTAACACCGCTATTATAGAAAGTATGATAATGGCCGGGCTGTTGAACCAGTCGTCTTCCTGTCCTTTTTCCAATACATACTGTAACGAGCCTATGGCCGCCGCCAGTAACCCTATTCCCCACCAGTCAATATCTTTCCTGCTGGTCTTTTCGGCATATTTGGGGCTGCGTACAAACTGCAGTGTAAGCAGGGTAGCCACTACGCCTATGGGTATGTTGATGTAAAAAATGTAGGGCCATGAGAAATGGTCTACGATATAACCTCCCAGGGGCGGGCCCAGTGTGGGGCCGATGATAACGCCCAGGCCGTATATGGCTTGCGCCATACCGCGCTTTTCGGGGGGGTAGCTTTCCGTAATGATTGTTTGGGAGGTAACGAGGAGCGCACCCCCGCCAAGCCCCTGCATAAAGCGGAAGGCAACCAGTTCCCATATATTGGTGGCATTGCCGCACAGGAAAGAGGAAACTGTAAATATGACGATGGAAACCGCAAAATAGTTACGACGGCCAAACTGCTGTGAAAGCCAGCTGGTCATCGGTACTACTATTACATTGGCAATCGCATACGCTGTTATCACCCAGCCCACCTCATTCAGGGTCGCGCCCAGGTTGCCCTTCATTTCATTCAGGGCAACGTTTACAATGGTGGTATCTACAATCTCCAGCAGGGCACATAATATAGCCGTTATCGTGATAATGGCCCTGCGAAAACCGTATTCAACCAATGAATTTTGTTCGAGCATAATGTGATGCTTATGTTTTTATGATTAATCCAGGTGCACATCCACGTCTACATTCATACCGGGGCGCAACTGTTGTACGTATTTGTCTTTAGGGTTGGTGAACTCTATTTTCACCGGTACGCGCTGTACTACTTTTACAAAGTTGCCCGAGGCGTTATCGGGAGGTAGCAGTGCAAAACGTGCGCCGGTGGCCGGAGCAAACGAAGTCAGCTTCGCTTTCAGGTCTGCGTCGGGAAATGCGTCTACATGTACTTCCACCTCTTGCCCTGTTTTCATTTTGTCCAGTTGTGTCTCTTTAAAGTTAGCCACAACCCAGGGGGCTTTATCCAGCACAATGCTGAATAGAGATTGTCCTGCCTGTACCAGCTGGCCCGGCTGTATATTTATTTTAGAGACATTGCCGTCTGCAGGTGCTGTAATTACAGTGTACGACAGGTTCAGTTTGGCGTTTTCCACATCGGCTTCCCTTTGTTTGATGTTGGCTTCTGCTACGCTTATCTGCTGGGATGTAGCGCTGCTTTGGGAAGCTACCGCGTTCGACTGGCGTTGAGCTGCATTTTTTTGTTGCATTAACACCTGCAACTGGCGTTCGGCAGTCTGTTTTTGTGCCAGCGCCTGCTCGTATTGCTGCTGGGTAATGGAGTGGTCCTTTATCAGGTTGGAATACCGGTCATAATCCTGCGTAGCACGCCAAACGTTTACTTTAGCCGCTTCTATTTGTGCATCAATGGTAGACACATTGGCTTCTGAGCTGGCTACATTTGCCTGCGAGGCAGTAGTAGTAGACCGGGCTATGTCCAGGCTGCCTTTCGCAGCCGAAAGCGCCGCTTCAGCTTGCTCCAGTCTTATTTTCAGGTCGCGGTCGTCCAGTATGACGAGTGTATCCCCTTTTTTTACGTTTTCATTATCGGTTACCCGTACCTCTGCAATATAGCCGCCTACATGAGGGATTACAGGGCTGATATTCGCTTCAATCTGCGCATCGTCTGTTTCCTCGTGGTGTAGTGAGTGAACGTACTTAGTGACACCAAAAGTGCCGCCTACCAATACCAGGAGGCCTAGTACGATTGTAAAGCGTTTATTGGTTTTTTTAGGTGCAGGCTGGTTTTGTGCCCCTGCGTTGTTGGTTGTTGTATCCTTAGCGTTTTCCATAAAACTTATTAGAAAGATTTGTTAGTGTAATGGTTGTGATGTTTATTATTATTTTTTGTCCAGCATGCCTGCCGATAACAGGAGCCTGTTGTATGCTACCACAGCATCCGCTTTCGAAAATGCATAATTTAGTTTTGCCTGCAACTGTGCTACGTCTGCCTCCAGCAGGTCGGTAGTAGTAGCAAGGCTGTTATCGTATTTGTTTTTTACGATGCGATAGTTTTCATCTGCCTGCTCCTGCGCTTTGGCATATACTTCTATCTTTTTGTTGCTCGATAAAAGTGCCTGGTATGCCTGTGCGGTTTGCAGCTTCACTGCATCGCTCAGTATGTCCCTGTTGGTTTCTACCTGTTGCAACCTTGCTTTGGCCTGTTCTACCTTTGCGCCTGCTTTCCACAGCGATGAAGGGCTGTATTTGAGGCCGATACCTGCATTTACCGCGTTGGTAATCGTCAAAAGGTTAGGTATGTTGGCAGCGATGTACCCGCCCGTCAGTGCAACGGAAGGGTAGTACTCGCCTTTCGCAGCTTTTACGCCTGCATTGGCGGCTTTGCTCCGCATATCCAGCGCGGCAATGTCTTTCCTGTTGGCCAGTGCGCTGGTTTCCCATTCTTCAAAATTTCCGGCATCTGTTACCGGCTGAAAGCTATTGACATCGGGTACCAGGATGGTGTTTTCATCCAGCCCCAGCATCAGGTTCATATTGATGTACGTGATTTTCCAGTTGTTTTCAGCATCCAGCAGCGACAGTTCTACATTCGATTGCTGCAATTGTGCCTTTAACAGGTCATTTCTTGCCAGCAGTCCGTTCTTTTCCAGGTTACTGAAGTCGGCTACACGCTGTTTCGACTGTTTCAGGTTTTCCTTCACGATGTCCAGCGCTGCTTTGGCCTTAAAAAGGTTACTGTAGGCAGCTATGGTATTTTCAATGATTTCCTGGCGGTCTTTTTCTGCATCCAGCTTTGCAGCCTTTGCAAGGTATTTGGCCGATTCTATACCATGCTGTATCCTTAACCCGGAGAAAAGCGGTAAAGACAAGCTGGCCATGCCGTACATCGCTTCATTTACTTCAATGGAAGAAGATGAAGCACCTCCGGAGCCGCTGTTGTCAGACCCACCGCTATTGCCGGAGCTACCGTCTGATGAACCGCCCAGGTTCACCTTCAGGTCAACGGTTGGTTTATTTACCCTCAGGTAAGAGCCGCTGACCGACAAATCGGGCAGCATCCGGTCTTTAGCCTCCCTGAGCGCGGCCGTGGCTTCTGCAATCCTGGCCTGGCTCAGTTTCAGGTGATTACTGTTTTCAAGGCTGAGTTTTATTGCCTCGTCCAGCGATAAGTTCCTTGTTTCCTGTGCATGGGCTGCAACAAATGACAGCAGCATGAATGCAAGAAGTGTGATTTGTTTCATTTTATTATTGATCTTCATAAGTAAGTAGTGCTTTGAACAATGATTTGAGATGTTGGCTGAGTTTTTTCCTTAGTTGTTTTTCATATTCTTCATCGGGTATATTTTCGAGGTTATTGATTTTGCGATAAAAGTTTTGTGAGGATACGGTTTGATTGACCGTGCCAAAAAGGGTAATCATAGCAAACTGTATATCAATATTCTTTTTGAAATCCCCCTTTTTCTGACCATGTTTGATTAGTTGTTGTATTAATTCATGGTTCCGCTTTTTCGTTTCAAATATTTTGCCTGAAATGATGCCGTTATCAGATACCTGCTGGCGAATCATAATGCGGTGAAAACATTGCTGGTTGATGATTTTATCTATGTAAGAGTCTATGAGTATGTTTACCTTTTCTATCGAAGAAAGGTCATTATCCTGCATCAGGTTTTCCAGTTTCAGGGTCACTTCCTTACCCCTCATTTCAAATAAGGCTTCCAGGAGCTTTTCCTTGGAACCGAAATAGTAAGAAATCATGGCAATATTGATATTTGCTTCTTTGGCAATGTCGCGGATTGATGTACCGTCAAAGCCATTATCTGCAATCAATTTCTCTGCTACCTCCAAAATATATCTCTGCTTCTCCGTAAATTCCATACCACAAATTTTTTGAAGGCGCAAAGTTAAACAATTGTTTAGTTAAACAAACGTTTAATTAAGATTTCACGAAAAATTAAACACCGAAGCGGGTGAAAAAAGCACTTAACTGATTTTACTCCATTGGGAAACATGGGCTTCACGCATCAGGATGTTGCGTATACCCTGGTGTTGGGGGTGGGTAAGTGAGGAGTCTGTAGCTATAAGCTCCTGTGCTGCATGTCGTGTTTGTTCCAGTATAGCGCCGTCTTGCACAATATCGGCCAGCTTAAACTTCAACACCCCGCTTTGGCGGGTGCCGTACAAATCGCCCGGGCCACGCATGGCAAGGTCTTCTTCTGCAATGATGAAGCCATTGCTGGTCGAGGTCATGATTTTCATACGTTGCAGGCTCTCTTTCGATATGCCGCTGCCTGTCAGCAGGATACAGTAAGACTGTTCTGCGCCACGGCCCACACGCCCGCGGAGCTGGTGAAGCTGTGACAGGCCAAAGCGCTCGGCACTTTCAATGAGCATCACACTGGCATTCGGTACGTTAACGCCTACTTCAATTACCGTAGTAGCCACCAGTATATGCGCGTCTCCGGTTACAAACCGCTCCATGTTGCGCCGGCGCAGGGCGGCATCCTGCCTGCCGTGTACCATAGCTATATTATATTTATCCTCGGGGAAGAACACCTTTACCTGTTCAAAACCGGCTATCAGGCTCTCATAATCCATTTTTTCCGACTCTTCGATAAGCGGGTAAACGATGTACGCCTGCCTGCCTTTGTCTATCTCGCTCCTGATGAAGCCCATTACATTGGCACGGCGCATCTCGTTGCGGTGCACGGTCTTTATTTCCTGCCTGCCGGGGGGCAGTTCGTCTATTACCGATACATCCAGGTCGCCGTAAAGCGTCATGGCCAGCGTTCGCGGTATGGGGGTAGCGGTCATTACCAGCACATGCGGGGCTTTGTCGTTCTTTTCCCAAAGGCGGGCCCGCTGCCCCACACCAAAACGGTGCTGCTCATCTATTACAGCCAGCCCAAGGTTTTTAAACTGTACACTGTCTTCTATCAGTGCGTGCGTACCTACTGCAATGGGTATAGAACCGTCTGCCAGACCATGCAATATTTCTTTACGTTCTTTCCCTTTTATGCTCCCCGTCAGCAGGGCTACAGGTACACCCATTGGTTCCAGCAGTTCCGATATACCCTGGTAGTGTTGCTGGGCCAGTATTTCAGTTGGCGCCATCATACATGCCTGGAAGCCATTGTCCATAGCCAGCAGCATGGCCATAACGGCCACAATAGTTTTACCGCTGCCCACGTCGCCCTGTACCAGCCGGTTCATCTGTTTGCCTGTAGCAGTATCGTGCCTTATTTCTTTCAGTACCCGTTTCTGGGCATTGGTCAGTTGGAAGGGTAAATGACTGTTATAGAAATTGTTGAAGTTGTCGCCTACTTTTTCAAATTTCCAGCCCGGCTGTATGGTGTGCTGCAGCCTTAGCTGTGCTATTTTCAGTTGCGATGCAAAAAGCTCTTCCCATTTCAGGCGGTAGCGTGCCGCCTGCATGTGTTCTTCGGTATCGGGGTAGTGTATCCATTTGATGGCCTGGTAACGGCTGCAAAGCCGGTAGGTATTTATGATATTCCCCGGCAATATTTCCGGTATATCCCCGGGCCTCACTTTTTCAAACAGTGCCTGTGTCAGTTTGGCAAAAGAACGGTTACTGATGCCTTTGGTTTTCAGTTTTTCCGTAGTAGGGTACACAGGCTGCATACCTGCAATGGCCGTTTCCGAATTGAGGGCTTCAATTTCGGGGTGGGGGATATTAATAATGCCGTTAAAAGAGTTGACCTTGCCGAAAACGATATAAGGCTCGTTTTCCTTCAAAGATTTTTTCATCCATTGCGCGCCCTGGAACCATACGAGGTCTATGCGGCCCGTATCATCATACAGTGTAGCCGTCAGTCTTTTCTTCCTGCCTTCGCCTTCCTCGTAAATATTAATCAGTGTACCGGCAACCTGTACATAATCGGAATTGCCATTGACCGATGCGATTTTCACTACCGCTTTGCGGTCGAAATACCGGTACGGGTAATGGTATAACAAGTCTTCGAACGTGGAAATTTCCAGTTCTTTGCGCAGGGCTTCCCCCTTTTGCGGGCCTACGCCTTTCAGGTATTCAATGGGTGAATCTAATATGGAGGAACTGGTGCTGATAGCTTTCGTTTTGCAACAAAACTAAGATAAAGAAAAAACATCCTTATTTACCTTCTTTATCTACCGCCAGTACGGTACGCAGGTTTAATGCCTTCGCAGCTTTCATTACTGTCACAATGCTTTCCGCATCCGCCTTTTTATCGGCATTAATCACTACTGTAGGTTCTGCATCCTGCGAGCGGGCCACTATTGCGGCTATCGACGATTGCAGCGAATCGGCAGAGGTGGCACGGGTGCCTACAAAAAAACGCTGGTCGGGATCTATCGACACCACAACCGTTTGCTTAGCCTTGGTATCGCTCTGCGCTTTAGGTATAGAAAGTTTGATTACATTGGGATTGGCCAGGGTAGATATAATCAGGAAAAACAACAGCAGGATGAACAGGATATCGTTCAGCGCAGAGGTATGTGTTTCCGGTTTATCTCTTAAATGTTTCCTCAGGTTCATATACTAGCCCTTAATGTGCAGGTTCGTGCAAAATGTCTAAAAATTCAGCCGATGCCGTTTCCATCCTGTTCACTGTTTTATTGATTTGCGCGTTCAGGTAATTATAGGCCACGTACGACAACAAACCGATGATAAGGCCCACTGCCGAGGTAACCATTTTGGTATAAATACCTCCTGCAATCGTTTCCAGTGAAAAGCCCTGGTGCTGTATATTGAAGAATAGGATAATCATACCCGCAATAGTACCCAGGAAACCGAACATAGGCGCAATACCTGCGATAGTAGATAAAGCGGAAAGGTTTTTTTCCAGTTTATACACTTCCAGTTTCCCTGTGTTTTCCATCGATTTTTCAATGTGGTCAATAGGCTTGCCCAGGCGGCTGAGGCCCTTTTCTATCATACGGGCTACAGGCCCTTGTGTGTTTTTAGCCAGTGATTTTGCTGCCGGTATATTACCGTCCGTTACATGCTCGCGTACGCGCTGCATAAATGTGGGGTCAGTTTCTCCTGTTTTGCGTATAGCCATCAGGCGCTCTACAAACACATATACCATTATTACAGAGCATAAGAAGAGCGGTATCATCAGTATGCCGCCTTCTTTCATCAGGTAGAAAAAAGAAATTTTTTCAGGCTCGGCAGTTGCAGCGTGCATTGCTGCTGCAGCCGTATCGGCCTGTAGCAGTAAAATACTTAGTAATGACATGAGTTAGCGTTGCTATTGAAACAAATGTAATAATAAGGATTTTTTGAAGTTGTTAAAATAAAATGCCGGAGTTTAACACTCCGGCACAGTACTATAACTATATATAAAATTTAAGCAATAGAAACGAGTTCGATTTCAAAATTCAGGTCTTGTCCGGCCAGGGGGTGATTGGCATCCAGCAGTACTACATCATCCAGTACTTCAGCAATCATCACAGGGAATACGTTGCCCGAATTATCACTCATATGCAGTTGCATGCCTGCTTCCGGTGTCATATCGGCAGGGAACTCGCTTTTAGGGTACTGCATCATCATATCATCCCTTCTTTCTCCGTAAGCGTCTTCAACAGGTATATGTACAGTTTTTTTATCGCCAACTTTCATATCTACCAGGGCGCTGTCGAATCCTTTAATAACCTGCCCTTCGCCCACTTTAAACTCCAGTGGCTCGCGTCCTTCTGAGCTGTCGAATGTAGAACCGTCTGAAAGGGTACCGTGGTAATGAACGCGCACGGTGTCGCCATTTTTTACTTGTTGCATGAGAAAAAATTTTCTAATAAGGTGCAAGTTAACCTATATATCGGAAAGGGCTGTCTATATTTATATAAAATTTGACGGTCGATGAAAATATGTAAAGCTTTTAATTTGGTTTTAGTGTTGTTATTGGGTCTGAATTATACTGCTAGTTGCCAGGGAGAAGTTACCCGTGATTCTTTGTGGAATGATATACAAACAGGTGCAGACCAGTTAGGTACATACCTGCCCGTGTTGAAAGGAAAAAACGTTGCATTGCTCATCAACCAGACTTCTGAGATAGAAGGCGTATCTCTTGCAGACACACTTTTATCTGAAGGTATAGGTGTAAAAAAAATATTTGCCCCTGAGCATGGATTCAGGGGAGAGGCGCAGGCAGGGGAAGAAGTAGATGACGATAAGGATAAGAAGACGGGGCTACCGATTGTATCGCTGTATGGCAAAAACAAAAAGCCTACGGAACACGACCTTAAGAATATAGATATACTGGTATATGACATACAGGATGTGGGCGTGCGTTTCTACACCTATATATCTACTCTGCAATATGCTATGGAAGCCTGTGCGGAAAACGGTGTAAAGCTGCTGATACTGGACCGCCCCGACCCCAACGGCCATTACGTGGACGGGCCGGTATTGGATACCGCCTATCGCTCTTTTGTAGGTATGCAGCCCATACCTATAGTATATGGCATGACGCCCGGTGAATATGCAAAAATGCTGAAAGGGGAAAAATGGTTTGAGGGGGCGGAAAAACTGGATATGCAGGTAATCCCCTGCAAATATTACAATCATAAAAGCCTGTACCAGCTACCTGTGGCGCCTTCGCCCAACCTGCAGAATATGACAGCCATTTATTGTTATCCCACTGTATGCCTTTTTGAAGGTACAGTAGTAAGTGTAGGGCGGGGGACAGATAAGCCCTTCCAGCAATGGGGGCATCCTGCTTTCGCACCTAAAACCGGGTTCGTATTCCGGCCTGTATCTGTGTGGGGACAGAAAACGCCACCGCTATATGCTTTCCAGCTTTGCTATGGCCAGTTGGTGGCGCTGCGTGAAAATGAAGCGCTCACTTTGCTGAACAACCGTGTGCGCCTGCTATGGCTGCAAAGGGCCTATAGCTGGTATCCTGATAAGGACAAGGATAGTTTTTTTAATAACTTTTTTGATAAACTTGCCGGTACCGATAAACTGCGTAAGCAGGTAATAAGCGGTGTGAGTGAAGCGGAAATCCAGGCCTCGTGGGAAGATGACCTCAAAGCCTTTAAGAAAACAAGGAAAAAATACCTGCTCTATAAAGACTTTGAGGACTAAATGATATTATGTGTAGCTCAGTTCTTTAATGATATTTTCCGGCAGCTTGCGCAATTGGTTTCTCGGCATCAGGAAAGAGGTCAGCTCGGCTAATTCTTTAAAAATATAATGGCTGTCGGCTGCGGCCCTGAGGTATTCGGCCCCTGTGCTGCCGCCTGTGCCTACGCGTTTGCCAATAGTGCGCTGCACCATGTGTATATGCCTGTGGCGCCACATGGAGAGCTGCTCGTCTATTTCCAGTAAGCTGCTCACAAGTTCATACGGCAAATGCAGCAGCGGGTAGTCCCTGTACAGCATAATGAACAGTACACTACGGTTGGCATCTGCGCTCAGACGCCTTTCTGCAGGATACTCCGTATCGTTCATGAAAAGTTTGTCGAACCCTTTCAGGTTAGGCATTTCCGCTTCCAATAACGTACCGGCATACGCCTCGCGGTATTCTTTCCAAAAGCTGCCATAACCATTATTTTCCCAATAGCTGTCTTTGGCAAAAGGCATGCGTTCGAGCCACCTGTTTATCAGTACCAGCAACGATTCTTCTGCTTCCGCATTCTTTACACGTTCTATGTCTTTCTGGTTCAGTTGCGAGATGTAGTAATCTTTACCGAAACGGTGGCTGTATTCCAGCCCCAGGGAGGCTTCAATCATTTTGAACTGTATGCTCTGGAAGCCCGAAGCGGGCCTGAGCAAATCGCGGAAATCGAGAAAATCGAGCGGGGTCATGGTTTCCATGATGGTCATCTGCATTACGGTAAGCTCCAGTATCCTGCATACACGCTTAATGTGATGGACCGAATTATATATATCGGGCGAGTTGTTGGGGATGTGTTCCTGTTTAAAGATGTTTCTTACCAGCGACAGTTCGTGCAGTATTTGTTTGAACCATAGCTCATAAGCCTGGTGTATGATGATGAACAGCATTTCATCGTCGGCCTTTATACCGTCTTTGCTGCTTTCCGGTAATTGTGCGTTTAATATTTTATCCAGTTGCAGGTATTCACTATAATATACCGGTGGTCTTTCTTTCTTTTCCATGGGCGAAAATTACTAAAGTTCACGTAAGAGTAAAATAATTAAAATCATTATGGCTCGCTATTTTATATAACCTGCGCGCATATATATGGGAAATGTGATTTCCTTTTCCTCGTTCTCGTCCCAGTTATCCTCTATTCTGCCTGTAACCAGTTCTACCGGGTTTTTACCGTTCTGTTTTATATAATGCTGCACTGCCGACCACGACTGCAGGTAACCTGTATATTGTTCCTTTTTCCAATGTGCCTTTATGACCAGTGCCGGGGTTTCAATCTCGCGGAAGGGAAAGGGAATACTTTGATAGCCGTCGTCTACATATCTCCTTTCAGGGCTCCAGTAGTTGCCGGTAATGTCGGTGTATAAATAGTCGTATATATCATCGATGGTTTTATCAACACGGCATGTGCCATAACACCATGCAGCAAACAAGGCGCCTTGTTTGGCCACGCGCGCAACTTCTTTATAGAAATGTTCAAAGTCGAACCAATGCAGTGCCGTGCCTACAGTAACAAGGTCAATGCTGTTGTCAGCCAGTGGCGTTTGTTCTGCCCTGCATACTATGTATTTTATGTTGGGCTTATTTATGGCATTGGCTATCTGCTGCCCGCTGATGTCTGTTCCGGTTACTTTACCGAATCGTTCAGCCAGGCGCGATGCTACCTGCCCGTTGCCTGTGCCGCAATCCCACGCGGCATCGAATGCAAGGCATTTACTGTACAGAAATGTGTATAATTCGTCAGGATATACCGGGCGGTAAGCGGCATAAGTGGCCGATTGTACAGAGAAAAGATCTTTGGTCTCTTTCATATTTTTGTGTACTCTTATACAAAGTTCAGGCAATGGCAGGTAAATTCAAACCGGAAATAACGGCGGCAGAGCTAAAGGAAAAACAACAGGCAGGCAAAGAGCATGAATATTATGAATTGCTGGTTGAGCCGCTGCACGAAGAATTATACAGGCGCAAAGATTTCAGTTTCCTGGATGAGCTTACCGAAGGGCAGCAATTGTTGCTTTCTTACGATTACATACGGATGCAGGTAATGCAGGGCGGGTTTATACAACTGATACAGAATGGTTATGTAGGCTTGCTGCCGCCTATGCCCAACTGGCTGTTTGCCATAAATGCCAACGATATGGCCAAACTGATTGACGATGTACTAAAAGTATATGTACTCAATCATGAAATGCTGGAAAAAGAAACCACGGTAGAAGAGTTTGCAGCCCTGTATGAAGAACTGAAAGAGTTTGAAATACTGGATGAACGGTTTGCACAGCTAAACGAGGCAACAATGAATAAGATACTGGCGTTTGCTACCAAACATATCACTGAATTTGCAATCGTCGCTTAACTATTTCATTCCTTCCTTAAACTTACATACCACAAACATCTCATACGGGAAGATGACCGGCTCTGAAGTGGCATATATCACATCTACCTGGTCTACCACCTCTTTGGTAATGGGGTGATTGAATATCATCAATACATCCTGCAAATGGCCTTTGAATTTTTCTTTGGTCACATTTACATAGTATTCGGCAGGCTTGTCCCATACCTTAGCTACATAAAAAGAATCATTTACATAGTGTGAGCCGAACCTTGGATATTCAGGATAGAACATTTGTTTATCATCGGGCAGGTAGGGTAGTATGGTGCAAACATAAGCGGCAGAATGGCCGGACAGGATTTTATGTTCGAGACCGTTATCCAGTAAAAACTGTGCAACGTTTTTCGAGTCGGAATAAGGGCGGTTAATATCGTCTGTATATTTTTCAAAAGCAGGTTTGAGCTGTATCAGTGCAATCAGCCCCAGCAACCAGTAGCCATATTCTACTTTCAAAACGGCGCTTTTTACTTTATTCCATGCATCGTCTGCATAGTATTGTGCTATACCGTAGGCAGCTACAAAAAATAAAAGCAGGATACCGCAGTGCCTGATACTGCTGATAAACTTAAACCCAAGTATGTAACACAGGCCAGTAGTCCCGCCCAGCAGTAAAAGCAGCGGCTTTGTTCTGGATAATAAGGGCAGGCACAAAATGATAAACAGGAATACCCCTGCCGTGGTGTTTTCTGACACTGCCAGCCCGAAGCTCATGGTCAAAGCAACCTCATTCCACGGGTCTTTTACTTCCGGCACAAATATGCCGGCGGTCTTAGCCATGCCGATGTATGGATACAGGTATAGGCCCAGTACACACATCAGGATGAATGCGCCCGTTACCTGCTTATTCAGCTTTTTATATTGAAGGGCATCCCACAGGTATAGCCCCGTAAGCGAAACGCAGAATGAGAATACAAGTATATGTGTATTGTATAAGGCAACTACGCACAACGCATACAGCCACGGCTTTTCAAAACGCCTGCCGTAGAGGCTGATAACAGCAGATATAAAAAAGATGACCAGGCAATAGCTCCTTGCAAACAGGGAGAACTCGAAAAGAAAATAATAACTGAATGGCAGCAGCAGGCTGGCATACAGCGGCAGCCTCGATTTGAAAATAAGCAGGTATACACCTGCAATGGCAATGCACCCGGCCAGCCAGTTTTGGAAAGCATAGGGTACGCCCAGCTTTACAAAAGGCATAAGCAGTAAATACCACAGCGGCGGGTGCCCTTCAGAGGGCAGTACCCGGAACAGTTCTGCAAGGCTGTTATCCCGCGTTACCAGCCACGACTGGGCCTCATCCCTCCATGGTTCATGGTGGGCAATGCCAAACAGTATTAAAATGGCATAGAGCGCAAAAGCAGCCCATTGCAGTTTCTTTTGCCAGTTATTGTCATGTGTTGTTGCAGATTCCCAGGTACCCATTTCGGATGAAAGATAATTCTTCTGTTTGTGAAATGAAACCTTTCCGGTTTAGCTATTAACCTCCCGATTGCTTAACTTAGTTCTATCGTTATTTATTAAATCAATCTTTATGGAACGCGCGCATTACGGAACTGTAACCGAAGCTATAGCAAAATTGAGAGAACAAGGTTTTACTATTGATTTTAACCTGGATGAGAACTGCATTTTGTGTCATGCCGGAAAATTCAATACCGATGAGTTTGAAATAGTGGATGTGTACAGGTATGAAGGCGAAAGCGACCCGGCAGATGAAGCGGCTGTTTACGCTATACAATCTGCTACCGGCCTGAAAGGCATTTTAGTGACCGGCTACGGCCCTACTACAGACGCAGCTTCGGCTGAAATATTAAAAAAGCTGCACAGTCATCATTGATTTTCAATCTTTTTAAGTTTAGTAAAAATTATTTTTACAAATACCGTTAAAAAACGGTTTTTTAGCACTGTGCCCCGAAGTAGATTTGTAATTATTTAATGAAATAATACAATAATAAGGTACAGTGAGAAAAATCATGAAAACACAGGCTTATACGTCTTCCGAAACAGAACTGGAACGCCAGTTGCTGCAATGCCATAAAGAAGTCCGCTTCTGGTCAAAAGTTTTTATAGCCGTAATCGTCGTCATAGGGGCTGTGTCTTTATACTTAGCGTCTGATACCCGTATCCTGGTCGATTTGCTGAGATAACAGCTATATTACTATCTTGCACATACTATTTGTATATGAACAGGATAGACAGGCTGTTTGGCATACTTACACTACTGCAGTCGAAAAAATACGTTACCGCCGAAAAAATTGCTGAGAAATACAATATCAGCATACGTACGGTTTACCGCGATGTAAAAGCGCTTTGCGAACAAGGCATACCCGTCAGCTTTGAGCAACAAAGGGGGTATTTCATCGTACAAGGCTATTTTTTGCCGCCTGTTTCCTTTACGCTGGAGGAGGCGAACGCTTTTGTGCTGATGGAAGCTATGGTGCAAAGCCTTTCCGACAGGTCTGTGCATAAACACTATTCCTCGGCGCTTACCAAGGTAAAGGCAGTGCTGAAATCTGTTCAGAAAGAAAAAATAGAGTTCCTCCAGGGCAATATTCTGCACCAGGTACCGTCTCATGTAGTGAACGACCATGAATACCTTTCGCATATACAGGATGCCATTGCATCGAAACATATACTGGAAGTAGCGTATCAAAACAACAAGCAGGAAGCAAGCCTGCGGCAACTTGAGCCTATAGGCCTTATATTCTACGCGCTGAGCTGGCACCTGATAGCATGGTGCCACATGCGAAAGAGTTACCGCGATTTTAAAGTATCGAGAATTAAAAAGGTTACAGATACAGGGCGGCCATTTACCATTTCAGAGCACATGCCGCTCACGGAGTTCATGAAAGAACTGCCGGTTAATTATTAAACAAATTTTTTTTTAGGGACTGCCATAGGGTTGACAGTGGGTGGTTATTTCTTTGCCTTATAAACAAAAAATAACCATTTATGTCAATGAACATCGTTTCTATCCTGCAGAAAGAACTGGAGCAGGAAGCACAAACTACACGTAAAATGCTGGCCCGTGTACCTGATGACAAGTACGACTGGAAACCGCATGAAAAAAGCATGACCATAAAGAAACTGGCTACGCATATAGCCGAACTGCCGGGCTGGGTCAGTATGACCATGACCACCAATGAACTTGACTTTGCCAGCAACCCCTATAAACAGGAGGATATCAATAATACTGCCGATTTACTGGCGTATTTTGAACGTACCCTTGCAGATGGTAAAGCACATCTTGAAAAAGCGACAGAAGCACAACTGGAAGAGAACTGGACACTACGAAACGGTGAACAGGTATATAGTACGCGCAGTAAACAGGAAGTGTTGCGAATGACGCTTTGCCAGATTACTCACCACAGGGCACAGTTGGGAGTGTACCTGCGCTTGCTGAACATACCTATACCGGGCAGCTACGGGCCGAGCGCTGATGAAATGAACTTTTAATTACATCTTTCTTTCATACCCGGCAGGCAGGACCTGCCGGATATACCTGATTATCATGCTACTTTTTTGCTGTTTGCGAAAACTGGTATATTTTATTTTTAAAAGACTGGTTGCAGGAATTACATTTTTTGCCTGCTCCTGATTTTTTATGATTCATCTTTTGAATCCTGAAGCTGCTGTACGGCAGTTTTCAGGATTCAATATTTATTTTAAGCCAACCTATTGATTCATAATTGATTAATCAGATGTTAATGTTTTCTTGCGTTCTATTCCCCAACCATTATAATTAATATCCCCTCTTCTTATATAATACCTAAAGGAGAAAATCATGAAAAAAACCTTACTCTGGCTCGTTTGCCTGCTGTGTACTATGCGCGTATCTGCCTCACACGTTACCGGCGGCCAGATACGTTACGAATTTAACGGTACCAATTATGATGTATATGTAGACCTGTACCAGTTATGTAGCTCTAACAGCATAATGTTACCAACAGCAGTTACAGTCGATATCCAATCGGTATCTACCAGTAATTCGTTTGTGCTTACCCTGCCCCAAACCGGTATCCGGACCATATCTAATGTTTGTCCCTCCATGCCCAGTACGTGTACCAGCCCGTCAGGTTATCCCGGCTATAAGGTAGGTACCTATAAAGCCTCCGTTGCTTTGCCGGCACAGGCCAACGACTGGGTATTCAGTTTTACAACGGGTATCCGCTCTGCATCCAGCAATATTTTGTCGGGCAACCTGTATGTAGATGCTAAACTGGATAATACGGCGGCTGTTAATTCCAATGCATGGATACCTAACAGCCCCTGTTATTATATACTGCTCAATAACCTGATGTCTATACCTCTTCAAACCTTTGATGCCGAAGGCGACAGCATTGCTTACGAATTAATCAACCCTATGACAAACGGGGGAGCGTCTATCCCGTATAGCGCAGGTTATTCGGTAACCAATCCCTTTGGCAGTACCGGCACCTGTACGTTCAATACATCCGGCCAGACGCTCAATCTGCTTTCGCACCAGTCAGGGCTGTATGTTATTGCTTACCGTGTAAAGGAATACCGCAACGGCAACCTGGTGGGGAGCTTTGTCCGGGATGTTGTAGTAACGGCTTTACCTGCCACTACCAACATTACTATCCCTATGCCGTCTTCGCTGCCCGCATTTACAGTGTATACCTGCCCGGGACAGACAAATTCCGTTACGGTCAATTTTACGGATGCAACAACTACCGATTCGGTCATTACGGTAGTGTCAACGCCGACTATCCCCGGCTGGACTTTTTCCCCTTCGGTGGCCAATGGTATAGGTTCCGGTTCTGCCACTATCAACTGGACCACACCTGCAACCATGAACCCTGCAACACTTCCTTATTTCTATATTAACCTGAGCGTAAGGGATAATGCCTGCCCGCGCGGTATGGCCGATTACGCCATAATAGTGCGTACCAAACAATGTATTGCCGACAGTGTATGGCCGGGGGATGCCAACGGAGATTATACAGTGAATATTTACGACCCGCTGGCCATAGCCATAGCTATGGGTAAGACCGGCCCCGCACGTACCAGTCCTACTACCAGTTGGGTGGCACAGGTATGTATGCCCTGGGCTACCTCGTTTGTGACCAATAATACAAATATGAAACATGCAGACTGTGACGGTGACGGAACGGTTACAACTGCAGACCTTGCAGCAGTGACTGCCAACTATGGCATGACGCATCCCAAAGAGGGTGGGGATGAAAAGGAAACTGCCGGGCCTGCCCTGTATTTCGACTTTACAGGTATCAGCCTTATACCCGGTACTACGGTCAATATCCCTATCATGCTGGGCAATGCAGCCAATACTATGAATGATATTTACGGGCTGGCAACACGCATCAGCATCAATGGCGCAGGAGCGGTAACAGTGCCCGCAACCGTTACAACAGCTACTACCTGGCTGGGTGCTGCAAGTAATACCTTCAACTTTACAAAGAATAAATCAACCAATATTATCGACTGGGCACATGCGCGCACCGACCATCAGAACGCAAGCGGCAGCGGCCAAATCGGTACCTTGAATTTTACCGTACCTGTGAACGCCATACCGGGCACGCAGGTGTCGTTTAAATTCAGCGGTACAAAAATGATTGACAAAGATGGCATGGATATCAGCGCGTTCAATCCTGAAGACGGTTCCGCTGTAGTTCCATTCCCCGATAATATAGCCGGTCTTCCTGCGGCTTTACAGGCGGTGGCCGTAGTGCCCAATCCCTCGCACAACAGCGCTGCACTGCGTCTGTCCCTCGTAGCGGCTTCTATGGTGCATATAAAGGTTACCGATATAACAGGACGTATCGTTTGGCAGCAATCAGCATCCTATAACTCCGGCAATCAACAGGTAGCACTGCCTGCAGGCGAACTTGCCCCCGGCATGTACACCATACACCTGGAGGCCGACGGATGGGAAAACAGCCCCGTGGTGAAATGGGTAAAACAATAAGGATTTCATACCTGCAGATAGAAAAGGCTGTCTCTGTGTGAGGCAGCCTTTATTTTATCTTTCGGAGTACTTATATTACTGTTTGCTTACTACAGCCCTGAAACGCTTTTCGCCGGAAACATACTGAACTATAAATACACCTTTCGGGTAAGTGCTCATATCTATGTGTACGGTTGATTGGTTTGCTGTGATGGTTTCAATAACCTGCCCGCTGATGCTATGAATGGTTATTGTGCCTTTGCCCGCAGCGCCTTCCAGTACCAGCATATCTTTTACCGGGTTGGGGTATAGCCTGATTTCAGCCCCTGTGGCGGTATGCACTGAAGCAGGGAATTGTGTGAAGAATTGTTTACCTATCCAGGGTGAAAAAATAAACCCGGAAGTGCCCTCACAACGTGTACGCAGGTAAGCATAGTACACCGTTCCCGGTTTCAGTCCGCCCGCTTCGGCATACAATACATTGGCGGTATACCCTGAGTTGGTCGGGAACATAGGGTCTTCCGTAACCATGTATTCATATCCTTTTGAACCGCCAACGGCCTGCCATGAGAGCTTTGCCCCCGTGTCGCTGATGTTATTTACTTCTATACCGGCAGGTTGGGCACAGGGCGTGCCCGGTGTCAGGGTAGTGAAAGGCGTATTGATCCATCCTGAATTAAAATTGCCGCCGCAGGCGCTTCTCAGGTGGAAATAGTAGGTAGTACTGTGCGACAACCCCATAGTGCTGAAACCGGTGCCTGTAGTACTGTTGCCCTGCACCGCCGGATCGTTAGGCTGGCTGTCCAGCACATAGTTATACCCCGGCACGCCCGCCGGTGCCGTCCATGTGATGTTTACGGCTGATGCGGTAGGCGTAGCGGTAACATTGGTTGGCGGGGCGCAACCGGTTCCCGACGATATTTTCAGGTTGTCAAAACGGCATGTGAAAAAATTGCTTTGCCCTGTACCGGAATATTTAAAGCCTATGTAACAGTTCCCTCCTGTTGGCGGTATGGGAATATGGAAGGTGTCCTTATAGTTCTGTGAAATGGACACCAATGATGTGAAATCTGCAAGAAGTGATATGCCCGTAGCCTGTGCGGGGTTGGGAGAGCCTGTCAGCAGGTAAATTTTGAAAGAATCATTGAGCGTGGCAACAGCAGAAGGGGAGTGTACATTTACTTTTATGCTGTCTATTTGTCCGCCCCCGGTAAAATTGAACATGGGCGATACGAACCAGTCTACCACCGGCACCCCTACGCCGCCTGTGGGATAATTGTGCCAGGCGCAGTATGGCGGAGAGTAAGGGCCGGTTGCGGGACCGGTTTCCCACTGGTATATATGCAAAGTGCCTTGCCTGAATTTTTGCCAGCCGGCTTGCTGTGCACTGTTGTCAAAGCCGGTATAATAGGGTGTAGGTGTTTGTCCTACGGCAATATTCACGCCGGCCAGCGCAAATACTGCAAACAGTAGTGCCTTCATTTGTAAATATTTTTATCTCCGTTTCTCTTAAAGATAACAAATGTTAATGCGTAAATATATACGCAATATTAAAATCCAGGAAAAATATTGTGTTACGGTTGCTGTTGCTGAGGCTTTTTCCAGCCTATTTTATGGCCGATGGTGGCAAAGAACAACATATAGAGATAGCAGGGTATCATTATCCAGAACGATTGCTGCAGGTTGCCTGTAGTATCGCCCAGGTAGCCGTAGAGATAAGGTATGATTGCTCCTCCCGCTATGCCCATTATCAGCAGGGCCGAGCCTGTTTTGGTATGCCTGCCCAGGTCTTTGATAGACATGGGCCAGATAGCCGGCCACATGATAGCATGGGTGAAACCCAGCAAAGAAAGAAACAATACCGAGGTTTTGCCCGATGTAAGTAATACGCATGAGACAAAGACAAGGCTCACCAGCAGGCAAATTCTTAATAATGTTTCCTGCGACAGTATTTTAGGTGTTAATAATACCCCCATAAAATAGCCTGCTACCATAAAGGCCAGCGTAAGCGATGTAAGGTATTTGGCATACTCTATAGGTACGCCGAGGTAAGAGCCGTAATTGATAATCCAGTCGCCGGCCAGCACTTCCACACCTACATAGGTAAATATGGCAAAAGCCCCTAAAAACAGGTATGTATGGCGCGATAAAGGCCTTGTTGTGCCTTCTGCTGTAGCGGCATCGGGGTTGTCCTCGTCCTGTACATCGGGCAGGGGAGAAATACGGATAAGAAAAGCTACTATCAGCAGTACGATAGTAAGAATGATGTAGGGGTTGATAATGCGGTTGGAAAGCTGTGACAGGATAGCCTGTGTATTTTCTGCCGAAGCGTTTTTCTCCAGTTCTCCTTTCTGGTTATCCAGGTTGTGCAGCAATATAGAGCCCAGTATGATAGGGCTTAAAAAGCCTGCCGCTTTATTGCATATTCCCATCAGGCTGATGCGTTTGGCAGCGCTTTCAATGGGGCCGATGATGGTTACATAAGGGTTGGAAGCGGTTTGCAGTATAGACAACCCCAGCCCTTGTATGAAAAGCCCTGTAAGAAAAACAGGATAGCTGCGCTGTAATGCAGCAGGTATGAACGTGATGCACCCCACAGCCATGATGACAAGCCCCAGGCTCATGCCGTTTTTAAACCCCGTCTTTTTCAGGATGGCGGAAGAAGGTATGGCCATCACGAAATAGGAAATAAAAAAAGCAAAAGTCACCAGTGCCGCTTCCCTGTTGTTGAGCTGACAGGTTGTTTTCAGAAAGGGTATCAACGTACCATTCAGCCAGGTAATAAAACCGAATATGAAAAATAAGGAGCCTACCAGGAAAATAGACTTGATGTATGAACTGCGGTTTCTGTTTTGCATAGTTGTTTTGTATGAAGACTAATATACTGCAAATGTTGAAAGTTCATGGTACGAAGTTTACCGCACGAATTTGATAACTTGTGAAGAGAAGAAAACAGCTTATGGTACAAACACTGGCACTTGGTATAGATATCGGCGGCACGAACACATCATTCGGTATAGTAGACAGGCGCGGGCAGATTCTCGAAAAAGGAGGTTTGGCTACAAAAGGAGATTCCGTATCCGATTATATACAGGCGCTGAAACAGGCAGTTACACCCTTGCTGGAAAAGTATAGCAGGGCAAATGTTCATGCAGCGGGTGTTGGCGCACCGAATGCAAATTTTTTTACCGGGGAAATAGCTTACGCAGCCAACCTGCCCTGGGAAGGCATTATACCGCTTGCAAAATTGCTTAAAGAAGCCCTGCATATGGAGGTGACCATTACCAACGATGCCAATGCCGCTGCAATGGGCGAAATGACGTATGGTGCTGCCAAAGGCATGAAAGATTTTATACTGGTCACATTGGGCACAGGCGTTGGCAGCGGGTTTGTGGCCAATGGGCAGCTGATATACGGGCACGATGGTTTTGCCGGGGAACTGGGGCATGTTATTGCCATACGCGACGGGCGCCAATGCGGTTGCGGGCGGCACGGTTGCCTTGAGCGTTACAGCTCGGCAACAGGTATTAAAATAACCGCAGAAGAGTGGCTTTTGGAACGAAAAGACAAAAGCCTGCTGCGGCAGCACCAGGGGCACATTACGTCCAAACACATTCACGATGCAGCCTTGCAGGGCGATGCGCTGGCGCTTGAAATATTTGATTATACTGGAAAAATACTGGGCCAGACACTGGCTGATGCTGTAGCCATAACTTCGCCGCAGGCGATTATCTTTTTCGGCGGCCTGGCAAAAGCTGGTGATATGATACTACAGCCTGTAAGGAAGTATATGGAGGCCAACCTGCTGAAAATATATAAGAATAAGATTTCGCTGCTGCTGTCGGAACTACAGGATGCCGATGCAGCTATATTGGGTGCCAGTGCGCTTGCGTGGTAATATTTAAAACAAAAGCCCGCTACATATAATATATAGATAACGGGCTTTTATAAAAACAGATACAGGTTAACTTGCTGTAGAAGTAGCTGCAGGTTGATGCTCCAGTGCACCAAGGTAACGCTCCGCATCCAGTGCGGCCATACAGCCGCTGCCTGCTGCTGTTACCGCCTGGCGGTATATTTTATCCTGCACATCGCCACAGGCAAATACACCTTCCAGATTGGTTTTTGATGAGCCCGGCAATGTTTTAATATAGCCTGCTTCATCCATATCTATAACTCCTTTGAACAGGGATGAATTCGGCTCGTGCCCGATAGCCACAAAGAACGCTTTTACGGGTACGATACTTTCTTCGTTCGTTTTATTATTCAATATTTTAATGCTGTCTACTTTGCTTTCGCCAAGCACTTCAAGTGTTTCCGTATTCCAGTACACTTTAATGTTCGGGGTGTTCAACACGCGGTCCTGCATTATTTTACTGGCACGCATCTCGCCGCGGCGTACCAGCATGTGTACCGTACTGCAAAGCTTTGAAAGGTAAAGCGCTTCTTCGCAGGCCGTATCACCCGCACCTACAATGGCAACTTCCTGGCCTTTAAAGAAGAAACCGTCGCAAACGGCACAGGCAGAAACGCCGTGCCCGTTCAGGCGTTGCTCCGAAGGTAAGCCCAGCCATTTGGCCGAAGCCCCGGTTGCTATAATCAGTGCATCTGTTTCTATCCATTTTTCTTCATCAATCTCCACCTTGTATGGCTTGCTGCTCAAGTCTACCTTAGTAGCCATGCCCCAACGTATATCGGCGCCCATGCGCTGGGCCTGCTTTTCAAAATCAATCATCATCTGCGGGCCCATAATCCCTTCGGGGTAGCCCGGGTAGTTTTCTACTTCTGTAGTAATGGTAAGCTGCCCGCCCGGTTGCAAGCCCTGGTATAATACGGGGTTTAAATTAGCTCTCGATGCGTAGATAGCTGCTGTATATCCTGCCGGCCCTGAACCGATAATCAAACAATGTACTTTTTCTGTTTCAGCCATATTGTAATTAATTTATAAGGACTGCAAAATTGCAAAAAAATCGGCAGCCTTTATGTTTATAATATTTTATACAGGTATTGTTAATGAATTACTTAATCACGAGGTTGTAATAAGTAGCCCCGTATCCTACCCATATACCAAGGCCGTTGTTGCTGATATTGCTTTTTACCCGTGTAGGCGATGCGAACGGGCTGCCGAGCGTACCTAAAGCAAATTCATACGTGCTCCAGAAATCGTAGCTGGCCTTGTCTATGGCGCACCATTTTAATGTAACTGTATCACCCACATAGAAGTACCCCGAAGAATCGAAATTCTGTTCTTTTGAGCGGTCTTCGCCCGAGGGTAGCGTGGTTTCAAAATAGGTTCCGTTTATCAGTTCATCGGGGTAAACGGAGTTTAGCCCCGGGTAGAAAGGTTCGGAATTTGTTTTGGTAAAATACCGTACATAGTTGCCCAGCGTATCCGGGTCTTTAAAAAATATCTTTATCAGCTTGGCATCTTTTGTCTTTTCAGATACAATAGCTGCAGGGGCTGTAATAACGGAGTCGAGGTAAGTAGGATTGGGTATTTTAGTACTTGCCTCGTACATCTGGCCATTATATTTCACGGTCAGTTTATACGTTTTTTCAACTTCTCCCCTTAACCATGTAGAAGGGGGCTGCGTAGTATCTATTGTATAAATGCTGAACTTGGCGTTACTGCCTGTGTCAACGGTATATTCCACGAGGTTTACCGTTTTTATGCCGTCTGACACGGTAACTTCAGCATCATGCAAAAAGCTGTTTTGAATGGTTTGCAGGTCGATTTTTGAAAAATACCCGATTGATTTTGTCAGGATGACATAAGGCGGCAGCCCTGTTTCAATAGCGCCTTCCACCACTACTCTCGGCTCCCCGCTGTCCAGGTTGATTTTTACTTCCTTTTCGCAGGAAAGCAAGGTAAACAGGGTTGATATAACAACAGCAATACCCGCTATATATGAGGTACTGCTGCCGGAGAATATTTTTCGCATATTTAGCTAAGGTTTGCTTAACGGGAAGCAAATTTACGGAAACATGGCAACTATAAATTATTGATTACATACTTACCGTCCGGTGTGTACATAACAGGCTGTATCTTGTGATACCGCTCAAAATAATCATATCCCGCTTTCAGGTTTACCCAAAAACGTTGTTTGGTAGTATCATCGGCATACGTCTTGCCCAGGTAATTCAGGCCCACTTTATCAAAACGAAGGGGGTATATGTGTACCGGTATGTAGGTTTCACCGCTCAATTTGGCATTCAGGCAAAGTGTATAAATTTCCTGTATTACCGGGTCGGTCATCGGCACGCAGCCTACGGTTACACATCCGCCATGTATGTATATATCGCCGCCTGGTTTCTTTTTATCCCCGTTTATCATGTCTGAATAATTGGGATAATTCAGCAGCAGAGAAAGATGGAAATCGCTTTTGGGGTTAAAGTCTTCTATGAAATAAAAACCTTCCGGTACCTGGCGGTCGCCCTCGTAACGTTTGGGGCCGAGTATACCGGATAATGCACATATCCTGTAGGTCTTTACCAGTTTGTATTCGGCAGTATCGCTGTCCCTTGCCCAAAGCTCCATTTCATTTTGCGATTTGAAGGAACGCAGAAAAATATCGCCGGAAGGGTAAGCAAGCCCCTTATCTTTAAACTGCTTCGCAAGTGTATCATTATTCTTCATCCACGCCTGTGAAACACGCGAGAAAGAAAACTGGAAATTTCTGAAAGTCTGGATATCGTCCTGCGCATTTGCAGTTAAAAAAAACACAGATGCCAATGCACACAACAACACACTGCGAAACGACGGTTGCATCATAGATGAAAAATAAAATATTTATACTTGATTATCTTACAAATTTAACGAAAACACCCTAAAGTATATCTTAAAATTGTTTTGCAAAAACAAAAAAATCCCTGTCAACAGGGATTTTTTTGTTATATATTTCCTGTTTTCTAATTCCTGGAAGGGAATATGCCTTCTACAGCTATACAGAAATTGATAGCAAGATAAGGCTCAAGGTTCTCCATAGGAATGCTGCCACCGGAAATGGTTACAGTTGCTGAACTACCGCCACCCGTGTTAAGTATGGTATCTGGCATCAGGTTGTTGTAAGCACTATTTACATAAGTACCGCTACTTTCAGTTGCTGCACCAATAACGTTGTTGGTACTGCTGGGGGTTGCTGAAGCGCCCGGTTGGTCAGATACCATGAAATTACCACCGGTAGCCGTCAGTACGTGCGTATGTGCAGGCATTTGTGCCTGTGTAATCGTAAGTGTTTCATGGCCGCTTTTTTGTCCAATGACATAATTAGACAAGCCGGGCCCCTGTCCCATACATACCGGTACACGTCCCCTCAGGTCAGGAATGGCAAATGTTTGAACGCCATCGCCACCGTAAGTAGTGCCTATCAGCGCATATAAAGCGTCGTATTGAGAAATGGGCAAAGTTCTTCCGTCGCAGGGAAGCCAGCCAACCGGGTTGAACGAGAAACCGAAGGCCTGTATCTGGCCCAAATATGGATCTACTGCCATAGTATAATATTTTTAAAAGATTTTTTGTTTAATGTTTTATTGATATTAGTTCCTTGTAGGGTAGTAACCGTAAAGGCTTATACAATAGTTAAGTCCAAGTGTTGGCTGCATCATATTGAATGGTGTACTACTACCTGTGTAGCCGATTGTGCCGCTAATAGACCCACCGGTGTTCAATGCTACATCCGGGGTGGAACCACCGTAGGCATTATTGGTTGCCTGCAGGTTCATGGTATCTTCGAAACCGCCGAGCGTATGTGTTGCTGCACTGGCTGAAGGTGATGTGCCTTTTTGGCTTGATACTTTTACCACGCTATCGCCACCTGTAACCGCGTGTGTATGTGCAGGCATGTTAGCTAAAGTCATAACAGTGGTTTCTGTACCTCCCATTTCACCAAGCGCGTAAGGACTCAGGCCGGGTCCTTGCCCATAACCTATCGCGACGCGGCTTCTCAAGTCGGGCAATGCGAATGTTGAAGTGCCATTACCGCCATAGTAGGTACTGAGTAGTGAGAAAAGTGCCGTGTTTTGACTAATACTAATAATCTGTCCCCAGCACATAGCCCACTGGTAAGGGGCAAAATTGAATGCATATACTTGGATTTCTCCCATTAAGCTTTCTGCCATAAAATATTTTTTTAATAGTTGTAGTAATGTTGTTTATTAATTCCTTGAGGGGAAAATACCTGTCATAGCAATACAATAATTGACTGCAAGGTATGGCTGCATAATGTTTACAGGTGAGTTGGCACCTGAAACACCTAAGCCTAATGCAGGGCTGCCTATGTTTAGTACAACGTTAGGTGCCGAGTTGGTGTAAAAGCTGTTGACAGCAGTCAGGCTGGGGTCATTCAGCTCACTAAGAACTGTTGCGCCCGGGCCGGGGTCGGGTGCCCCTGCCGGCTGGCTCGATGCTTTGTGCGCGTTTGATGAACCGGGTATCAGAGTGTGGTTGTGTGTTGGCAGGTTAGATGTAAGCAGCGTTACATTTTCCACGCCGGTAGCCATACCCATTGTGCATGCAGATAGCCTGTTACCCTGTCCGTAGCCTCTTACCGCCCGGCTTTGCAGGTTGGGCAGCGCAAATGTGCTGGTGCCATTGCCGCCGTACATAGTTCCCAAAAGTGCAAATAATGCCTGGTAATTGTTGATAGGCAGTATCTGCCCCTGGCACATAGACCAGCCCTTGGGCGCGAAATTGAAGGAAAAGGCCTGGACCTGGCCTATAAAAGGTGTCGTCGCCATAGATTTTTTCGTTTTGAATGGTTAAGAAATAGAAATATTTAAAGTTGTTAGTGCTATACTGTTACAGGAACCGCTCACCTACACCAAAACCCAAACTGAAAAACTTTCCGCCGGATATATAGCCTTCTGTCATGCATACGGTATTTATCTTGATAAATTTCCCGTCTGCACAAGCTACGATAGGGCCATACAGCGCGTCTGCATACACTATGGTGCCCGGTGGCACATCTGCAGGTGCATCCTTAACATCCGCAAAGCCTACCTCCAGCAGGCTCAGTTCCATATTGCGTATGCGTGTGATGGCGCCATTGTATTTAGGGTTGGTGGCATTTACCATTGCCTCTATTTCCGTTGCACTTTGCGTTTCCCAGTCAATAGTTACCTGCCCCTTGTCCGGCTTACTGAAATAAAGTGCAGGTGTATTATCTTCCTGCACGGTACCGGGTTCCTGTTTTTGTACAAGCGCTGCTATGTTCAATGCCATTTCTGCTGCCAGCATGCCCAGCCGTACATGGTGCATGCCGTATGTTTCACCGGGTATTACCGGCATTTTCTGCATGGCCAGTACCGGCCCTTCATCCAATACACCCGTCATCCGGTGTACCGTGATTCCGCCATATTGCTCACGGTTTTTCAATTGCCAGAATATGGGGTCGGCGCCTTTGTATGCAGGCAACAGGCCCGGGTGGAAATTAACAAAGCCGTAGACAGGGGCTGCCAGTGCAGCTTCAGGTATGCGCCACGGAAAGGTGATGACAAAAACACACGATGCGTTGTGTGTTTGTATCAATGAAATGAATGTGGCCTCTAACGTATCCTTATATACTATGTGTACAGATTCCCTGTCAAAGCCTGCCTGCAAAAAAGCAGGTAAAAGCCTGTCTTTGAGCTTGCCCGGTATCACTACGCAGGCCAGCATATCTGCACTTTTCAACCTAAGCGCGGCAGGTATGGCCATATAATCTGCGCTGCATGCCAATATTATCTTCATCAGATGCACAGATATGGGTTCAACCAGCCGGTTTGTATTTCGGGTATCAACTTGCCGATATTCTCATCTTTCAAAGAGAAAGTGGAAGTTGTATCCCGCACAGTCTGTATTATATCGGGGCTATTCGCCGTTATTTTATTATTGACAATTGTTATGACCTCTTCCTGTACGCCGGGGTGGAGGATATAGTTGGTATTGCCCAACGGCAGGTTCCTGGCATTGGTGCGCAACCCTTCCTGTAAATTACCTGTTGCGGCTGCTTCTGCAATCAATTCTCCTGCGCGCAGCCCAAGGTTATAAAAAGATTCTTTGGGCAGCATATCCGGCATTGCACTGTCTGGCAGGGTGGTATATATCTCTATATCATCTTCCAGCGGCGCAAACGGGGCCAGCAAAAATGGTAAACCAAGAAGCTGTGTTCTTTTATGCCAGCCCTTGCGGATAAATTCATTCAGGAAAAGCGTAGCTTCCGTTCCGCAAAAAGTTGCGAAAACAAAATCGGGCTGGTATTGTTCCAGGTACGGAAATATGACGCTCATGTCAGACAACTTGCCAGCCGGCGGATTGGGTGGTATAGAGAAACACCAGTGAGCGGTAGGGTCGGCAGCCATCATGCCCTCGTAAAACATGTGGGAGAAACTGTACGCTGCATCATATACCCCGCCTATAAACATGCCGTTTTTTCCCAGCGTGTTTACACCCCAGTACCCTAGTGCCCATGCGTGTTGCCACAGGTGGTGAGAGTTAACGAATATGTATTCGTTGAGACGTGAATGGTTGGGCACATATTCGCCCAGTTCGCTTACAACAAATGGCTTCCGGTACATTTCAAATTTCGGGGCAACATATTCTGTAACCCTGCCTGATAAAATACCGGTTATCATATCAACACCATCGTACGTGAATAGCTTGGTAATTGAATCTTCTGTTTGTTTCAGGTTGCCTTGCCCGATGAACTCTTTTACCAGTTCTACCCGGGGTAAAAGTTCGCCAAGCCCTTGCTTTAAACCCTTTTCAAAATCTTTGCCGATCGGAAAAATGGTAGAGGTGGGGAGTAGTAATCCTATTTGAGTGATATTCATGCAGTTTTAACGGTGATGATATTGTTTCAAATTTATAAAGACTGTTTTATTATCCAAAGAAAACAGTGAAACATTTTTGATAAATTTCTTTTGCCCCTTTTTTGTATAAAAAAGCAAATAGTTCTTAATTGCAACGGAATAATATGCATATCAATATGACCATGGAAGAATTAACAGAACAGATTACCGGTTTTCTTGCCGTCATTGGCCTGCCCGTCTCTTTTGAAGCTATAGATGACCCGACTTTTTTACCCGGTATCCTCATCCGCAACGGCGGCCTGGTCGTAGACCGGTCGAAGCTGCTGTACCCCGGCGATATGCTGCACGAGGCGGGACATCTTGCCGTTATGCCTCCGCGTATCAGGCAAAAAATGAATGGTGACCTTGATTTTGACCCTATACACCAGGGCGGTGAACTGGCCGCCATCGCATGGTCGTATGCTGCCTGCGTTCACCTGGGTATTGACTCCCGTATTGTCTTTCATGAGCACGGGTATAAAGGGGGCGGCGGGCACCTTGCCGATAATTATGAACAAGGCGGTGATATGGGCGTGCCGCTGCTGGTGTGGAATGAAATGACCTGTTCGCCCCGGACGGGCAGTGAACATGCGTTTCCCAAAATGAGTAACTGGCTCTGCACGGTTGACAAATATCTGCAGCCGCAAACCACATAAAAATGGCGCCCTGAAGGCGCCATTTGTCTACAATCCATCACCGGTGAACATCTAATATTCACCTCCATCATCACTCAACTCGTTCAGCCCATAATAATACATACCGTTTACTCCCGGGTAAAAGCCTGCAATCTGAATGCTGCCGGGTTTGGAAGCCAGTATTTTTTGCAGGTCTTCTACCGTATTTACCGGCTGGTTATTTACATTAGTTATTATGAAGTTCTTCTGCATGTTCGTTTGCTTAGCTAATGCCCCACGGTTTATGGAAGTGACCAACACGCCGCCTTTTACACCTAAATGCCGTTTTTCTTCGGGGGTCAGTGTTTTGAGCGTAGCGCCTAATATTTTAGCAGCCGGGGATTCCTTTACGATGCGTGTGGTACCATTAATGTTTTTTAACTGCACCATCGCAATGCGGGTGTTACCGTCACGCACATAGGTCACACTTATATTATCTCCCGGTTTGTAACGTGCTACCTGTTCCTGCAGTTCGGGCTCGGTGCGTATGGCAATGCCGTTTATGGCTGTAATGAAATCACCTTTGCGCAGCCCCGCAGCAGCGGCCCCGCTGTTCGGCATCACATCAGCTATATATACTCCTTCCTGTTTATCCAACCCCAGGTTAGCTATCATTTCCGGCGATACCGCTTTACGGTCAAGGTACTGTATGCCTATATACCCGCGTTGCACAGCGCCGTATTCCATCAGGTCGTTCACTACTTTCCTTACTATATTAGAAGGTATGGCATAAGAATAGCCTGCATAAGAGCCGGTAGGTGAAGCGATGGCCGAGTTGATACCAATCAGTTGCCCGTCGGTATTTACCAACGCACCGCCGCTGTTGCCGGGGTTTACCGCAGCGTCTGTTTGTATAAATGATTCAATAGCGCTGGATGATTGCAGGCGGTTGATGCCTATGGACCGGCTTTTGGCGCTGACAATGCCTGCTGTTACGGTGGCATCCAGTGTAAGCGGGTAACCTACTGCCAATACCCATTGCCCCAGCCTTACATTATCGCTGTTGCCAAATTCCATATAAGGCAACGGCGATTTGCTGTCTACCTTCAGCACAGCTATATCTGTAGAGGGATCTGTCGCTATTACTTTTGCGTCCGTTGTGTAGCGGTCATTGAATGTAACCGTTACCATATCAGCACCCGCCACCACGTGGTTATTAGTAGCTATATAACCGTCGGGCGATACGATGACACCAGAGCCCGAACCCTGTTGCGGGGGTATGTAATCCTGCCGCTGGCCAAATAGCTGGCTGAAAAAATCGTTGGGGTCGTATGCCGTTACCACACGGGCGTTAATTTTAGTTTTTATATGCACTACTGCCTTTACAGAAGCTTCGGCTGCCTGCTGAAAATCGGCAGGCGGGGTACTGTGTACCGTGCCATCCGTAGTGTAGGAGGCATAGTTAACAGGCAGTTGTTTTTGCGCTGCTGCGTTGTGTAAAAAAGAAAAATTGTCCTGGTATTTGCCCGCTATATATAAAGTTGTGACAGAGGTAAGAGCGGCTGTCAGAATAACGGGAATGAGTTTAAATTTCATAGCGTTTCCGATGTTTTTTATCTTCTTATACAAATTTATCGCCTCTACCTATTATAACAATGTTAAAAGCATGCTGCTGTTCCATTTTAAGGTTTTTAAAACATTTGTATGTTATAGCTCATTGGCTGCTAAGGATATATAAAACCTGTCGTATCTTTATCAGCGCACACATACAATGGATATATCCCTGCCTTTTTTCAACTGGTCTTTTAAAAAAGCACTGGATACGGAGCCGGATAACTTTGCCAGGGCCCGCTTCCGGATTGTTTTTACCATACTGCTCTTTTCCCTTTTGAAAGTAGTGGTTGTTGCTGTGTTTGCGGTTGCAGGGGAGCAGTGGCGGCAAACGGGAAGGGCATTGCTGGCTTTTTTGTTGTACCTGTCTATACTTAAAATTTTATTGTACAAGCCCGGCAATATAGGCGCACTTACCCATATACTGCTTATAGCGGGCGTATTACTGGTAGCCAGCAATATCTTTATATATGCCCATCACGTCAACTTGCTGACGATCCAGTTTACCTTTATGATAATTGTATGCAGCTTTTATATACAAGGAGTAAAGTTTGGTATTATATATTCCGCTGCCAGCATTTTACCTGTAATGGTTTCCCTGCTGGTTCATGACAACAGCAGCATATATTTTATAACTACCCCCCAGGAGCTGGCATCGCCCGGTTTTGAAATTATGGTGGTGCTTAATTTTATTTCCATCATTGTTGCACATTATCTTTTTTATACTGCATACCACGATAACATAAAGGAGAAAGAAGCGCTAAACATAAAACTGCAACAATCGGTTGCGGAAGCCAACCAACTGGCTGCCAGTAAATCGGATTTTCTTTCTACCATGTCGCATGAGTTGCGTACACCGCTGAATTCTGTAATTGGCATAACAGAGCTTTTGCTGGAAGATAAGCCCGAAGAACGCCAGAAAGAAAACCTGAAAATATTGCAGTTCTCCGCGCTCGACCTGCTCTCGCTCATTAACAATGTACTTGATTTCAATAAAATGGATTCCGGCAGGCAGGAACTGGAAAAAGTGCCGTTTTCTGTTGCTGAGTTAGTGCAGAACGTTTGTTCCGGTTTGAAATTAAAGGCGGTCGATAAAAAGCTCAGCTTTATACTCGATATTGATGAACGGCTCAAAACGGTAAACGTCATCAGCGACCCTACACGCCTGGCGCAGTTGCTGTACAACCTCGTGAGCAATGCCATAAAATTTACGGAGAAAGGCAATGTTAGCGTGAAACTGGAATGTAGGGCACAAACAGCCGGAAAAACTGAGGTCCTGTTTTCAATAAAAGATACCGGCATCGGCATTCATCCGGACAGGCATGCTGCTATATTTGAATCGTTTACGCAGGCAGAATCGCATATAACCCGGAAATACGGGGGTACCGGCCTGGGGCTTGCTATTGTAAAACAGTTGCTTTTTTTGTTTGGCAGCGCCATTCACATGGAGAGTGTATTGGGTACTGGCACCCATTTCTATTTTACCATCTCTTTCCCCATGGATGTAACGGAAGAAAACCGGAAAAAACCGGTTGCCGTTCCCAAAAACGACTTCAGCCACCTGCGTATACTGATTGCCGAGGATAACGAGGTGAACCGGCTATTGATCAGCAAGCAGATGGACCGGCTGGGGGTAAAACCTGTAATAGTAGAAAACGGTGAAATGGCCCTTAAAACAGCAAGCACTTCTGTGTTCGATGTTATTTTTATGGACCTCCACATGCCGGTGCTCGATGGTTACCAGGCAATAGCCGGGATACGCGCCCTGCCTGACGTGCAAAAGGCAAACACCTATATCGTAGCATTTACGGCCTCCGTTACCGAACAGGAGAAGATATTCAGCAGCGGTTTTAACGACTTCCTGCACAAGCCCGTGGGTATGGCCGACCTTACTGCCAAACTGGAAAAATTGACTGCCGGGCCGGGGGAATCTGACGCGTGATGTTTTTTAGTTATACGATTGTTTTAGTCACCGTTTACAGATTGTGAAATTCTCTTAATTTTCACATTAGTACATTTTCCAATTTTCACATTAATTCCCTACCTTTGCACCTCAATTTTGAAAAGTATTTAAATCCAATTTAATAATTGTAACAATGGCAGACTTACGCTTACAGCGCAACTTTGGTATTGCAGCGCACATCGATGCCGGTAAAACCACTACTACAGAACGTATTCTTTATTACACCGGTGTGAACCACAAGATAGGTGAAGTGCACGAAGGTGCCGCTACCATGGACTGGATGGCGCAGGAGCAGGAGCGTGGTATTACCATTACCTCTGCTGCTACAACATGTTTCTGGCAGTTCCCTACCGTACAGGGTAAACCTACGGCTGATGCTAAAAAATACAAATTCAACATTATCGATACTCCGGGCCACGTTGACTTTACCGTTGAGGTGGAGCGTTCCATGCGTGTACTGGATGGCCTTGTTGCCCTGTTCTCAGCGGTTGACGGCGTTGAGCCCCAATCTGAAACTGTATGGCGCCAGGCAAACCGCTACAAAGTACCGCGTATCGGTTTCGTAAACAAAATGGACCGTATCGGTGCAGACTTCCTGATGGTGGTACAGCAGGTGCGCGATATGCTGGGTGCAAAATCAGTTCCCCTGCAATTGCCTATCGGTGCTGAAGATAACTTCAAAGGCGTAGTAAACCTGATTACTATGAAATCGGTAGTATGGGACGACGCTACACAGGGCATGACCTATACAGAAGGTGAAATACCTGCTGATATGGTTGAAGAAGCTAACCACTGGCGTGCACAGCTTGTTGAGGCAGTAGCTGAATATGATGAGCACCTGATGGAAAAATTCTTCGATGACCCGAACAGCATCTCTGAAGAAGAAATCCATGCAGCTATCCGTAAAGCAACCATCGACCTGAGCATCATCCCGATGCTGTGTGGCTCGGCTTATAAAAACAAAGGTGTACAGACAGCGCTCGATGCCGTTATCCGTTACCTGCCCAGCCCGGTTGATATCGAGGCTATCAAAGGTACAGACCCCAATACCGGTGAAGAACTGATGCGCAAACCGGATGCAAAAGAACCGTTTGCTGCCCTTGCGTTCAAAATCATGACCGATCCGTTCGTAGGCCGCCTTGCGTTCTTCCGCGCTTACTCCGGTCACCTCGACGCAGGTTCTTATGTACTGAACGTACGTTCGGGTAAAAATGAGCGTATCAGCCGTATCATGCAGATGCACGCCAATAAGCAGAACCCGATAGATTTCATCGAAGCAGGTGATATCGGTGCTGCCGTTGGTTTTAAAGATATCAAAACAGGTGACACCCTTTGCGATGAGAAACACCCCATCGTTCTGGAGAACATGTTTATCCCCGAGCCGGTAATCGCTATCGCTATCGAGCCTAAAACACAGGCCGATGTTGATAAGATGGGTATGGCTATTGCCAAGCTGGTAGAAGAAGACCCCACACTGCGCGTTAAAACCGATGAAGATACAGGCCAGACCATCCTGCAAGGTATGGGTGAGCTGCACCTCGAAATCATCGTTGACCGTATGCGCCGCGAGTTTAAAGTAGAAATCAACCAGGGTGCTCCCCAGGTGGCTTATAAAGAAGCATTTACTACTAAAATTGAACACCGCGAAGTATTTAAGAAACAAACCGGTGGCCGTGGTAAATTCGCCGATATCCAGTTCGAAATCGGCCCTGCCGACGAAGAGTTCCTGAAAGAAGGTAAAGGCAACTTCCAGTTTGTAAACGATATCTTCGGTGGTTCTATCCCCCGCGAGTTTATCCCTGCTATCCAGAAAGGTTTTGAAGCCTCTATGACTACAGGCGCGCTGGCAGGTTTCCCTGTTGAAAGCATGAAAATCCGTATCTATGACGGTTCTTTCCACCAGGTTGACTCTGACGCGATGTCTTTTGAATTGTGTGCCAAATCGGGCTTCCGTGAAGCCGGCCGTAAAGCAAAACCCGTTCTGCTGGAGCCTATCATGAAAGTAGAGGTAACTACTCCTGACCAGTACATGGGTGACGTAACAGGTGACCTGAACCGCCGCCGCGCTATGCTGGAAGGTATGGACAGCCGCAACAACCTGCAGGTTATCAAAGCTAAAGTTCCCCTGAGCGAAATGTTTGGCTATGTAACCCAGCTGCGTTCACTGTCTTCAGGCCGTGCCACTTCAGTAATGGAGTTCAGCCACTATGCACCTGCTCCGCGCAACATAGAAGAGGAAATAGTAGCTAAAACAAAAGGTAAAGTAAACGCTTAATATAAGCGCGCACATACTGAACAAAGCCCCTGCGATTTTGCAGGGGCTTTTCTTATTTTAGTGCTGTTACTTAAAACCGAATATCATGTACTTTAACCTCACAACCTTTGAAGAACTGGCCAATTTTAAAAGCAAGGAAGTCCTGTCCGTATTATTCACCGAAATGGAAAATAGGATAAAATCTTCCGGTCAATCTTTTATAATAGAAAAACATAATGCCAATTCGGAGCCGGACATTGTCAAAATCATACGTACCACAGATGAGTTGGAAGATTTCAGCAGGCAATGGCTCAGTTAGTCAGAAGCCGGGTAATACCGTTATATCTCTGTAATGGTATATACAGTACCTGCGGCTTGTGTTCTTTTGTTGCCGGCGGGTAACTTTCTGTGCGCTGCTTTTCCTGTTGATATGGATGCAAGGGTTTCTTCCTGCTCCTGTCCTACATTGTCTTTGCTTACCAGGTATGGGTTATTAGCATTAACCTGGAATGTATTTTCCGCTTTACGGTTGGCATTTACAGTTGGTGCCGATATATAATTGACAGCAATCCGTCTTTGTATAACAATTTGCACCCTCTGGCTGGCGCTGCTGCTCATATTCTGAGCCGTAACACAATGGCACAATCCCAACATTATTAATAGTAACACCCCCCTCATAAGTGACCGTTGATATAACAAAGCTATTAACGAGCTGTTAACGAACCGGTGACGGTCATCACGGTAATCGTTATTCTCGTCACCGGTAAGCAGTGACCATGGTCATTATTTAAAATTTTCCAGTTTTAGGGTGATATTTGGGCAATAAACGGCACTATATATAAAACAGCATTTTATGATGCATACCGCGTATAGTTTAGAGTGTACCACTTCAGAAGGCAGGGCAGAAATGTGGGAGCAGCTATATATGGCAGCGTTTCCTTCCGCCGCGCGCTATATACACAACAGGGGCGGAAGTTTTGACGATGCAAAAGACCTGTTTCACGATGCACTGGTTATCTATTATGAGAAACGTGTTTCCGGCAGGCTTGTTATTGAGCAGAATGATACCGTTTATATTACAGGCATTGTAAAACATCTTTGGCATAAAGAAAAGAAACGCAGGCAGGCTATACTTGCAGCCCACACGCAACAGGACGAGGAGGACCAACAGGATACATCGGCCCGTAAACTGCTTGCACTGGTAGAAACTGCGGGAAAGAAGTGCCTTGAAATTCTCAAAGCGTTTTATTACGACAAAATGAAACCACAACAGGTAGCCGATGCATTTGGCTTTTCGGGCACCCGCTCGGCCACCGTACAAAAGTATAAATGCCTTGAAAAGTTAAGAGATACCGTAAAAGAAAAATCATTAGGTTATGCGGACTTCACTGAATGAAATACAGCAGGCTGAAACTTACCTGCAGGGCAATATGGCAGCAGAGGACAGTGTAGTGTTTGAAACATGTATGCTGCTCAATCCGGCGATGCACGCCAACGTGCTGCTGCAAAAACAGGTATATCACCTGGTGCTGGCCTATAGCCACAAACAGCTAAAAGCGGAACTGGAGACGGTACATAATAAACTGTTCAGAGAGCAGGCCCATACTGGTTTCAGAGAGCGCATATTCAATATTTTCCGGAAATAAGAATCGTAAAAAACTGCATTGCAGCTCAGCGTACAATCATTTGTTTTAATAATAACAATAAAACAATTAAATTATGATAAATAAAAATAGTTTTTACCATTATGCTGTAAAACAGCACCATATTAGCAGCAATACGCTGGACGGGTATTTCAACCGTCAGCCTCAAATGTCCATGACGCCATACATCATGGAAGAACGCCCGCTGAATATATCGCAGCTCGATGTATTCTCCCGGCTGATGATGGACCGTATCATTTTTCTCGGAGAGGCTGTAGACGACCGTGTAGCCAATATCATCCAGGCACAACTGCTGTTCCTGCAATCAACCGACCAGAAACGCGATATACAGTTATACATCAATTCGCCCGGCGGTTCGGTATATGCAGGTTTGGGAATATATGATACTATGCAACTGGTTTCGCCCGAAGTGTCGACTATATGTACGGGTATGGCCCTCTCAATGGCGGCAGTATTGCTATGCGCAGGTGCGGCAGGCAAAAGGGTAGCCCTGAAACATGCCCGTGTCATGATACACCAACCATCGAGCGCTGCACAAGGCACAACTGCCGATATGGAAATAGCAGTAAGGCAGGTAAGTAAAATAAAAGAAGAGCTGTACCATATAATGGCCCACCATAGCGGCAAAAGCTTTGAAACCATACAACAGGCATCTGACCGCGACTACTGGATGACCGCAACTGAAGCTAAAGATTTCGGTATGATAGACGAGATATTGGGGCAACAGGGCAAAGAGAAGGGTAGGGTTACAGCGTCTTAAGGTATTCGATAACCGCCCCGCGTTCTTCCTCTGTCAGTATATCGCCGAAATAGTGGCCATAATTGCCATAGCCTTTTAAGGTGGTGTTATAGGTTTTCTTTGCAATGGGTTCAGCATGGCTTTCATATTTCCAGCCCACGGCATCATAGTCATATACATGGTAGCCGAAGTCCCTGCTCCAGTATTTGGGCCGCAGCTTGCTGTTCAGCAAAGCTTCCAGGGTGGGCACAGAGCCATTGTGCAGGTAAGGGGCGGTTATCCATACGCCATCCAGCGGCGGGGCTATATACCCGTCAAACAGTTCAATCCGGGCAGGATTGTTGCCCTGTACAAACCAGCTCCTGTTAAACCAGTCGATAAATACTTTGTTCTCTCTTGTGGTGATGTATAGCGCTGAATCGGTTTGTATCACCTTACCGGGTACCAGCAGGTTGGGGTAATGCCCTTGTGCGCCATAAGTGCCGTGGCAGCCGCTGCAGTTTTCATTAAATAAGAGCCTTCCCCGTTCGGCCTTTTCCGTATCTACCGCCTGCGGGTACTTTGGCGGTTCTATAGAGCGTATATAGGCCAGTACATCGCCAAAGTGGCTGCTTACTTCGCGCGCCTCCGCCGTATCGGTTACCGTCAGCAGGTTGCTGAGCATCATAAAAGTGGCGAGGTCGCCGCGGGCAAAACCGGTGTAAAACATAGCATTCTTCTTCTTCATCAACCACCATGCAGGCACATCGGTCGGTATTACTTCTTCCGGTATGGGCAGCATGGCTTTCCTGTGCCATTTCAATGTTTGAGGGTCGCGGTGTGCGGCCAGTATGATGGCAAGTTTATCGGCAGTATTCACGCCCCTTACTTCTGTGCCCATCAGCGGGAAGCTCGCAGCTACCGATTGGTAAAATGCTTTGGAAGCTTTATATTTTTTGTGGGCGGCTATCCGCATTACCCGCATCGCCAGTTTGCTATACCGTGCCAGCCTTGGGCTGGTGAAGTCCAGGGCTATATTGCCCAATCCTATTACCAGCTTGCCTTCAAATACATGTGCATGGCATTGCAGGCAGGTAGGTACTACCATATCTACGCCTTTATGGTTTACCACATTGTACCCATAGCCGATGGTGGCGTTTTTCCCGCTCCTGTTTAACAGGTTGGCTGTATTCTTCCCGAGTATAGAAGTGTATACGCTATAGGGGATGCCACTTTTCAGCAGGTCGCCCGTTGCCAGGTAAGCGTAGCCTTTGGCGGCATCGCCGCTGCGTTGTTCAGATGGGGGTATGGGAACAGACAAGGCTTCGTTATTCCTGCTAAGGCATAGCGCCAGCCATCCCGGCACCATCAATAATACTATGAAAGCAGCTTTTTTCATGAATGCATCACACGGTCAGTAAACGTACTACACGGAACAATATTATATGCTCCGGGCTAAAGTTAAGGTATAACAGGAGGATGTTGCAGCAGTAAGTTTTAATGTAATATCCTTCCGTTTCGTTGTTTTTGGCAGTACCGGTTGAAAAATACGTTTCAACTTTGCCCGGTGAAATTTCTCCGCAGTATATTAGCCTACAGCAGCGTTCGTCTTGCTTTGCAAATGTTTGTACCTGTGCTTGCAGGCGGGGTATTGTATATCGCGGGGTTGAAGCTTACAGGTTTCATTGTGTTCCAGCTATTTATAGAGATGTTTGTGCTCTGGCATTTTGCCATCGGGCTAAATCTGTGGTATACGGAAGAAAACAGTATGCAGAAAAAGCTGTTTGTGATCAATATGCTTTTTGCTTTGGTGTACCGCATGTCGGGCAATATATACCAGGCCGTTTACTACTACCATCATGCAGTTTTTCCTGATATGGAAAAGTTCTTATGGATTATACCTGTCCACCTGTATGCATCCATAGGTTCTGTTTACTGTTTTTACCAGAATGCCCGGTGGATTACCCTGGCCGAAAAAAATAATGGCATTAACCCGGGAATGAGTATAAGGCAAACCTTTTTCAGGCTGCTGGCGTTCCCGTGGGGGTTGTGGAATATACAGCCAAGGCTCAACAGGCTGGCAGCAATGCAAAAGTTATAAATATACAGGTACCATACTTTGAAGCGTGTCTACCAGCTCAGGGTCCATGTATTCGTATTCATCCGGTATATCCAGCACAACCAGCCGTTTGCCGGCAGCAGCAGCCCCGAAGTTTTCCAGCAGGCGCGTTTTATGCCTTTGCTCCATCAGGAAGATGATGTCTGCCTGTTGTACCATAGCAGCATTCAGCCTGCGCCTTGCGCTTTCCTCTGTTCCCGCCGAGGTGAAGAAATGAAAGCCGTGGTTCCGGAAAATAGCTTCCGCAGTCAGGCTGCGCCGTTTATTACGGCTGCACACAAACAGTATATTCAGCGTTGAAAATTTATGCGGTCGCTTTTTGCAGTGTATTCAGTTCGCAGTATACCTGTAGTATATCGCGTTTCACCAGGGGATTGGCGCTTGCATAAAAACCGGCTTTCAGCATTTTTTTAATACTGGTTGGGTTCAGCATTTCCCTGAAAGCTTTTTTTCTTCTGAGGTAGGCAATCGTTCTGTATTTCATACATTGAATATACAAACTTTTGGTATTGATGCAAGGCCGGTTAAAATATTTTAATATCGTAACTCTGTGGTATTCATTTGCATGCAGGACGTGGCCGTGTGCTATAGTTGGGTAACGGTGAATATGGTTTTTTCATTGCCCCCGCCTGTTTCCCGCAGGTTGAACACCTGTTCCATACCGCAAAAACAGCCGGTAATTACCTGCTGCACTGCAGGGCCGAGGCTGATGCGCCTGCAGGCTGCATTACCTGTAAACTGCCCCGCAGGGGTGATGATAACGCCCGTGGCCGCCTTGCCCTGCCGTGTATAGCCTCCCGCAAGGAAACCCTGGTTTGTTTTTACAATAAGCAGGTTGCCATCAGCTTCCGCCTCCAGCATGGGGTTAATAATGACTGCTGTGCCGCCCTTTGGGGGAAACCGCCATATATTTCGCGATACATTGGGAGGAATACGCAACGATACAGCCGTTATAGTCACTACCACATTGCCTGCTGCATCGTTTTCCCAATGGTATGAAATATCAGTTTTGCATTCCGGCAGGTAGATTACAGGCGAATAGGCAGGCAGTCCTGTGCAGCGCCCCGTTACATTCGCCCCTTCATAATCCATGCTGAAACTTCTCCAGTAAATCTGTGTTGCATTCCTGTTCCAGTCTACAGCCTCGGGGCCGGGCCAGCGTATCGTTGTTTGCGGGGGGATGCTGCCATGAACATAAACGGCTTCGCCACAGGGGCTGTTCAGTGAACCGCCGAGGTTATACCGCAGTTCGCAATACGTGTTGTTCACTATAGCCATTTGCTGGCCATAGCATGTAAAGGTTGACAGGAACACGAAAAGGGTGAAGAATAATTTTCTGAACAAAGCGCATTCTTTGGCAGCTCAAAAGTATGAACCTTAGTGCATGTAAATAATGATTTAGCTCACCAGCATCTACAGGCAGAAGGGTACTACCAAACGCTGAATGGCAATACATCGGAAGTAATGCTGCCTTTCAGCCGTAAAAAATAAACGCCCGGTGCCAGCTCCTGTTTTGGTGCAACCCGAAAATGGAAGCTGTTACCTTGTTTTATGGTATTGTTATACAAAGTCTGCCCCTTTATATCCATGATTTGAATGTCCAGGCTTTCGTTTGTTTTGGATGTCCCGGTTAACAGGAACGCACCCTTATTCGGGTTGGGGGAAATGCTGAAATTGCTTTGCGGGGACATTGCTACCGATGCAGGGAAATTCACAACAATGCTGTCGCTTATGGCTTCTGCCGCTTCCGGGCAGGGGTCGCTGCTATGGACCCGCACACTTATCTTATCGAAATAGGAAAGGTTTGATGCGCCCCATGATGTGGATGTTGCACCTATAACGTCTTTCCCGTTGCGCATCCATTGTACCTGCGGGTTAGCGCCGCCGTTTTTAATGTGGGCGGTAAATGTTACAAGGTTTCCCGGCAATGGCTGCACAGGTACCGATGAGATGGATACGGAAGGCGCCGGGGTAAGCGGTAAGACCGTGGCGCCAATTTTATTGCTGTATAAAGTAAGGGGGGTGTTGCATACATTGAGCGCTATCATCCGGCAAAAGAAAGTATCGCCCGTTACTACACTTGTGGTACTGTATTTCAACTGGGTAGCCCCTGGTATTGCCACATTGTTTTTATACCACTGGAAGGAGGGTATACTACCTCCGTTGATAGGTACGGTCACCACATTCAGTAGTCCCTTATCGCATATCGTATCGCTGGGGCTGGCATAGGCGCCCAGGTAAGTCACCGTATTTACAACAGCATTTGTGCCTGTGGCCTGCGATGTACAACCGTTAAAAGTGGCTGTTACCTGGTACAGGCCGCCTGCTGTTGCAGGTACAGGGTCTATATCCGGGTTTTGCAGGCCGGAGGTAAAATTGTTGGGCCCCATCCAGTTGTAACTAACACCGGGGGTAATGCAACTGGCAAACAGCTTTAGCGAACCTCCCGTACATACAGGGCTGTTGTTGCTGGCGCCCGGCAATTCCGGGGTGGGTTTTACCATTACCTGAACACTGGCGGGTAAAGATGTACACCCGTTTGAACTGGTGGTTACATAGTACGTGCCCTGAGCCTGCAGTGGCATGTTGGATATGGCAGGGTTTTGCTGGTTGCTGCTGAAGTTGGGCCCTGTCCATTGAAAGCTGTTGCCTGTGCCATCTGAAGTAAGTTTCAGGGTTCCTCCCTCACATACAGGGCTGTTACTGTTGATCAAGGTAATAGCAGGAACAGGATAAACAGCGGCAGTTACCGTATCTGCCTGGGTGCAACCGAGGTAAGTGGCTGTTACAATATAGTCGCCGCTGTTATTGGTACCTGCGTTGGATATTACAGGGTTTTGCAGGTTGCTGCTGAAAGTGGGGCCTGTCCACTGAAAACCGGTTCCGGCTATAGCGCTGGCGGAAAGTTGTATGTTGTCGCCTGTGCATACCGGGCTATTCACCGCAGCCGTCAGCCCCGGCACGGGTATCGTAATATCACTTCCGTTGTCGTTTGAAGAATATAAAGGGCTGGTGCTGACGATGCGTATCCTGTAGCCAGTGCCGTTGGGCGTATTATCAGGTATAGTGCCTGTGATGGTTCCCTGCGTTGTACTGCTGATGCTGCCTATGTTTACAGGGTTTGTGAAACCGCCGTAAGCGTCTGAAAGCTGGAGGATAAACTGGTTGCCTGCAGTAAATATGCTGCCCAATAATGTAAAAGGTACGCTTATGGTACTGCCGGGGCACAGCTTAGTAGGTGCATAAGTAATATGTATTGCCGTTACCGGTCGTATTACAACCGAATCTATGTAATAGTAAGACATAGTACCGGCCGATGGCAGCGGGGGCATTGTGGAAATAAGCGCATTGGGAATGAAGCCGCCTATAACTATAGATGTGTAGGCCGAATCGGCTATGAAATTTGCCGAAAGCCTTGTCCACCCGCTTATTTGTGAAATAACACCGTAAGAGGAGTAGGATACCTGCGGGGTTACGTTCATAATACTGCTGCTGGCGATTGCCGGTGGTCCCTGCCTGAAAAAATATACGCCTAAGCCATTGGAGGCAACCGGGCAATAATCTCCTCTTGAAACAGACATGGATACTTCATAGGTAGTGTTTACCGTTAAGGGGGTAAGGTTGGCAACTACGTACTCTCTGTAATTATTTCCGTAACTATAATCTATTAAACCCATGTATGCCTGGCCGCTGGCTGCGACTTCATGTCCCAGGCTATTTACAGGTACACTAACAAGCGAACCGGCGCAGGAATTAAAATAATCAGGTGTGCCAAAGGAGTAGGACTTCCAGTTGGTACAATACGATATCTGCCCTATGGCATACGGGCAGGTTACGTAGTTTTCAAAGTTACCATTAGGCACCATATTCTGGGCGGCAGCAAATTGCGCGCATACCGCTGTTAAAAAGGTGCATATAGTTAAACGGAGCATAGATAGGTATTTATTATAAATATAGAAAAATGATTCATGTAATAAGCGTTGCGTTTGGCAGATTAATTAATTTTAATCCGGCAGCGAATTAAAAAATTTGTATTTCCTGAATGTGACATTAAGGTCAAATAGCGTGCCATATGTTTGTTTTTATAATGCCGTTTTTTAACTGGTCGATTCACATGATAAGTGGGAGGTATTTTCATACAACCGGGTTTGAAATTCAAATTTCAAAATCCTTTATAATAGGAGAAAACCTGTTTAGAATATTGCCTGTTCCGTTGAGAATTCTGCATAAAGTATAATTGATTCATAGTATAAAGCGGAGTATTATATCGTTCAGAATGTATGGAAGGACATACTTACCTCGTTGTATAAAACCGTTTTTTGCAAAACGGAAATAGTTATTTTGTTCTATAATATTAAATATGTGATAAAGCTGTTTTTACAATTTGCATTTTACCTTTTACCTTTGACAGGATGGCTGAAAATTATATTGTATCGGCACGGAAGTACCGCCCGCAAACCTTTGATACTGTTGTGGGCCAGGAGCATATCACCACTACGCTGAAGAACGCAATACGCCAGCAGCACCTGGCACATGCATACCTGTTTTGCGGTCCACGCGGGGTGGGGAAGACCACCTGCGCGCGCATACTGGCACGTACCATCAACTGCGAAAACCCTACGCCCGATATGGAAGCCTGCGGTGTGTGCCCTACCTGTCTCAGCTTTAAAGACAATACCTCTTTCAATGTATTTGAACTGGATGCTGCGAGCAACAACTCGGTAGACGACATCCGTAACCTGATAGACCAGGTGCGCTTTGCACCCCAGCAGGGCAAATACAAAGTGTACATCATAGACGAGGTGCACATGCTTAGCTCTGCCGCCTTCAACGCCTTTCTGAAAACACTGGAAGAGCCGCCGCCATACGCCATCTTTATACTGGCTACTACCGAGAAGCATAAGATATTGCCTACCATCCTCAGCCGCTGCCAGATATTCGATTTCAAACGTATTACTACTACAGATATTGTCAACCACCTGCACAGCATAGCCACTAAAGAAGGTGTAGTGGCACAGGAGGCGGGACTGCACATCATAGCCCAGAAAAGCGAAGGCTGTATGCGCGATGCGCTCTCTATGCTCGACCGTATCGTAAGCTTTACCAATGGTATGCTTACCTACCAGAGCACAATGGAGCACCTGAACCTGCTTGATGCTGATTTTTACTTTAAACTAACGGACTATATACTGGCACAGGACATAGCAGGCACACTGCTGCTGCTTGACCAGACGCTGGAAAAAGGATTTGAAGGTGATGTGATATTGGAAGGGCTTGCGGAACACTTCCGCAACCTGCTGCTGTGCAAAGACCAGCGCATGGCCAAACTGCTGGACGTGCCCAACGACCATAAACCTATATTCTTCGAGAAGGCCAATCAATGCCCGCCGTCCTTTATCCTATCGGCACTAAACGTAGTGAACGAGAGCGAACTGAGCTATAAGAATGCCACCAATAAGCGGCTGCATATAGAAATGTGCCTCATCAGGCTGTGTTACGTGTTGCAGGCAACTGATGTAAAAAAAAACTCCGGGCCTGATGATGTAATTCCCCCGGCGGCTGTTCCGCATACCCCGCAGGCAACTGCCCCAGCGCAGGCCCCGCCTGTATCGCGTACTTACCAGGCATCGGTACCCCCTGCGGCACAGGTGAAGGAAGCAGCGCCGCCTGTACATAATATCCCGCAGCAGCCGGTTCAAAGTCATACAGGCTCCGCACCTGTCCCTTCTTTGAAAAAGACCGAAGAAGACCTTGCCCCCAAACAGGAAAATATAACAGGAAACAAAGAAAGTGCCGGGGCACCAGGATTTAATCCCACAACTGCATATACGCCCCCGCCTGCGGGAGCAAAGCGCCGCATCAGCCGCGGGTTAATGGACCTGGATAACCTGGACGAGATAAAGCAGGCTACAGTAGAAAAGAAGGAACTGACCTATGAACTGGCGGTGGAAATGTACGCCAGGTATACAAAGGCGCTGAAAGAGGCCGGGCGTGAAATGTATTATGCCCAGCTTTCCACTATGAAGCTGGAGGTGAACCCGCCCGATGAGATACGTATCATTGCAGCAGGCCACTTTGCCGAAGAATATGCCAAAGACCAGCGCAACGCTTTGATAGAATATTTCCGCAGCGAGAGCGGGAATAATATGATACGCGTGCTTACAGAGGTACGGGAAGACCCCAACAACCAGGCGGAGCAGATAACCGTAATGAGCAAACCTGAGATGCTGGAAGCGATGATACAGAAAAACCCTAACCTCGGTAACTTAAAGGATGCCCTTGGTTTACAGATAGAATATTAATTGCACGATTGATTAGCACAGCATAGAATATAAGTTTTATAGTTATTTGATTAATTCCTCCAATCAGCCAATCAACTATTTAACCAATCAACCATTTGTCTTACTTTTGACACACTAAAATTAAAAACAGAACAGAATTTATGGCCGAAGCGATACGAATGCCATTATTGAGCGATACGATGAAGGAGGGCGTGATAGCAGAGTGGCACAAAAAAGTAGGTGATAAAGTAAAAAGTGACGATGTACTGGCAGATGTCGAAACCGATAAGGCCACTATGGAAGTAATGCCTTATGTTGACGGAACCTTGTTGTACATAGGTGTTGAAAAAGGACAGGCTGCCCAGGTAAACGATATTATAGCCATTGTAGGTAAGGAAGGGGAGGATTACAAAGCGCTGCTGAATGAACAACCTAAACAGGAAGCAGCAGCGCAAGAACAGCCTAAGCAGGAAGAAGCGCCTAAACAGGAAGAGAAAAAGCCCGCACCTGCTAAAAAGCCCGGCAATGCTACGGTAGTGCGCATGCCATTGCTGAGCGATACCATGAAAGAAGGTAAAATAGTAGCCTGGCACAAGAAAGTAGGCGATAAGGTAAAAAGCGACGATGTACTGGCCGATGTGGAAACCGATAAAGCTACTATGGAAGTAATGCCTTATGCCGACGGTACGCTGTTGTATATAGGTGTGAAAGAAGGTGAAGCCGCCAAGGTAAACGATATTATAGCTATTGTAGGTAAAGAGGGTGAAGATATAGAACCTTATCTGAACGCAACGGAAGAAACTCCGGAAGCAGAAACGGAAACCAAACAGGCAAGTGTGACCGCACACGCGCAACAACCTGCAAAGGAGGCGCAGCCTGCGCAAGACAGCGACGAACGCATGAAGGCTTCACCGCTGGCAAAAAAACTGGCAGAAGATAAAGGCATAGATCTGAGCCGTGTAAAAGGTACGGGAGATAATGGCCGCATCATCAAGCGCGATATTGATAATTACAAGCCTGAAGCACAGCCTGCACAAGCCACTGCGCCTGTAGCCGGGGCCGCAGCCATTCCGCAGTTTACGCCGGGGCAGGAGGGCCATACTGACAAACAGCTATCGCAAATGCGCAAAGTGATAGCCCAAAGATTGTCGGAAAGCAAATTCACCGCGCCGCACTTCTACCTGCGCATGACGGTTACTATGGATAAAGCCATAGAAGCCCGTAAAGCCATCAACGAAGTATCGCCTGTAAAGGTATCCTTCAACGACCTGGTAATAAAAGCCGCTGCAATGGCATTGCGCAAGCACCCCGAAGTGAATAGTAGCTGGATGGGCGATTTTATCCGCCAGAACCAGCACATACATATAGGTACTGCCGTGGCTATTGAAGACGGGCTAATCGTACCCGTTGTTAAGTTTGCCGACCAGAAATCGTTATCACAGATAGCATCGGAGGCCGGTACGCTGATTGAAAAAGCCCGCAACCGCAAACTGCAACCCCCTGAATTTACTGGTAATACTTTCTCTATATCTAACCTGGGCATGATGGATATTGATGAGTTCACAGCCATTATTAATCCGCCTGATAGCTGCATACTGGCAGTAGGTAAAATAACGCCTACACCTGTTGTGGAAAATAACCAGGTGGTAATCCGCCAGTTGATGAAACTAACCCTGAGTTGCGACCACAGGGTAGTGGACGGGGCGGTTGGTTCGCGCTTCCTGCAAACGCTGAAAGCGCACCTGGAAAACCCGGTAACGATGTTGGTATAATAACAATGGGCTTCAAACGAAGCCCATTGTTATTATACAGGTTTTATGCAATATCCGGGTAAGTATCCAGGTACTGCGGCTCTTTTTTCACTACCAGGTAGTAAAAGAGCAGAAATGAGACAGGCACCAATGCCGCCAATATTATTACCCATACTACTTTTGAACCGGTAGGGAGAAGTTTGGTACGCGCCAGGTGTACGATGAGGTATATTAACGTACCGGCAGCTATCACTGCAGAGATTGCGAGCATGATAAAAAGCGTATCATAATGCTGCGCCATAAGGGTAGATATACCTATATGGTCTTCCATATCCCTTGATGCCATCAATGGGCGTAATGTATATAGATAGTAAACAAGACATATAAAGAATGCGATATTAGGTATCCAGCTTAGTATAGCCATATTTCTCTTGGCTTTGTGATCCATGACTTCCATAACAACTCGTTTTTAAGGTTAGACAATGAAACCATGGGTATTACTAAAAATACTATGCCGCCAGACGACCAGTGAGTACACTGCCCCGAATATCCTGATTTGTTGATTATCATATAAATACGAAAAAAGACTCCCCCGGAAGAGAGTCTTTTGCCCTATATGCCCCAGCTAAAAAGCTATTGTACTACAAACGGTGCCAGGTTGCTGCCGCTATTGTTTTTCAGTTCAAGTATGTATGTTCCGGCAGCCATATCTACAGGTATGGATACAGATTGTGAAATCACGTTCATCTTTTGGTTTAATACCACTTTCCCCGTCATATTATATATGATGAGTTCGTAAGTACCGCTTTGCGGCGTGGTAATGTGGAGCCTGTTTTTTACAGGGTTAGGGTATAGCTGTAACAACTGCTGTTGCGCCAGTTCCTGGACAGTGTTTGTTGCTTCGGCCAGGGTGAGGTCGAAAGCAGGGCTTACGGCATCGCCGCTGGTATTGCCTGTACCGTCTACCGCATTCAGTACACCGTAGAATTTTACATTGCCTGTTCCGGTGGCAGGTGCAGTCCATTCAAACTCTGTTGTAAAACCGCCTCCTGTTTTGGAAATGGGGTGTTGCTGTTCTACAAGGGTAATGCCCGATATTGTTTTGCTGTGTTTATCAGTGCCCAGGTTGCCGAAAGTACCAGCCTGTGTATTGGCACCATCCTTCAGGGCCATTATTTGGAAGCCGAACTCCGGCAAAGAAGCATGTGTGCCTGTAATGTTTACAATATAGGTAGCCCCCGGCGTGTACTTGCCGTTAGCCGGGCTGTTATCCGACTTTAATTTTAAGGATACTGCCCCGGTTGCACCTGTTGCCCCGCTGTGGCATGAGGCGCATGTACCAAGAGAGCCCGGTCCGCCGGTCCTGTTCCCATTGTTGTTGCTGGCAGGCCCCGAGCTGTTACTGTTGAGCGTGATGACTGCAAAAGTTGCTGTTACAGCTGATAGTAGAAGTGTACGTTTCATAAGTCTTCGTTTCGGTAAAGTTAAAAAAAGCTCATACTGAAACAGTTATGAAAACGAGGCTATTAGTTATAAATTTCCAGTACTGTTTTTTGCAGTGTAGAGGGAGGCATACCCGTTTTGGTCTTTATAAAGGCGCTGAAGTTTGCCTGGCTATCGAAGTTCAGGTGAAATGCCATTTCTTTAAGGGTGAACTCATTCAGCAGCAACAGGCGCCGTATTTCCAAAATGAGTTCTTCGTGTATCAGCTCCAGTGCGCTTTTGCCCAGTATCCGTTTGCATACATCATTCAGCTTGTCGGGAGAGCAGTTGAGCAGGTCGCTGTATTCTCCCACCTTCTTTTTAGTTTGTATGTGCGTGGTTATTAGCGTTAGGTATTCTTCCAGTATATGATGTTCTTTATCATTGCTTATCCTGTCGGATACAGATTCTATAAGGGAGATAAGGATAATTTTAAGATAGCTGTAGGCTTTATGGATAGACATGGGGGATAAAGGCGATGAACGGAGCAGTTCGCTTATACGCCGGGCTATATCATATAAATGGTCAAATAATGTTGCAGGTGTGTTGATACGCGATGCGGCTGATAGCTGGTAATGCCTGAGGGGGTGGAGGTATTCAAATATATCTTTACGGAACTGTATTAATATACCGTTAGTCGTGTTCCTGTTCATCAGGTGTACCTGGCCGGGGTATATTACAAAAACATCCCCGGCGCTCATAACATGTGATGTGAAGTCGATTAACTGCGAACCATTCCCTTCCTTAACGAAGATAATCTCGAAATAATTATGTCTGTGCAGGCTTTTGTAATCGTAGGGATTATTATAATCAAGCGGCTCAACAACAAGCATTTTGTGCGGGTCGGGTAATATTACCGGGTATAATTTCCTGGGATTCGTAGACTTCATTTTTTTGGTTTCTTGTTTCTGCCCGAATATAGGTACTGCTGTTTATCGCTTGTCTGTGCTATATGTACCTGCATGTAAATATATTATAAAGATTACTGCTTTTCATAAGCGGATATCACCTGTTTTTTTGCCTGTAATTCGTTCTCTTTTAGTTTAAAATTATATAATAATTTTTTAATAAAGTCATATTTAGTGACCCAAGAATTCACGGTCAGGTAACTTTCCCGAAACACGCAATCCGTTATTTTGCCGACAGTAATAGCCTATATTTTTTATGTCACTAAAACAGCTTTTCTGTAGTTTTTTTGTTGTATTCTCATTGGCTGTTTTTTGTAGTAATACTGCGGTATTCTCACAAGTCAATATAACACCTTCACAAACTGCATACGCCCTGGTACAAAAACTGGTTGCGGGTTCAAATAATATTGTGGTTTCTAATCCCATTTTAACCTGCCCGTCCGTATCGAACGGAATCTTCTCTGTGGTAAGCAGTAACCTCGGTATCGATAGCGGTATCATTCTGACCAATGGCCGGGCGGCTACTGTAGGTAGTAGCTATGGGGCCAATGCCGCGCAGTTTACCGGGGTGAATAATAATGCAAGCTATAATAACGGCGCCCCGGGCGATGCCCAGTTGAACAGCCTGGCAGGGGCACAGACACAAAATGCATGTATTCTTGAGTTTGACCTGGTGCCCAAAGGTGACTCAATACAGTTTGATTATGTTTTTGCTTCAGAAGAGTATTGGAAATCAACATGTGCCAGTTATAATGATGCCTTCGCATTCTTTATCTCCGGCCCGGGCATCAGCGGACAGCAAAATATAGCACTTGTTCCCGGTACCAATATCCCGGTGACGGTCAACAGCATCAACAGCGGCATACCGGGCGTGAACAGTAATGGTACGCTTTCGTTGTGCAACAGCATGGGGGCAGGCTCGCCGTTTACTTCTTATTATATCGATAACTCAGCCGGTACTACTATTTCCTACTATGGTTTTACCAAAGTGCTTACTGCCCGCAGCAAAGTGATACCATGCAGCACCTATCACCTGAAGCTTACTATTGCAGATGCCGGCTCGGGAGGCGGGGGGACTATTTACGATTCAGGTGTATTTATTAAGGCCGGTAGCTTAACAACAACTTCATTCGGGATGATACCCATAAGCGGTAATACGGGCGGCGGCATAGATACGTATATAGTACGCGGCTGCAATCCCGGTAAGGTACGGTTTACAAGGTCGAAAAAGACACCGGTTCCGCAGGCAATAACCTATTTATTGGGTGGTGATGCTGTAAACGGCGTTGACTATACACTTTTACCCGGAACCATTACCATACCTGCCAATGATTCTTTTGTTGATTTGCCTGTACAGGGTTTGCCTGTTGCAACAAGCGGCACCAAAAAACTGAAAATTTATTTGCTGTCGCCTTATAGCTGCGGTTCACAATTGATTATTGACAGCGCTGTGATAAATATATATGACCGTCCTTCTTTAGAAATAATAACACAGGATACCACTGTTTGTTACGGCGCCAATTTCCCTATCAGGGTATCGGGCAATACAGACAGTCTTACCTACTTCTGGCAGCCACCTGCAGGCCTCAGTTCTATCTACGTGAAAGAGCCCTTTGTGTTTGCGACAGCAACTACTACCTATTACGTATCGGCGCAGTGGCCGGGGTCTGGCTGCGGCACTTTTACCGACCAGGTTACGGTAAATGTGAACGCGCCGCCTAAGGTTAGTACAGGCAATGACCAGGTATTGTGTATAGGTGGGGTATTGGATTTATCGGCTTCCGTTACCCCGCCTAACCCGTCTTACCAATATGAATGGGCATGGCCGGACGGGTCGACACACGGTGTCAAAGACTTTACCATACCCGATGTACAACGAAATATGTCGGGGAAATATACCATCAGCGTATCTGTTGATGACTGTCCGCCGGTTGTTAAAGATGTGAATGTCACAATTAAACCGTTTGCAGTCATTGATATGCCCGCTGATACAGCAGTATGTGAAGGGGAGGAAATATCATTGTCTCCCAAGGTGTTGCCTGTGAACGATACCTTTTCCTATAGCTGGATGGGCCCCCGTGGTTTTACTTCTTCTGAGCTGAGGCCGCATATACCGGGCAGTACGGGGGCCAACAGCGGGAAATATGTACTGGAAATAAATTACCCCGGTTGTAGTACGGTTGCAGATTCCATTAATATCAACTTCATGCCAGTACCCGGCCCGCCTGCTATACCGGAAGGGTTTAAGAGGAACTACTGCCAGTACCTGCAGGCTGATGCGGTGACTTTGCAGGGTGAGTATGATATTGTTTGGTATACCGCCGATACTACGAAAAGTGGCAGTAAAGATGCATTTTATCCCCCGGTAAAGAATCCTTTAGGGCAATACAGGTTTTATGCCTCGCAGGTAAGAGGCAGTTGCGAAAGCCCTAAAATACCGGTGGAGTTTCTGATTGAAAAATGTTGTGTGGACAATGTATTCATACCCAGTGCTTTTACACCCAACAGCGACGGACGGAATGATAAATTCCACATACCTGTAAGTAAAGATTTTGAAGTAACGAAAATGAGAATCGTTGACAGGTGGGGTGTGGTGGTGTTTGAAGCGGATACAGACGGCTCGTGGGATGGTACGCGAAACGGTATTCCCGTGGAAGTGGGTACCTACTATTACTTTGTAAATGTAACCTGCCGCAACGGTGTTAAAAAGTTATATAAAGGAGACATTACCCTGATTCGATGATATGAGCAATAACGAAATTCACCATGTCTTTTGTCTTTGAAGTTAATAAAACAATAAATGCACTGCTCTTTTTGATAAGCAGCCTGGGCGGGAAAATAAACATAGGGAACCTTGCAGCTATACTGTACCTGGCCGACCTGAAGCATTTGTCTAAACACGGTACACTCATTCTTGGGGAGACTTATATTGCCGCGAGGCATTGCCCCATGCCGCTGAATGTATTCTGCATTTATATGCAACTGAAAGGAGAAAGCAATAACAGGATAATACGCTATAACCTCTCCGAGTATTTTGTGGTGGCAGAAACAGATATCATTGCCCTGAAGGATTATGACGGGGAATATCTGTCGGAAAACGAGGTGGCTACATTTTTTGAAACGATACAGGAAAACAAAGCGCTGAATACCGGTGAATTGTTGTTGAAGGTACAGGACAAAGCATGGACAGAAGCAGGGGCTTCAGGCGAAATGTCACTATACCTTATAGCCGCTTCTTCGGGTGCTACCGATGAAATGATGACCTATATCGAAAAGAACATTGAGAACGAACTTCACTCTTTTGAAAGAAAAAACAATGGCAAACTATAACAACCAGGGAGTAAAATCTTCGTACCTGAAATCTAAAATCGGGGGTATCATTACCGACTTTAAAAGTAAGTTCCTGATAGCGGGCATCTCTTCTGTAAGCTGTTCTTTGTTACAGGTGTTTTACGAAGGCGAGATATCGGATACGATTGTTGATGCTGAAACATTCTATAAGATGACCATAGACGAAAGAGGGGAGCAGTACCAGTGCTTTATAGATTGCTCTGTAATCATCAACAGGAACCTGGAAGACATTGTTTCCTGGCTGAATATTTACCCGTCTTCCCTTATAGCCCATGTGGATATTGACGAGCTGGATGAGATATTGGATATGGTGAAGCATTCTTCCTCAATATCCTACAAACTAAGAAAGGCCATGTAATGTTGTTTTGATTGCCTTAGCAATAAAATAACATTTTTACAAATTATGGTTGTAATGATAATAAGCCTTTAACGGCTGCGTAACCTCGCAAATCTACTTTCGCGTAAACAGAAATTACGCCTTTTTCCCAAACAACCAGGATTATGAAAAATGTTATAGTGCTGCTATTGCTATGTAACGGTATAGTTATGAATGTATCGGCCCAGCAGCTGGTATTAAATGAATTTTCGCAAGGTAATGGGGGGACAAAAGAGTATATTGAACTGCTGGTGGCAGGGAATAAAACCTGTACAGATAGCTGTATGGACCTGCGGGGCTGGGTATTTGACGACCACAACGGATGGTACGGGGCCAGCTCGGGTATGGGTATAGCCACCGGCTGTATGAGGTTTGCCAATGTATCGTCGTGGTCTTGCGTACCATACGGCTCACTGATACTGATATGCAATGACGGTGATAAGAACCAAAGCATTAACCTGCCGGACGACCCTACGGACGCTAACCAGGATAATATTTATATAGTACCTGCAAACAGTGTTGTAATCGAGCAAAACAACAGTACGCCGGTATCTCCATCCAGCATAAACTATGTTTATCCTTCAACGGGATTTTCTTCGGGCGGCAACTGGGGCAATATAGGTTTTGCCAACACAGGGGATGCTGTTATCATTACTTCTCCGGCTACGCCCAACACCGCTTTTTTTTCACTTACCTACGGTAATGTAAGTGGCGGGTCAGTACATTTTTCGCCCAGCGGGTCAGGAAGGGTGTACTATCAATCGGGCAACCAGCCATTTAATGCCGCTGCCTGGCAAACAGGCAGTGCCGGTGTCAATGAAACCCCCGGTGCGCCTAATACCACAGCAAACGGGGCATGGATAAGCGCTATGAAATCGTTTGTGGGCGGTACCGTACGTGATACCATATATGAAGCGATTTGCAAAGGAGATGTATTTACATTGAACGGCGTTAACTATACTACGCAAGGTGTTTACGAAACTATCTTTGCAAGGCCTAATAACTGTGACTCTATCGTTACCCTTTATTTAACGGTGAGTCCTAAGCCGTTGTCCCCTTCTGTAGTTACGCCCGTTGCCTATTGCCAGGACTCAACTGCCTGGCCGCTTACAGGTGCAGGCTTTAACCTGAGATGGTACACTGTGCCGGCAGGTGGTACGGGTACGTATATACCTCCTGTGCCGTCTACAGCCGTGCCCGGCACCTATCTGTATTATGTTTCCCAAACCGTGAACGGGTGCGAAAGCGGGAGGGTTATTACCACCGTTGTTATTCACCCTACACCGCCGCCACCTCTTGGTGATACCATTACCTATTGCCGGGGCGAAATAGCAACCCCTGTTTCTGCGGCCGGAAATAATTTGCGGTGGTACACTGTTCCTACGGGCGGAACGGCCTTAACTCATGCCCCTGTGCCCGATACGAAAGCGGCGGGCATTTCCAAATGGTACGTGAGCCAGGCACCGGATGGCTGCGAAGGCCCCCGCGCAGAAGTGGTAGTAAATGTGGTAGAGATTGAAGCTGCATTTTCTATAGAGGAGGATACGCTTTGTATCACGGACTCCGTTATCTGTACCAATCTTTCCAAAGGCGCGGGGCTAACTTATCATTGGGACTTCGGCGACGGGGATACATCGGTTGCCGAATCGCCTGTTCACCAGTATAAAGGGAATGGGAAGTATAACATAATACTGGCAGTACAAAACAGCCATGGTTGTACCGATACATTTGCGGTACAGGTAAGTGCTTTTGATAAACCTGCAACGGGTATTACAGCAACCGATAGTTTGATTTGTATCGGGCAGGCGGCTATCATACATGTGGGCGATACGAACGGGTTTAAAATGATAAGATGGGATTTTGGAGACGGCAGCTATGTAGAGAAACATGAAGATTTGAACATGCAAAGACATGCGTATGATAAAGGCGGCGTATTTGAAATTTTGATGAGCGGCTATTCCGTAGCATGTGGCATAATAGAAGCGCGTGATACGGTAACGGTAGACGAACATGCCAAGGTGTATCTTGGGCCGGATACCGCAATTTGCCCTAACGGCTCTCCGGTGGTATTGCAAGACCTGATAGATAACCCTGCTAAAAAATATCTTTGGAATACCGGGGATACTACAAGTTCTATTATTGTGATGCATCATGGCATTTATTCGGTTACAGCTACGGTAGGCGCCTGTAGCAGTACGGATTCCATCAATGTGCATAAATCGTGCTATATAGATATCCCCAATGCTTTTACGCCTAATAATGACGGCTTGAACGATTATTTCTTCCCACGGGTGTTACTTTCAAGAGGCGTTGTGAAGTTCGATATGAAAATATTCAACAGGTGGGGTCAGCTTATTTTTGAAACAGACAGGCTGGACGGACGCGGATGGGACGGAAAATTCAATGGCGTGCCACAATTCGGGGGTGTGTTTGTGTACCTGGTAGATGTATCGTTTACAAACGATACCAGGGAATATTACCAGGGTAATGTAACGGTGCTGAGATGATTGTTACAGTACACCACAATAGGATACAGTATAAAGAAGCCTCACATTTTTTTGTGAGGCTTTTTTCTTACGGATGTTTGCCTCGTCCTAAAAAAGGTTGACACAAAAACAGTGTAACCGTTATGAATAAA
>CAZUMM010000024.1:0-63582 GCA_964621795.1 uncultured Flavipsychrobacter sp.
CTGTTCAGATTAGCTAACATCTATGCCTAATCCCACAACTTTTCAACTTGATCCAAAATTAGCACCCGTTTACAGGGGCACAAAATTGATTTAAACAATAGTATTATTAATGCGGCTAATCCGGGAGGAAAGGCCCTAAAAACAAAAAAGCCAGCCTGAGAACAGGCCAGCCCCTATAAACCCTATCACCATGAAAACATCTTTATTCAAACGCTTAACGCGAGATTATCTTTTTGTGATATTTACAGTACAAATGTACGTACAGTTTTTTATTTTACACAACTTTCAGCAATTTTTTTTCAAACCGTTAACAAACTGATTATCATGTGTTTATAAACTCACTTTTCTTATTAACATTTTAAAAACAAATAGCAGATACCTATTTCTTCTTTTTTGGCGTAAAAATTGCCAACATACGCCGTCCTTCCATTTTCGGCATCGATTCCAGCGAGCCAAATTCGGCTAATCTTTCGGCAAATTTGAGCAATAAAAGCTCCCCGCGCTCCTGGAACATAATAGCCCGCCCTTTGAACTGTACATAGCACTTTACCTTATTGCCTTCCTGCAAAAACTTTTCGGCGTGCTTTGCCTTGAAGTCAAAATCGTGCTCATCCGTATTAGGGGTAAAGCGTATTTCTTTTACTTCCGACTGTTTGGCCTTTGCTTTCTGCTCTTTATCCTTTTTCTTTTTCTCGTAAAGGAATTTTTTATAGTCAATCAAACGGCATACCGGCGGCACTGCATTGGGCGATATTTCAACTAAATCTACTTCCTGCTCTTCAGCCATTTTTAAGGCTTGTGCCAGCGGGTAAACGCCCGGCTCTACGCCCTCTCCTATCACCCGCACTTCCTGTGCGGTAATTTCCCTGTTTAAACGGTGTTCGTTCTGTGGTACTCTCGGTCTGAAAAACGGTTTTCCTTTACTTCTTTTCTGCATTAATGGTTTTTAAAATGATGGCAAAAATAGCGCATTTGTAATTCAAATGTATATATCCGCTATTTAAAATGTTATGCCAATGTTGTTTCTTTTTTTCCTGCAAGCTGTGTTTTTACAGTGGCTGCAATATCGGCAATAAATGCTTCCAAAGAAACCGTGCCTTTATCACCTTCGCCATGCTTGCGTACAGCTACAGCCTGTTCATTCATTTCTTTCTCGCCTACTACCAGCATATACGGTACTTTCATCAGCTCCGTATCGCGTATTTTCCTGCCTATTTTCTCATTCCGGTCATCTATTTCTGCGCGTATATCAGCGGCTTTCAAGGCGTTAACCACCTGTTCAGCATATTCACCAAATTTATCGCTGATGGGCAGCACTTTCACCTGTACCGGCGCCAGCCACAGGGGCAGGTTCCCGGCACAGTGCTCCAGCAATACGGCTATAAAGCGCTCCATAGAGCCAAACGGGGCGCGGTGTATCATTACCGGGCGCTTGCGGGTATTGTCCGAGTCTACATATTCCAGTTCAAAACGCTCCGGCAGGTTATAGTCTACCTGTATGGTACCCAGCTGCCAGCTGCGGCCCAGTGCATCTTTCACCATAAAGTCGAGCTTGGGGCCGTAGAAGGCAGCCTCGCCATATTCTGTTACGGTTTTCAGCCCTTTTTCAGCCGCAGCCTCTATAATGGAGTTTTCTGCTATTGTCCAGTTTTCTTCGCTGCCTATGTACTTGCTCCTGTCTTCTTTATCGCGCAGCGATACCTGTGCGGTAAAGTTGTCAAAGTTGAGCGAGCGGAATACGTACATCACGAGGTCTATTACCTTTTTGAATTCTTCCTTCACCTGGTCGGGGCGGCAGAAGAGGTGTGCATCGTCCTGGGTAAAGCCGCGCACACGGGTCAAACCGTGCAACTCGCCCGACTGCTCGTAACGGTACACGGTACCGAATTCTGCCAGGCGTACCGGCAGGTCTTTATAAGAGCGTGGCGATGACTTATATATTTCGCAGTGGTGCGGGCAGTTCATCGGTTTCAGTAAGAACTCTTCACCTTCCTGCGGCGTAGTAATGGGCCGGAAGCTGTCCTTGCCATATTTTTCCCAGTGGCCGGAGGTAACGTACAGTTGCTTACTGCCTATATGCGGTGTTATAACCGGCATATAGCCGCTCTCCATCTGTGCCTTCTGTAGAAACTGCTGCAGGCGTTCGCGCAGCATGGCACCTTTAGGCAGCCACAAAGGCAACCCGCTGCCTACCTTTTCAGAAAAGGCAAACAACTCCAGCTCTTTGCCCAGCTTACGGTGGTCGCGTTTCTTTGCTTCTTCCAGCAGTGCCAGGTACTCATCCAGCTCTTTTTGTGCGGGGAAGGTAATGCCGTAAATGCGGGTGAGCATCTTGTTCTTTTCATTACCCCTCCAGTACGCACCGGCAATATTGGTCAGCTTGATGGCTTTAATAAAACCGGTATGCGGTATATGCGGGCCGCGACACAGGTCGGTAAACCCGCCTTGGGTATAGAATGTAATGGAACCGTCTTCCAGGTCTTGTATGAGTTCCAGTTTGTATGGGTCCCCTTTTTCGGTAAAATATGCTATTGCTTTATCCTTCGGCATATCTGCCCGCTGGTAAGTATTATTCTGCTTGGCGAGCTCCCGCATTTTATCCTCTATCTTCTTCAGGTCTTCGTCACTTATAGTACGGTCGCCCAGGTCTATATCATAATAAAAGCCATTATCGATGGGTGGGCCTATACCCAGCCTTACGCCGGGATACAGGGCTTCCAGCGCCTCAGCCATCAGGTGGGCAGAGGAATGCCAGAAGGTAGACTTTGCCCCTTTTTCATCCCATGTCAACAGTTTCAGCGTTGCATCGTTGTTGATAGGGCGGGTAGCGTCCCAAACCTCTCCGTTCACTTCTGCAGCCAGCACTTTGCGCGCCAGACCTTCACTTATCGATTTCGCTACGTCCAGCGCCGAAACGCCTTCATCGTATTTACGAACTGCTCCGTCGGGCAGGGTAATATGTATCATATATAATCAGTCTGCTTTAAAAACGATGTGCAAAGGTACGAATTGCACAGATGATGATAAAAACTGTTGAATAAAAAAACCACCGGCGTACCACCGGTGGTTCTATAAATAACTTGTTACCGGCTATCTTTTCTTGAATGCTACTGTATAATATGTCGTATCCTTTTTAGGGATATCCGAAGTGTTGTCGATAGTCATATACTGTATTACGAACCTGCTGTCTGTAAATTCTTTTACCTGGCCCCTGATATCATCATTGCCTAAAAGCAGGTTCCCTGCACCATACAGGAACATAGTTGAATAATTATTCATGAAACCCCATTCTATATCGGTTTCGACTACTTCACCCTGCGGGCATTTCAAATCGCCGGTATTGATGGCGCCGGTTATGCCGTCCCTGAAAACAAAATAGTCGTCAGACTGGCACTGGGGGAAATAATGGCGGTTATATACGGTATCGTTCAGCATACCGTCCGTAGCGCCGTCTACCACCAGGGAGTACAGTGTATCTATTGATTTTTCATTCAGCAGGCTCACTTTGTTTTTCTCTACCAGTATACCATGTTCACCATCCAGATCTATCTTCCACTTACTTTCCCTGAGTATCTCCTCATTCGATTTGGGTACATCCACTTTCTTGCATGAGGAAACAATAAATAATGCTGATAGAATCAGAAAGCAATATTTCATATTTGTTGCTAATTAAACACCTAAAACTAATCAATATCCTGATGTTTCAAAAGATTTCAAATTGATTATTTGTTTTTTTCGGTAAATATCGAGTCCGGCAGGCCTGTGTTTACTTTATAACCGAGGTAAGTAATCTGGATTTTTCCCTTTTTAGGTTTACCGTCAGCCGGGGCTTTGGGCATGTTGTTTCCATGGTCATAATCCATGGTCACACCTTTGGGAAGTTTATAATCCTTCACATCTAAATAGAAGGTCACTTTATCCGGCAGCGACAGTTCGCTGTACTTTCCAAACTCCAGTTCCATTTTCACTGTGCCGTTATCGCGGGTGGTTGTTTCTGTACGCAGCGCCAGCAACCTGTCTTCGTCTACCCACACGCGGGTAAGCACTATGTCATTCCTGTCATCATCGGGCACCACTTTTATTACATGCGTCCTGTGGTTTTGTATGGTATCGTAACCTGCATCTATAACCGTTGCCGCCCCTGAGGGTATGAGGCTGTTGGCCGTCAGGCTGATGCTTTTTTTGGGCAGGATGGATATACCGCCATGGCGCTCCAGCTTTAATTTATCCGGCGCTTTAAAAAACAATTTGCCACGCAGTACCGGCACGCGCATGTACGATACATCTATCTTCATTTTCACATCTGCCACATAATCTTTCACAACATCCAGTTTACCCCGCACTTTGTGAAACAACTCCTCGGCGGTAAACTGCTGGGCACTCGTGCCCAACGACAGCATACATAAAATTGCCACACCTGCCCCTACTCTTCTTATCATGACTGAATATCTTTTCTGTTAAATATAAAAATGGTTAAACCTACAAACACAATGCTATATATGGCCAGCACCAACACCGAGTTCCCTATAGCGCCATACGGCACAGGCGAATCAAAAAAGCCTTTCCAGCCTATCATGTGTGTAGTAAGCAAATAGGGTTTTATAGCTGTAAACATGGGTATTTCCAGGTTCGACAATATGGTTAGCACCACAACAATACCCATAGTACCTATGATAGGCCCGATTGAATTATCTGCAAACACGGACAAAAACAAAGACAAAGCCGCTACCGACATCATGGCTATGCCTGCAAATGCAAATGCCGCCATATAGCGCCACATAATATCATTTTTCAACAACAGCACCACCACATCACTTTTCAGGTTAATCATGTCCCCTTCGCCGAACAACAGTAATGAAATACCCAACGCCACAATAGCAAGCCATACCAGCAGCATAACCGCATAAATGATGCTTGCCGTATACTTTACCAGCACTATCCGTGTACGTGCCACAGGCTTGGTCAGCAGCAGCCTTAATGTTCCCAGATTGGCCTCGCCTGCCAGTGCATCGCCTGCCACCAGTGCCACCAGCAGGGGTATATGTATCAGCAGCGATTGCAGTACTATATAGGTAACCAGGTAGCCGTTCAGTATATTGCCCCTCAGGTCGAACTGCTCGCTGATGCCTTGCGTTGCAAAGCTTACAAAGCTCTTACCATCTACATACATGGCCAGTTGTATCACAAAGGCAATTGCCGCTACTATGGCAAAACTGATATAGGTGCGCGGCCTGCGGAATATCTTATAAAGTTCAAACCTTAACATCAGTTTTCATTTGTCAGCGATAAAAAATAGGCTTCCAGCGAATGGCGGGAGCCAATCTCCAGCACGCCCGCCCCGGCATCTGCCAGCCACTTGTTCAACTGCGGCATTTGCTGCGGATGCATTTTAAAAACCAGGACACCGGGCGAATAACTGTTAAGGTACTGCCCCCATTCAGAGCGTTGCAGCATTTCAACAATTGCAGGCTGCGGCGTTATCTTCACCTCCATCAGTGTACTACCCGGGTTCAGCAACTCCTGCACGCTTCCCTCCACCTTTTTTTCTCCTTTATGTATAATAATCATCCGTGTAGCTATCTGTTCTATTTCGTACAGCAGGTGAGACGAGATAAGAATGGTTTTGCCATGGTCTTTGCTCAGGTGCTTTATCAAATCGCGCATTTCGGCAATCCCCTGCGGGTCAAGGCCGTTTGTCGGTTCATCCAGTATCATCAGGTCAGGACTGTGCACCAGCGCGATGGCTATGCCCAGCCTTTGCTTCATTCCCTGCGAGTATGCTTTTACCTTGTCTTTTTCCCTGCCCTTCAACCCCACAATTTCCAATACTTCCTCCAGCCTTGTCTTTGGTATGTCACCGCCGCTCAATGCGGCCATCATACGCAGGTTGTCCCACCCTGAAAGGTACCCGTACATATCCGGCCGCTCGATAATGGCACCGATATGTTTCAGCAGGTGGCGTTTCCGGTTATTAAACTCTGACCCGTTTATAAAAATCTTTCCTGCATCCGGGTATATCAGCCCCAAAAGCATGCGTATGGTAGTGCTCTTTCCCGCTCCGTTCTCTCCCAGGAAGCCGTATACATCTCCTTCCCCGATTGTAAAAGATAAATTCCGCACTGCTTCGAAATCATTGAATGACTTGAAAAGCCCCTGAGCCTCTATAATATGTCGCAATACAAAACGATTTTTTGCAAATTAACGCAGAAGCGCGGTGATTAGTTGTATGATACCGTTAAAAAATCAGGCTTTTACATTTGCCGCCTGCACTTATTGGTATTAAGTAGTTAAATTGGCGTTAAACTGGAATACATGTATAATATTTACTGTAACTCCATATATAATTTTGAACCGGCATGAAAAAAGTCTTTCCCCTCATCGTCGTATTGATTACGCTGTCTGTGGTCGGCATTATATTTATCCAGATGTCGTGGATACGTAATGCCATATCGCTGCGGCAAAAACAGCATGAGCAGGATATGACCCATGCCATATCGGAGATAAAAGAGGGTGCTTACAACAAGTTTCTTGTAAAAACAGGGGATATCGGCTACCTGAACCAGGAAACCAAAATGTACCACCTGCAAAACTTTACGGCGCAGGCGCTAACGGAAGGTGAGGTACACGAAATCATACAAAGCGCCCTTGTACGGAATAACCTGAAAGAACCGTTTGAATTCGCTATTACCAATATTTTCCGCACTCCGATTATGGAGTCGAAAAACTTTCTGCCTGAGTATTACAACCAGTCAAAAGACATAACGCTAACACCCAACGAAGCCAATTTCCTGGAAACACTGCACCTCTATATAAAAGAAGACAGAAACTATATACTGCGTAAAATGGGCTGGATAATAGGCGCTTCTATCCTTTTTACCAGTATCATTATTTCCGCTTTCGCGCTTACGGTACGTACGCTTTTTACGCAGAAAAAACTGTCGGAAATAAAGTCTGACTTTATCAATAACATGACGCACGAGTTAAAGACCCCGCTCGCTACTATATCGCTCGCCATCGATGCACTTACCAATGAAAAAGTGATACACGATACTGAGAAAATAAAATACTACAGCGGAATGATAAAGGATGAGAACAAGCGTATGAACAAGCAGGTGGAAAAGATACTGCAGGCCGCCCGTATAGAAAAACAGGACATCAGGCTGAACCTTCAGAAACTGCAGGCGCACGATATTATCCGCAAAGTTGCCGATAACCTTTCGCTGCAAATACTAGAGCGCAATGGCACCCTGACACTGAAACTCAACGCGCCCAACCAGCTGATAGAAGCCGACGAGGTGCACTTCTCCAATATTGTATTCAACCTGCTCGACAATGCCATCAAATACTCAAGGGAGCAGCCTGCCATAGAAGTGGAAACACAAAAGGTGGGCGATATGCTTGCCATTAAAGTAAAGGATAACGGCATTGGCATGAACAAGGAAACACAATCACGCGTTTTTGAGAAATTCTATCGTGCCCATACCGGCAACCTGCACAATGTGAAAGGTTTCGGCCTTGGCCTGAGCTATGTAAAAGCGATGGTTGAAGCCCACGGCGGAAGGGTAAAGGTGGAAAGTACACTGGGTAAAGGCAGCACCTTCACCGTGTACTTCCCGTTTGCAGTTGCGCCAATCAGATAATCACGCAAAGGCTTTTGATAACCCCTGCCAGCCTGATGCCGTCGTAAATACGCGGCTCTGTGGCACCGTGTTGCTTTACCGATTGCTCATGCGAAGTAACACAACGCTCGCAACCGTTCAACGCCGATACGACCAGGCTTACCATTTCAAAGAGTTCTTTACCAATCACCGGGTTCATCATCACGCTCATGCGCAACCCTGCGGGCTGGTTATTGTAAAAAGTATTATCCGCCATATAATGACGGAAACGGTAAAACACGTTGTTGGTGTTCATGACCACAACGCAGGCATGAATTTCAGCTATCTCGGCCTGCGTAGCCCCTTCTTTCTCCGCCAGCTGCTCAAATGCTTTTACCAGTACCTCGTTTTTTTCGTTTACAGCCACGGAAAGCGCCAGTAAAGCGGTTTCTTTCCTGTTAAAGTTGGCGCTGCCCAATACGCCCGATACATTCAGCTTCAGGTCTTTTATCGCCCGGCTATCTATTGCCGACAAGTGTTTTAGCCCCCTGCTCTCATGCGCGGTGTCAATACTAATATCATTAAACAGGTTAGTTACAGTTTCATTATACATTGTTACATTCCTTTTGTTTCAGAAAAAATCCACCCTTTGCGAGGGTGGATTTTATATGGTTAATTTATTCCGCTTTAGTTCAGTTCAGCTACCTGTTTTTGCGTCAGTGTCTCCTCACCTTTTGTCCAGTTGCAGGGACACAGTTCATCCGTTTGCAGCGCATCCAGCACACGCAGTACCTCTGCTACGTTGCGCCCTACACTCAGGTCATTAACGTTTACCCAGCGTACAATACCTTCCGGGTCTATAATGTATGTGGCGCGGTAAGCTATTCTTTCATCGTCATCTGTCAGTATCCCCAGTTCAGCCGCCAGCGATTTTGACGTATCTGCAATCATAGGGAAACGCAGCTCTCGCAGGTCGTTGTGGTCTTTGCGCCATGCCAGGTGTACGAATTCACTATCGGTCGATGCACCGAGCAACATGGTATCGCGGTCTGAAAACTCTGAAAAGTTTTTATTGAACTCCGCTATTTCAGTCGGGCACACAAAAGTGAAATCCTTTGGCCACCAAAACATCACTGCCCACTTACCTTTGATATCCTCGTTGCTGATTTGCTGAAATTCTTTTCCTTTTTCCAGCGCTACTACAGACTTTTTATTAAAGTCAGGAAACTTCGTTCCAACCATAACAAAATTGTTGCTCATAATTAATTTTTTGATTTTTTATTTAGGGTGCAAAGGTCGCTTTTATCAAAGAACCTGCCAAGTCAAACCTATTGGCATTTCTTATGAAAAAATAGGCACCTTCAATGCAAAAATCACATCAGTTCAGCGATATTTCAGGCAGGCTGGAAGGGAGGGTGTTGTGAAATAACAACGCCGTGCAGGATATATCAGTAAAATACGGATGTAACGGGAATTTGGAAAACATCTCCATTGCTTCCTGTTCGTCCTCGGCATTCAGCACGCACCATATCATAGTGCGCTGGGCAGATACGCTGTAAGATAAGAGCCTGCCTTCCGCAAACAAACTGCTAATATGCTGGCGGTGTGCGGGCACTACATTCATAATCTCCTCGGTAGCAGGCGGTAGCTCTGCATGAAATAGATATGCGGCCATAATTAAAAAAGGCTGGTTTTTGAGGCCAGCCATATTACTATTATCTTATCAATGTTACGTTCCCGGATTTTCGAAGCCGGGCCCCTGACACGCAGAAGCCGTCCACATCCCAAACATACACACCCATGGGGGCATTTTCGCCGTTAACGGTTCCATCCCATTCTTTGGTCGGGTCGGTAGTAGTAAATACTTCCTTGCCCCAGCGGTCAAAAATGCGGAATGCGGTCAGCTTGATAATCTGCATATTCTTTATACCGAACGTTGCGTTGCCGCTTGTGCTGCCGGGGTTAGGCGCAAAGGCATTGGGCAGGTTCAGGTCGTTACAGTCTACATGCACCACCACAGTATCTATATCCACGCATCCTGCCGTATCGGTTACTTCCAGGTAGTATGTAAAGTCATACGGTGGCGATACAATGGGATTGGGGGTAATGCTGTTGTTGATAAACTGTGCAGGCTTCCAGTTATAGGCATAGATAGGCCCCTGCGTGGTATACGGCCCGCCTATCATCGTCTCCGCACCGTCATGCAAGGTCCTGTCCGGCCCTGCGTCTGCTTTAATGCGGTTTACACCTACATTGATCGGCGTATCTACTACACAGCCTGAAGGGAAGTTCATTACTATCCTGTATTGCACCGGGTAGTCGGGCCATACCCTCACTTTGGTAGCGCTGGTAGAAGTAATGTTATGATCCGGAGACCATGCATAGCTTAGGGCATTAATCGAGAATGCCTCAAGCCCTATAGTATCACCCTGGCAAATGGTCGTATCATGGCTTAATGCCATAGGTGGAATCGGTAATACTTTGATAACCCTGCAACCTACGCGCATATCGGGCAAGCCTTCATTAACTGCATAATATATATTATAGTTGCCGGGGGCATCATAATAATATTTTGGCGGTTTATACGTAGTAGAATATTTTATACTGCTGTTGGTGCACTGCGCGAATTTCACCTTTGTAATAGAGTTGTCGCCTGAGTTAATAACGAAAGCGAATATATCATCCTTGTCACGTATCATTCTTGATATACCCGTTGAACCCAACATACCGCCTATACCACCGTAATTGGTAGCTGTATAGGGGCCTGTTACATCGGGCATGTCTACACGCACCAGTTCATTGCTGCTCTTGTCTGTTACAAACAGGTGCAGGCGGTCGCAGTCGCGTATCATAGTAATACCGTTGGGGGCAAAAAGCTGGTCACTTATGTTACCGATATTAATACCGGAAGGTACTGCGCTGGCCAGGGAGCTGCCCATATCTATACGGGCCAGCGTATTGCTCGCCTCGTTGGTTACAAAGAAATACCATTTGCCGTTATCGTATACCGGGGCCATATCGTGCGGCGCTACCATAGAGCCGCCGGGGTTGCCCAGGTCTGTAAATACAGGAGTTGTGGAAATATTGGTATCCAGGTCTATACGTACCAGTGTACTGCTTACCTTGTTTACCAGGTAGCCATACCATTTTTTATCTTCTTTCGATATGAAAATTCCGTTAGGGCCGTTCAGCACATTGCCTACATTGCCAAAGCTAACGATGTTGGGCACGCTTGACAGCGATTTGTGGTAGTCGATGCGCGCCATGTTTGAATTGGCTACAGAACTACCTCCCGAAAGAAATATATGCCAGTTGCCTTCGTCTTCGTCTTTTACTACGAATATGGACGTGAGGCCGTCGGGCAAAGCATTATCAAAATTTCCGTAGTTGGTCACAACAGGGTCATTATCAAGGCTGGTACCAAACTCCAGCCTGAAAAACTCATTGGTTTTAACGGCTACCACAAAGCCATAGTAGTTATCACCATCCTTGGCTATTTCAATAGCAGTAGGTGCATCGAAACCATACACATCGCCTGAGTTTATGCCGTCAGGGGTATTGAACAGGTAGCCCGAACAAAAGCCCCAATAGTGTGTAGCCTGCCCCTGCACATTGCTGATAAGCTGCACCGGCTGGCGCACGCAAACCTGGTAAGGAGCTTCGAAAAGGCTCGTTTGGGCTTGTAAGTATCCGAATTGTGACACTATCAAAAGTGCTACAAAGAGTAGGCATTTTCTCATAATACTGAAAAGAATTTCACTTTCTATTGGGCTAATATAACAATTACCATAAAACTTTTATAGCAATAGAGTATATTTATTTCTTTAAAATTAAAATATTTTATGCCCGGAATTAATTTTTTCAGACCATTTGTCAAAAACTTAGCTTGTTTCTCCTTATTTGTTAGTTCTTTCAGTCTCAGCGCCAAGGAAGGCATGTGGCTGCCGCCCCTTCTCAAAGCACGTGAAGCCGACATGCGGGGCATGGGGTTAGAAATACCTGTAGACATGTTGTACAACAACGAAGGCACCGGCCTTAACAATGCAGTAGTATTGTTTGGCAGAGGGTGTACCGGCGAGGTCATTTCTTCAAAGGGGCTTATCCTTACCAATCACCACTGCGGCTACGGTACCGTACAGGGCCTGAGCAGCAAAGAACATGATTATTTTGCACATGGGTTCTGGGCGCAGAACATGGAAGAAGAAATACCCTGCCCCGGCCTGACCGTTACTTTTATCCGCCGTATGGAAAATGTGACCGATAAAATACTCAGCGGCCTCCCCGATACGCTCAACGAAGACAGCCGTAAACTAATTATACCCGTACGCATTGCCAACCTTGAAAAGGCTTATAAACATGTAACCGGCCTCGACGCAACAATCAAACCATACTATAACGGAAACCAGTACTGGATAACGCTCAGCGAAACATTCAGGGACGTACGCCTTGTAGGCTTCCCTCCTAACGGCATAGGCACTTTTGGCGGAGATACCGACAACTGGATGTGGCCACGGCACACCGGTGATTTCAGCATGTTTCGCGTGTATGCAGGCAAAGACAATAAACCGGCGGATTACTCAAAGGAAAATAAAGCATACCGGCCTGTAAAGTATTTCACCATTAATGCAGGCGGTTATAAAGAGGGCGATTTTACTATGGTATACGGCTTCCCCGGCACTACTATGGAATACATCTCATCCTACCAGCTCAACCAGGTATATTCCCTCATAGACCCAATACGTATTGAAACACGTACACGCAAACTGAATGTCTGGAATAAAGCCATGGCCGATTCAAGGGATGTATTCCTGAAATATACTTCTAAGAAAGCGCATGTTGCCAACGGCTGGAAAAAGTGGCAGGGTGAAGTGCGTGGCTTGCGCATCAATGATGTACCTGCAAAAAAACAGGCTTATGAACGCAAGTTCCAGGGATGGGCGGCACAGGATGAAACAATGCCTTATCTCGACGACCTGCTGGCAGAAATAGCCGCTAAGGCCGAAGCCGCCAACGGCAACATACAAACAGATGAGTATATTAAAGAAGCTGTTTTAGGCATAGAACTGATACAACAGGCACATGTGCTGAATGATATGCTGCTGGCCTGCCGGGCGGGTATTTCAGGACAGGCGCTTGAAGATACGCTTACAAAAATTGCTGCGGGCGCCAAAGGCTTTTATAAAAACTACGATGCCGCCACCGATAAAAAAGTATTCACCGTACTGATGCCACTGTTTTTCGAAAAATGCACTACTTCAATTCCGCCCGACTTTGCACAGCAATATGCCGAACACGGGAGGGATTTCAGTACCTGGGCCAATTATGTATTCCGCTCCGGGGCTGCTGATGAAAATAAATTGAACGCGCTGGCCCACACAACCAATCCTTCCGATAGTCTTATCATCGTAGGTGACCCTGCATGGCAGTTGTATAATGCCATTACCACGCTCCGCCGGCAAAAAATATTACCGGGCCTTGCAAAATACTACGAAGGGATAGGCACCCTGAACAGGCTGTATATGAAGGGACAAATGGAACTGGACAACACCCGCTCTTTCTATCCCGATGCCAACCTCACACTCAGGCTCACTTATGGAAAAATAGACGGCATCGACCCCGACGGGCCTGCAGGCTATTCGTACCAGACCAATCTCGACGGGGTAATAGCTAAAGACAACCCGGACGTGGAAGAGTTTAAAGCACCTGAAAAGCTGAAAGATTTATACAATGCCAAAGATTACGGCCAATGGGCGGTAAATAATACGGTACCGGTAGCTTTTATAGCCAGCAACCATACCTCTGGCGGCAACTCGGGCAGCCCTGTACTTAATGCAAAAGGGGAGCTGATAGGCACTAATTTCGACCGTATATGGGAAGGCACTATGAGCGACCTCTATTTCGATCCCAACCTTTGCCGGAACATCAGTCTCGATATCAGGTATACACTGTTCCTGATTGATAAGTTCGGGAATGCAGGCTGGCTGTTAAAAGAAATGAATATAAAAAAGTAGCAATAACATTTATCATAGAAATGTAAACACATGAAAAGCATCCATATTACATGGGTGCTTTTTCGTATCTTTACCTTTCTTGATTATATGAAATACACGTTCCCCTCCCTCTTGCTGGCTATATCTTTTGTTTTTGTATTAAGCGCCTGTGCGCAAACAAAAAAAACACAGTCTGTAAAGTCTGCGGCGTCTTATGCCCAGGTAATAGAAACTACACGCTACCGGACACTTCCCGGAGCCCCTGGTATGGAGCCTACGGATGAGTACCGCATATTAATAGTGTGGAAGAGCAAACAACAGCCCCTGGAATTTTTCTGGAGGGGCGCAGGGGGGTGGCTACCCTGCCAGGTAGCCCTTGCCCATAAAAATAGTAAGCCTGCCGAAGGCGAAAGGTGGTATACCGCCAGCGAGGTTTCTATAGACAAGGTAAAGCCGGGAGACACACTGGAACTGCTGCCTGTTGCCGGCGGAAAATTTCCTATCCCTGAACAAATCCCTTCTGATGCCGTGAATACGCTTTATCTGAAAACAAAAAAAACTACATGGATGGCATTACCTGTTAAAAACATAAAGAAACAGGATGTCATCATGCAATAAATCAATAAATGAAAAGAATACTGTTTCCCGCTGCGCTGCTGTTTTTTATTAGTGGGGTGAATGCGCAGCCCTGGCTTGAAGGTGTACCTGCCAACAAGCCCGTCAACCTCTCGCAGGTGGTAGAAAGCTATAATGCCCGGCAGAACAACGAAAGCTACCGGGACGAAGAGAAGCAAGCATTTAGCGAAGAAGAGGCAGAACGAGAAGGTAAAAACTACCATTTCGACAGGTGGAAGTATTACTGGGAGGCGCATACCGATGAAAACGGCAACCTTGTTTCCCCCCTTAAAATATGGCAGGAGTTAAATGCATTTGAAAAACTGCAGTCGAAAACTGCAGCTAAAACCACTGCTACCGATCAGTCGAACTGGACATTCCAGGGGCCCCGTCAGTCGCCCGGAGGCGGTAAGGGCCTTGGCCGTATCAATATTGTAGGCTTCCACCCTACCGATAGCAATACCTTCTGGATAGGGAGTGCGGGAGGCGGTGCATGGAAAACAGCCGACGGCGGCCTTACATGGGCGCCGGTTAACGACCACCTGCCTGTTTTAGGCGTGTCGGATATAGACTTTAACCCCCTTAACCCTAATACGGTTTACCTGTGTACCGGCGACCGCGATGCCAGTGATAATTTCAGCGTAGGTGTGCTTAAATCTTACGATGGGGGCGCCACATGGGATACTACAGGCCTTAAATGGTCAACCAGCGACACGCGGCTTACCAATAGCCTGGTAATAAATGAGGTGGACACTAACTCTTTGACGCTTGCAGCCAGCAATGGTATCTATAAAAGCTACGACGGGGGCACTACCTGGACACTGGTACTCGGCGGCAATTTTAAACAACTGGTAGCGCACCCTGCCGATACGGCCGTTATATACGCCGCAGGATATTCAACGGGCACTTACCAGGTATACCGCTCAGCCGACGGGGGCGCTACATGGACAGCTACAAGCAATTTCCCCTCCAATACACGCGTGGCCATTGCCGTTACCAAAGCCAACCCTGCCATAGTGAAAGCTATAGTGGCGAAACTGGACTACGGGCTGGAAGGTATTTATAACTCTACCGATACCGGTAAAACCTTCACCAAAATTTTTGATGACGGTACCAACTGCAGCACCAACATACTGGCCAATACACCCAACGCCAACCAGTGCGGCGGGCAAGGCTGGTACGACCTGGCCATTGCCATTAGTCCCAACGATGAAAACGAAGTAGTCGTAGGCGGCGTAAACACCTGGTATTCTTCCACAGGGGGTGCAAGCTGGGCTATAGCTTCTCAATGGAATACTACACTGCCGGGCATACAGTCTGTGCATGCCGATAAACATTACCAGGTATACAGCCCCGTTATGGCCAATACCCTGTTTGAATGTAACGACGGAGGCATTTATAAAACGAACAGGCCAACATCGCTGTGGAACGATATAACCAATGGCCTGGGCATTACACAGTTTTACCGAAACGCAGTCACCAACATGGCCTCCTTTATTGTAGGCGGTGCGCAGGACAACGGCTCTAAAAAGATGGATAACGGCGCTGCTACAGAGCTTACCGGGGGCGACGGCATGGACTGCCAGGTAGACTATTCCAATCCTAAGATAATTTATACTTCCATACAGTACGGCGAACTGAGGCGTTCACTGAACGGGGGCGCTAATTTTACAGATATCCATAACAACATCCCCGGCAAGCCTGCAGGCGACTGGATTACACCTATTGCCATCAGCCCTGCTATACCCGATTTCATTTTTGCAGGGTACAACAAATTGTATTCTTCTACCGACAAGGGTAATACATGGACAGAATTATCTCCGACACAAACATCCAATATCAAACGCATCGGCCTGTGTGTAAGCAACCCCGACCATATCTATATATTAGTCGGCAACACAATAAAGCATACTACCGATTACGGCAATACATGGAAGGTTATTCCTTCCACGGTCACCGGTACAATTTCAGATATACAGGTAGACCCTAAAGATGAAAACCATTTATGGGTCACGTATAACGGGTTTGGCGCCAACAAAGTTGCAGAATACAGTGCTGCCAATGGCTGGAAAACTCGTAACGACCTGCTGCCCAATGTAGCCATACATTGCGTGGTTATCGATTCCTCGAAAGGTACTGTTTATATAGGTACTGATATAGGTGTGTTTGCCTGGGACCCGAACCGCTCTTACTGGCAGCCGTACAATAAAAACCTGCCAACCGTTGAGGTTTCAGACCTCGCCATCAACTATACATCCGGCGAGTTGTGCGCTGCTACCTATGGCCGCGGCATGTGGACGTCACCTGTATATGACCCGGCTGTTGCCACCGCTGTAGGCAATATCCCTTATGCAAGCGATGTAATTTCCATATCGCCCAACCCGAGCAACGGGCACTTCAGTATCAATACTTCCAATAAAGCACTGCAAGGCACAAGGGTTGTAGTACGCATAGTAAATATGACTGGCGCCATAGCATGGCAAAATACGGTATCCTTTACCAGTGGCGGCCAGGCCGTTATTATAGCCGACCTGCCTCGTGGCACCTATATCGTACAGGTAAATAAAGACAACCTGCTCTTTGCAAAAGAAAAAATAGTAGTATACTAACAGCTTATAATATAGCACGACGATAAAGGCCCGGATAGCCGGGCCTTTATCGTTTATGCGGTTACCAGTTCCCGCGCATTTTGCATGGCTGCATCGCTAGGCTCTTCCCCGCCTATCATCCTGGCTATTGCCAGTACCCGTTCGTCTGGTTTCAATACCCTTATTTTTGTTGTTATCCTGTTGTCGCTTCCTGCATCTTTATACACGTAAAAATGACGGGTTCCTTTTGCAGCCACCTGCGGCTGGTGCGTGATGCAGATAACCTGGTGGTATGTTGCCAGGTCTCTCAGCAACAGGCCTACCTGCCGTGCCGCTTCGCCCGATATACCGGTATCCACCTCGTCAAATATAAGCGTGGGCAGGCGCATAGCCCTTACCGTCAGCGATTTGATACAGAGCATAATACGGCTCATTTCCCCGCCCGAAGCTGCTTTGTGTATGGGCTGCGCTTTACCGCTGTTATTGGCATCCAGCAAAAATGCCACTTTGTCTATACCTGTTTTGCCCGGTGCGTCTGCCAACGTCAGCTCTATACTGAACTGTGCATTGGGCATACCTACCAGCGCCAGCAAGGCTGTTACCTCTTTTGCAATTCCGGGTGCTCCTTTCTGTCTTTGCTGCGAAATTTTTCCGGCGACTTCTCCTACTTTCCTGTACAAATTTTGTTGCTCTGTTTCCAGCTTTTCTATGCTGTCGTCCAGGCTGCGCGTTTCCTGCAGTTCAGTTTCCAGTTGCTGCTGCAGTTGTAAGAGTTCTGCGGTTGTTTGCAGGTCGTGTTTTTTCAATAGTTTATAGCCCGTATCTACACGTTCCTGCAATCTTTGCGAAAGCTCCTGGTCAATATTTACTTTACCTTTCAGGCTGTCCAGTTCTGCCGCTATATCTTTCAGCTCTACCAAAGCCGAATTAAATCTTTCGGTCAGCACATTCACTTCCGGCATTACATCACTTATGCCGCTAAGCTGCTGGCTGAGCCGTTTCAGCTCGTTCAGCATCGGCTGCTCCCCCTGTTCCATTACATAGCATGCCGTATCCAGCACACCCACTATCTTCTCAGCATGCACCTGTTGTTTCAGTTGCTGTTCTGCATGTTCTATTTCATCGGTTGTAAATGCCGCCTGCTGCAGCTCGTCATACAAAAACAGCTTATAATCGGCTTCTTTTTGCCACTGTAGCTGTTGTTTCTTTTTCTCCGCCAGTTCCTGGCTTACTTTTTTATAAGCGCTGTACAGGTTGCTATATGCTTCCAGCAGCTTACCATTCTGCGCTACCGCATCCAACACATCCAGCTGAAAATGGTCATCTTCCAGGGCCAGGTGGTCAAACTGCTGGTGCAGGTCCACCAGCAGAGAAGTTACTTTATTCAGCACATTCAGCGTTACGGGCGTATCATTAATAAATGCCCGCGACTTACCGCTCGTACTTATTTCACGGCGTATGATGCATACAGGTTCGTTATCCAGTTCTTCCGTAGCTATCACCTCCTGCAGTACTTCATTATCACGCACATCAAAATATGCTTCCACTACACATTTTTCATCCTTATTAATCAGTACAGAAGTATCTGCACGTTCACCCAGTATCAGCGACAGGGCACCCAGTATGATACTCTTACCCGCACCTGTTTCACCCGTTACCGTATTCAGGTGCGCATCCGGCTCAATGCCGAGGTGGTCAATAATGGCGTAATTATTTATTACCAGCTTTTGTAACATAAGAATTCCATGCAAAATTAGTGAATAGCATACTGCTATCGCGAACCATAATATTACTTCTTTTAAGTCCCTTAATAAAACATTCGTATCCCGTACCTGCCATTTAATATCCAATATCCTGATTACTTTTGCGGATGGCAAAATTTTTCCTGAGAAAAAAAATAGGGGACCGTGTAGTAAACGGCCACCCCTGGATATTTGGCAATGAACTGGGCGATAGTGAGGGCACCTGCGAACCCGGCGATATAGTAGAGGTTTACTCTTATAACGGTTCTTTCATTGGCAAAGGGTATGTTAACCCTGCATCGCAAATACGCATACGCCTTGTTACAAGAGATAAAAACGAGGAAGTAAATGACCAGTTTTTTTACAACCGCATACGGGAAGCATGGGAATACCGCAAACAAATAGGCTATGTAGAAAATTGCCGCCTCATTTTCGGCGAGGCTGACCAATTGCCTGCGCTGATTATTGATAAATTCAATGACCATTTTGTCATTCAGACACTCGCGTTGGGTATAGACAAGTGGAAACCTGCCATTGTAGCCGCCCTGCAAAAAATATTTACCCCAAAAGGCATCTACGAACGCAACGATGTACCCGTACGCGAGGTAGAAGGCCTGCCACAGATAAAAGGCTTCTTGTCTGAGCCTTTTGATACCAATATTATCCTGAATGAAAACGGCCTTAAATTTCATGTAGATATTGAGAACGGCCAGAAAACAGGGTATTTTCTTGACCAGCAGGACAACCGCCGTGCAATACAACACATTGTAAAAGGTGCCGATGTACTGGAAGCTTTTTGCTATACCGGCACATTTTCGCTGCACGCAGCACACTATGGGGCAAAATCGGTGCTTGGCCTTGATATATCTGACAAGGCGGTGGACACTGCCCGCCGAAATGCCATATTGAACGGCTATGAAAATACCTGCAAATTTGAATCGGTAAATGCTTTCGATGTGTTGAAGCAGTGGGTAAAAGAAGGAAAACGTTACGATGTGGTCATTCTAGACCCTCCTGCATTTACCAAAAGCCGTGAAAACATCCAGAAAGCCATTACAGGCTATAAAGAGATCAACCTGCGGGGAATGAAACTGGTAAAACCGGGCGGGTTCCTGGTAACAGCCTCCTGCACGAATCTCGTTCCGCCCGACCTGTTCCTTAAAACTATTGATATGGCAGCTAAAGATGCGCGCCGTAAACTGCGACAGGTAACCTGGCAAACCCAGGCTTCAGACCATCCTATCCTCTGGCATGTACCCACTACGCAGTACCTTAAATTCCTGATAGTACAGGTTTTATAAATGCCCCTGAACAGACACATACATAAAAAGGCTGCCATCCGGCAGCCTTTTTATGTATGTTGATTGAACTTACTTATTAAAGTTGGTTGTATATCTGGGCGTCTGTACCGCGTGCTATACCATAGAACTGGAACGTTTTACGGTGATAACCTTTTTTGAAATAGGCATCTGTATCACCTTCCTCGGGTATAGTTACCCAGTCGTGGTTTTTGGGTATATACCAGCGATAAACACCTACGGTATTGGGGCCACGGCGGGTCATTGCATAAAACTGCACGTGCTTGTTGGTATAGCCCATTTTTATCATCTGGTCATCTGTAAACTCATCTTCTGCAATGCTTGCATAATCCTTGGTCTCAGGGTTATACCAGCTATATACAGCTACGCGACCGGGACCAGGATTGCGATAAGCTATAAACAGGTGGGTTTTATCTTTCCAACCCCAGTTCAACAATTGTCCGTCTTGGTATTCCCCATCAGCAACTGTTACATAGTTATGGTCCACATCGTTAAACCAGCGGAATACCCTGACCAGTTCATCGTCTTGTGCAAAACTTTTATTAGCCACAAAAAGTGAAGCCAACACAGTTGTAATGAGGATGAAGGTTTTTTTCATAATTGAGCGCGTTTTTCTAAATTGTTTCCAAAATACATAAAAATTTTCTTGCCTTGCAAGAGATTAGAGTAAAAAATTTTTATTCCCCTCCTCAATCTCATGCTTTCCCTTGTTCAAATCCTGCATTTGGCGTAGCTTTGATGCCCCTGAGTGCCAGCCTGTCAGGTATAAAAATTTGCATGGCTTTTGATAAAATATAGTTTTCATTATTAACGGAATAGGACCAAAAAGCCATTTTCGCATTTGTAAACAGAAACTTTTGAACACAACAGTATTAAAATGATAGGTTTTCTTTCAAAATTATTCGGCGGAAACAAGTCTGACAAAGACGTTAAACGTATTCAGCCGCTTGTTACCGAAATCAACCGTATATACAGCGAACTCCAATCACTGTCTCACAACCAGCTACGCAATAAAACACAGGAGTTCCGCCAACGCATCCGCGAGCACCTGAAGGAAATAGACGCTGAAATTGCAGAGCAGAAAGCCGCTGCCGATAAACACTCGGAAGCCGACCTGCAGGCGCGTGAAGCAGTTTATAACGAAATAGACAAGCTGGTAAAAAAACGGGACGAACAGATAGAAGTAATATTGGAGCAGATACTGCCCGAAGCCTTTGCCGTAGTAAAAGAAACCGCCCGCCGCTTTACCGAAAACGAAGAGCTGGTAGTGACCGCTACCGACCTGGATAAAGAACTGGCGCTGGAGCGGGACAACATACGTATAGAGGGCGACCAGGCCGTGTACCGCAACTCATGGACTGCTGCGGGTAGCCAGGTAACGTGGAATATGGTGCATTATGATGTACAGCTGATAGGCGGTATCAACCTGCACCAGGGCAAAATTGCAGAAATGGCCACCGGTGAAGGTAAAACACTGGTATCTACCCTGCCATCTTACCTCAACGCGCTTGCGGGCGAAGGCGTACACCTGGTTACGGTGAACGACTACCTTGCCCGTCGTGACCAGGAGTGGAACGGCCCGCTATTCGAATTCCTCGGCATCACTGTTGACTGTATCGATAAACACCAGCCCAACTCGCCCATGCGCCGTAAAGCGTACATGGCAGATATTACCTACGGCACCAATAACGAATTCGGTTTTGACTACCTGCGCGATAATATGGTGCACCACCCCGACGAAATGGTACAGCGCAAGCACCACTTTGCTATGGTGGATGAGGTGGATAGCGTATTGATTGATGACGCACGTACACCGCTCATTATATCAGGCCCTGTACCTAAGGGCGATGAACAACAATTCCATGCGCTTAAGCCACGTATTGAAAGGCTGCTGGAAGCACAGAAAAAAGTAATCAACCAAAGCCTTACAGAAGCTAAAAAACTGATAGCCGAAGGTAAAACCGATAAAGAGACCGGCGGTATGTACCTGTTCCGCGCATACAGGGGCTTACCTAAAACAGGTGCTATCATTAAATATTTAAGCGAAGAAGGCAACCGCCAGATACTGCAAAAATCAGAGAACTATTACATAGGCGAGCAGAAACGCAATATGCCTGTAATAGACAAGGAACTGTACTTTACTATTGACGAAAAGAACAACAGCGTAGACCTGACCGAACAAGGTATCGCGCTCATTACCCAGTCGGGAGAAGACCCCCATTTCTTCGTACTGCCCGACATAGGCAGTGAACTGGCTGAAATTGAAAAATCGGAAGCATCTGAAGAAGAAAAAGCGCAGCGCAAAGACGCTATGCTACAGGACTATGCTATTAAAGCCGACCGTATCCACTCTATACAGCAACTGCTGAAGGCATATACCCTCTTCGATAAAGATGTGGAATATGTAGTGATGGACGGCAAAGTAAAAATCGTAGACGAGCAGACAGGCCGTATACTGGATGGCCGCCGCTACAGCGATGGCCTGCACCAGGCAATTGAAGCCAAGGAAAACGTGCAGGTGGAAGCCGCTACGCAAACCTTCGCTACCGTTACACTGCAAAACTACTTCCGTATGTACCACAAGCTGGCCGGTATGACCGGTACAGCCGAAACGGAAGCAGGCGAGTTCTGGGAAATCTATAAGCTGGACGTAGTAGCCATCCCTACCAACAAACCCATTGCACGCGACGACCAGCAAGACCTTGTATATAAAACCAAGCGCGAAAAATATAAAGCCGTAATTGATGAGATAGAGAAACTGAAAAACGCAGGCCGCCCCGTACTGGTAGGTACCACTTCGGTAGAAGTATCGGAACTGCTGAGCCGTATGCTGCAGCAAAAAAAGGTACAGCACAACGTACTGAACGCCAAGCAACACTCGCGCGAGGCACAGGTAGTGGCTGAGGCCGGTTTTGCAGGCGCAGTAACTATTGCCACCAACATGGCCGGCCGTGGTACCGACATCAAACTCGGCCCTGGCGTAAAAGAAGCGGGTGGTCTTGCCATTATAGGTACGGAACGCCACGAAAGCCGCCGTGTAGACCGCCAGCTCCGTGGCCGTGCAGGCCGCCAGGGCGACCCCGGTACTTCACAATTCTTTGTATCCCTGGAAGACGACCTGATGCGCCTCTTCGGGTCTGAACGCATTGCTTCGCTGATGGACAAAATGGGCCATAAAGACGGCGAAGTACTGCAGCACAGTATGATTACCAAATCTATCGAGCGTGCGCAGAAGAAGGTAGAAGAAAACAACTTCGGCATACGTAAACGCCTGCTGGAGTATGATGACGTGATGAACGCACAGCGTGATGTTATCTACAAACGCCGCCGCCACGCACTGTTTGGCGACCGCCTTTCTATCGACCTCGACAATGCTATGTATGATGTGGCTGTTGACCTCGCCACACAGTTCGAAGAAAGCCGCGATTTCCAGGCATTCCGGATAGAAGTGATGAAACACCTGGCCGTAGAGCCAGAGGTGGTAACAGAGGCAGAGTTTGATAAAGCCGACCTCAGTGCCGTAGGCGATAAGCTGTACCACCAGGTAAAAGACTTCTACACCCGCAAGATGAACGCCCTGCGCGAACATATTGCCCCCACTCTTGCGCAGATACTGACCGATAACGGCGACCGTGTAAATGATATCGTCATACCGTTTACCGATGGTATGAAAGGTATACAGGTGTACACCAACCTGAAAGAAGCTGTAGCGCAGGATGCCCGCCCGGTGATACAGACACTGGAAAAGAGCATGACGCTGGCCATAATAGACGATGCGTGGAAAGACCACCTGCGCGCTATGGACGACCTGCGCAACTCGGTACAAATGGCATCGTACGAGCAAAAAGACCCGCTGCTAATCTATAAGTTTGAAGCATTCAACCTATTCAAGCAGATGATGCTGGAAACGAACCGCAGTATTGTTTCCTTCCTGCTGCGCGCCGGCATACCTATGCAGGAAGCGCCGCCCCAGGCAGCACAGCAGGTACCGCAGCATACCGATATGAGCCAAATGCGCATGAACAAAGAGGAGATTGACGAAGCAGGGCAGGACTATGCTGCCGATGAGCACGATGTGTATGAAGGTGGCGAAACACCTGTAAAACGCACCCCTGTACAGGCAGGCCCTAAAATAGGCCGCAACGACCCTTGCCCCTGTGGTAGCGGTAAAAAGTACAAGGCATGCCATGGCAAAGGGCTTTAATGTGAAAATGTGGAAACACGAAACAGGATTTGATTTTTTTCTTGTTACTTTTGGGCACTGAATAAGATTTTATAGAAACAATGAAAAGGAACTACACCAATATTTTACTCGCAGCCGGGCTGATTACCATTGCAGCCGCTGCCCGTATTGTAAACAGTGAAATGCACCTGTACAACCTGGCCCCCGTAGCGGCACTGGGCCTGTTTAGCGGCGCTGTTATCAAAGACAAGCGCTTTGCTTACATCCTGCCCCTGCTGGCTATGCTGGTTGCCGACCTGTATTTCCAGCTCTTTACCAACATCAACGGTTTCTATGGCATGGAGCAGGTATTGGTATATGGCGGTATGGCACTGGTAACACTGCTGGGCACTACTATGAAAAACACAAGCGCCCCGCGCGTACTTGGTTATTCCGTAGCAGGCTCACTGGCATTCTTTATCGTGTCTAACTTCGGGGCTTACGTTACAGGTATGTGGGGCTACGATTTCAACGGCCTTATTAAGACCTACGTAGTAGCTATCCCCTTCTTTAAAAATACCCTGTTAAGCGACCTCGTAGGCAATGCAATGCTGTTTGGCCTGTATGCGCTGGCACAACGCAGCCTGCTGGCACGCACACAAAAAGCATAGTTACAATCACAACTATATAACAAAAGCGCCCGGATATACCGGGCGCTTTTGTTCATTTAATTATTCCTTTAAGACAAATTGATAAAAAATGTAAATTTGATATAATATAAATTAGCACCAGAAGTTATATAAGCTAAAATCAAAAACAATGCAATGAAAATATCAATTAAGGCCGGCAATAAAATTGAAGAGGCATTCCTATCATATGAAAATAACATTATCGCATTTCAATATAATAATATTCATATAATTAAAGAAGAAGACCGTCCTTTTATTGCACTAAAACTATTAAGACAGGAATTAGAACCACTTGAAATTAAATTATTAATTAATGGCAGTAGATTAAACGTATATCCTTCAGGAATGAGTTTAATAACAATGGGAGTTTACGTTTTGCAGTTAGGCAAATCAGCAACCCATGATAATATGGTACATATTTTCGATAACTTTCATGATATAACACAAATAGTATCTATTGCGGATCAAGAAGCTTATTTAAAAAAATGGCTTGATTCACTCAAAAAATAATTCAATAAACAGTAAAACAACAACAAATTACCAAAGTTCCCCCTTCTAAGGAATGGCGGATGGGAATGTCCACACGCGACGGACAGGCACTCCCCTATTACTATTCCTAAACCATGAAAAACAACAACAATTCACAACAAATAACAACATTTCCCCTCTTTGAGAGGTGTTATGAGTGTGTCTACACGCGAGGGGCAGACATACCGGTGCCGCACAATGCCGCCACATGCCTCCCGAAAGACTTCGGGATTGCGCCAAACAAAACGCAAATTTTTATAACCGTGAAAACAACAAATCACAACAAATCACAACAATGTATCTACCCTATCTCGTCATTGCGAGCGACAGCGAAGCAATCTCGCGAAACAGCTATTATACAGCACCTTTGAAATTAGCTCTGCACAAAACTTGCCTGCAACAACAAAACCAGGAAAACAACAACAATTGACAACAAATCACAACATTTAACAATAATTCCCGCCAAACTTGCCCCGCAGGCACTCACAAGGGGTTTAAAATTCAGTAAATTGCACGCTGTATGTACCTCGAAGGCAAAAAGATCGTATTGGCAGTTACAGGCAGCATTGCGGCCTATAAAACCCCGCAACTGGTGCGCCTGCTGGTAAAGGCGGGTGCAGAGGTAAAAGTCATTACCACACCCGCTGCCGAAAAATTTGTAAGCCCGCTGGCATTGGCTACCGTATCCAAACACCCTGTTCACAGTAATGTAAGCGACGGCGCTGCATGGAACAACCATGTGGAAATGGGCCGATGGGCCGATGCTATGGTGATAGCCCCCTGCAGTGCCAACACACTGGCCAAAATGGCCATTGGCCTTTGCGATACATTGGTAAATGCAGTGTACCTGTCGGCAATATGCCCGGTATTCGTAGCACCAGCTATGGATGAGGATATGTGGCTGCATCAAAGCACCCGCAACAACATTGATAAAATACGCACTTACGGCAACCACATCATACCAGTAGTCCATGGCGAGCTGGCCAGCGGGCTGGTGGGAGAAGGGCGCATGGCCGAACCTGAAGATATTATCCGTCACCTGGATGATTTTTTTACCCCTAAAAACAATAAACTATCCGGCATAAAAGCCCTTGTTACCGCAGGGCCTACCTATGAGCGCCTTGACCCTGTACGCTTCATTGGCAATTTCTCAACCGGGAAAATGGGCGTAGCTATAGCGGAGGCATTGGCGGAGAAAGGAGCAGAAGTAACCCTTGTATTAGGACCCTCGCACCTGCAGGTATTTCACCCGCGCATACAGGTAGTGAAGGTAGAAAGCGCGCAGGAGATGTATGATGCCTGTACAAAGGTATTCCCTTCGGTACAGGTAGCTATTATGTCGGCAGCAGTGGCCGATTACCGTCCGGAGCAGGTAGCAGACAGCAAAATAAAAAAGCAGGACGATACGTTTACTATAAAGATGGCCCGCACACCCGATATACTGGGCAGCCTGGGTAAAATCAAAAAGCCCGGCCAATTGCTGGCAGGCTTCGCACTGGAAACGGATAACGAACTGGAGTATGCCAAAGGTAAAATGGCAGCCAAGAATGCAGATATAATTGTGCTGAACTCCCTGCGCGACGAAGGTGCAGGGTTCGGGCACGACACCAACAAAATTACATTGCTAACAAAAGATGGTACGGTAAAGGAATTGCCCCTGCAAAGCAAACAGGATGCCGCCGCTGCCATCGTCAATAAGATAGTGGAGATTCAATATGCTGAAAAAACTGTTTAGCACCGCCCTTCTGTTCTGCCTGTTGTGCAGCACGGCCATCGCGCAGGAGTTCAACTGCAAAGTGAAGGTGATGCACGATAAGATACAGAATATAGACAAGGAAGTATTCAACAACATGCAACGGGCGATTACCGAATTTTTGAATACGCGTAAATGGACCGGCGACCAATACGGCCCTGCCGAAAAGATAGACTGCAATATCCTTTTCAACCTGACCAAAGTGACCGACGGGGATATATTTGAAGGTACACTCAATATACAATCTTCAAGGCCGGTATATAACACGGCATATACCAGCCCCATCATTAATTTTATCGACCGCGAAGTGCGCTTCAAATATTCACCCTTTACGCCCATGCAGTTCAACGATAACAGGGTAACGGGAAACGATGCTATGGAATCGAACCTGACTGCCATACTCGCTTATTATATGTACCTTATACTGGGCCTCGACTATGACAGTTTTGAGCTGAATGGCGGCAACGATTATTTTAAGAAGGCGCAGAATGTGGTGAACAATGCACCGGAACAGGGTAAAAACATCACAGGCTGGAAGGCCGTGGAAGGCAACCGCAACAGGTACTGGATAGTAGACCAGATACTTAGCCCCCGGTTCAAATACTTCAGAGAGTACTGGTATACCATACACCGCAAGGCACTGGATAATATGTTTACCAAGCCGGAAGAATCGCGCGGACTGATACTGGGAGGGCTGGAACAACTGGCGCAGATGCACCGCGAAAACCCCGGCTCTATCCTTATGCAGTTTTTCTTCAATGCCAAAGGCGAAGAAATGATGAGCATACTGGCACAGGAGCCAAAAGAAAAAAGAGGTAAATATATTTCCCTGCTGCAGCAAATGGATGTTCCCAATGCGCAGAAATACGGCAGCCTAAAATAAATAACGGATGAAGTATTTTTTGATAGCCCTTTTCTCGTGCAGCATGCTTGTTGCCTGCAAGAATGAAGAAAAGCCGCCAATTACCGTTGAAAAAATGGGCAATATACTGGCTGATATACAACTGGCCGAAGCTTACAGCAGTATGGTTGACGACAGCCTGCACCGCATTGTGCCCAAAGACCAGGATTCACTGGCCGTATACTATAAAAAAGTGTGGGCATCCCACCAAATATCACAGCAGCAGTTTGAACAGGCTATAGACTGGTACAAAGGCCACCCTGACCTGCTGGACACCGCCTATAAACACATGATATCGGAACTCTCGTTCCAGGATGAAGTACAGCAGGCAAAGATGCAAAAGCATTAATGCAGGCGCTCCAGGGCAGCTTTAATCCGCTTCATGGCTTCCTGCAGCTTATCCATTGACGTAGCAAATGATATACGGATGCAGTTGTTGTTACCAAATGCATCGCCGCTTACCGTACTTACATGGCCGGTGTGCAGCAGGTACATGGCAAAATCTTCCGCATTGTTTACGGTAACCTTACCGTCTGTCTTGCCGAAATAGGACATAATATTCGGGAAAGCATAAAATGCACCGCCCGGTTCGTTTATTTTTATTCCGGGTATTTCATTCAACGCTTTGATGATGTAGTCGCGGCGCTCGCGGAAGGCTTCTGCCATAGCCCTTGTGGGGGCAAGGTCAGAAGTAAGTGCGGCAATAGATGCCCTTTGCGCAATGGAATTGGCACCGGAGGTAAACTGCGCCTGCAGCTTTTCGCAGGCCTGTATTATTTCTTTGGGCCCGGCCATATAACCCAGCCGCCAGCCGGTCATTGAAAACCCTTTTGACATGCCGTTGATGACCAGCACCCTGTCGTGCATACCTTCAAACCGGGCTATGCTCTGGTGCTTGCCGGTGTAATTGATATACTCGTATATTTCATCACTGATGATAACGATACCGGGATATTTTTTGAATACTGTTACCAGTGCAGCCAGCTCTTCTTTAGAGTACACGCTGCCGGTGGGGTTGCATGGCGAAGAAAAGATGAACAGTTTGGTTTTGGGCGTAATTGCTTCTTCCAGTTGATTGGGAGTCAGTTTAAAGCCGGTCTCAATATAGCAGGGTATATATTTTACAACACCTTCGGCAAACTCGACCAGCGCGCTGTAGGTAACCCAGTAAGGGGTGGGTATAATCACCTCATCGCCCGGGTTTACAAGGCTCAATACGGCATTGGCAATGCATTGTTTTGCACCTGTCGATACGATAATCTCATCGGGGGTATATTCCAGCCCATTATCCCTTTTCAGCTTTTCACATATAGCCTGGCGCAACTCGGGTATACCGGCTACGGGCGTATATTTCGTATAGCCATCTTCCATAGCCCTGGTGGCCGCATCACAAATGTGCTGCGGGGTCCTGAAATCCGGTTCTCCCAAACTAAGGTCAACAATGTCTATTCCCTGCGATTTCAATTCACGGCTGAGCTTAGCCATTTTTATTGTCTGTGGTTCGGCTACGCGGTTCAGTCTTTGGGCTAATTGCATGAGTTATCCTGCTATTGAAGTAGCAAATCTATGTAAGATGTTAGAAAAAGCACAAGGTTCATCGATAAGTTTCGCCTATAGCGATCCGTAAGCCCCTGTAAAGTATAAATAAACAGCCAGCGCTACTATCAGTACTATTATCACAGCAAGGAAAACGATTGTTTTCTTATAAGCGTTGTTTACAGTTCTTGCGCGGTGCAGTTCACTTACATTGTTCAGCGTGTTTTCCATGCGCGAAAAAGCAGTTTCGCCCTTCACCACATAGTCATACGCCCCGTATTTCATACTGTCAATAGCTACATCTATCTTATCCTGCCCCGATAGCATGATAACCTGTGTTTGCGGGTAGCGGTCTTTTATTTGTTTTAAAGCCTCTACACCGTTCATAGCATCCGGCTTATGGGCGCTCAGGTGGTAATCAAGCACAACTATTTCCGGGTTCAGGTCCATGTGCTTCAATGCATCTTCACCGTTATCAAAAATTTTTATATTATATAAAAAACGTTCTGACAGGTAGTCTTTGAGCATTTCATTCTGGATAGGTTCGTCATCCACCAGGAAAATGTAGCGTGTGCTTTGTGTAGCCATAGCTTTATGAGTTCAATTTCGTAGAAAAATAGAAAAAATATTTACAAAACAAAAATCGTACACACATGATCTTTGTCATGATTTTTAGCCTGCGATGGGCGTTTTTAGCTCATCAAAAGCTTTGTCACATATACGCTTCAGGTTCTCAACCAGTTTGGGAAGCCGTTCAAAATGAGCTTGTTCGCCTGCTGTCTGCTCTATCAGGAATATATGGCTTACTTCTTCCTTTACGCCCATGTAAGACAACTGCGGCTTCAGGGAATGGGCTGCAATTTTAACAGTAGGGTAATCTTTTTTCTCCAATGCCTGTTCTACATTGGCGACCAGCCGCGGGCCGTTTTCCAGGAACATGCCTATGTATTTGTTCATCTTGGCGGGGTTATTTTGTGTAAACTGGCGGAGGAACTGCATGTCCGTAACTTTTTCAGGCAAGGGTGGCAAGGCTATATCACCTATCTGTGCTGTTGCCGGTATTTCCTGTTTAGCCTCCTGCCCTTCCAGTACAGCCGCCATTTTCAATAACAGTTCTTCTGTATGAAATGGTTTGGATACATAGGCATTCATGCCGGCTTTCAGGTAGCGCTGCACATCCTCCTGCAGCACATTGGCGGTCATAGCAATGATTTTTACATCACGTGCAGGAGCGGGCAACTGGCCACGGATATACTTTGTGGCTGTCAACCCGTCCATTACCGGCATTTGTATATCCATAAGGAGCAAATCATAATGTTGCTGTTGCACTTTATCCACAGCTTCCTGCCCGTTCACTGCTATATCGACCGTAACACCGGGAATAATCTCATGCAGTGTATCTTCCGCTACCATCCGGTTAAATTCGTTATCTTCTACCAGCAACAGCTTCACCTTGCCTAATTTCTGCTTTACATCTTCGGTAATAGTAGCATGTGATGCTTCCGCGTGTTGTACTGTAGCTACGGCAAGCGGCAATACAACTGTAAATACCGTTCCTTTACCTAGTTCGCTTTTTACAGAAATACTGCCACGCATGAGTGCTACCAATTCTTTGGAAATGGTAAGGCCAAGTCCTGTGCCGCCAAACTTGCGGGCTATATCCGTGCCTGCCTGTGTAAAGCTCTCAAATATCTTGTCAACATAATCGGGGGCAATGCCTATGCCGGTGTCAATAATGTCAAACTGTATCCAGATAGTATCCTGCTCCTTTTTGTGCAAAGTAGTCCTTATATCTACCGAGCCTTTATCTGTAAATTTCACGGCATTGCCTGCCAGGTTGATGAGTACCTGGTTAATGCGTGTAGGGTCTCCTACCAGCCGGTTAGGTATGGCCGGGTCGAGGGATACGCGCATTTGCAGGTGCTTTTCTTCTGCTCTCAGCAATAACATATCCCGCACGCTCTGCACCATTTCATTCAAAGAGAAATCCGTATGCTCTATCACTATTTTGCCTGCTTCTATTTTCGAGAGGTCGAGTATATCATTGATAATGACCAGCAAATTATCGGCAGACAAACGTATGGCATCCAGGTAGCGCATCTGGTCGGGCCGCGGCTCTTTGCTCAGCAGCAGCCTTGTCATACCAACTATGGCATTCATAGGCGTACGTATCTCGTGGCTCATATTTGCCATGAATTGCTGTTTCAGGTAAGCTGTGCGTTCGGCTACTTCCTTTTCCTTTTTCGCCAGCTCTACCTGCTGGCGGGTCTGCAGGTTGCGCAGTTTATTAAATGTCGTCTGTTTAAAAATTTCTTCCTTAAGCTGTTCATAGGCTTTCAGGTGGTAAAAGGCTTTGGGTATATCGCCCATCTTATCATACAGCATGGAAAGGCCTTCGTGCACGCTCATGATATCGTGTTTGCGCATGTATTCATCAGCCAGCTCAAATGCCGAGGTCATGTGCTGCAATGCATGGCGGTAATGGCCTTCATCCATCATCATGCGCCCTATGTAATAGTGGCATATAATCTGTACTTCTACATTGCCCAGCTCTTCAGACTGGTTCAGGGCATCATGCAGGTAGGTACGTGCATTGCCAAAATCATTCATCCTGTAGTACACCTTACCTAAACCGCTCATGGCCGATACATGAATGGCCGTATCGGGTTCCGTATTGCTGTAGTTTTCTTCAAAATATCTTAGTGCCTCTGCAAACTGCTGCTGTTTGAAATAGATATTGCCCAGTATGTTGTACAGCGAGGTAAGCCGGTGCTCGTCTTTCGCTTTCTCAAAAATAGGCAGGCAGCGGAGGGCAAAGTCGAGCGCGTTTTCGTAATCGTTAAGGTCATAGTGCAGGTATGCTATGCTGGAAAGGTTTACAGACTGTGCTACTTCATCGCCCAGTTTTTCATTAATGGCCAGGGCCTTATCAAAGTAGCCCAGGGCATCAGCAAGGTCGCCCTGGTCGCGGTATATAAAGCCAAGATTGTTTAATATCCTTGCTTCAAGGGGTTTATTATTTATTTCCTTAGCTATTTTGAGGGCGTCGAGCAGTATGGCAATACCGTCATCATATTCGCCCTGCTGCCAAAAGCACCACCCCTTGATATTCATGCCCCGGCCTTTGCCAAGCCGGTAACCGTTTTTTTCTGAACGGGCGATAATTTCTTCCGCCATATCCATACCCTTCTCCACATCAAAGTTGCGCACTTCCATTGCCATCTCTATCAGGGTGTCTATCCGTGCATTCTCATTATGAAGCGATTCGTACACCTGCTGCAACTCTTTATACCGTTGTGTATCCATTACCTGTAATTATGTTTATAAAATTAAAAACCCCTTGCGTATTGGCAAGGGGCTTCTTTTATAAAAGAAATATTATTAACCATTGTTGGACTGCCTGTGGTATTCTTCCATACCCGGATCCTTGTAGCTGAGAAAAGTAGCACAACCGTGACCGATAAGAGACAGCGCCCAGGCAGCTATTATCCATGCGTGCCAGGGATAAGCCCAATGCTCCCTGCCCTGCTGATGGTGTATCATAAACATTACTGTAGTGCCTATGGCGAAAACCACAAAATGAATAAAGAATATACTCTTCTGGCGCGCAGTTGGTTTTATTTTATCAGACATTTGGATATTCGGATTTTGCGCAAAGATAATAGCTGCATACGATAAAAAGAAATGCCATACGCATTTTGAAATACCACATGTTTACACCATCCGTTTTGGCATATTCCATTTCACAATATTGCGAATAATATATATATTGCCATACTCCATATCATTCAGATAGCTTTCAATATAGTATAAGATGAAAAAAATATTACTTGCTTCATGCATGGCGGTTTCCGTATACAGCTATGGCCAAAACCCTGCTTTGGGTAACAATACCCACCCTGTCAAGTTATCAGATGCAGCCGCAGCATACAGGCTGGAAAGAAATGCCACAGCCATAGATGAGGACGAAGAAGCAGAAGAAACGGGCATGCATAAAAAGGAAGGAAAGGATTACCACTTTGACCGCTGGATGTGGTACTGGGATGCACATACCGATGAAAACGGCTACATGGTTTCGCCGCTAAAAACACTGGAAGAATGGCGCAAATATAAAGCAGCGCACCAGGCATCAGCCAATAAAACCACTGCTGCCGTAAAGGCCGACTGGAAATTCCAGGGCCCTACGTCTTCATTCAGCGGCTACAGCGGCGTGGGGCGTATCAACAAAATTGTATTCCACCCTTCCAGTGCTACTACATTCTGGGCATGTACTGCCGGGGGCGGACTTTGGAAAACAACCAACAATGGCGTAAACTGGGTTTCGCTTACCGATACCTTGCCTGTGTTAGGCACATCCGACCTTGGCGTCAACCCGCTTAACCCGAATACCCTGTACCTGTGTACCGGCGACAGGGATGCCGGTGACAGTTATAGCATCGGCGTTTTGAAATCGACGGATGGGGGCGCTACATGGAATACCACAGGATTTAGCTGGACTACCTCGCAAATGCGCTTAACCAATTCTATAGTTATCAATCCTATTGATACGAATTCTATTACACTGGCTACCAGTTCAGGTATATATAAATCTTACGATGGGGGTGCAAGCTGGAGCTTAAAGATGGGCGGCAATTACAAACAGGTATTGTACCACCCTACCGATACTTCTGTACTGTATGCCGCCACCTATGGCAATGGCAATGCTGATGTCCTTCGCTCTGCCGATGGCGGAAAAACATGGGCACCGGTACCTTCTTTAACCGGCAAGAAAAGAATAACACTCGCAGTGACACCTGCCGATGTAAAAATAGTAAGGGCTATAGCTGCTAAGGATAATGGTGGCCTCGATGGTATTTATGAATCCCTTGATACAGGTAAAACGTTTACAAAAAAATACGGGCCTTCCGGCTGCAACGGCGATTTGCTAAGCGGCAGCAACGCTGCCAACCCTACCAGTTGCGGCAAACAGGGATGGTACGACCTCTCTATTTCGATAAGCCCCATTAACCCGGACCTGATGACGGCAGGCGGGGTCAACTCATGGTTCTCGGTAAACGGGGGCACTACATGGACAAGGGTAACACAATGGTACGCGCAGTTTTCAGGTGTAGCTACCGTACATGCCGATAAACACTGGCACGCTTTTCATCCTTTGTTGCCCAACCGGCTTTTTGAATGCAATGACGGGGGACTGTATTTTACCGATAATCTTTCTTCCGCCTCTGTATGGTCTGACGTGACCGCAGGCCTGGGCATTACGCAGTTTTACCGGAATGCAGTGGCTGATGTAGCCCCTTTCATATTGGGCGGGGCACAGGATAATGGTACCAAAAGCCTTACAGGCACCACATGGAACGATGAAAACGGCGGTGACGGTATGGATTGCCAGATAGACTATGTAAACAGCGGCACTTTTTATACAGCTACACAGTACGGCGATATTGACCGTGTTTCCGGCACATGGGGCAACGACCAGATTTCGGACAATATACCGGGACAGCCTACCGGCCCGTGGATAACGCCCTACATTATCAGCCCGCACAACCACGACCACCTGTTTGCAGGATACAAACAAGTGTACTTTACAGCAGATGCGGGCAGTAGCTGGATATCCATAACAGGCGGCGACCTGGAAAATAAAGATATCGAACGCCTTGCTATGACACCCGCTAACGACTCTACAATATACGTGGTCATTAATGGCACGAACAATAACGGCACGAACAATATTTACTATGCCTACGATTTTGTATCGGGCAATACGGCTACCTTCAACGTAATGACACCGACTGCCAACGGTAATATATCGGACATCAAAGTTGACCCGAAAGACCATAAGCACTTCTGGGTCACCTTCAGCGGCTACAACAGCCCTAAGGTCATGGAATATAATGCCGGCACATGGGCCTTTTTCAATACGAACCTGCCCAATGTCCCCATCAATTGTATGGAAATTGACAGCGCACTGGGTATTATGTATGTGGGCACAGATGTAGGCGTATTCTACCGCGATACTATTACCAAGCAATGGGAGCCGTTTAATAATCATTTGCCGAGTATAGAAGTAACAGACCTTGCCATCAATTACACACAAAAAGAGCTGTGGGCTTCTACTTATGGCCGGGGCATGTGGAAGTCAGTGATACAGGATTATACTACTACGGTAGATACTACAGATACATCCAACTACGTTACCATCATACCGGGCGACACAAAGGGGCTGGAAATTTCACCCAATCCTAACCCCGGCGTTTTCAAGGTAAAAACAACGGTAAAAGACCTGCTTTCCAAACCGGTGTCTGTATCTATTATTGATAACACGGGTAAAGTAGTATGGAACAATAAAAAAGCATTCAATAGTAACGGATTGCTGAGCATAGAAGCCGCAGCCTTACCTAAAGGGGTATATATACTACAGCTTACGAATGAAAAAAGTAAGCTCGTAGGCCGGCAAAAGTTCGTTGTTCAGTAAAATTTATAAGGCCCGGTAGTAACTGCCGGGCCTTTTTTCTAAGTGTGACTATTTAACTGCCAATTTTAATATTATATACCCCAACACACAAAGCAACAAAACGATAAGTATAGCCAGCCACGCCCATTTATTATCTGCTATGGGCCGGTGTCTTCTCCTGTCTTTATTAATGCGGGTATGCAGATTACGGTTTATACTGCTCACCATTTGCTTTGTATCTGCAAGGGGAATTTCTTTCAGGCCCTCCAGCGCATCGGCTTCCATACCTTCGGCTGCCAGCCAGGCTTCTACCTCGTGCTGTTCCTGCCGGGTTAGCCTGCCCTCAAGGTAAGCCATCAGCTTATCTTCCGGCAGTTTGCCTGCACCACCGTTTTTCCATATATCACGTATGTCAGCCATTGCCTTGTTTGCTCCGTTTAAGTAGTATTTGCTTCAGGTTGCGCTTCCCGTTCTGAATATAGCTCTTTACCTGCATAAAACTATAACCCGTTTGCTCTGTTATTTGCTGGTAACTCAGTTTTTGCAAGTAAAACAATACGATACTCTGCTTTTGTTCTTCCGGCAATTCTTCCAGCGCATCGTTCATTTGCTCCAGTGTCTGGTCTTCCTGCAGCAGCTTTTCATTATCAATTTCCTGCGTGGGTATATTGGCCAGCACCTGCTCACCTGCAGGGTAGTTTTTATCGCGCAGCAGTTGCAGGCAATGGTTGCGCATCAGTATATAAAGCCAGCCTTTGAAGTTTTGTATTTCGCCCTGCGGCAGGTTGGTCAACGCTTTCAGGAAAACCTGCTGTACTGCATCCTGTGCCTGCTCTTTATCTTTCAGGTACTTCATGGCCACACCCAGCAGCAATAAGGTATATCGTTGCAGCAGAATACCCAGCCACTTGTTGTCACCGCTTTTACGATGCTGCTGCAGTAGTTCTTCGTCGCTGTATGTAGTTGCCTGGCTGATAGTTAATTATTGACCGGTTATTCAGGAAGGTTTAGATAACAGAGGTAACTAAATCTTTTATAAAGATGCAGATTTTTCAGAATTCCACAGACTGGCAGAATAACAAATTAATTCAACTGATTCAACCTAATCAACTCAATTAACTTAATTAAACCAATCAACTTAATTAACTAATCAACCTAATCAACCAATAACAGGCATTGCCGCCACCAGTTTCCGGGTATAATCGTTTTCGGGGTGGTATAATACCTTTTCAGCTTCGCCACGTTCCACAATTTTCCCAGCCTGCATCACCAATACCCTGTCGCTGATGTAATGTACAACCGATAAATCGTGCGAAATGAAAAGATAGGAAAGGTCGAATGCTGCCTGCAACTCTTTAAGCAGGTTTAACACCTGTGCCTGCACACTCACGTCCAGTGCCGATACGCTTTCGTCGCAAACCAGCAACTTCGGGCGTACGGCAAGCGCACGGGCAATACCAATCCTTTGCCTTTGCCCACCTGAAAACTGGTGCGGGTAACGGGTTAATGCCTCAGCAGGCAACTGTACCATATCGAGCAGGCGGAGCGCTTCCCGGTGCAGTTCGTTCCTGTGTACAATATGGTGTACCTGCATAGGTTCCTTCAGCATATCGCCTACCGTCATACGGGGATTGAGCGAGGCAAACGGGTCCTGGAATATCATTTGTATTTCTTTCCTTACCTGCCTCCAGCCCTGCGGCGGCAGTTGTGCCAGGTCTTTGCCGTGGTACATTATCTGCCCCGCCTTTACCGGTAGCAACCCCAGCAGGCTGCGGCTTAACGTACTTTTGCCGCAGCCGCTTTCACCCACCAGTCCCAGTACCTCTCCTTTATGCAGTGTAAAGGAAACATCATCTACCGCCTTAAAATAACCTGTTGTTTTTCCCAGCAGGTTTTTTTCTGTGCTGAACCATACACGCAAATCATTTACCTTCAATACTTCCTCACCTGGTGATGGTAAAGGCTGCGGCGATACATTCTTAATAACCGTTGTTGCGTTTTCTACTTCCAGGAAATCTTCTACTACGGGCAACCGGGAGCCTTTATGCCCGGGAGACGGGCGGCAGGCCAACAATGCTTTTGTATAGGGATGCTGTGGCCGGTGCAAAACCTGCTGTGCAGTGCCGTACTCCATTACACCGCCTTTATACATTACCAGTACATCATCGGCTACCTGCGCTGCCAGTGCAAGGTCGTGGGTAATAAATATCATTGCAGTACCCTGCTCCTGTTGCAGGGTTTTGACCAGTGATAAAATTTCCTGCTGAACCGTCACATCAAGTGCAGTCGTCGGCTCGTCGGCAAGCAGGAGTGCCGGATGGTTGCACATGGCCATTGCTATCATTACCCTTTGCTTTTGCCCGCCCGATAACTGATGCGGGTAACGGTCATATATCTTTCCAGGCTCTGGTAATTTCACTTTAGCAAGCCAGCCTACCGCTTCCTGTTTGGCCTGTAGCGCAGGGGTGTTGTTATGGGCCTGTATCACTTCCACCAGTTGCTTCCCTATTTTCATTACAGGGTTAAGTGCGCTCATAGGCTCCTGGAAAACCATAGTAACCTGGCTGCCACGCAGTTCCTGCCATTGTTTATTACTGCTGTTATGCAATGGCAAATCCTTTTCTTTATGCAGGTATATTTCGCCTGCCAATGTTGCGCCTTTAGGTAGCAGCCCCATCAGTGCCAGTGCTGTCAGCGATTTACCGGAACCGCTTTCACCTACTACGGCTAATGTTCTTCCCTTTGCGAGTGTAAACGAAATATTGTTTACCGCGGTAAACGCACCGAAAGAAATGTGCAGGCTATCAACTGTAAGTATGGGTAAATATGCATCCACTAAAAACGCAGGTGTTTTACGGTGAGCCCTTTGTTGATGAGTTGTTTCAATGAATCGATACCAATGCGCACATGCTTGTCAACATATTTTTTTGTAACCGACACGTCGCTGGCCGATGTCTTTACCCCTTCGGGTATCATGGGCTGGTCCGAGACCAACAACAAAGCACCGGTTGGTATTTTGTTGTAAAAACCAACTGAAAAGATAGTGGCAGTTTCCATATCGATAGCCATAGCGCGGATGCTGCGCAGGTAGTCTTTAAACGCATCATCATGTTCCCACACCCTGCGGTTGGTGGTATAGACGGTCCCCGTCCAGTAATCGCGCCCATAGTCGCGGATGGTAGTGGAAATTGCTTTTTGCAGTGCGAATGAAGGGAGCGCCGGCACTTCTGCCGGAAAGTAATCATCACTGGTGCCATCGCCCCTTATAGCTGCTATAGGCAGTATCAGGTCGCCCACTTTATTTTTCTTTTTCAGCCCCCCGCATTTACCTAAAAAGAGGGCCGCTTTGGGTTTAATGGCCGATAGCAGGTCCATCATGGTGGCAGCACCGGGACTACCCATACCAAAGTTAATGATGGTTATGCCTTCGGCAGTGGCACATTGCATCGGTTTGTCCCACCCAATCACTTCTACCCCGTGCATATCCGCAAAAAGCTGTACATAATTACTGAAGTTGCACAAAAGGATATATTCGCCAAATTTATTGAGCGGTAAGCCGGTATAGCGCGGCAGCCAGTTTTCTACTATGTCCTGCTTTGTTTTCATAACTATGATGTACTAAAGTTAATAAAATACACCGCAATAGCCGCCACAAGGAATTGTTAAGTAATACAACAGGTTTGTTTAGTTTTGAACAGGAAAATGATACAGGTTGACATTACAACAGCACCCCTGAAGCTAAAGCAGGAAAACGGCAAGGCTATGGTATTCGACAGCATCCGGAAAAAATGGCTGGTGCTGACACCGGAAGAACATGTGCGGCAGTATTTTGTAAGTTACCTGGTACACCGGTTGCAATACCCTGCCAGCATGGTAGCCATAGAGCGGAAAATACTAACGGGCAATATGCCGAAACGGTTTGATATAGCCGTGTATAACCGGGCGCACCAGCCATGGATGCTAATAGAATGCAAGGCCCCGGAGGTACCCGTATCTGAAGCCACATTGCACCAGTTGCTGCAATACCACAACAACCTGCAGTGCCGGTATTGGGTGCTCACCAATGGCCACCAGGTGTACTGTGCCGATGCCGGCGATGTGACAAACATACAATGGCTAAATAGCTTACCTGCCTATAATCTCTGAATATTTCTTGCTGTACAGAACTTCCAGCCCTTTCTCAATCATATTATCGGCCGGTGCTAAAACGGCATAATAGCCATTATCGTGGTACAGGATACGTGCCAGTTGGGCTTTCATTTGCAGGCGGAAGTATTTATAATTCGCAGTGTCTTTCATTACCTCTTCGGTAGCCTTCCGGAATGAAGGGTCGAGGGTTTCGATATACTTATGTGTAAGTGCATCTGCACGAAAACTATCAATAAAACTTTTGGCGTTTTTATACTTGCCTAATGCCACACGGTTGCGTATAAAATAGTCCCAGATATAATTCTTCACATCATCGCTGAAAACAAAATTCAGTAACCCGGCAGTATATTTCTCTGCATCGTAGGGCACAAATATATCGGGTGTGATTCCGCCGCCGCCGTACACCACCCGCTTTTCCGAGGTATAGTATTTCGTAGTATCGGAGTTTGTAACCGGGGTTGTCCCCGTCAGTTCCCCTGTCTCAAAACGATGCACGAAATCCTGTGCATACGCATCGCGGCCATGTGCGAAAGAACGCTGTATGCTGCGCCCGGAAGGCGTGTAGTATTTGGCAACCGTGAGCCTGATTCCCGAACCGTCGTCCATGTTATACTGTTCCTGTACCAGCCCTTTGCCATAAGTGCGCCTGCCAACTATTACCCCCCTATCCCAATCCTGTATGGCGCCTGCCAGTATTTCGCTGGCCGATGCCGAGCTTTCGTCAACCAGCAGCACCAGCCGGCCTGTTTCGAACATGCCCTTGCGGGATGCCTTGTAGTCGTGACGGGGCACGCTTTTTCCTTCTGTATATACTATGAGCTTTTCATCGTCAAGAAACTCGTCGGCAATGTTGGTAGCCGCGTCCAGGTAACCGCCGGGGTTTTGTCTCAGGTCTATCATAAACTGCTGCGCACCTTTGTCCTCAAGCATTTTCATTGCCTTCTCAAATTCATCGAAAGTGGTAGCGCTGAAGCGGTTTATCTTAATATAGCCTGTAAGGCTGTCGAGCATGATACCTGCATCTATGCTATATAGCGGAACAATATCCCTCTTAATACTGATTTGCCTTAACTCGCTGCTTTGCGGCTCCTTCATGGTAACGAATACACGGCTATACTGCTTTCCTTTCAGCATTTTTATAATGCGGTCTGAGGTGATGCCGGTACCTGCCACTACACTATCGCCTACTTTTATCAGCTGGTCGCCCAGGCGTACGCCCGAAGCTTCAGCGGGGCCGCCCTCCACCACAGAGGTCACCTGTATGGTATCCCTGATAATAGCAAACTCGACCCCAATTCCGAAAAAACTACCGTCCAGGTCTTCATTCATTTCATTGTACTCATCGGCAGGAATGTAAACGGTATGCGGGTCAAGATGGCTAAAGATACCGTTGATGGCATCTTTATAAAGCAGGTTTGTGTTTACGGAATCAACATACCGCTGGCTTACCAGGTCTATTACCTGCTCAAGACGGTCATTACGCTGTATGATGGTCTGAATATCCCTCTTGTTGCGCAAAGAATCGCGCAAATTAAAGCCAATGGCCATGCCCAGTATCAATATCAGCGAAAATAAAAGAGGCGTCCAAACCTTCAATCCGCCCGGCCGGTTATCATCCATCATTTAACAAAGTGCAAAGTTATGTGCATTTATCATTTAATGTATAGAACAATTCGAGTGTTGTATAAGTTTTTACATTAACAGGCAGTATTAAATGTTAATACAGTAAAAGAGATTAGGTTTTTGTGCTTACAGCACGCAAATTTGTACTACAATCTGAAAAATACATGTCTTCAATATTGCTGGTAGAAAGCGGCTCTACAAAAACTGACTGGTGCCTGCTGCAAAAGGGCAGGAAAACCATACAGTTTAAAACATCCGGGATTAATCCCAACCTGCAAAAAGCTGCAGATATAGAGGCGCTTCTTACAACAGAACTGGAATGGAATCCTAAAAAACATCATGCCGATGCGATTGTATATTATGGCGCAGGTACCGGCAGCGATGCCAAGAAGAAAGAACTCGGCGCTATACTGCAAAAGTTTTTCGGCATTAAAAAAGTAGATGTACAATGCGACATGACGGCAGCGGCAAGGGCACTGTGCGGCGATAACAAAGGCATTGTCTCCATACTGGGAACAGGAAGCAACTCCTGCTACTATAACGGTAAAAAGATAGCGGAAAAGCTTCCCTCCTTAGGATATATTGCCGGCGACGAGGGAAGTGGCAATTATATAGGTAAAAGGGTGTTGCAGTATTATGCCTACAACACTTTTGATACAGAACTTAAAATGGCGTTCGAACAACGCTACGGTAATGACCTGCCTGCTATTATTCACAAGCTGTATCATGAACCGTTCCCTAACCGCTACCTGGCCACCTTCGTGGCACTTCTGGTACAAAACAGGGGGCATTTCATGGTAGAGAACATTATAGAGGATTCTTTAAATGATTTTTTTCACCACCATATACTAAAGTACCGGCAAAGCTGGAACCTCCCGCTTTATTTTACCGGGTCGGTCGCATACGAGTTTTCTGATGTGCTGCAAACTTTATGCGAACAATACGAACTGGAGCTGGGAAAAATTGAGAAAAGCCCCATAGAGAGCCTGGTAGCCTACCACAAAAAACAACTGTAACAAAGCCACGCCTGCTTTCAGCTTATTTATATAATAAAAAAATAGTCCCGCAATTTGCGGGACTATTTCATTTATAACGAGGTGAGATTAATCTCTTCTCAGGTTCGGGAAAGGAGGAGCTACGTTAGCAGGACCTTCTTCACCGCTCATAGCAGAACGATACATTACTGAGTTAGCATCGCCGGCTTGTCCGTATTGGAAGATAAAGCGGTTACGGTCTATACCGTTTTTCTCGCTCATGTATTCGATGATAGCGTTAACGCGATCCCATGAACGTTGCTGCTGGATTTTGCTTCCGTTACCAGAACCAATGATCACAACTTTACAAGTAGGATTAGCTTGCATCTGAGCAGCTAAAGTAGCCAGCTGAGATTGTGCAGCAGGACGTATCTTGGAAGAGTTGTTATCGAAGGTAATGCTACCTGCACCGATGTTGCTGCAAGGAGCTGCCTGGCCACAACCATCAGGACAAGGACATTTACCAACACCATCAGCATCAACAGGTTGACACTCGGTAGGTGTGATCAGTTGTTTATCACGATCATCAGGTACGCCGTCACCATCTGTATCCATCGGGCAACCGTGGCTGTCAACAGCAACACCGGAAGGAGTACCAGGGCATTTGTCGAACTGGTCAGTGATACCATCGCCGTCAGCATCAGGCAGAACCGGCTCAGGCAGTATCATATGACGAGGATAGCTCAGCTCGTTGTAAGCATGATCCAGCGGGTTCAGCCAGTACAACGGTTCAACGCTCTTACGTGCATTACCCAGGTTAAAGTTGATACCCAGTGAGAAATAGTTCATACCATCCCATCCCGGAGTAAGGGCGCCGCCGCTCCAGCGGTGGCCGTCCAGCAGGTCATCACCTGTACCGAAAGTATAACGGTCTTCAACCTGCAGGTTGATGCGTTTGCTCAGACGGAACTGGGCACCTACACCAAGGCTTGGTGCAAATGACAGCAGTTTATCATCGAAAATAGTAGGACGATCTACGGTAGTGTCAAGTGCATCTGTCTCGTAGGTTTTATCCATGTTGTCCTGGAGGGCTTTACGGAAATCTTTCCTGTTTTCGTAGTTGCCTTTAATGTTGTTGGATGCAGCTGCAAAGTCGTAAGCTGCTGAAGGATTGAAGCCCATAGCTTCATCATTCAGTGCATTCACCCTTACTTTGTAAGCCCTGGCTCCAAGACCTATGTAACCATAAAGCGACATAGAAGTACGAGCTTTATAGAAACGGATATTATTGATGGAACCGATCAGGTCAAAGTTCAGCTGGTGCATCTCTGTACGATAGTTCCTTACCACGTGGCTACCTGCACCACTGTTAGCAGTAGCATAGTCATAACCGTTAGAACCGCCGTTCCATGCTGGTTCTTTTGAAACGTACTGAGGGCTGGCCAGCTGCCAATCCAGTCCCTTCGCTATACCATAATTATATTGCAGACGTGTAGAGAGTACATGTCCCCATGCTTTGCGTACATGTGCGTGGAAACCATATCCACCACCTTGCCATAACCAAAGGGTAGGAACATCTCCGATAATGTTTACCAAACCACCGCCTACACCTACTTCCCACATATTACGTGGTTTTGCAGGGAACGCATATTGGTGATTTAAATATTTACGATGCTGCTCCATACGTGAAGCAGGAACGTAGCTTGAGTCGAGCACATCATAGTTTTCACCACGATAAGTCATATCGCGGCTCGACCATTTGGCTGCTCCAGACTCACTTTCTTGTGCGAATACCGGCGATGCAGCCATAACGGTGCAAATTCCGGCTAGCAATAGGTACTTTTTGTTGACCATAACAGATTGGTTTATTTAACAATTTTGGTTAAACTCAATTTTGGTTAAAATTACGACAAAGGTATATTACACCATTTAAAAGAACAAAAATATAAAAATCTTTTTGACTTTTGTACAGTCAGGTATTCAACTATTGTGCCAAAGGGGTATTTTTACCACTCACAGGCAAACAGGGCCGGCCACTAAATTGATATTTCATTTTTAGTTAATGGAAGTTGTTAAACAGGTAATAGGAGCAGAATTAGCCATTTTTGAAAGGAAATTTGCGGAAAATGTGAAGGGTACCAATCCTTTGCTCGATCGTATAATGCGCTTTATTATCAGGCGGAAAGGGAAACAGATGCGCCCCATGTTTGTATTTCTTGCTGCCAAAATAGCAGGGGGCATTAATGAGAAGACTTACCGCGCAGCATCGTTAATAGAACTACTGCACACCGCTACCCTTGTTCACGACGATGTAGTTGATAATGCTATGATTCGTAGAAATTTTTTCTCAATTAATGCATTATGGAAAAATAAAATAGCTGTATTGGTAGGCGACTACCTGCTGGCAAAAGGCCTGTTATTATCGCTTGACAATGAAGATTTTAAAATACTGCAAATCACATCGCGGGCAGTAAAGGAAATGAGTGAAGGCGAACTGCTCCAAATGGAAAAAGCCCGCAAACTGGATATCAAAGAAGATATATATTTTGAAATTATCCGCTCCAAAACGGCTTCCCTGCTCTCCGCAGCATGCGCTGCAGGGGCATTTTCGGCCACCGGCAATGGGGAAACCAGTGAACAATTCAGGCTGTTTGGTGAAAAAGTCGGCATCGCTTTCCAGATAATGGATGACTTGTTTGACTACGGCGAAGCCAATATTGGCAAACCGACAGGTATAGATATTAAAGAGAAAAAACTCACCCTTCCGCTTATCTATACCCTTCAACACGCCGACAAGGCAACGAAGAGAAAAATAATATATATAATAAAGAATCAAAATACAGATAAGGAAAAGGTCAACGAAGTAATACAGTACGTCCGCAAGGGCGGGGGCATCGCCTATGCGCAACAAAAAATGGCCGATTACCACGCGGAAGCTTTATCCATACTCCACACTTTTCCAGAAAGCACGGAACGGGATGCTATGGAAGAATTGGTCAATTACGTTATAGAAAGAAAACATTAAGCTTACACAATTGTACAACTCTATCCCGCTTCGATTGTTTAATTTGCAGCACTGAAAATTTATGGCAAACGGACAATTGAAAGAGAAGAGCGGGAATATTGAGGTTTTAGGGGCAAGGGTGCACAACCTTAAAAACATTGACGTAAGCATTCCCAAAAATAAATTAGTAGTCATTACAGGCATCAGCGGCAGCGGAAAATCATCGCTGGCGTTCGATACCATATTCGCAGAGGGGCAAAGGCGGTACATGGAAAGCTTTGCCGCTTACGCGCGCCAGTTCCTGGGCGACCTGGACCGGCCCGATATAGATAAAATAACGGGGCTGTCGCCTGTCATCTCCATTGAGCAAAAAACCACCAACCGCAACCCGCGTTCTACCGTGGGTACGGTAACGGAAGTATATGATTTTATGCGCCTGCTGTATGCACGTGTGGCGGAAGCATATTCTTACAATACCGGCAAAAAGATGTCGCGCTTCAGCGAAGAAGAAATTATTGAACACATCAGGCAGCATTTTGATGGAAAAAAAATCATTTTGCTGGCACCGATAGTACGTGGCCGTAAAGGGCATTACCGGGAACTGTTTGAGCAGCTACGCAAGCAAGGGTATCTTAAAGTAAGGGTAGACGAGGAAATACTGGACCTTAAAGAGCGCATGCAACTCGACAGGTACAAGATACATGATATAGAACTGGTGGTAGACCGGCTGATTGTACAACCGGAAGCACACGCGCGCATCAGCCAGAGCATACAAAAAGCTTTGCAGGCCGGTAAAGACCTTATGTTCATACTGGATGCAGACAAAAATGTACTAACGCAATACAGTAAACAACTGATGTGCGGCGACACCGGCATATCTTATGAAGAGCCTTCCCCGAATACTTTTTCATTCAACTCACCCTACGGCGCATGCCCACGGTGCAAAGGGCTGGGCAGTATCTACCAGGTAAATATGAATGAGGTATTGCCCGACACAGGCAAAAGCATCCATGAAGGCGGTATAGCCCCGCTGGGCGGAGAGCGCGATGCATGGACCTATCAACAAGCCATGATACTTGCCCGAAAAAATAAAATACCGCTTGATAAGCCCATAAAGGACATACCGGAAAAGCAAATGAATATTTTGCTTTATGGCAATGAAGAAGGCATCATTACTTATGTGGATAATGAAGAAGAAACCTACCACGAAAAAGTAGCGCAACACAATTACGAGGGTATAGTGAACATGGTGTTGCGCTGGTTCAATGAAACCTCGTCGGACGCGATACGCGACTGGGCAGAGAAGTTTATGGAACTGAACACCTGCCCCGAGTGCAACGGTACAAGACTGCGGAAAGAAAGCCTGTGGTTTAAGCTGGATAATACCAATATAGCTGAACTGGCAGAAAAATCGCTGCAAGACCTGGCCGACTGGTTTCATGATGTAGAAAACCGCCTGAGCAATAAGCAAAATGTAATAGCCAAAGATATACTAAAAGAGATACGCGACAGGCTGCACTTTCTGCTGGACGTAGGCCTGCATTACCTTACACTGAACCGCCCTACCCGTACACTGAGCGGCGGGGAGTCGCAGCGGATAAGGCTGGCTACGCAAATAGGTTCGCAGCTAACCGGTATCACGTACATACTGGACGAACCGAGTATCGGCCTGCACCAGCGCGACAACCATAAGCTTATCCATGCATTAAAAAACCTGCGCGACGGGGGTAATTCCGTACTGGTAGTGGAGCACGATAAAGATATTATGCTGGCTGCAGACCACTTAATTGACATAGGGCCTGCTGCCGGCGTACACGGCGGGCGCATCGTAAGCCAGGGTAAGCCATCAGATGTTATTAAGCAACATACCACCACGGCAGGCTACCTGAATCATGAGCTAAAGATTGAAGTACCGGCAGAGCGCAGAAAAGGCAATGGCAAAAAGATAGTACTCACAGGTGCAACCGGCAACAACCTGAAAAATGTATCTGTTATCCTACCGCTGGGTACATTCATCTGTATCAGCGGCGTATCGGGCAGCGGTAAAAGCACCCTCATCAACGAAACGCTGTACCCTATACTCGGGAAACATTGCTATCATAACTTCAAACAAGTACCCATGCCCTATAAATCGGCAAAAGGGCTGGAGCATATTGATAAGGTAATAGAAATAGACCAAAGCCCCATAGGCCGCACACCCCGCAGCAACCCCGCTACCTATTGCGGGTTCTTTAACGAGGTACGCCAGCTGTTTGCACAGGTGCCGGAAGCTAAAATACGCGGGTACAATGCAGGCCGTTTTTCATTTAACGTAAAAGGCGGCAGGTGCGAAGAATGCCAGGGCGGCGGTATGCGCGTTATAGAAATGAACTTTCTGCCGGACGTATATGTGCCTTGTGAAAAATGCAACGGCAGAAGGTACAACAGAGAAACACTGGAGATACGTTACAAGGGAAAATCAATAGCAGATGTACTGGATATGACGGTAGATGAAGCTGTAGAATTTTTCATCAATGTACCCTACCTGCACCGCAAAATAAAAACCCTGCAGGATGTGGGGCTTGGATATGTAACACTGGGACAAAGCGCTGTAACACTAAGCGGGGGTGAAGCCCAACGCGTGAAACTGGCAACGGAACTCTCGAAAAGAGATACCGGGCAAACGATATACATACTTGATGAACCCACCACCGGTTTACATTTTGAAGATATAAAACACCTGCTTGCAGTTTTAAACAGGCTGGCCGACAGGGGAAATACCGTTATGGTGATTGAACATAACCTGGATGTAATAAAAGTGGCGGATTATGTAATAGATATGGGACCCGAAGGGGGGAATGGCGGCGGTACAGTAGTAGGCAGCGGCACGCCTGAAGATATTGCAAAAATAAAGAACAGCCACACAGGCAGGTACCTTAAAGAAGAATTACACTAAATGAACAGGGCCGGAAATAAAATCCGGCCCTGTTCGCGTATAAAAATACCTTCTTACTGCACTATGAATTTCTTTACAGATTTCAGGTGCGTATCGTTGTCTGTGATTTGCAATTGATATACCCCCTTTGCCCACGTCGAAACGGGAATTTCCAGCTTAGCTGTCAGTACACCAGACCATATTTTCTGCCCTAAAGCATTAAAGATTACGGCATCCGCTTTGCCCGTTTTATTATAATCTACATGCAACACCTGCGAAACGGGCACAGGATAAATTTTCACATCGGCACCTGCCGCTATATCGTGTACCGAAGCTGGCCATGAGTTAATGATAAAGTTCTCATTGCTGATATCGAAAAACACATTGCCGGAACCTTTTACTTTCACCCTTGCAGAAGCCGTAGGCGTATTAGGCACAGTAATCATTTCCGAGCCATCGTTGGGCGTACCGGAAGCAAGTGTTTGTGTATATGTATGCCCGCCATCCAGTGAGAGCAATATATCCACATTGCTGCAATTAACAGGCGCGGCAGTAGTATTGGCCACATTCCACTTCACCTCTACCGTTGAGCCCATCTGCCAGTAATCCGATGTAGCATTAGGCATAGTTACAAGAAACGGCCCTGCATTATCCGTTACATGCAGTACTACTTCATCATCAGGAAAGTTGATAGCGCCTATACCATTGAGTATATCCCGCACAGTAAGTTTAAGCGTTACATCCCGGTTTACCGCCGGCAATTTTTCGCCCAGGTAAGAATTTACATTGCTCAGCAATTTATCCAATGTCGGGAATATTCTTGTGGTAGACGGTACCGGGTCGAACGACCTGAATATGGGGCCGGTAGTGGTAGCACTGAAATCGGATGTAAAATCGCCCAAATCCCACTCTTCCCAGCAATAGGTAATGGCATCGTGGTCTATGTCTGCTGCATCGGGCGCAGTTACTTCAAAAGGTGTTTCTTTAGGTATATTGTAGCTGGTGGCAAAAGGAACTATGGTAGACGGTGTATTCCCGGCAGAAGTAGCCGCACAGGTCCCGGTCAGGTTAACAAAATCGGTAATCTGCTCCAGGCTGGCTGCATGAAAGTAGGCCGAACTATGGCTTTGAATATTATTTCCGGCACATATACCTGCATAGGCCATAAGCGTAGAACCACTGCCCGGCTCAAAAGCGCGGTAAGAGACCCCGTTGCCCGAGCAGGAGCCTGTACCTGCATTAAAAGTATGCTCCGCGCCAAACTCATGACCCATTTCATGTGCTACATAGTCCAGGTCAAACGGGTCGCCCACAGGATTTGACTGCCCGGTTACGGAACGTGCTTTACGGCTGTTTATACACACGCATCCCAGGTCGGATATGCCGCCATTCGCTTTCTTAAACAAATGGCCTATATCATAATTAGCCGCGCCAATCGTACTATTTACATTTGTCTGGTTTTCTGTCATGGAACCGCTGCTGTACGGGTCTGGTTCGGCAAGGTATATAAGCTGATCTTCGTTGTTAATGAACTGCATGGTAATGGCAAGGTCTTTTTCATACACGCCATTCACACGGTTCATCGAGGTAGTCATAGCGCTGAGCACCCCTGTTTTGGTGGGGCTGCCGCCTGTTACCGCAGAAGCGTATTCAGAAGTACAGGCCAGCGCAAGGCGGTAGGTGCGTTTGGTCAAGCCATTAATAACCGATAGCTGGGGATTCTGCCCGCCGGCTATTATCCTGCCCGGGCCCAATTCATCCTCACCTTCATCCTGCACACCGCAGGGTACAAAATCAGAAGAACGTTTTGTATAATCCCGTTTATAATAGCAGATATAATACCCGTCATTCACATTGCTATACGGGTCTACAAAATAAGTATTATCCCCATCCAGCACCATAGCGTGAAAACCGTAAACAGTGTAGTCGAGCTTGGCGGTTGTATTGCCATCGTCTGTAGCTACGGCAGTAAAGGTTTTGATTTCAGGGTATTTTGCCGCCAGGGCCTCTGGCATCATCGGTGTTTGCCATATCCTGAAACTGCGGTACCCCCCGTCGGGCACAGGCAGGTCAATGACATGCGCTTGCGAAGGGTCTTCGGACAAACCGGCCAGTTCAGGCTTTAGCAGGTTAATATCCATTTTAAAAACGGTAAACCTATCAGGTTGCAGGTAACGGGTGCCTGCTGTCCTTACCTGGTCGGCATTCACATTTTGCCATACGCCGTTATAGGCATTGGCACAGAGTCCTGTCAAAATCAATCCTGTTGCTAGAAAAGCCTTTTTGATGTATGCATTAACGGTCATATTTCAGTATTACAGGTTTATTATTGTTTTGCGTGTTCGTATTATTATTGCTGTTGTTGTTCTCAAAGTCCTGTTTCTTTCTTTTTACATCAGACTTTGCATAAATCAAATAGTAAAACCTGTTGCCGCTGGTAACCGGCTTAATAAAATAAGTTTCCCCATCGCGCGTTACCTGGCCCTGCATCATACGCCCGTTATATTCCAGGCGGATATCGCTTGCAGGCGTTTCTTTATCCATTCCTTTTAAGGAAACTATATCCGGAAATTTCTTTTTCAGCTCTTCCGGCATAGTACCTGCTTCGAACACGGCAAACAAACGGCAACCTATAGGTTGAGGAAGCGGGACTACCACTTCCGCCTTACTGTTTTCCCTGCTTAGCCTGGCTGCGCTAAAGAAGGCTTTTAGCTCAGCAGAGTCAATCCTATAAACAGTATAAACAGCGGGAAGCATCGCGGCGTTAACCTCTTTCAAAACCCCGTCCGGTTCCTTTTGCCAGTTTAATGGTTGGTTTCCCGGGGCAGGAATGATACTACAGACGCTTTCGCCTTTTTTCTTCCCATTCTTCTTTTCATTTGCAGACAGCCCATGGCTGCTACGGCATGCAGCAATCGTCACCAGCCCTGCCAGCAAGACCGGATACAGTTTAAATCCCATTCTAAATCAACTTCTTTTACCGAAATTAAGAAAACTAACCCAAGTATGCGTGTCACTACATATAGAAATAACACAAATAACACACTATTAACGAAGGTTTGCTACCGGGAAAGCCGCCTGATGCCAAGGCGCAGGGAATTCAATATGAGCACTACATCGCTCAATGCCATAATACCCGCACCAAACGTTGGCCGGAGATAGCCGGCAGCCGCAACGGGTATGGCAACAATGTTGTATAAAAATGCCCAGAACAGGTTTTGTTTAATTGTATTTTCGGTATAAATGCCCAGCCTGATAGCTTTAGGCAAGGTAGAAAGCTGGTTATTGGACAAAATAACGCTTGCCGATTGTATGGCAATCTGCGTAGATTCACTCAGCGATATGCCCACCGTAGCTTTAGCAAGCGCGGGCGCATCATTAATGCCGTCGCCCACCATAGCGGTAGGTGCCTGTGCCATTAGTTCATCTAGTTTTTGGTTCTTTTGTTCAGGCGACTGTCCGGAGAATACCTCCTGTATACCCAGTTGCGCCGCTATGTATTCGCATTTCTCCTTTTTATCACCGCTTAAAAGAATGGTACGGTACCCCATGCTATTCAACTCTTCAATGGTAGCCTTCGCATCACTTCTCAGGGTATCTGTAATTTTTATAGCCCCCGCAAAGGAGTTGTTTTTGTACAGGTACAAATCATATCCGGCGTCTGCATCGCTGCTATGCAGCCATTTTTCAGAGCCGAGCTGCCAGGTATTGCCTGCATTGTCTGTAGCCTGCATTCCCCTTCCCTTTATTTCCGCTACTTCTGTAAACTCCATAACGGGAACATTGTTCCACGCTGATATGACCGATTTGGCTATGGGGTGCGAAGAATGGCTTTCAATAGATGCAACAACCGATTTAAATGCCGGCTCATCCATTCCCCTTACAATAAATGATTCTATCTGCAGCTTGCCTGTAGTAAGGGTGCCTGTTTTATCAAATACGATTTGTTGGATACGCTTCATCTGTTCCAGCGTATCGCCGCCTTTTATGAGCATACCGTTGCGCGCAGCACGGCCAAGGCCCACCGCCACGGCAGCAGGTGTAGCCAGTCCCATGGCACAAGGGCAGGAAATAACCATCACTGCAATACTCCGCATCATGGCTTCGGGAAATGCCAGGTCAAGGAAAAAGTAATTGACAAGCAATGTGAGCAGCGCAATACCCAGTACCGCCGGTACAAATATGGCGCTTATCTTATCCGCAAGTTTTTGCAACGGCGGTTTAGAGCCTTGTGCCTCCCGCACCATCCTGATGATATTGGCCAGTACGGAAGCATGTCCTACAGTTGTGGCCCTGAGGCGCAGGTTACCATCTGCAACCAGCGTACCACCTACTACCACATCCCCCTCGCCTTTTCTTACCGGCATACTTTCACCGGTTATCATGTGCTCGTCCACCTGCGCTTCGCCCTGTACTATTTCACCGTCAACCGGTATGCTGTCACCATTATTTACTAATACGATATCGCCTTTCCTTACATCTTTGCTGTTCACTTCTATGCGGGTTTCTTTACCCAGGCTGTCCGTCATCACCAGTTTAGCATATTGAGGCTGCAGTTTCACAAGGGCGTCTATGGCCGCTGTAGTAGATTTTACTGTTCTATGCTCCAGCCAGTTGCCAAACATTACCAGGGTGATAATGGAAGCCGTGGTTTCGAAAAAGAGATAATCGTGTGCCCTTGCAGGATAAAAAAGCAAACCTATAAGGGAATAAATATATGCCGCAGATGCACCCAGTATGATGAGCACATCCATATTGGGCAGGCGGTGACGAAGAGAACGGACAGCGCTCACCCCGAATACATATACCCCTATTGCATACACAGGCGTGGAAAGCGCCAGTTGTACCCATGGGTTGTGCAACAAATGCCAACTGGTAAACATGTGCAGCAGCAACGGAATAGTGAATACCACGCAGGTTAAAAAGAATATCGTACTGAGGTCTTTCTTACCCTGTTGTTCGCCGGCAGCATTTTCATCTCTCACCACACGGTACCCCATACCGTCGATAGCGTCATATATGCCATCTACATTCACGGCATCCACTACGGTAAAATTGACCTCACCCGATGCCGCATTTGCAGAAATGTTTTTAGCGCCTTTTTTTTCCAGCAGTTTGGAAATAGTAAGTGCACAGTTTCCGCATGTCATGCCCTCAACCGTGGTGGAATATGTTTTTTCCATGAATTATATAATAGCTTTGTCCGGAATTTTATTTTATAAAACAATGCCTGCTACAGTTTTACAAATTTCCTACTCTTTATCCAATATAGAAAATGTTGTACATCAGTTCTGGCAATATGCACATCAATACCGTGTATTGGCCTTCAGCGGAGAGCTGGGCGCAGGTAAAACCACGTTTATCCACACCCTTTGCGAAATGCTGGGCGTAACCGATGCAGTAAGCAGCCCTACTTTTGCTTTAATCAATGAATACCACTTTGAGGCAAACGGCAGCGATAAAACCATTTACCATATGGACTGGTACCGCCTGAAAGATACAGAGGAAGCTATTCACGCTGGTATGGAAGATTGTTTGCTGCAACACAATGCCTATTCTTTTATCGAATGGCCGGAAAAGGCAAAAGACCTGCTGCCCAAGCCTTACCTGTGGATAGAACTAAAAAGCAGTTTGCCACAGGAAAGAGCAATGCACGTGTCGTTAATAGATTAACGGAAAGATACATCTGATGCTTCATAGCAAAATTTTACACAAGTTATAACGCAGGAATTCATACGGCTGTCAGCAGAACTTATTATCTTGCCGTATGCATTTGTTCGATGCAGCACTAAAAGGATTGTTACTCGGGCTGTTTATGGCAATATCTGTTGGCCCCACACTGTTTGCCGTCATTAAATACAGCCTTAACCATAGCTATAAAGCAGGGATTGCCTTTGTATTAGGCGTTTCACTCAGCGACATCATGTATGTGACCGTGGCCAATGTTGCAGCTAACTGGCTGGAACTGATGAGTGAATATGAGCGTACTATAGCATACGGCGGGGCAGTCGTACTCATTGTCGTCGGCCTGATAGGCGTATTCACCAAACATAAACCGAAGCGCCCTTCCGCTACACATATAAGTATCAGCAATGCGCACCTTTTCCGCATCTGGTTCAGCGGGTTTATTATCAACACCATCAACCCCGGCGTTATTATTACCTGGCTGGCTGCCGTTACGGCTACCGCCAATACCTCATCGCTTTACAGGCTCGTGTTATTCAGTTGTTGCCTGGGGCTTATTCTTTCCATCGATTTCGTCAAGGTATTTCTTGCCGACGCTATCAGGCGCAGGTTAACCTTGCGGCGTATCATGTACCTGCAAAAAATATCGGCATTCTGCATACTGCTGATTGGCATTGCACTGCTTGTCAGCACTGCTTTTAACATACAGTTCAGAAAAGACGAAGAAATACAATCTTCATATCAGCAATTTCAATCATCAAAAGTGATAAACCTGCCAAAAGCTTAGTATCTTTGCCGCCTCATGTCAGATGCGATTCGCCACGAGTGTGGTCTTGCTTACATACGCCTGCTGAAACCGCTGGCTTATTACCACCGCAAATACGGAACAGCCTTTTACGGCCTGAACAAATTATACCTGCTGATGGAAAAACAGCACAACCGCGGACAAGACGGTGCAGGTATAGCTACCGTGAAGTTGAATGTTGAACCGGGGCACCAGTTTATGCACCGGTTGCGCATAAGTGGTTCACAGGCTATTTCCCAGATATTCCAGAATGTGCAGCAGGAAGTAAGCGAACTGGAAAAAATGTACCCCGACATCCGCCAATACCCCGGCCTTCTGAAGGGGTATATGCGTTTTATGGGGGAAGTGTTACTGGGGCATCTTCGTTATGGTACACAGGGTAAAAACAATGTCGAGTTTTGCCACCCGTTCATCAAATCGAACATTAATCCTACCCGCAACCTGACAATGGCGGGCAACTTCAACCTGGTGAATACCGATGAGTTGTTCAAAATGCTGGATGCGCACCCTACTACTACCATAAGGGAAAGCGACCTGGGCGCTATGATAGAGACCATGTACTACTACCTGTGCATGGCTGATGATACCAACCCCGAGTCGCTGAACGTGGAAGGCATGTTAAAGCAAGCTACCGCCCATTTTGACGGCGGCTATGTGTGCAGCGGCCTGATTGGCAACGGCGACAGTTTTGTAATACGGGATGCCCACGGCATACGCCCTGCTTATTTCTATAAAGATGACGAGGTTATAGTTGCCGCATCGGAAAGACCGGCAATCATGACTGCCTTTAATGTACCGATAGATACCGTAAAAGAATTACAGCCGGGCCATGCAATTATTGTAAAAGCAAACGGCGAATTCAGCAATCCGCAGATTCTGCCTGAAAAAGAAAAAACAGCCTGCAGCTTCGAGCGCATATACTTCAGCCGCGGCAGTGATGCCGATATTTACCGCGAACGTATGCAACTGGGCCGCAACCTTGCCGAAAAGGTTTTGAACAGTGTTGATAATGACCTGAAACATACTATCGTTTCTTTTATCCCCAATACGGCAGAAACCGCTTTCTACGGCCTGATAAAAGGGTTGGAAGACTACTTGAAAGAAATAAAACTGCAACGCATTCTCTCGCGCCGCGATACGATGACGGAAGATGAAATGCGCGAGCTGATACAACGCAGGGTAAGAATAGAGAAGATAGCTATCAAAGATGTTAAGATGCGCACTTTCATTACGGAAGATGCATCGCGCAACGAGATGGTACAGCACGTTTACGACATTACTTATGGCACGGTAGAAAAAGACGTAGATACGCTGGTGGTGATAGACGATTCTATAGTACGCGGCACCACACTTCGCGAAAGCATTATAAAAATGCTGGACAGGCTGGGCCCCAAAAAGATTATTATTGTTTCTTCTGCTCCACAAATCCGTTTCCCCGACTGCTATGGCATAGACATGAGCCGCATGGGAGACTTTATTGCATTCCAGGCTGCCGTTTCCCTGCTCAGGGAGAATGGTAAGGAAAGCCTGCTGCAAACAGTATACGACCAGTGTAAAGCCGCGCAGGACAGTGGCATAGTGCAGCAGGAAAATTATGTAAAGGCCATTTACGAGCCTTTTACCGCAGACGAGATAAGCGACAAAATAGCCCAAATGCTGAAACCCGCCGATGTAAATGCTGAAGTAGGTATTATATACCAATCACTGGAAGGTTTGTATAATGCCTGTCCCGGCAACAAAGGCGACTGGTACTTTACCGGCAACTATCCTACACCGGGCGGCAACCGCGTTGCCAATAAAGCCTTCATGAATTATATGGAGCAAAAAGACGGCAGAGGATATTAATTTACATTGTTAAAAAATTACTTTATCATTGCATCTCTTATCACCCACAGGTCACCATATTGCTGGCATGATTGCTGTATGATTATTTTTTATTATTAAAACCCTGTAGGTGTGTACAGGATATGTGAAGAGAAATGATAAGTATTAAAAACAAAGAAGCTGAAGAATGCGTGGTGCTATTGGTAGACATGAATGGAAATGTTTGCTATAAAACCCTGATGCAGCCGTTTGACATTCTTGACCTCGACATCCGTACATTTTTATCAGGTATTTACACTTTGATTTTTGCTACTGAAAATACCAGCTTTCAGCAGCAAATAGTAAAATACTGATTGTACGTTTATCTGGATGGTTCACTGCCCCGCAGGCAGCTTACAAAAAGTCCGTACTGGCAATAACATAAACAAAGCACCGGGAAAAAATCCCGGCGCTTTTACTTTAGAAACTTCTATTCACTCCTACTACCCAACGGAATTTCAGATAGTCGGCATTATCAAACGGCGGCCTGTTCACAAAGAACGGAACATCGAACCTCAACGTGAGTGGTTTTGCCTTTTCGAAAACGCCCCATTTCTTTATCGTCAATGCACATCCCAAACCTGCATCGGCACGGATGGCGCTCCATGTTTTCGTGGGGCTGATATCCCAGTACTGGTTAAGTGCAGCAGTGCTCATTTCCATTACCCCGGCATCTCCAAATGCATATATATCTGCATGCAGCCATTGGCGCGTAAACCGCGGTCGAAAATTGATATAGTCATCAAAGTCAATTTCCGCGTTGGCAGATACGCCACTACGCGATTTATAACCAATCAAGATATTGCCGCCCTGCTGTTGCCCTATCAGGTAGCCCGCATAACCACGCAGGTTAAGGCCGCCTCCCTGCTGAAAATGATTCATGTCACTTGGGGAGTAGCCATACCAGTCTTCAGGAATAAAGGTTTTGGTACGGGTATATTTATTCTCCATCAGTTCTTCATTATTGGCCCCTGCGGCAAACAAAGCGCTCTCATACGGTATATTATTACCCGTGCCGTAACGGGCAAACAAGCGGGTACGGATTTCAAGCCTTCCGAGGTAGTTGTAGTTAACCGCTTCAAGCTGCCCGTAAGAATAATCGAAGGCTGTAGCTGAATTTCCTGTAAACAGCGGGGTCCTTACATTAAATGTATAAGTACCGTTACCATGCACATAATTATAGCGGTGTGTCCATGATGCATTGAGGGAAGAATTGGGCCTTGCCGTCATACTACTCCACTCCATAGGGTATACCAGGTAATCCAGGTCATAACCGGAAGGGCGCCACATAGTTTGTGCATACAGTGAAATGGTGTTATCATCATTTTGCAGCCAGTTAAAACCACCGCGATGGTACCAAAGACCATCGAGCAGGCGGCTGTTCAGTTGTACCTGCAGCTTAGGCATCTGCTTTGTAACGGGAGTAGTATAGTTGAATGTATAATTCACCGGCATATAGCGGTTGTAATACCCCTCACTCTGAAATACGTAGTAGTCTTTGTTTTGCAGCCAGTGGGTATTGAGCCAAACTGTCGCGTCCAGTTTGTGCAGGCTGTATAGATAATTTCCTTCGAAATGAATACCGGCCTTTACGCCATCTAAACTGTTATACCATACATCGGGACGCATGTATAAACGATAGTGCTTCCTGTCCCAGGGGGCTATACAGCCATCATCCAGTTTCAGCTTAATGGCTTTGGGGCTAACGGGTAGGCATCTTGATTTATAGTTATCCTCATAGTCGATATCTGCCAGGCGGTAGCTTGTATCTATTTGTACACTCCTGATGCCAGAGGGCACTTGTACACGGGCCGAATAGGTCTGGTTGAGTTTGCCCCACCCAAACCATTTGGGTAAAACAGTCGCACCTGTTTGCTTTACAAACCAGGTATTGGGAATATGAAAATTATGCTTGTTCCCGTCTTTAGCGGTTACAGTAAAATCGACCGGCATTTGCATTTGCCCCTTACGCTCAAAACAGATAGCAAAACTATCATTGCCGGGTATATGCCTGATACGGCCAATGCCGTAGTCGAGATTTTTGGTTGTTTCTATCCACTGGTCGAAAAACCAGTTTAGGTCCACGTTGCTGAACTGGATAATGGAACTGCGGAAATCATTGAAATAAGGGTGGGCAAAACGCCACTGGTGGAAATAATGCTGCATTGCTGCAAGGAACAGGGAATCACCCAGGGTGTATTGCAGGTTGTAGAGCATAGAGGCTGTTTTGTAATATACCAGCCTGTAACCGCCTTCATGTCCCAATGCATCATGAAAATCGTTGGAATGCGTGTTCAGTGGCAGTTCATTCTTATTCAAAGCATCGTAAGTGTATGCATTCAGCACCCTGAGGTCGAGCACATCTGTAGGTTCTGTAAATTTTCTTTTGTATTTCGATTTCGGCAGCGATTCTTTCAGGTTATTGCCATCTATCCGCCGCAGCCCCCATGCCGTAAGGAATTGGGTAAACCCTTCATCCAGTGCAGCGCGGTACGTTTCATTGCTGCCCACCATACCATAAAACCAGTTATGCCCTATTTCGTGCACCAGCAAACCGCGATAGCCGGGGTCGCTGCCGCCGTCAAGCGTCAGCATGGGGTACTCCATACCATCTGCCGCATCGGCGGCTACCATTTTGGGATACTGGTACATGCCAATATCCTCCGAAAAAGTTTTTATGATTTTCGCTACGTATTCAGCGCCGTTTTGCCAGCCTGCTGCGTGCGGCTCCTGCGCTATGGCCACACATTCAATACCATTCCACGTAGTGCTGCCTATGCGGTAAGAGGGGTCGGCAGTAAAGGCAAAATCATGTACATTGGTTGCTTTGTATTTCCAAACCTTACGTTCACCTTTTACATAAGGCGTAATAACAGACGGCGGCTCGTTCCATTTCTTTTTAGCAAAGTTTTTTATATCCAGTTTCTTTCTCAGTTCTTCGGGCAGTGCCTCATCCCGGTTCTGCAATACGCCTGTTGCTTCCACTACATAGTTGGAAGGAAAATCGAGGGAGACCGTGTAGCTGCCAAAATCGCCGTAAAATTCTTTATTCAGGTGCTGGTAGGTATCCCAGCCAAACTTCCGGTCATACACGCATATCTTGGGAAACCATTGTACACCGTTATAGTGTTTAAAGCCCCATGCATCATACATTTTCATGCGCCTGCGGGTAGCACCGTTATCATAATAAGTTTTAAACCTCATGGTAAATGTAACGCTGCTGTTGGGGTACAACGGTTTATCGAGGTAAACTTTCATTACCGTATTATCCAATTGTATTTTAGCAGGCATACCATCTACTTCCAGGCCGCTTACTTCCGTTCCCAGGCCGGCAGCTTCATATTTACCCATCTGCGGTTTTACATGGTTGGCTTTCTCAAGCTCGTGCAGGTGCGAGCCTTTTACAAATGCATTCTGAAAAAGGTGAAAGTACACGTAAGTAAGCGTATCAGGAGAATTATTCCAGTACTCCAGGGTCTCTTTTGCCTCTATAACATTCGCATTTTCATCAATCCGTGCATCTATTTTATAATTCACGTCTTGCTGCCAGTAAGCCGCGTCGGGTTTCCTGTTTTTCCAGTAAAGCGGGTTTTCTTTACTACGGTAACCAGTACCATCTTGCGCAAAAGCATTGAGTATTAATACACTAAACCAGCCGAGCAATAAAACTTTTTTCATACCTGTCAATTCAGGCGGTGAAAATACAAAACGAAAAACAAGCAAAAAGGGGGAATTTAACTATTAAAAGGTACAGCAGTCATTGAAAAAAGTTGGCTTTTAATGCATTTATATGAATTATTACGCTATCTTTAATACAAGGTATAAGAGAGAGTGGTGCGTGTGGGTATTGACCCCACTCAATAAATGACAATACGTACTGTCCCTGTAGACTATACATCACCATGTACGCTCCACAAAGACCTTTTAAAACCGCTTGTCCGCCAACAAGCGGTTTTTAATTTATTTTAATGTCGCAGCCTGTCTCCCCGTAAGCAAATCTGCAATCATAACAAACCTTGCAACCTGCTCATGAAACAATGTGCCGAGGTCTTTGCCGGCCCCGCCCGATGGTGCTGGAAATGCAACCACGTCCAGGTTTTTATTTTGTGCCAGGTATATAGCACGTTCGCAATGGCGTTTTTGCGATACTATGGTTACTGTTGATATGCCAAATTTTTTCTTACACCTCAGTATGCTATCCAGTGTCCGCAACCCGTATGCATCAACAATTATCTTTGAAGCAGGGACCCCCAGTGCTATAAGATCGGCTTTCATAGTGGCGGCATTATACCCGTACCGGCGGGTATTGTTACTACTTACCAGTATAGAATCTGCTTTCCCCGACTGGTATAATAAAAAGGCCGTTTGTATCCGTTCTTTATATATCTCGTGTTCCTTTCCCATATCATCAAACTTTACCGTGCCCAGCACCATAGCATAGGTATTATGCGGCAGTTCCTGTATGTCGGTATACACATATTTATCCGCAGCACGCGCCAGCCATATATTTATGGCGAGGCTGGCGATAACGATAAAAATAAAAAGGGTGCCCAGCCATCGTAATATTCTTTTCATACCGCCTAAAGATAGATACATAAACAGGTACGGGAAACCCCATTACCTGATAAAGCCGGGTATATCTTCAAAATAAACAGCATCTGCCGGAGAAAGACGGAAATCTTTTATAGCAAATATCATTGCCTTCAGCGATGCATACACTTCGTGGTTAAAATTGATTACAGTCGACACATCCGTTTCTATAAGTGTTTTCAGGGCCTGTTCTTTATACAAGTTGTGCAGGGTTTGTTTGTATGCCTCCTGCACCTCGTTATATAGCCGTACCAGTTCCGCACCATCCTGTAAAACCTCTTCTCCCAGCAAATGGTATATTTTATCAAAAAAACGACTGGCTATTTTACCCGCCTGTATATAAAAATCATATTTGGCCTGCGTGGAAGAATTCCTGAGCTGTTCTGCATCGTAGCTGGCATCTTTCATGCTTTTAGCTGTGTACATACCATTTCTTGCTACCCTTGCCAGGCTATCGAGCAGTATAACCGTATTTTCATCGCTTACCTTTTGCTGCACGGCCAGGTAGTAAGCATATATATCACCATGTACCCGCTTTATGTATTGATACTGTCCTGCAATGTCCTTTTCGGTAAAGGCCTCATCTGTGTTCACGCTTTTTTTGTCTGCACCCAACACACCAAGGCAATAATGAATCACATACTGCAGGAAGCGGCCGGTCTCTTTTTCCAGTGCCTCAACAGCAGTTTCAACCTCTGCGGGCGGTACTTTGTGAATGTATAATGTCTCTTTTTTACTGTTCTTAAACTGCCTTTCCAGGAAACTGCCAAACAAATGAAGAAACGGATAGAATACAATAATAGAAACAATGTTTATCAGGGTTTGAAAAAACGAAAGGGCAATAAGGTTATCTTTTATCCCTATTACTTCCGTAATAAGATGATTGACCGGCCCTAAAAAAATCAATACCAGTACAACAGCAATAATATTGAAGAGAAAATTGCCCAGCGCAACGCGCTTTTTTGCAGGAAGGCTGCCTGCCGAGGCTATCAGCAGCTTGAGCGTAGTGCCTATTTCAGAACCAAGTACTATGGCAGTGGCGGTATACAGTGGAAAAACATTTGCATGCAATGCACTTAAAACAATAGCAATGGTGGCCGAGCTGGATTGAATAAGGGATGTAATAATGATACCTGCTATTACAAATACGATAACCGGGTAATTTGCCAGCAACGAAAAGTCGAAACGGGTAACGAGGCTTTCTATGCTTTCCCGCATTTGTGCAAGGCCAAAGAATAACAAGCCCATGCCAAACAGCAGCATACACCACCTGTACCACTTTGTATTGTTTTGCAGCAAAGCCACACCTATGCCTGCTATCCCTACTATGGGCAGGGCATAATATTCTATATCTATTTTAAATCCTACGGTAGCCACTACCCATGTGCTGAGCGTGGTGCCCAGGTTAGCACCCAATGTTACCGCCAGGGCATATTGCATCGTCATTACCCCCGCACCTACAAAAGCAAGCACCATAAGATTGACAACAGAGCTGCTTTGTAAAATACATGTTGCCAAGGCCCCGCTGCCTACTGCTGTAAATTGCCTTGAACCCTGCCTTTTAAGAAATAATTTAAAACTACGGCCTGACAGTTCTTTGATTGCTTTTTCCAGCATGCTCATTCCCAACAGAAAGAATGCAATGCCTGCCAGTAGCCGCCATGTATCAATGGTATCCATTCCCACAAATGTACCATCCCCTGCATTATGTATAAATGACCTGAATCAGTATAAAAAAGGATTATTTTTCTTTGTTCAGCTCTTTCAAAAGCTTGCGTGCGGCTCTCCGCTGCGGGCCGCCTTCTTCTGCTACAGATGATAATATTTGTTTCGCTTTAGAAGTATCGCCCAGTTTAATATAGCATTGCGCTGCCGTTACCATAGCTTCCTGCCTGAAACCCCTGTCTTCATTATCCATCTCTCTTTCGCAAACCCTTAACGCAGACTGGTATTGCCCTTTACCTAAAAGTACAGCGGCTTTATCCAGGTTTTCTCTTGCCACAGCTTTGGCAGGGCGCGTATCCACCCCTTCTATGGTATAACTTACTGCTTCATCCCGCGCACCCGAAATTCCGGCTTTACTGTTGCCGGAATATACAGCCG
>CAZUMM010000025.1:0-63255 GCA_964621795.1 uncultured Flavipsychrobacter sp.
TACATGAGGCAACCGGGACTATCTAATTCTGTCAACTTTTTTCAGGACTATTCAGGATACCGTTACATTGCGGCCACTATTAACAGCACAAATACTACATCTAATATTCCGAGTATGAGGCCTGCAATCGCTAAACCTTTTAATGAGCGGTGCGGTGCCATACCGATGGCACCTGTAATAGCTGCAGCAATGCCCAGGGGAATACCGAAAGCGACTGTACCTACAACACCACATGCCAGCGAAATAATACCTAGTGTACCGTTATCTCTGCGTTGCTGGCCATAAGGTGCGGGTGCAGCCGGGGCATTCATTTCAGCGCCGGTAGTATAATTGTCTATGATAATGCCATCTTTCAGGTTATTGGCTGCCAATTCCTGCATGGCAGCAGGTGGGGCCTCATTTTTTACAGGAAATGCAGCATAGCTGACGTTCGCAAGCAGGGTTAGCACAAGTGTGGCCAACAACATAAAGGGTTTCAATTTCATTGTTTTGGATTTTCGTTTATGTATGGATTGAAAAAGGTTACAGAACCAGGGCATTATTCACCATTTCCGATGAATGGATATGAAAAATCGTAATAAAAAGGAAAATAAAAGTGCAGTTGATAATGCATAAAGGATTTATAGTTTAAGGTTATGAGTTGATATTGCACGCAAATATATTCATGAGGAGCTATTAATCAAATATCCGGAGCATTTTTTCTAAAAACAAATGTGTGCCGGAAAGGCACGCACTACATACAATAACATAACTATAAGATTATTGCTCCAGCGCCAGCGGGCTGCGGAACAGCCGCTTCCAGCGGATTTCCGTAAGCGGATTTTCACCATAGCTGAACCATACCATCACGGGCTCGCCCACAACGTGGTCTTCGGGCACAAAACCCCAGTAGCGCGAGTCGAGCGAATTGTGGCGGTTGTCGCCCATCATCCAGTAATAGTCCATTTTAAAAGTATAGCTATCCGCCTCTTTTCCGTTGATGAATATCTTTCCGTTTTTTTCTTCCAGTTTATTCCCTTCATAGTTGCGGATGATACGGCGGTATAAGGCAATGTTTTGCGGGTAAAGCTTTACCGTGCTGCCCGCCGCGGGCACGGTTAACGGTCCGTAATTATCCCTGCTCCATTTAAAATGGGCAGTGTCGCAGGGAAAAGTCCATTCGCCGGGCTGCTTTATCGCTTCGTCACCGGCTTTCATTGTCCATACATCTACAGCCGTAACGTTGGGAACCTGTTTCAATACATCCGCCTGTTCCTGCTCCAGGTTATACAGATATATCCCGTTAGTCAAAGGCTTTATCATTTCCAGGTCTTCACCCGTAACCGGTATATTCCCCGTGGTTTTTACTATGTAGTTATGTTTTATATGCGGGTACTGTTTTGCAGGCTGGCCGTTAACGAAGAGTTGCGCATTCCGTATCTCCAGCACATCGCCGGGTATGGCTACACACCTCTTTACCAGGTTCTGTTTTTTATCTACCGGGTGTGTAACAATGGTGTATGAGTTAAGTATGGCCTCACGCCCAAACAGGTGGCAGGCCTGGTAGTAATTCAGGTCAGGCTGTTCGGCTATGGCAGTATCTCCTTCAGGTCCGTTGAAGACCACTATATCATTACGCTGCACATGGCCAAAGCCCGGCAGGCGGTGATACTTCCATTGTACGGCATCGGTGTATGATTTTCCGCCTGTTACCGGCAACGTATTATGTACCAGGGGCACGGCCAGCGGCGTCATAGGCAGGCGTGCGCCATAAGCCATTTTGCTCACGAAGAGATGGTCGTTTATCAGCAATGTGCCTTCCATAGAACCGGAAGGTATGGCATACGCCTCAAATACAAACGTGCGGAAAAGGGTAGCCACCACTACCGCAAATAAAGCTGCATTCAGCCATTCGCGCAGGGCAGATTTCTTTTTGGTTGCTTTGTTTTTCTTTTTATTCAAAAGCATGGGGTTATGTTTAGATGCTAAAAATAGCTCATAAATTCCCCTTCCTGCTTTAGGAATAGCAACTTAAGTGAATGTTTAACAATTAGCCCGATCAGTCTTTTTTTCCTCCTGCCACTACCAGTATGATGCCGCCAACAGCAATAATGCCGCCCACGTACATAGGCCAGCCTACACTATGGTTCTGCTCCTTATTAACTTCCAGGGGGCCAAGGTCCACGACTTTCTTTTCGGTAGTCCAGTTAATCCCGTTGATTACCATCATAACGATGCCTATAATTAATAGGATGATTCCGGTTACTCTCATTGGATGTGATTTTAGTGTACAGAATACCCCTTAAAAATTATGCCTTTAACCTCGTGGTCCATGCAGTGTGAAAAAAAGCCATCCATGAGTGGATAGCTTTTGCAATTGTATTGCCCTTATGCCCTTATGGCAAAAACAATTGTAACGGTCCCATTTTAACCTGAGACTCAAAGCTATCCAATCAACACATCATCCTGTCTTAATGAACATATAATCATTCATAAACATTCTTAAAAATAGTTAAACCCTATATCTTATATATGATGGGTTTTATATAGCATATATCTTTGATGACAATGAGCAGTAGCCGTATAAAAGATAACCGGTTGTTCCTGTTGGCAGGTATTGTTATCCTGTGCCTGATAGGGGTGCAGGTGTACTGGATAGCCCAGAATGTGTACCTGCAAAAGACAGCCGTGGAGCGCCAGCTAAAGGAGGATATGGACGGGGTGGTGAAGCAGGTAGAGGAAAATGCTTACTGCTTCAGTGTGTACTCCAAGGCATATTTAAAACAGGAGGGTATATACATCATACGGCAGAAATACCGGGATGATAAATTCGTAGCCCCGAAAGATAAAGCTGATATCGACACGCTCGATTTGTACAATGTTTTTTACGATGAGAAAGACACCAGTTTTTATAAAGACCGTACGCTGGGGTTTGACAAGTGGCCTGCTACGGTAGATATATCGCTGAAATTCACCTTTACAGGGGCGGCTAACCCGGTTATTAAACGTACGGATACCAATTCCTATAACCTGCAAAACCTCACCAGCCAGAATTACCGGGAAGTGCTGTCGAACAAGTTCAGGATTGATGAAGCCATTGACATAGCCGGAATGGATGCACTGATAAAAAAGGCACTGAAGAAAAACAACCTGGATACGGTGTACAAAGCAGGCATCCGTAAAGCAGGCGCTCCCGGTTTTGAGTACCTGGCAAAAGGCACAACCCCGGCAGATATTGCACATACGAATATAAAGGCCACTTTCCTGCAAAACAGGTTCGACAAACCTTACGAATTGTTGGTGGCTGTGCCCGATTCTTTCGGTATTATCATCAGGACCATGTCGGCCATGATGATATCTTCGGGCATTATTATCATCATACTGATTCTCAGCTATGCCTATTTCGTGCGTACCATACTGAACCAGAAAAAGCTTTCGGAGATGAAGAATACATTCATCAATAATATTACCCACGAGTTCAGGACCCCGATCACCAATATTAAACTGGCGCTTGAAAACTGGAACGAGACGAAGCGGAACGATGAATTATATGCAAGGATAATAGCCGAGGAGAACGAACATCTTGAAAGAAACGTAGAACAGGTATTGCTGGTGGCAACTGCCGAGCATGGCAGGCGGAACATGGAAATGTCGAAAACGGACGTGGTGCAGCTCATTCATGAAACTGTCAATTCTTTCAAGATAAGGCTTGCCAAACTGAAGGGCAATGTATCTTTCGATATGCAGCCGGCGCACCTGTATGTGACGGGAGATTATGAACAGTTGAAAATTATGTTGGGCAACCTGCTGGACAATGCGATAAAGTATAGCGGGGTTGCGCCGGATATACGGATATCGGCAAGGCACAGGCATAACGTTATAGAAATAGAGGTGACGGATAAAGGGCCGGGCATGCCCGCGGAAACACAGAAACATATTTTCGACAGGTTTTACAGGGGCTATACCGGCGACAGGCACGATGTAAAGGGTTTCGGGCTGGGGCTGAGCTATGTAAAACAGATAGTGGATGCCCACAACGGTACCATAGCCGTGAAAAGTAAAGAAGGAGAAGGGACAAGGTTTACAATTGTTTTACCTGCATATAAAATACAGGCCCATGAATAAAATCCTTTTTGTAGAAGATGATGCGAACCTCGGGTTGCTGCTGAAAGAAAACCTGGAGCATAAAGGCTTTTGCGTAAACTGGTGCAGGAACGGGGAAGAAGGGCTGAATGCACTGCTACAGGGAAAGTACAACCTCTGTATACTGGATGTGATGCTGCCTGTCCGCGACGGCTTTTCGTTGTCGTGCGAAATCAGGAAATATAATCCCTGTATTCCCATTGTTTTCCTGACGGCAAGAGGGCAGCACGAAGATAAGATAAGGGGCTTTGAAACCGGGGCCGACGATTATATTACCAAGCCCTTCAACACACAGGAGCTGTATATGCGCATACTGGCCATACTCCGCAGAACGGAAAACAAACAAGCTGCCGGGGCCGAAGCGGGCATTATCACTATCGGCAACCTGCAATTCGATTATAACAAAATGCTGCTGACCGTACAAAACGAAACCAAAAAACTGAGCCTGAAAGAAGCAGATGTGCTGCATATACTGTTACAAAACAGGAATGCTATAGTGCCCCGCAAACAGATACTGGAACAGGTGTGGGGCAATGATGATTATTTTTCTTCGAAAAGTATGGATGTGTACCTGAGTAAAATCCGGAAACTGATAAAAGCCGAAAAAAGCATAGAGATACTGAATGCTTACGGCCTCGGTTTTAAAATGATTGTGAAGGAGTGAATGTAAGCGGCTGACTAAAAAGTTAATTTTGATTTTAGTCAGCCGATGTTGTTTTTTTCTGTATTGACTATACGAACAAGGTGTTATTGAGGAATAAGTTTCTTTAGGCTTGACGGTAACAGAAGGTTCTGTGATGGTTGGTATAGCTAAAAAAACAGCTTTGCTCGTAATTTAGCCTGTATTAGTTTGTGTCGCAAACCAAAACTAATATCCTGCTCTTCTTATACAAAAAGGGACTAACCTTTTTAGCAAGCCTTTTCGATTGTACGCCCTATAATGGCAATAAACAATTGCAATGGTTCATTTTTAAACTGAACCTTATGTGCAAATATGGAACTGGATTGTGGAGGGCTTGAGGTTATTACAGTTTCACTTTACCTCATATGCAATGATAGCTTCCAGTTCAAATGATGAGATATTCAATAAGACATTTTGCGAAAAAAAGCCGTCATTCAGGTTTATTTCGAAATATACAAAATACGCAATGCGCATTTTTGTATATCAATGTAGATCTATATTTATGTAGAATGACAAATGTATTAGGGGAAAATTGCATTTCATAATAAAAGGTAGTAAACTTGTTTCTATTTACAAGTTAGGCAACATACTAAAGACCGAAACAAAACCAATTAGATGAATAAAGAAAAAATATTTATAAGCCATTCTTCAAAAGATATAGATATTGTAAAATCCTTCGTTGAAAATGTTCTAAAACTTGGCTTGGACGTTCCAGCAAATAGGATTTTTTGCTCAAGTATGGAAGGGCAAGGTGTTAATAGCGGACAGTATATACCAGACAGATTAAAAGAGGAGATAAATCTATCTTGCCTTGCTTTACTTTTTATTTCAAAGAATTATAAATCCAGCGAAGTTTGTCTTAACGAGGTAGGGGCGGCTTGGGCGACGCTACCAAAAGAAAATATTATACCTCTGATTCTGCCCAATACTGACTTTAGTGATTTGGGCTTTTTAGATTTAGGTAGAATAGGTCTAAAAGTTTATGAAAGAAAGGGAATTTTAAAATTTATTCAAGACTGCAAAGAGCAACTAAATCCTTCTTTCAATATAGAGAGAATACACGACAAAATCGAAGTCTTCATTTCAAAAGCAGGAAATTCTAATTGTAACTATAACAAAGAAGAAAAAGAAGAATTTGATGAGTGGACAGAGTGTTTTACGAACAATTTAGAGGCACTTGATGACATAATAAGAAAAGCAATTCCAGCATACGATGACGGTATTCACAAAATTGATGACCCTAAAATTCAAAACCAAATATTAAACGACTTAAGCGTTGCTAAATTCTTAAGAACATTTTGGTATAAACACTCTGGTGGTGACTATTATGTAGAGCGGATAAAAAAGTTATCCAATGGTAATTGGCTTATTTCTGTATTTGGATGGGAAATAAAGATAGGTGAAATGTGGGTTTGCATGGATATTGAACTACAGTACGAATTTATACTTATCAAATCAGAAAAGCTCGAACCATTTGACATACAATCCGACATAGGAGGTACAAGTTATAATGTTGGGGTGCTTAATGACGGAACTATTGTTTCTGAAAACGAAAGATTAAACGGATATGCTGTAATCAACGGTGAAACAATAAAATTATCTGAATTTGATATTCAGCCCAGGTTAAGACAAAATAAAACGCGGTGGGTCTTCTTTGTTTCAGACTATCACAAAGCAGGATACAATGCTAATGAAACTATTGAATTTTGTGAAAAATTAGACAGTGGTAAAGTAGAAGTTAAATCAGAAAATATTTACGATTTTTTATACAATTTGAGAAACAATCCAATAGTAATTAAGTATCGATAAAAACGATTGACTAACATTGAGTTTTTGTGCAAGTGTGGCTGAACAGAATAATAAATAACTATTTTTCTGCGAAGAGTATGGATGTGTACCTGAGTAAAATAAGGAAACTGATAAAGGCGGAAAAGAGCATCGAGATACTGAATGCTTACGGCCTCGGTTTTAAAATGATTGTGAAGGAGTGAATGTAAAAAGGCTACCCGTGGGTAGCCTTTCTTATGCATCGTGTTTCATTACCTGTTGATTACCAGTTTCTGCGTCAGCATGTTTCCCCCGGTGTGGAGCCGCAGCAGGTATATGCCCGCAGGTATATCCGCCACAGGATATTTCCGCACCTGGTAGCCCGCTTTCACAGGCTCGTCCGTGCTGAGCCGTTTTACTATTCTGCCGTTCATATCCGTAATATCCAGGCTGCCGTTTTGCGGCTTGTCAAAGTACGATTTCACTACTATGTAGCCCGATGCCGGGTTAGGGTAAGGAGCGAACAGTTCCTGCTCCCGGTACAGCGGTTCGGGAACGTTTACGCCGAAGCTGCTGTCGATGACTATATTTTCATCACCGTTCTGGTATTGTGTCCATAAAAAATACGTCAGCATCATTTCATCGGTAGTAGCTTCCCCTGCCGATACATCCTGCGGCGGGTTGCTGGGGTTAGCGGGGTTGCCGGAAGTGTTATCGTAAAAAGCAGTAGAGTAGAGCGTAGTGCCTATGGGCGCTTTCTTTATTTTCTTAAACATATAGAAGCCCTGCCACTGGAAGTCCCATTTATTGATGCGGATATATTTCTGTGTGTCCGTAGTGCCGAAGGGTACGCCGAAAACATCTATCTTCCTGCCTATAAGGTGCATGTGCGGCGCTACGCCCAAAACAGATGCATTGAACGGCACCAGTTGCTTTTCCGTAAAAGTTTTTACCTGGTTGGCAGGTATGTACAGCGCGGGCGATATATTGGTTATATGGTTCAGTACCGGGTCTATATTCACGCTGCGCACGGCAGCGGCAGATGAAAAGAAGAAATTGATTTTGGTATCGTCCGTTTGTCCCGCAGTGCCCGCAGGGTAGTGTATCTGTACAACGATGTCTGCATTTTTAGGCAGCCTGATGCCAAAACCATTCGGCATTTGTATGGGCGAGGTGCCCGGTACCCATCCGCCCAGCAGGCGGGCATCGTTGCTGCCCACGCCGCCAAAGCTCACATAACCCGGCCCGGGTGTAGCGGCATCCAGGTTGGCACATACGCCCGTAGTATCGGCATATACCAGTACGTGGTGTACTATTTCCCTGTTGCCCGGTATAGCCTCAAAGGCGGTAATATATTTTTCAGCAGACTGGTTGCTGGGGATAACAAAGCATTGGTACACGTCTCCCGAAGATGCTGTAGAAGTAAACGTCGGTATCTGCACCGTCAGGTCGGGTGTGCCGGGCAGGTCGCCGTTGGCATTGAACTGCGGCTGCGGCGGGGCAAGGTTAGGGTCGCCCTGCTGCGCGCCGCCTGCGGCCCAGTTTTTAATGGCATCGATTTCGGCCTGTGACAGCAAGCGCTCATGTGCCAGCGGGTTGTAAGCAGGGTCGGGCGGCCACGGGGGCATATTCTTTGTTTGCACAGCTGCCGACATAGCTGCCGCATGCGATTGTGCATCGTTGTATGTAAGCATAGAGAACGGTGCAATGCCTCCCGGCCTGTGGCAGCCTGCACATTTATTAAACAGGATAGGCGCCACATCGGTGCTCCATACGGGAGCCTGCCCGCTGGCGGAACCTATGCCTAATATTATAAATGGTAAGAGTAAAAATCGCTTCATTATTCTTCGCTTTCGTGCAATATAAATAAATATTTCATGTTTGTGTAATGCGATTTGCCTGCATCATGACTATTTAACCATGCGGTCAAACTATATCATACGGCTTAAATATTATCTTTGCACACTTACATTAGTTAGCACAGCAGATATAAAATGGAACTCAGTAAAAACTTTCAGCACGGCGAAGCCGAACAACATTGGTACGAACATTGGGACAAATCAGGATACTTTAAATCGGAGCCTGACAGCAGGCCGGCCTATACCATCGTCATCCCCCCGCCCAATGTTACAGGTGTGCTGCACATGGGCCATGCGCTGAACGATACCGTACAGGATATACTGATACGCCGTGCCAAAATGCAGGGCTACAATACCTGCTGGGTACCGGGTACCGACCATGCGTCTATAGCTACCGAGGCCAAAGTAGTAGGTATGCTGCGCGAGCGTGGCATAGATAAAAAAAGCCTGAGCCGTGATGAATTTTTGAGTTATGCCTGGGAATGGAAAGAGAAATACGGCGGCATCATCCTGCAACAGTTGAAGAAACTGGGCTGCGCCCTTGATTGGGAGCGTACGGCCTTTACCATGGATGACGACTATTATGCAGCAGTGATACGCGTATTTGTTGAGCTGTATGAAAAGGGGTACATCTATCGTGGTGTGAAAATGATTAACTGGGACCCGAAGGCAAAAACGGCGCTCAGCGATGAAGAGGTAATACACAAGCAAACCAATTCGAAACTATATTACGTACGCTACCGCATTGACAGCGATACGGAGGAATATATCACCATTGCCACCGTTCGCCCCGAAACCATACTGGGCGATACGGCAGTATGTGTACACCCCGACGACCCCCGCTATGCGCACCTGAAAGGCAAGTATTGCTTTGTGCCGCTTATCAACCGCCGTATACCTATTATCTATGATGATTATATAGACATCGAATTCGGTACGGGTGCATTGAAAGTAACACCTGCACACGATATAAACGACTATAACCTCGGCATCAAACACAAGCTGCAGGTAATAGATACGCTGAACGAAGACGGCACTATGAGCGAGGCCGCACAACTGTATGTTGGCGAAGACCGCTTTGCAGTGCGTAAGAAAATAGTAGAAGACCTGCGCGAAGCCGGCAACCTGGTAAAAGAAGAAGACTACAGCAACCAGGTAGGTTTTTCTGAAAGAACAGATGTGGTGATTGAACCACGCCTGTCTATGCAATGGTGGTGCAATATGCAGGAGCTTGCAGGGCCTGCGCTGACGGCGGTAATGGATGATACGGTAGAGTTTCACCCCGCCAAATTCAAAAACCTGTACCGCCACTGGATGGAGAACATCAAAGACTGGTGTATCAGCCGCCAGCTATGGTGGGGGCAGCGCATACCTGCCTGGTACGATAGCGAAGGGGAAATATATGTAGCCCATACAGCCGCTGAGGCGCAGGAAAAATATAAGGCAGCCAAACCGGAGCTGGCCGCACAGCACCCCGAACTAAAACAGGAAGAAGATGTGCTGGATACCTGGTTCAGCAGCTGGCTGTGGCCTATGCAGGTATTTGGCTGGAACGAAAACCCCGGCAACAAAGACCTCGAATATTATTACCCCTCCAGCACGCTGGTGACTGCCCCGGAAATCATCTTCTTCTGGGTGGCGCGTATGATAATGGCCGGGTACGAGTTCATGGGGCAAAAGCCTTTTGATAAGGTGTATTTCACAGGCATTGTGCGCGATAAGCAGGGAAGAAAAATGAGTAAATCGCTCGGTAACTCGCCCGACCTGCTGAAACTGATAGAAGATTTTGGCGCCGATGCCGTAAGGTTCAGCGTAATGATATCATCGCCTGCGGGCAACGACCTGCTGTTTGATGAAGGCAGCCTGGAACAGGGCCGCAACTTCAGCAATAAGATGTGGAATGCCCTGAAACTGGTGAAGACATGGGAAAGCCGTGTAGCTGCCGGTGCAGATAGTAGCAACGCGGCATTTGCCATGCAGTGGATAGAACAACGCATTGCCGAAGCGGCTGCGGAAGTAGAACAACTGATAACCGGCTTCCGCCTGAGCGAAGGGTTAAAAACCATTTATTCGCTCATCTGGGATGATTTTTGCTCCTGGTACCTGGAGTGGGTAAAACCTGCCATGGGTGAAAATATTTCTAGCGAAGTATACAACCGCACGATTGATATTTATGAGCAACTGCTGCAACTGCTGCACCCGTATATGCCTTTTGTGACCGAGGAAATATACCATCATCTTAGAGCTAGAAAGGAGGGAGATGATTTAATAGTGAAACAACTTCCAACTATTGTTAATAACAAAATTGATGAAAAGACAATAAACTATGGTGCTTTTCTAAAACATTTAATTAAATCTTTTAGAGATGTTAAAATTAAAAATAAGATCAGTCCAAAAGAACCAATAGATATTTATATTACAACGTTAGATTCAAATTTTTATGGTGCAACAGGTAGTATAATAGAAAAACAAGTAAATACAAGTCCCATATCCTTAGTCGATACCCCTCAGTTAAATGCAGATGTTTCTTTAGTAGTAGGAACAGATAAAATATTTATTGAATTAAAAAATAAAACTGTTGATAAAACTGCTCAGAAAGAGCAGATGCAGAAGGAACTGGATTACCTGAAAGGCTTCCTGGTGAGTATAGATAAAAAACTCGGCAACGAGCGTTTTGTACAAAATGCCAAACCGGAAATAATAGAGAACGAGCGTAAGAAGCAGGCAGATGCAATGGCCAAAATAAAGGCTATTGAAGAAAGTCTCAGTTTATTATAACTTTAGGATAATGAAACGGACTTACCACATACTCATTTTGTTGCTGGCAACATTTGCTGTGGCCGCATCGGCGCAAACGAAGGATAAGGAGAAAAAAGAAGTGCCGAAGCCTAAGCCCATACCTGTGTACCTGGGCCATACAGACAAAAGTGGTGGTAATATTAGTGTCAACGAGTTCAATACACTGGTAAAGCAGGGGCTTACTTCGAAAGATTCCCTCGGCAGGGAGTACAGGGTCGATGGCTTCCTGCTGACGTATGCGGAGCGCAACTTGTATGAAGATTCGGTAGGCAACCCCGTATGGCTGACCGATTTCCTTTCGGAGATATGCTATGGCGACAGCCTCAGCACTTTTCTGAAACAAAATATTACGGAAAGGTCAAAGCCTGGCGATACGGTTTACTTCGACCAGATAAGCGTCATATCGCCCGAAGGAAGGGGGGCAAAAGGCAAAGGAATGCGTTTTGAGCTTACAAGATAAACGGAAAACGGGGCAGGTCAGCAACACTTGCCCCGTTTGTTTTCCAAACCGATAGTTAAAATTACCTGTCTTTACTATTGCAATAAACCTTTTTTTATGCGCGTACTATTCACCCTTATTTTATCTTTTTTCTTTTTGGGAAGCTATGGCAACCCTGTTTTTAATCATTTACAGACCATCAATAAGTATTGGCAGGACCATCCTTCTGTAGATGTGTCTACGTTGCATGTTGACGACTATCACACTGCAACGGATTGGATACGCCTGCACCTCACACTGGTAGAAAAGACATTGAGAAGCGCAGATATATCTACCTTGTCGCCGGAACAAAAGGCCAACAGGCTTGCATGCCTGAACTATTTACATGGGTACCTGCTGTCCGGCAGGTTTCCGCAAAACGAAGACTACGCTTACCGCACACCCATCTTTATCGATAAACATGACAATTTCTGCGCCGTAGGTTACCTTATCAAAGCGTCGGGGCATGAAGCCATATCGAGGAAAATAGCTGCGGAAAATAACCTGGCCTATGTTCACCAACTGGTGAAATATCCTGAATTAATTAACTGGGCTAAAGAAAATGGCTTTACCGTAGATGAGCTGGCATGGATACAGCCTACATATGCGCCTAAAAACGGGTTGGTTAAAGTAGGAAAGGGAACAAATGGCTACGTTAACGAGCTGTATGTTGATAATAATACACAGCGTATGTACATAGGTGGTGGATTTTCAATGATAGACAGTGCTATCAGTACTTCGAATGTAGCGTATGTAACAGAAAATAACGGGGTATATACCTGGCACGACATGGGTAGCGGTGTTAATGGTGTTGTCAATGCAATTGTGAGCTATAACAGTAATATTTATGTTGGCGGCACATTCAGTTTGGCAGGTGGCAACGCGGTAAACGATGTAGCAAAATGGGACGGCACGAACTGGCAGGCCGTAGGTTGTCTCAGCGGCACTGTTAAAGACCTGATGGTATATAATGGAAGCCTGTATGCGTCCGGCCTGTTTGACATCTGCAATTCGGCTACAAACGTAAATTTTGCTAAATGGGATGGAACAAACTGGACCGCAATAACAGGGCTGAACGGTGTAGTGAATACCATGGAGGTAAAAAACAATAACTTGTACCTGGGGGGCAACTTTTCTTACAACGCAGCACCCGCAAATGTTATCAGGTGGAACAACACTACAGGCTTCCAACTGGTAACACCTTATACAATTTACCACGAAGTAACCGACATTGGCGTATATAATGATACTATTTATGCCTGTTGCAAGCAAACCATTGCCGGCAATTACAACCTGTTTTACAAATTCAACGGCAATACGTGGACGGTGCTTGCTGCGTTTAATTCTTATTTATCATATGGCCCGCCGTCTGTAAATACCATGTGTGTATTGGCGGATACTTTTTTAATAGGTGGAGATTTTTATTATCAACCTCTGGTTATGGGGAGTTATATAGCGCATAGCCTTTCGGTATATATACCCACACTCACTTTCCTGAGCGATAATTATTTTTTAACAGACAGTGCTGTAAATAAAATGGTTGTTTTTAAGAACAGCATTTTTGCCGGCGGAAAATCAAAATATCTCGGGGGCATCGGCAGAAGAATTTCAGCCTACCAGAAAGTGCCGCTGATAACTACAGCAGCTTCAACGGCCGCCTGCGCGGGAGCTTCAAACGGTACATTGTCCGTGACCGCCTCCTGGGGTGTTCCGCCATATAGCTACCTGTGGTCAACAGGCGATACCTCAAGCGTTGTGAACAATGTACCCGCCGGCACATATACGGTTGTTGTTACAGATGCCGGCAACGATAAGGACACACTATCAGTAACCGTTGCCAGTAATGTTATAAATACACACGTCACCGTAGTGAATCATTATCTTCTTTCAGATGCATCTGCCGCCTCTTATCAATGGGTATCGTGCGATAACGGGTATGCCATATTGCCGGACGATACAACATGGAAGCTGCAGCCGGTACAGACGGGCAGCTACGCGGTAATCATTAATAAGGGCGGGTGTATCGATACGTCTGCATGTTATAATATTATTGGTACAAAGGTTGAAAATATACCGCCAGGTTCAGCCAATGTCATATACCCCAACCCCTGCGATAATGAATTGAACATTGTGTTTGAAGGCAAACAGGACGGAAGGACCGTAAAGATATTAGATGCATCCGGTAAAGTTTGTATAAGTGAGGCTGCCAGTGACAGGGCGGTGAGGTTAAATACGAAGCACCTTGCACCTGCTGTTTATATGCTGGTAGTAGAAGAAAACGGTAAGAACATATATCAATCCAAAATAGTAAGGCGATAAATCCTTTCCCGGTTGTTAAAAAATAAAAGAAAACGGTGGCCTCCTGACCACCGTTTTCCTGTTTAGTTCACCAGCAGCAGGTTCACACTGCGCTGTAGTATGTTAAAGGCTATTTCGGCCATCAGGTTCTCTTTGTCGAGAGTGGGGTTTACTTCTGTTACTTCAAAGCAGCATATCTTATGCGTTTGCATGAAAGATGCCATCATGTCTTCTGCCTCGCGCTCTTTCAGCCCGTTGCTTACCGGTGTGCCCGTTCCGCGCGATATGGAGCTGTCGAGGCTGTCCACATCGAATGAAACATAAATATCATCGCAGGCGCTGAGGTGCAGCATGGTCTGGCGTACCACGTTCTCCACGCCCTTTCTTCTTACCTCCTGTACAGGTATTACCTTGATGCCGTATTTCTTTATCAGGTATTCTTCTTCTTTCTCATAGTCGCGCAGGGCTATGAAAACAATATCTTCGGGTTTTATCTTCGGGTTTATCTTGCCTATGTTTTTCAGCTTTTCCCAAAACTCTACCGTCAGCTGGTCGGGGCTGTGCACCTGGCAGTCTTTATTATCTTCACCCAGCGCTGTTGCCAGCGGCATGCCGTGCATATTGCCCGAGGGGGTGGTGTACGGCGTATGCATATCTGCGTGCGCATCTATCCATATTACGCCCAGCCTGCTCTGGGGTTTGGCTATTTTTATCCCGGCTATTGTGCCCCCTGCTGTGCTGTGGTCGCCCGCCAGCACCACGGGGAACAATCCCGATTTTATGGTTTCCGATACCGATTTGGCAATACGCTCGTACATGGTATAAATACCTTGTATCCGCTTTGCATAAGGCGAGGCGACAGGCTCGTACAGCAACCTGTTTTCATTCTCTACCTGCTCTGAAGGGAAGTTGACGAAAAAGCTGCTCATAAAATCGAGGGCAGCTATCCTGATTGCTTCTATGCCGAGGCTTGCGCCACGGGTTCCCGCTCCTATTTCAGATCTTACTTCAATGATCTTAATATTACGCATATATGCCAAAGATATTAAAAGCTATGGGCTTGGAGAAATATCCATAAAGCATATATCAGAAAGGATAGCCGATAGCGAAGTTGAATACGAGGTTTTGCCTGCGCCAGTCAGCGCTGCCGAAATCTATATATTTGAATACCCAGTCGCGGTGTACCTGCGGCAGGGTGATGGCATAATCGGCATAGTGCGGGTTTTTGACGGGCATGCCCACATCCAGCCTTACCAGGAAGAACCCGGCCACATCAAAACGCAGGCCCACGCCCGTGCTGATGGCCAGGCCGTTGCCCAGGTCTGAAAACTCGAACTTGCCGCCGGGGAATTTATCCGATTCGTTATACAGCCATATATTACCCGCATCGGCAAACACGGCGCCTTTCAGGCCGATAGCGCCTGAGAAAAGCTGCAGCATATCGAAGCGGTATTCCAGGTTCATTTCCAGTTTTATGTCGCCGGTCTGGTCGATGACGGTGCTGGAGGTTTTGGCCGATGTATCGTAAAAACTGCCGGGGCCCAGCCGCCTGATGCGGTAACCGCGTATGCTGTATGCTCCGCCTACATAGTATTGCTTGATATAGGGCAGGGTTACCGACTTATCGTAAGGCACGCCTATACCTGCAAGGAAACGGGTGGCTACTGTGGAATGTCTTTGCAGGAAAAAATGCTGCACATCAAAGTCAAATTTCAGGTATTGGGCAAAGTTTGCACCGGTATCGCCGGATAGTGCATTAATCCCTTTTACGATACCACCTGCCTCTTCCATACCCAGGCGCATATAAGAGTAGTCTTTACCCGGACGTTTATCCCTGTCAGAAAAATAAAAAGCCACATTCTCACCTTCTATGAACGTTTCTTTGTACGTATTTCTCAGGAAAGAGTTCTCATCCAGCCTTTTCTGGAAACTGTCGGATATGTACGGGGTTTTGATGATGTTGATAAAAGCCGGTGAAAACTCCCAGTTTTTGGTACTGGTTTCCCGCCATTTATAAGTGAAGCTGGAAGATATATTGACGAGCGTAAAATAATTGACCCTTTGCAGGAGGCTTACACCGGCACCTACTACGGTACGGGGCGAATTGCGCCTGCTGAAATCGTTTTTAAAAGGCACCAGGAACTTGGGGAACTCGATGTTGGAACTGACACCGAAGTTTCTTGTCTGCAGGGCAAAATCTTTAAAGAAGTTATTGCCCAGGGTATCGTTGTACCTGAACTCGATACCCCCGCTCAGGGTAGTGGTCAGCAGGTTGGCCCCTTTGGCAAGGTTGTGGTTGCGCAGGGTGAGCGTAAGGGCGCTGCCGAGGGCGTAGTTGGTACCGTTCGATGCTTCAAGCGTGGTGCTGTAGTCAAACTTTTTGCCCGGGTTCAGGTATATATTACAGTTCAGCCAATGCCCACCGCGCGAGGTGTCTTCTATAAACGTGATGCGTACCGACTGGAATACGCCCAGCTCATTCAGCTTGCTGATGGTCTGGTCGTAATCGGACTGTGCAAAATAAGTCTCCGGCTGCAGGAACAGGTGTTTCACCACTACTTTTTCCCGGATATAATAATCTTCCTTACGGTAACGGAATATGACGCCCGCCGTAGTGTCCTGAATCATATTGGGGTCGCGGTAGTCGCTGCGGCCCTGGAAATCGGGGAAAACCCGCACCCTATTGATGCCGTACCTGTAAAAGGCCGAAGAGTCTTCATCGGCACGTATGATCACTTTGATATCGAGTGTAGGCTTCTTTTGTTTTTTTTGCAGGGCGATAAAGTTAATCGCGCTTTCGAAAGGGTTCTCCATGTCCTTGAAATACTGCTTGTTCAGCGTATCGAGCACGAAGGTCACGTTGTCGTTTGAAAACTTATAGTACCCGTATTCTTTCAATACGGCGGTTATCCTGCTGCGCTCCTCTTCCAGCAGGCTATAGTTGAATTCAAGGTTTTTCTTCAGGTTTGTGCGATCCATGTTTCGCGCTACAAACCTGTATATATCGCTGTCGTTTACATCCAGCGTTACATTGTTAATCAGGTAATTGGTGCCGGTTTTTATCTTATAGGTCACATAAGCCTTTTTCCCTTTGAATACGGTCGTGTCATTCACCTCGGGATAAAAATAGCCTTCATGAAACAGGTAGCCCCGCATGTTCAGCGCCGATTTGCTGATGGTGGAACTATCATAAATGACCGGCTTTTCCACTGTTTTCGATTTGAGCTGGAAGTTGGCAGTGTCGTTCTTATACTTCTTATAACGAACATTGTACAGCCACAACTTAAAAGGTATGATACCGAGAATATAGGTATTGGGCTTTTGTACTATAAGTGCGGAAAGGTTATCCGTAAGCTCTCCCTTTTCGGTAATGCCCTTGTCCGATTTCAGCTTGATACTATTGGAACGCAGAAGATACTGGCCTTCTTTCAGGTTTTTGGTGGTATTGCAACCCGTACCTGATACCCATATTGCCATTAGGAAAAGAAGCGAAACGACAGTAAAGGCAATTCTTCCGTAGTTCATGTATCAGTTTGGGACAATTAATTTTAGTTTTGTTCCGATGTTATCCAGAGCGCAAAGTAAATATATTCGTTCATTAACGCAGCAAAAATACCGTAAAGAACATCATGTGTTCATAGCCGAAGGGGATAAAATTGCCCGTGAGTGGCTGTCTTCGGCAGCGCGTATACAAATGATTGTTTGTACGGAAAGCTGGGCGGTGGCCAACCGTGAACTCGTAGGCAGGCACGGTGAAGCGGAACTGTGCATTGTAACCGAAGAAGGGCTTACAGGCGTATCGGCACTGCAAACGGCCCACAAAGCACTGCTGGTGGTACACATGCCCGAAGATGTGCCCGCGTACAATGGCGATGAGTGGTGCCTGGCGCTGGACGAGATACAAGACCCCGGCAATATGGGTACCATCATCCGTATAGCCGACTGGTTTGGCATCGGGCATATTGTATGCTCGCCGGGTTGTGCAGATGTTTACAACCCTAAAGTAGTGCAGGCGGCCATGGGTGGCCACCTGAGGGTAACACTGCATACTGCCCGGCTTGATGAACTCATCGGCAATGCAAAGATACCCGTCTTCGCAGCCGTGCTGGGGGGCGGCAGTGTATATGATGCACCGCAGGTATCCGCAGGCATATTGCTAATCGGCAACGAATCGAAGGGGGTAGACCCTGCCCTTGTTGAAAAAGCAAGCCATAAGGTGACCATACCCCGCAGGGGCGGGGCGGAATCGCTGAATGCGGCCATATCAACAGGCATACTTTGTGCGCTGTTAATGCCGCGTTAAACCTTGGCGCGCAGTTAAAGGCGTACCTTTGTTTGGCATGTGTATTGGTTGATGCTTTAGTATACACACATACAAACAGCAGTCTATGAAAAATATATTCATTGGAATAATGTTCCTGCTGGCCAGCTCCGCAGCCTGTGCACAGTCAAGAAGGGCAGTGCTGAAAGTAAGACTGAGCGACCATTCGCCCCTTACGGTCACTATAGACAACCGCGTGTACGACCGGCACGGCACTTCCATAACCATAGGCGACCTGCCAGCAGGCTCGCATTACCTGAAGGTATATGCCTACAAAGCCTACCGTGACGAGCAGGGCGGTGCGGCAAAGCTGCTCTACAGCGGTTATGTACGCACCCGGCGCAATACCATTACCACCTGCGTGGTAAACCCCTATAAGGGCAAAGTAATGTTGCGGACAAGGCCGCTGGACGAGGAGGATGAATGGAACGACCGCAGGGAACCCGATTACCGCCAGTATGACGATAGAAATGTGCTGAGCCAGCAGGATATGGATGACCTGAAAAGCCGTGTGAACGACCGCATTACCGATACGGATAAGCTCAAGCTCATGAAATCGGTACTGGCCAATACTACCTATTATACCGCCCAGGTACAGAAAATGATGGGTTGGCTGAGTTTTGAAAGCTCAAAGCTGGAATTTGCCAAATGGGCATACACGGCGGTAATGGATGCCAAAAACTACTGGAAGCTGGAAAGCGAATTTTCATTCAGCAGCAGCAAAGACGAGTTTAGCGACTATATACAAGGCAAAAATTAAGCTTCGGCGGGCGCGGTTTTTTCCAGCTTGTATATTTTATTGAAGACAATGCCCGTTACTACCCCGGTACAGGTGCCTATCAGCGCCCCCGATAATATATCGAAAGGGAAGTGTACACCTACATATATCTGTGCATAGCCTACGGAGATAGCCCATGCAAATGCAACCGGCCATATATGTTTAATGGAATATTTTAGCGTAGTGCCCGAAAATATAGCAAGGGCAAAATGGTTGGCAGCATGGCTGGAAGGAAAGCTGAGCCCGCTGCCGCAGGGCACAATGTTGTGTACGATATGTGCCAGGTAAGGATTGTTGCAGGGGCGCACCCTCGAAAAGACGGGTTTCAGAACAGATGCGCTCACATAATCGCTGATAGAAAAAGTAAGAATGAAAAACAGGCACCACAGCGCACCCCGTTTGCCAAAGTTCAGCAGCATGAACACCAGCAGGAACAGGTAAAGCGGCGCCCATGTCCACTGGTTGCGCAGGTAGGGCACAAAAGCATCCAGCACGGCATTGTGCCATACGGTGTTCAGGTAGTACCATGCAATATAATCGCAGTACACCAGCAGGTTGCGGACGCTTTCTATCATACTATTTTTTAAAAATCATAATCATTCGGGGCGAGTCGTAGGGGTGGTAGGGGTTAAGCTGGTAATCGCCAAAGGTAGCCACCAGCGATAGTTTTACCTGCTTGAACATAGTAATGAAATCGGCCAGGGTGAATGCCGCCACACTTTCGGTATAGTGCCTGAACCGTCCGTCTGCATCCGTAAAAGATATTTCTTTCAGAAAATGCCCGCGCTCCAGCCTGCGCTGCACATCAAATGTGTATTGCCCGCGTTCTATGGTTTCGGCAGGTATAAGGCTTTCCAGTACATTTTCCCTATTCAGGTAATCGATGACCAGCAGGCCGTTTTTCTTCAATGCCGCCGCAAATGATTTGGCCGCCATCAGGTGGTCGCGGTCGTGGGCAAAGTAGCCGAAGCTGGTAAAGAAGTTGAATGCGTAATCGAAATAATTAATGTAGAACGGGAAACGCATATCATGCACAAAAAACTGCAGGTGCTCGTTTTCGTGCTTTTTCGCTATGTCTATACTGTGGTGCGAAAGGTCAATGCCCGTCACCTCGTAGCCATGTTCCTGCAACTGCACGGCAAAGCGCCCTTCACCGCAGGCTATATCCAGCATCTGGCTGCCGGGCAGCGGCTGCAGGTAGCTGAGCAGGTTCTCCACAAACTCACGCGCTTCCAGTTCATCCCTGTTCTGGTACAGTACTTTATAGTAAGGCGAGCCGAACCAACTTTCAAACCAGTCTATATCTTGCATACGGTCAGTTATCATTCACGCAAAAATAAGGCGAATAAGGCAAAGCTTTATTGATATATGTCTTCATTATTTTCAATTTTCCTGTTTTATACCGTGCCACGGTTCAAAGCAGTTGCATAAGCACGGCTGAAAAACCTATCTTTGCAGCCAATTTTAATACGTACATGAAATCTGCTATTCGTCGTTTTGTTGTTTTCTACCGCCTGCCTATAGCTATAGTTTTGTTGGCGCTCGGTTTTTGGTTAGGGTTTACCGGCAACGGTGGCGGCTGGTGGCTGGCATGGCTGCCCATGCTCATAGCCATACTCATGGTAGTAGCCCACTTCCTGATAGGCCCTATGACACTGATACAAGGCTATGTAGAAGCGGGAGATATGGAAGGGGCACAGGCATTGATGAACCGCGTGAAATATCCCAACCTGCTGTATAAACCGGTACGCTCTTCTTATTATATGCTGCGCGCTAATATGTCGACCATGACGGATGACCTGGACAAAGCTGAGGCCGACCTGCGCAAGGGGCTGGAAAGCGGTATGCCGGAAAAAGAATACGAAGGCACTGCCTACCTGCAACTGGGCTCTATTGCCTATCGCAAGGGTAATACCAAAGAAGCGTATGAAAACCTGCGCAAGTCCATCAAAATAGGGCTGCCCGATAAAGACAGCGAGGCTACGGCCTACCTGCAACTGAGCAGCATCTGTATGCAGCGCCGCGACTTCCGCAGCGCCAAGCTGTACTTCAACAAGGCAAAAGCCTGCAAAGCCACCAACGAGCAAATCGTAGAACAGATAAAAGAAATGAGCAAATACATTGCCCGCATACCGGGTTAAGCGTATGGCGCATATATAATTGAAAACAGCGGGCTATAAACCCGCTGTTTTTTTATGGACATTGTTTTTTGCTTGAAAATATATGGCCGGATATTTTATTAAGAATGGATAACAACTTCATTAAGCCGGCCATACATTATTCCCTTAACCAGGTGTTCAACTATCAGTATGTATTCTTTCCTTTTAGGTAAAAAGAATTGAGTAATCATGTGAATAAATCCATCTCCTTCACCATCAAAATATTTTGCAGCCATAAAATCAGAGACATCTACTTTGAAATATTTACTATACTCAATAATAAATTCTACAGCATCGTCACCGGTAAAACCTAAATCATACTCAACAGATGTGGCACACGTAATTTCTTTGTTGTACGCGAGTGGAAATTGCTGCAGGAACTCATGCAGCTTGCTTAATTGCATATTCATTTCTGTGGTTCCAGGTTGGCGCATAGCCAGGTTTTCCGTTAATGTAAGACTAATCCTATGTAAATCTAAAAAAATAAAGGCAGGTATCGCTACCTGCCCCTGTTATATTAAAAAGTGTGTGAAAATTACAGGTGAACCAGCCTTGTAGTATAGGCTCCGTCCGTAGTTGCCAGTCTTACTATATAAGTTCCTGTTGTATAGTTGCCCATATCTATATGCACCGTTTCACCGCGGGCAACAACTATCTTCTTTACGGTTTGCCCCATTGCATTGATTACCTCCAAAGTGCCACCTGCATTACCTGTGCTGATGTTGCAATAGCCTGCGGCGGGATTAGGCCATATCTGCACGGGGTTGTTCCGTTCAGCCTCGCTGATGCCTGTTGGGGCATTCAGCAGTTCCGGGTGCTGCAACAATTCGTAGCGATAGCCGCCGGGTTCAAACTCTACAGCCATACGGTTTACCTGTTCGTTGGTGAACATGGTGCGGTAGGTATCATCCGTATAGTCCATGTGGTTCATCCACATTACACCGGGGCTGCCGGGGCTGCATACATCCGTCAGGGGAAAGTTGGGCTTACCTTGCGAAGGGGCTGCTTCAGGCGGGGTATCGGTCACACCATCATCATCCTGGCAATTGCTGTTGTTGAACGTACTGATGCCGAAGGGGTGGAAGAGGTTGAAAAAATGCCCGCTTTCGTGTACCAGTGTGCGCCCGGCTACGGCGGCCTGTGCAGGGAAGAACTGGTCGGGGGTCTCTTTTTTGCCAAAAGCAGCAAAACTGATGGTAGTGCCCTGCTCATTAAATGGAAGCAATTGCGTGCCGCCGTAAGCCGCATAGGGCGGGGGAGTACCAATACCGCCAATACCCTGTGGCAATATATTCGTCACCCATACATTATAGTATTTCTTCGTATCCCATGCATCTGCACCGCCCGATGTGGCGAACTTCACATCACTGCACGCAAACTTTGAACCTGTGGTCAGGTTGTTTTCATCAAAACCACTTTTATTGGTGTATACTATTTCGTAGCCTTTGGTGTACTTGCCGTTGGGGTCGGTATGCGCTAAGGCAAACTGTACGTTCAGCGAACGGAACAGGGGTTTGAACGGTGCCGGTATGGAAGCCGAGTCCGCATTCCATGCATTCATATTCGCATTCAGTACTTCCAACTGGCTTTTGATGCGCCGCTCCACTTCCTGCGCATTGCCCAGTTGGTTCATCTGTGCCGAATCGAGCACGATGTGGAACACCATAGGTATCGTGCCTTTTGATGCCGTGGTTTTGGCTACGCCCTGTACGGCGGCATTGTGTGCCTGCATTTCCGTAATGCGCTGTGCTATGTCCGCATTCAGTTGCTGCAGGTCCTGCCTGATGTTGGGATTGGTAATGGCAGCTCTTTGAAACAGGTCGTCAAACCTGTCGGTAAGCGGCTGCGCCTGTACGGCTGTGCCAGCCAGCAGCATACCTGAAATAAGAGCGGAGAGAATATATGCTTTGCTCATTGTGTAATTATTTAAGGCAAAACTATATACATACTATTATGTAAGAGGTTAACCGAGGTGTATTAAGGTTAATAAAGGTTAATGCCTATCAACCCGCAGTTAATAAAAAGGGCTGTGTTTCTGCAGCTTTCACGCACCACCGTTAAAACACTATGTATCAACCGTGTTTTCACTCTTGTGCAGGTTTGCGGGTGCCTATATTTTTGTGTCCAGAATTCCGGTTTCTACCGGCATTGGTTTATAGAGGTGACAATATGGGGGTGCTTCCGCACCCCCTAACTATTTAGCCAATCTTTAAAAATGCTTTAACAGCAGCATGACTACTTTTACTGCTATGTTCAACAATAAAGCCAGGTTGCATTTCAGGAAAAAGACAGCACTTGCCGTGTTTTTTATAGGGTGGGCAGTAAGTCATGCTATCGTTTCCAAAGCCTGTTCCGTATTGTATTACATCAGCCCGCAAACAGGTAAGATATACGCGGCCAACCATGAAGACTATCTGTATAATGTAGATGCCTATATACAGGTAATGCCACAAAGCAAAGGCAAACTTGCAAGGCTGTGGTATGGCTGGGATAAGTTTGCACAGGGCGGGGTGAATGCTGCGGGTTTGTTCTTTGACGGGGCGGTAACGCCTGAACAGGAAAAAATACCGGGCTATACCCATCCCAAAGGGAACCTCGGCGACAGGCTGCTGGCATCCTGCAGCACGGTAGACGAAGCCATAGTTTATCTTGAAAAAGAAAAAGTAGCCCTCACCAATGCCCACATGATGATAGGGGATAAACACGGTAGGGCAGTAGTGCTGGAATGGGTCGATAGTAAAAAGAATATTATTCCTGTAAAAGACCACAGACTGGTAATGACCAATTTCCTGTTGTCTGACACCACGAGGGGCAATTATCCATGCTACCGGTACAACTCTATAGTGCGCAGGATAAATGAAATGGAGCAGGATGGGGCAGACACTTCTTTTCTGAAAATAGCCAATACGATGGCGCAGGCAGTTCAGCCACCCAAAGCCGATGAGCAGGGCAGAACAGGTGGCACGCTCTATTCTACGTTCATCAACCTGACGGATATGGAGTTTATACTGGTGTATAAGCTCGATAACAAGCGTATTACCAAACTGGACCTGAACGAAATATTCAAAACAGGCAAAAAGAAAAAGATAATGCTGGAGGGATAGTTATATAGCACGTTTTTATGATGATATAAACACTTCTTCAAACCATATCCCACATATATTACGTACCTTTGCACCTCCCGAAAGCAAAGGGTTTACTACTTTTGAATTTTGACTTTTAACTTTTGAATTAATACATGCTTTCAGTTTCCAATTTATCGCTTCGCTTCGGCAAGCGCGTGTTGTTTGAAGATGTGAATATCCGTTTTACCGAGGGTAACTGCTATGGTATCATAGGTGCCAACGGTGCAGGAAAATCTACCTTCCTGAAAATACTTTCGGGCGAGATAGACCCTACTACCGGCAAGGTGGAAATAGGTAAAGACCAGCGCATGAGTGTGCTGAAACAAAACCACTACGAATTTGATAATTATACCGTACTGGAAACCGTCATCATGGGCAATACCACGCTTTATAGCGTAATGAAGGAGAAGGACGCGTTGTATGCCAAAGAAGATTTTTCTGAAGAAGATGGTATTAAGGCCGGCGAACTCGAAGGCCTGTTTGGTGAAATGGGGGGGTGGAATGCCGATAGCGATGCTGCAACGCTGCTGAGCAACCTGGGCATCAAAGAAGAGTTTCACTACCGCCAGTTGAAAGAACTGGATGGTAACCAAAAAGTGCGGGTGCTGCTGGCGCAGGCCCTGTTTGGGAACCCCGATATACTGCTGCTGGATGAGCCTACCAACGACCTGGATATGGAAACCATCGGCTGGCTTGAAAATTTCCTGGCCGATTACGATAAAGTGGTATTGGTGGTATCGCACGACCGTCACTTTCTCGATACCGTTTGTACGCACGTAGCAGATATAGATTTTGGTAAAATCACCATCTTTACGGGTAACTACTCGTTCTGGTACGAATCGAGCCAGTTGCTGCTGAAACAACGTACCGATGCCAACAAGAAAGCAGAAGACAAGATTGCCGAGCTGAAAGAGTTCATCGCGCGCTTCTCTGCCAACGCCTCCAAATCGAAACAGGCTACCAGCCGTAAGAAAGCCCTCGACAAAATCAAGCTGGAAGACATGGTTGCTTCCAACCGTAAGTACCCCGCCATCATGTTCAACAACCAGGTGCGCGATGCGGGCGACCAGATACTGGAGATAAGGGGACTGGGCAAGACACTGAACGGCGAGGTGATGTTCAAAGACATCAATATAGATGTGAAGCGCGGGCAGAAAATAGCCATACTTGCGGAGAACGGCCTGGCCACTACTGCATTTTATAAAATACTGGCAGGGGAAGATACCGATTTCCAGGGCACTTTTAAATGGGGGGTGACCATTACACCCGCATACCTGCCTGCCGACAACAGCGAATATTTTGAAGGCAAAGACCTGAACCTGATTGACTGGCTGCGTCAGTATTCGGAAGAAAAGGACGAAACGTTTATCCGTGGCTTCCTGGGCCGTATGCTGTTCTCAGGCGAGGAGACCCTGAAGAACTGTACCGTACTGAGCGGGGGAGAGAAAATGCGTTGTATGATTAGCCGTATGATGATGCAGAAGGGTAATGTGCTGTTGTTTGACGAGCCTACCAACCACCTCGACCTTGAAAGCATCACTGCACTCAATAATGGCATGAAAGATTTTAAAGGCACCATCCTCTTTACCACGCGCGACCATGAGCTGGCTCAAACCGTAGCCGACCGCGTACTGGAACTGACCCCCAGCGGCCTCATTGACCGTGAAATGAGCTTTGACGATTACCTTACTGACGACCGCATTAAAAACCTCCGTGCCGAAATGTACGGTGCTGCTGTTTCTTAGTGGTTGGTTGACTGGTTGATTAGGTTAATTGGGTTAATTCAGTCCATTTAGTTGAATAAAATACCATTTAAAATAATAGACATGCCCCGCAGTGCGGGGCATGTTTTTTTTATCAAAACGTCTGAATACTCAACCAATCACCCCAATTACCTTAATTACCAGTCAACAAATCAACTACTCCAGCACAGGCAGCACTACCGATGACGGATGCTCCGCATCACGGTAGATGCGGATGTCTGACTTGACAAAATCCTTATCTTCTGCGTTGTAGATATTAATGAACTGCTGCGGGTTCCGGTCTACCAGCGGGAACCAGGTGCTTTGTATTTGTATCATGATGCGGTGGCCTTTCTTAAAAGTATGTGCCACATCGGGCAGGGTATATTTTACCTCCGTTATCTTGCCAGGCTCAAAAGGCTGCGGGTGCTCCAGGCTGTTGCGGTAGCGGCCGCGCATCACTTCAGCCCGTACCAGCATCTGGTAGCCGCCCATAGGGTAGTCTTTGCCGTTCCCCTTGCCGTCGGTGCTGTCGTTGTACGCAAAATCATCGGGAAAAACATCTACCAGCTTCACCACGAAATCGGCATCGGTGGTGGACAGGGACGTAAATAAATCGGCCACTACCGGGCCTGCCAGTGTCATATCCTCACTGAGTACTCCCGATTGGTACACCAGCACATCGGGGCGGCGGGCTGCAAAACGCTGGTCATCGTCCATATACTCGCGCGTGCGGTGAAAATGTACATCTTCCGTATAAGGCACAGGCTTTGCCGGGTCGCTGGTATAGCCGTCGTAAGCCGTATATGCACCCGGTTTGGCAAACGAGAGGCCGCCGTCCTGCTGCAGGTAAACCGCTTTTGCGCTATAGGCGGGCGGCCATACATCGAACGTGTGCCATTCATTCGCGCCCGTGAAGAATATATTCGCTTCTTTGATGTCTTTAATATCGCCCTTGCCCTCCAGGAAGTAGTTGAAATAAGGTACTTCAATATGCTGCTGGTACCATTCCGATGTTTTGCTGCCAAAGCGTATGTTGCCCAGGTATTCGCCATCATTACGCCCCCAGTAGCCATGCGCCCATGGCCCCAGCACCAGCCGGTTGTCATTGTGCGCTTTCTGCTCTATGGCCTTGTACAGGTTTTGTGCCCCAAAAGCATCTTCGGCATCAAACAGGCCACCTACCACAAGGGTAGCGGTTTGTTTCGGTATATCTTGTACAAAGTTGCGCGTATTGCGTGCCTGCCACCAATCGTCATAATTAGGGTGTGCATACAGGTCTTTCCAGAAGGCAATGCTGTCGCCTACGAGGCGGGCAATGTTTTTCATGCTGCCTGCTTCGAGAAAGTATTTATAATTGTCTTTGGTATAATATTGAAAATCCCAGCTTCGGGTAGTAGTAGGCTGCGGGCGCGGCCTGCCGAAGTTGACATAAAAGCTGAATGCATCCATCAGCATAAAAGCCCCGTTGTGGTGAAAATCATCACCCGCGAACCAGTCGGTGACCGGGGCCTGCGGGCTGACCGCTTTCAACGCGGGGTGGCCGCTCAAAGCCGCCATAGTGCTGTAAAATCCGGGGTACGATATGCCGAATACACCCACATTGCCGTTATTGCCTTTTACATTTTTCAGCAGCCAGTCTATCGTATCATAGGTATCGCTGGCCTCGTCTGTTTCATTGCCTTTTTTACCGGGGTTGAAAGGGCGCACGTCCATAAATTCGCCTTCGCTCATATAGGTGCCGCGCACATCCTGCAGCACAATGATATAGCCCTCGCGCAGGTACTGCATCCAGTAAGTGTACCAGAACCCGCGGAACTCTGTACCATAAGGCCGGATGCTGTACGGGGTGCGGTTGATGAGGATGGGGTGCTTTGTGCTGTTGTCTTTTGGCGCATATATGGCGGTAAACAGTTTTACGCCGTCGCGCATGGGTATGGCCGCTTCTTGCTTGGTATAGTGCTGCATCATCCAGGCAGAATCGGCAGCAGTACCGGCGTTTAGTAACAGGGGGGAGAACAGTAGCAGCAGTATGGCAGGCAGCAGTTTCATTGTTGCGAAGTGTTGGTTCAGGGCAAACAAGTTAGTGAAATATTCTTCGTTTGGCAGGCTGAAGATAGCCGGACATGCTCATACCTGCGAATAACAGGAGGGGGAATTTTGACGGGATTAAAATACAAAACAGCCTGTATGATTATCACACAGGCTGTTTTGTATTACACGAGGTTTGTATAAAACAGTTACTTCTTTATAAAAGTTCCGTAGTATACTATGCCCATTATGTGGTTGCTATCGACAGTATACTCAATTTCCATAGTTTTATCGGTAAACACACCGTAACCGTCTGTTAAAGTCAAGCTGCCTGATTTCGCTTGCGTAATGGTCAGTGTCTTTTTATCGCAATCTAAGTCTGCATATACCGGGTCGGGGAAGCCTTTCAGGTTAGAAATTTTTACTTTGTTTTTTACACCGCTTATGGAGTCCACAATACAATCAATTCCTTTGCCCCTGAAGTCGTAATCGCTTGTATAAGTACCGATAATATCAATAACACAGCCTAATGCCGGTGGCGGAGGAGGTGGCGGAGGAGGTGTTTTAATGATAAGGTTGATGTTGAATTCCTTTACAGAGTCGGAAGCACTCGTTCCCAGTATTTTTATAGGATAGGTACCGGGGGCAGCATCGGCAGAAGCAATATTGAGTATGCTCCCGAAGCTGGGTATGCCACTCTTTGTTTCAAACGAAGCGGTTACATTAGCCGGAAGGTCGGTAACAGATAGTGTGAGCTTTTCCTGTTTGCCCCCTATATGGGCAATGCTCAGCACATAAAAAGTGTCGTCTGTTTTTTCGAGGTAAATATCGATTAGGCCATTTACCGTGTACTTCATGGCATTGCTGTCTACGACGGGTGTAGGTGTGTTAGTTTTTTTCGGCTCATTGCTTTTTGTGCAGCCCGCTATCGCAACAAAGCATGCTGCGAAAAATAGGATTATAGTGTTTTTCATTTAAAAAAATTTTTGCGAAAATATAAAAAAAATGAAACAACAGCCGGTGAGATAATATTGGGTACCGGCACACACATTCGTTGTTATATCCCGCATATCGTTTGTAGGTACAATAAACCTAAAGGTTGAAACAGAAAGCCTTAGGGTTTTATTAAAAAAATATAGGATTTATGCTTGTCATTTTAAAGTCATTTTACTTATATTTACATATATGTCCCTCAAAAAGGGGCTGTATTGTTGTCGGAAAGAGAAATTGCATGCACTTATATATGTACTGAAAGAACAGGGGCCAAAGGATTTTTAAATATGTGAATTCAGTATTCCGCAATATCAAAATATATCTGCCGTATGAAAAACTACCAAAATCAATTGGATAGGTTCGGTAACATCGCCAAGAAACTCGTAGATGACCATTCTGCGGATTTCTTCAACCGTTGCCGGATGGTGCAGGAGGAGCACCTTGTGAAGAATGAGGCTTTTTACAACCACCTGGATGCGTTGGGCCGTCAACTGGAAGAGCAGGCGCAGCGCTTTATTGTATCTGCCAAAAAGGGGAGCGAGGATTTGAAATCAGATGTCTGGAACTTGTGTAAGAAATACCTTGACCTGTTTATAAAAACCAACCAGCCGGCCATCTAGGATAAGAGAACAAAACCATTACAAAACTTCTGTGCAGGCGGTATGAGGGGATAATCCTTATACCGCCTTTAAAATGTCCAATTCTTCTATTTAACATAATATAAAGTAGGTCACTACCACCGCAACATTATGATAAAGAGAAGATTATGCGATATGATGAGAAAGAACTAACGTCACAACAAACCTAAGCATTATCTTTTAAAATAGCAAGATACTTATTCACATAATGTTAATTTCTTGCTAAACCGCCATTACCTCTACACCGTAGGCATGGGGGATAATAGCCATAAAACGCGCCTTTACATCTGTCTTAGATGTACCCTGCATTACATAAACGTAGGGCTCCGGCTCATTATTCCAAATGTTATCAACGAAGTAGGAAATCTCGTATTTTTTCATAGAGGTTAATTTTAATAGATAGATAGGGTTTATAGGTTCTACCGTGGAAATGCAGGTATAAAAGCACCCCGTTTATACTGACCAATAAAGCGACCAGAGCGCCGGGCGTAAACATTCATAGTATCCCATGAGGCATATTTATAAGACCTGTCAAGCCACCGGGAGCAAGTAACAAGAGAGTGAACCCGCTCCATCTTCACTAACGGCCTGTTATTACCAAAGACAATAACTGAATAATCATTATCCCGTCTTATATCGCTCATCTTTTACCCTTCTTGCCCTTTTTGCCTTTGAACATCTTAAAGCCCATAACAACCGCCAATATACCGATAAGCGGCCAAATCATCTTTTTGAGCATAGGCATCATACCGCCACCACCATCGTAATCGGCATCCATAAACGATGGTTTACCTAACGCTTGGTCAGAACGCGCCTTTAACGGGCTACCAAGCAAATCAATATAATTGGGGTCAGCATCACCGCCACCACCGATACGAGGCTTCCCGTTACCAATAACAGGCGCTTCCTGAGGTATCAAATACTTACTTTTCAAACTAAAATTTGACATTATTATCCTTTTAAAAGTACAAGTAATAACATAAACGCCCCAAAGACTGCGGCCATCGGCCCATATTTTTTGAGCGCCTCAGCATCACCGCCACCACCTAAGGCAGGGTTATTTTTGAGCGCATCGGCCAAACTATTCGGCCCCGGACTATTAACACTCTCATTAGTGCCAGGAGGCTTATGCCCGAAGATGGCGCGGAGCGCGTTACCTACATTCGTGCCACCTTCTTTTTTCTTAAAAATCTTTCCAATAAAACCGAGCATATTTTAAACTATTTTTTCCAAGTAAACAAACAAATGCTTGCGCTGAACCCACAAAGAGTCATCACCCTTTGTAAGAAGATACTCGCCCGAACCGACTTCCAACTCAGTAAAATCAACCCCAATACCATTCATGAAAATCTGTGATTGAGGGAACAAGTGAGTAAACATATTAACAGGCGTAAAAGGTGCCTGAAAAGGTTTATCGCTCAGGTTCCATATCATGGGTACACCTACGTTTACAAGGTTAGTCATAGGCGACCAAGCAGCAGAAACAACCCATATACCCAAAGGGATAAAGTCCCTATTGACATTTATTTTAACGTTACCGTCACCCGTGCCCAAATTCGTATCAAGAGGCGGGGTAATTCTCATGTGTCGCAAGACATATTTAGCCCGATGTCTTACATTTACGTCGTCCATTAATACCAAAATTTTTTGACAATGTTATTTATTTTTGACATCGAAATAGCCGCACCCACAGAACCCGCAACAGGTATAGCATTGATACCATCCGACAGGCTATTTTCAACATCTACCTTCAAACTACGATGATAACGCGCCCTATAGAGCGATGAAATGAGCTTAACTTGAAATTCTGTCTTAACACCATTTAGGCAGCGTATGATATAATCCTCATCATCACCAAACCAAGAGCCGTGTATCTCATCATAAACACTGGTAACTATTACTTTAGCAGCACTCATTGTGGCAGCATCCGCCCCGGTCTCAGACTGTACAGTACTGTCAGTAACCATATTAACAACACCTGATGCAGCCCGGGAAGCATAACGGACAGCAGCAAGGCCAACAACAACACCCGCACCAATCAGGCCCAAACGGGCATATTGATTTTTAGGAAATGATACCGCCATATTGCTTGAAAAATGTTTTACACTGAGCAAACGAATATTTAGGCTGTCCGGCAGTAGAGTAGGGGAGTGATGCCCAATGGGAAGAACACTTTTGAAGCGCCGCTTGTAATTCCCCGGCAACAACATTAGAATAAGCGCCCTTCTCTGCAATCAACTCAATCGCACCTCTATCTTGAGAAAGGGGAGAAAAATCGGTAAGACCCAACTTATCAGCAACCCTCCGCCAAGTCGCTTTTATGAACTGATACGCACCCGCAGCAGTAGAGGCGTAGCCACTTTTTTTAACTAATATTTCGGGGTGCTTTGAATAGTCATTAAACAAAGCGCCACCAAACAACCTACGATAACCGGCAGCATCTGAGGTACCCTCACACCTGCGTATTACCATCAAAAAAGCCTTAATGTTTCTATTATTCATATCCACGTCCTGAATAATGTATCTTCTGAATAAATAAATGATTTTACCACTGAAAAGCAGGGCAAGAACAGGGAGCGATAACCACGCGTATCTTACGGCATTATGGTTATTCTTGAATACTCCCGTTATCCTGCTTTTTATCCTTCTTAGCATCGACCAAGAGTTTAAATTTTTTGTAGGCAATCCACTGACCTACAACCGTACAAATAGCCGCTACAATAGGAACAAGGGAGCCGGAATGACCTGCTGTAAGAGCATCAAGAGAAGCGGCCACCGTCGCAGATGTTCCAATAGTTGTAGCTGTATAAAGAGCAGCATGCATTATTCACCTGGCTTTTCTTCCTGAACTACTTTATTGTACTGGTCTTTTGCAAAATCAACAACAGCGTTGTGTATCTCGTCATGACGTTGTATTGCATGGTCCACAACATCAACAATCCATTGTGCATACCTTGCAATCTTCTTGATATGGGTAAGACCCTCAAATATCTTTTTCATTTTACAACAGGTTTAAAGGTTATTGTTATAATAAGACTAACGGCGCTTGTATGTCCCGCAATAGTTTGTTTTCGGGTTCATCACTATACCAAGCGACTCAACAACGAGCTTGCCACTATCAAGGTTAAGCATACCGGATGTCTTTTGCTCTGCACCAAAGCGGCCCACTTTATAAGTAACGAACCAGTTTTGAAAGCGCTTGCCAGACTTACTGGTACTATCCTTCGTCTTTTTATAAGGACGGGCAAGAATAGATAAAAAACCTGAACGGCTTTTGTTATATCCTGCATAATAGGGAGCATCAGCATCTCCATTAGCATACCCTTTTTTACAGGCGGAACGCTTCTTTTGCTGCGCATTATTGTTATAATTGTTACGATTGTAACCACGATTATAACCACCGGAATAACCGCCACGAGAATAACCCGAATTTCTGTTATTATAATAAGCCATAAACTATACTTTTGAACGTTTATTTGTTGCTTTTTTGAGCCATTTAAAGCCGAAAACGATTACCAGTATCGCAATACCGCTTGTTATCACCTTCGGGATAAGTGTCTTTATTTTATCCATGATTACACCGCTTTTAATTGGGTTCTCTATTGTTGTTTGTGTAGCACTGGCACCCGCGCCAATACCTGTTAAAAATCCGTTTTTAATACGCGTCCACCAGTCGTTTTGGTTCTCGCCGTCTTTACGTATCATCACACCATTACCGAAAGCACCACCCGTCAACGTATGAACTAAAGAACGTAAACCATTACCCAAGGCAGTGCCGCCCGGGACACTTTTTATCTGCGACTTTAACCGCATCCAAATATTTGACATCTGAAAATTTTTGAAGAAGTAGGGGAGGCTTACGGGCTTCCCCTACGGGGTTTATAGAGATATGACTGGTTATACTACTATCGGGCTGATTTTGCCAGTAACACCGGGTGTTATCTCAATAGCCGGACTTTTAGGATCTGCAGGGGCTTTATCTTCATAGTTCTTATTAGTAAGGATGTAAAAATTAGAAGCATTCAACATCTGAACCGACCCCTTTACAATCATAGATACAGGTATCAACCGATACTTGAAATAATCAAGTTTTAAGCCTGCAAAATTCAACACTTCATCACTCAAATCGTTTGCAATCATTTCAAGTTCAGGCCCTGTTATCTCTTGTGTCTCATTCTTTACAGAATGCAATACCAAACGGTCAAGGTCATAAGGAACAGCTACTGCATAAGCGTCAGCAACATCAAACTCAACGGGCTGGCCTGCCTGGCATGCTACCTTAGCATACTTAACATGCTCATTAATACGCTGAAAACTACCGGCAGTGTAGAACGTGTATTCAACGTCCTGATTAATGATGTCAGCGTTGTAATTATACGGTGAAAAACCGTTTAACTCGATGCGCAAAAAGTTATCCTTATCGCAGGAAATAGCACCGCTATTACACAGGTCTACAGAAAATATGGCAATATAGTCGTCATCCGTTGGATCATTATCATCCGCTTGCCATACGCGGATAGTACCTTCATTAAGCGCAGACAGTTCCACAATATCACGGAAAGGCGTATTGGTAATTAAATGCTTAGTACCTTGTCCAGTATTAGAATAACGCGTAACGGTAACATTACCATTAAGGGCGACATTCAAAAGAATGTGCGCCATGTGCGTACACTGGCGACCAGAAGCACCGCCCAAGTTCGCCTGCGAATAGGCTTTAAACTTCGCCATTACAAGCAGTTTAGAGATATTATTCTTTATCTCAAAAACTTGTGTACCGATTGAATTTTTAAACGTACCTAAGAACATAATTTGATAGGGTTTATAGTATTTTTGACTATGATAAACCAAAGGTACTATGCCCCTATACCCCTAAAGAACCACTTTGAGCCATTATGAGCCAAAATGAGCCACTTTGAGACATTATGAAAACAAACTATCACCAGTTACATTATACGCGTGTATAAGCCAATCAAGCGTTACAAAGGGCAAACCACACGTTTTCATATCAGAACGTCGCCACCGCTTAGCGGTAGAGTAGGAGATACCAAAAATATACATGTAATCCTTAGCTGTTACTTTCCTTATTTCAGGCATAAATACGGGTCTTTTGTTGCTTGTGAACGTGAACGCCAATCAAAAGATAAATCCGGGATAGGTTCATACATCACATGCAACCTGTCATGTATCATATCTTCATCCTGGGTCCCAATAGATGTTTTAGGTTTAAGACCTACGAGCGAATGTAAAACGGGTTTCATAGTACCCGTAACATCTACATAAAGACGGTTATAATCCTGTATCTTCGAGGCGTACCAGTCGTGCAAATCATAGTAGGCCAACTGCTCTGCCATTACGCCAATAGCATCTTCCGGGCTACCGTGACCGCTGCAAAGCTGCATGTATAAATTGTGTATTGTTAGCCGCGCCTTATAGTTCGTTGGTTTCTTCTCAAGCGGGCTCTTATGATGCTTAAATGTGGCCTTTGGTATAATCTGCACACGGGTACACCTACTGACATTGGTATCATCTTTATAAATGAATTCAAAGAAGCCTTTCAGGAACAAATCAACTACGCTTATTTTAAGCGCATCAGAGCGCAGCTCATGTATAAAAGATGCAGGTGTATAATGTTCGCCGTTCGCATTCAATACGCGGCCTAAAAAGCCACTTTTCATACGACACTCAAAGCGATAAACATCTTCTTTTTGCTGCAATCCATTACGCCGCCAATAATCCGGGATATATGGTTTATTGCCTTTGGCCAGCTCTTTCGTTTTATTGTATATAACAGCACGTTTATGACCCTTTATTGACCCTATTGTATAACCTTGAGCCTTGCCAGTACGGCGGTTAAGCTTGATAGAGTTAATATCTGTCTTTCCTATCATCTTGTAATCATGCTCACGCCCGGAAGTACATTCCGCTATCAAATCACGGATATGGGTCATGCCATCCAATGCAATATCCAACCGGGAAATACGTACAATATCATCCACATAAACGCGGGTAAAATCCTGATGATATGCATACCAATCACCATACAACAAGAAATTCTCAAACTTGACAAGTCCAATCCGCTCATCTTTACCTTTGTGAGGGGTTATCTGAACAGTGAAAAGATGTGTGTTAGCCTGATAAACATGATACAAATGCTTATAGTGCTTTGTGGCTCCCATGTGTAACCATCTGTAATCCTTATGCGTAAAATCAACACCCATATTCATAAACGTAGTATTGAAGCGGCACGTATATTGCAGCCAGTCAATAACAACAGTATATGGAGTGTTTTTGTAAGCGTGAAGGCAGTTATACTTGAAAGCCTTCACGGGGGCAGACTTCACCGTTTTTGTAAAATTTATAGCATCCTGTTTAGTACGTTGTGACATATCAATAGGTTAGTGATGTTGATAAAAACGAGAAGTAGAACCCAAATTAGGCACATAAACCAAACTACTACCACGAAGAACAGAAGTATAAGAACGCCAACGACGGGTAGAACTATATCTAACCCGAAACATATCAGCGCCAATACTATCAACAGAACTCAAAATATACCCATTATGAGAACGGGTATACATCTTAAAAGCAAAGAAATCACCACGCCTTAAGTCACTAATACACACACGACGGAAAGAAACCATAAAAAAAAGATTTAAGAGTGAAGAATTTTAATAGATAGATAGGGTTACAGGGAGAACTACAAGTTCACCAACTCAGCACCGACTATAAAATAATAAAGGCAGGGGTGAAGATTTTGCTTACACCACTTATCAAAAGCATACTGAACCTTAGAAATAGAAGGTGCAGACACCGTACAAACCTGCATATCACCACCAACGACAGGACGGTAAAAGACAGACCACATTAAAGGTTCAGGAGTAAGAGTAAGGAGAGAAGAAAAATCATACTCAATTTGACTAATATTCTGAACAGTACGTATATCCCAAGACATAGACCGCTTAAATAACGCAATAGCGGCAAGAATACCACCCTCAACACGCAAACGGCAGGCCACATTTTCGCGACCGTTATAATATTCGATTTTATAATATTTCATTGTATTTTGTTTTAAACTGTATAAAAACATTTTTGTCACTACCTTAGAAATACACTCTTTTCACTCAGCCGCCCTACTATTAATAGTAGTTTCAACATAGTAAGCCATCCTCTTTTTTACCGCGTACAATTCGTTTTGCTGGTCAATGTACCGCTTAGTCAAATCCTTTAACCTTTGGCGCTCCTTATACTCTAATTGTTCAGACAAAGAAAGCATAACCAGTGCACCCAAAACAAAGCCTATTACAAGGCAGATAATGTAAAACATAATTTAATGTATTTTTGTTATTAAGAAATTAGCATTAAAACACTCATTGCAATCATAGACCACAGCAAAAGCAAAGGCATAACAATGAGAAAAAAGAATAGAATACCTATCAACCACTTAATCATGATTACCCCCTTTTATCTTATAACATTCAAGGAGACGGCCAGAGGATTGAAGAACCGTATTACGGCGCACCATAAGCTCATAATCACTCCATGAGGATACAACAACAACATCATGCATAACACGACCGTCCTCATGCCACCATTTAAGGGCATATTTACCCAAGACACCACAAGAAGAAGCAGAAGCATATATTAACATAATATACCCCCTTGTTTATCGCGTTGAGCATCCGCAATAGGAGCATAGCCAACATGCGTAATACGCAGGTCAGAAATACCCTCATTTTGCTGTTTAAATAGGTTTTCGCCCTGCGATATATCACGGGCGTAGAAGTGCTGCCAGTCAGCAGAACCATAGGCATTAATATAGTCAGCCCTGTAACGACTGATGCAAACGCCTGTTTTTAGATGTTGTGCCATATTTATCGGTTTTAGTTCGCTTTATGTGCGTTCTTACACCGATGAGGCGGGAATATCTTACATGATACTTTCTGTACCATTCTTTGGCTGAAACGAAGTGTACATGGTAAACAACACGAACACCCGAAGGTGTGACCATGTAAGAAACAACATAGCCACCCTTAGGGCATATCACGTTACCATCCAAAAAAATTTGACCATCCGAAAGAGAAAACAGTATATTATTTTCCCTTAAATACTTGGCAATCTGCCTTAGTATTTGTAGGTTTGTAGGTACTAACGTCATAGGACGGAGCAAATTTAATCAGTAGCTTCGTTAGAGCCGATGATTCCCGTCATCGGCTCTCATTTTATCACACCACTCTATTTAACATAATATAAATTATAGAACAAAGCTGTAACTTTGATTGGGCTAAGGCATGAAGACATTATTCATTATACTAAAAAAGTCGTCAGTCAGCACTGCGTAGTTTTGGTAATGCTATTTCCGTTCACGTTCTAAATAATTCTTAATATCAGCTTGAAAAGAATCAAATGAAGTGAACTGCTTGTCGCATGTATCAGTGAGCAATTTTCTATCCTTTTTAGACAGTTTATCAAAATCCTCATTAACTACCACACCTCTAAAGTTTATTTGCTGCTTTTGGAACTCTAAAATACTTATTGTTGTCATTTTGGCTTTTGCGCTATCCTTAACCCCAAATAAATATACATCGTGACCATTTGGTGTAAACGTGTAATCTACCTCTAAATATGGCTTGTCTGCAATTGGGGTAACTTTCTTTTTAGGTTTATATTCAGTAAGATTAGTCATTACAAAATCATCAAGCATTTCATAGAACAGACTCTCAATAACCTCTCTTTTGAAATATTCCATGCTGCCTATTTTGGCATATGCTTGACATGCTTGCATAATATCGCCAAACACTGTATTAATAGATGTCTTTAAACATAAATTACCGTTATCTTCTGTAAGCTTATTTTGGTTCATCATTTTATCCAAAATAGCAACCTTGTTTTCTGTATCTATGTCGTAGCTATACGACAATCTTTGTAGGGTTAATCCATAGTCACATATCTGATAATTGCCTAAATCGTCTGTAGATATAAATATATCAACCATGTCGCCGTCCTCATGGTACAGCGGCAAGTATAGCTGATAAATACCAGGTCTCTTTTGTTTGAAATCTACCTTGCCATTAAATTCCGCCTTGATTACATTTAAAATTTCTTCCATTTATAAAAATAATGGTATTTGGTTATCAGGTTCTGGAAAATATTTCTTTCTGTCCCTGGGTATAATGTTAATATACCTTACAAAAAACTGTTTGGCTTCATCTATTGTTATATATTCTGTTGTTGGCTCAATTCTACCCTCTGCTTTCAGCCCAGCATTTATTCTTTCTGCACTTGCAAAGTGCAGATGCGGTTCGGCATGATGAGGGAATAATTCTGTACCTCCATGAATGCCATTTACTCTCAATAAAACAATTTTACCTTTTTGATCTGAAGGGTTATGAGATAACCCTATTGAAAAATTTTCAACGAAAAAGGTATTTTGCGTAATAAAGCAATAAAAGCTATGCATGCCATCCGTTGACCTACAGTCAAACGTATGCTTTGTAAAGCCATCTCTATTTGTTGTTGCTTTTTTCACTCCTTCAATCATTTCTTTCTCACAAGTTATCAGGTTCATTATGATTTCATCTGTATAAATCATGGCAGTCTGTATTGTTATCACAAAATATGCCAACTATTACAATAAGTCACATAACTATTGATACAATTATTAATTTAGACTTCTTCCCGCTCGTCAAAATTAGGTATTTTCGACAGTTTTAATGCCAATTATCAATTATTATCAATGTATTATTAATGAGGTTATATGCTGAATCTTTTGTTGTCACTAGTAAGACTATATTGCAACCACTTTGCAGAGGCCGCTACTCTATTCCATAAATGACTCTCCCCTGACACGACAAAACCCCAACCTATACAGATATTTCTTAGCTTTATGTAACAAAGCCATTTTATGAAAACGCTATCCTATATCCTGCTCTGTACCTGCCTGCTGGCTACGGCCTGTAAAAAAGAAAAGACAGTTGCCGGCACCCACGGCACGCCTCCGCGTACAACTGCCCCGGACGATACCACTACACCCACCGACCCCCAGCCTGTTATCGACCCGCATGTAGATTCGCTGCTGGGCACTTACTACGGTACGGAACGGTTCTTTTTACTGTTTACCAAAAATGGCGACACTCTGAATTTCATAGATTCCGTATATCCTACTACTATAACGGTAAGCAGCGTAACCGGCAGCCCTAAATCGTTGCTGATAACCAAAACATACGCGAACAACGCCACCGAAACTGTATATAAACATTATGTGAACACTACCCATTTCCAGGATGGCCCGCCACCTCCCAATTCAGGCGGTGTAGCGTGGTACTTCTACCCCGAAGCAGATAGCCTGTATTACTGGCATGGCGGTATCTCCCAGGGCAATGGCAACGCCCGGCAGGAAACCTTTACCACCGGAAACTGGAAGAAATAGGTAATGCCTGCATAATATTTGCATACCTGCCGGTATGAACAGCTACAAAAGCCGCAGCGGTAAGCCCTCGGGCGTAACGGCTTACGAGGCGGGTAAAGATTATATCCGTGTACGGTTTGCCGGCGGGCAGGTATATACCTATACTTACCGCTCGTGCGGGCGGCAGCATGTAGCCCGTATGATAGCCCTGGCACAGGCGCAGCAGGGCCTCAGCACCTATATATCGCGCCACTCCCCTGCCTATGAAGCATAGCGCAGGATAAGGGATTACCTGTGCATGATGCTGAGGTATTCCACCCATGGGCCTACCTCTTCTTTATATTGTTTGGCCATAACCCGTGCTACCTGTGCTATATGCGAAAGGTCGTGCGCCACCCAGGTGGCCAGCAGTTGCCGCAGCGTTACCGTGCCGAATGACGGGTGAACCGCCGTTTTATCGAGGTCGGCAGGGGTAAGCCCCATAGCCTTCAGCTCATCCAGGTTTTGTTTTCTTGCGGCTGCAAATTCATCCAGTATCTGCCCCAGTGTTTTACCCTCGCTTTCGTGAAACTGTGCAAAGCGGTCGAATGGCGCAAACTTTTTATCGCCCGTATCGCTAAGGCATATTTTTATCCGCACCATCCAGTCGGTATGCTCCCCGTGCAGCAGGTGGCCTGCTACATCGTACGGGCTCCATGTATCGGGGCCTTCGTTGCTGGTTATCCATTCGCCGGAGAGGCCGTCCAGCATCAGTTTCAGCACAGCGGGCGTTCTTTCCAGTATAGGCAGGGCTTTTTCCAGTGCGTATTTCATAAGCCGGTATTTAGAAGGTTAGCATAATTAGCTCATCAATATTACGCCAACATATATTAATGCCAATGTCATTATTACAATTACACCAAAGAGAATGGGCATCCATATCGCTACCATTCCGGCATTATAGTATTTGCCATCAAAGACTTCAATCAGCTTTCGTTTATGATATTTACCATAGCGCAGTCTCATATACATGTATCCTGCCGGGATATGAATGAGTTGAAAAAGAAAGCTGCGCATAATCTAAAGTACAAATAATATTAACCTCCAATCATTCAGCCTTTTCTTGTTCATTTATAAAAATTCAAAAAAAAATCGAATGAAAATTTGCGTAGTCAAATAGCTACACATATATTTGTAGTCAAATAGCTACACGATGAATTTGAGAAGAGACGTATTCCAGGCCATAGCCGACCCCACCCGCAGGGCCATACTGCTGCTGGTAGCCTCGCAGGCCATGACGGCGGGCGCTATTGCCGCCAATTTCAATACCGCAAGGCCCACCGTTTCCAAACACCTGCAGATACTTACCGAATGCGAGCTGCTGAAACAGGAGCAGAACGGCAGGGAAATATATTATCACATCAACGCCGGAAAAATGAAAGAAGTAGCCGACTTTATAGAACCCTTCCGCAAAATGTGGGACGACAGGTTCAACAAACTGGAAGAAATAATGAAAACATACCAGCAATCAAAAAAAGCAGAATAACATGGAACAAAAAACCAAAGTACATGCCGAAGACGGCAAACAGGAAATAGTCATCACCCGCGAATTCGACCTGCCGGCAGACCTCGTGTTCAAAGCCTATGCCGAGGCGGAGATACTGGAACAATGGATGGGTACAAAGGTGCTGAAACTGGAAAGCAGGAAGCACGGCAGCTACCGCTTTGAAACCAAAGACGACAAAGGCAACGTGGTATTTGCAGCCAACGGTACCATCCACGGGTATGACCCCGGCAAAAAAATTACCCGCACATTCGAGATGGACAATGCCCCCTTCGGCGTACAGCTCGAAGTACTGGAGTTTGAACCTACGGGCGAAAACACCAGCAGGCTCACCATACATAGTATTTACGAGTCGGTGGCGCAGCGGGACGAATTGTTGAAACTACCCTTTTCCTACGGCATCAATATGGCGCACAATAAGCTTCAGGAAATTGTGGGCAAACTAAAATAACACCTTATGTCAAAACGGAATAAAATCATCTATTGGGTGGCTACCCTGTGGCTGTCGCTGGGCATGGTAGCCACAGGGCTGGTACAATTGCTCCATGTAGAATCGCCGGGCGCCGTATCGCCCCCCGGCGTGTACGGCATCAAATACCTGGGCTACCCGGTGTACTTCCTGACCATACTGGGCGTATGGAAGCTACTGGGCGTGATAGCCCTGCTGGTGCCCCGTTTCCCCCTGCTGAAAGAATGGGCCTATGCAGGCTTTTTCTTCATCATGACGGGGGCTATATTTTCGCATATTGCCGTAGGCGATGCGGTAAATGAGCTGTTTCCTTCGCTGTTATTGTTAATTTTAACGGTAATATCATGGTACTTCCGGCCTGCAAGCCGGAAAACAGTACCCGCTTAACCGATAAATGAACAGCATGAACCCCGAAGTTGATTTTTACTTTGATAAAGCCGGGAAATGGCAGCAGGAGTTCAGGAAAATACGAACCATTATCCTTGCCTGCGGCCTCGACGAAACCTTGAAATGGGGACACCCCTGTTACACCTTTCGCGGCAGCAATATCGTGCTGATGCATGGTTTTAAAGAGTACTGCGCCCTGCTGTTTTTCAAAGGCGCATTGCTGAGCGATACCGACGGCATACTGGTACAGCAAACGGAAAATGTACAGTCGGCAAGACAGGTGCGGTTTACCGGCGTGCGGGAAATAACAGCATTGCAGCCTGTGCTGAAAACCTATATCTACGAAGCCATAGCAGTGGAAGAGGCAGGGCTGAAAGTGGTGCTTAAAAAGAATAAGGAACTGGTTTACCCCGAAGAGTTTCAAAACGAACTGGATAAGCGCCCCACCCTGAAAGCCGCCTTCGAGGCGCTGACACCGGGGCGGCAGCGGGCATATAACCTCTACTTCTCTGCCCCGAAGCAATCTAAAACCCGCACATCGAGGGTAGAAAAATGCATACCGCAAATACTGGAAGGAAAAGGATTGAATGATTAGTAAAAAAGCAACATTATATTATGAGCAATAAGAAACTGCCGCAGCAGCAAAGCGAAGAACTGCTGGACATATTGAAAACACGTTTTGAAAAAAACATGCAACGGCATAAAGGCATGGAATGGGCCAAAGTGCAGGAACGGCTGGAAGCGCATCCTGCCAGTCTATGGTCGCTGAATGAAATGGAAATGACCGGCGGGGAACCCGATGTGGTGGCCCACGATAAAAAGACAGGCGAGTATATTTTTTACGACTGCTCGGCAGAAAGCCCCAAAGGCCGCAGGAGCCTTTGCTACGATATCGAAGCGCTGGAAGCCCGTAAAGAGCATAAACCCAAAGACAGTGCCGTCAACATGGCCGCCGATATGGGCATAGAACTGTTGACCGAAGAAGAATACCGCGGATTGCAGGAGCTGGGTAAGTTCGACCTGAAAACATCGAGCTGGATAGCTACACCCGCAGCCATCCGCAAACATGGCGGGGCTATATTCTGCGACCGCCGCTACGACCATGTATTCACTTATCACAATGGTGCGGAATCGTACTATGCAGCAAGAGGTTTCCGCGGTTCGCTCAGGGTTTGATATTTTACATGTGACCGATGCAGGGATAATACCTGCCAATCAGTTGCAACTACTAAAATAGCTGCTCCATCATTACATTTGCTTGTCATAAACAAGTACTACTATGAAAAACGTACAAGAGGAACGGCAAAAGAAAAAAAGCATGTGGGGGCTGTATGTAGGCATTGTAGCCGGAGTAATAGTACTTTACTTTGTTCAGGAACATAGCAGGCAGGCAGAACTGAATGCTGCCCGTGCAAAAGACACAACAGCACAGGCAGCACCTGTGAAAAAATAACAAAAGACAATACACATGTCATACTGCGCAGTAATAGAACGCATGGAGCCGGGCGATAAACAGGCCCTGCACAAAAACTACCACGATAACCATTACGGTTTTCCTATTCACGATGATGATGAATTGTTTGGTCGCCTGGTTATGGAAATCAACCAGGCCGGGCTGAGCTGGGAAACTATCCTGAAAAAAGAAGCATCTTTCCGCAAGGCATACCACAATTTCAGCATCAAAAAAGTAGCTGCCTACGGGCAAAAAGATATTGACCGCCTGCTGGCCGATGCAGGCATCATCCGCAACCGCCTGAAGGTGAATGCAGCCATAGAAAATGCCAAATCTATACAGGCACTGCAAAAAGAGCATGGCTCATTCGGCAAATGGCTGGAACACCACCACCCCAAAACAAAAGAAGAATGGGTGAAGCTGTTTAAAAAGACGTTCCGCTTCACGGGCGGCGAGATAGTGAACGAGTTCCTGATGAGCATTGGTTACCTGCCCGGCGCCCACACTGCCGAATGCCATGTGTATAAAAAGATACTGAAGCAAAAACCTATGTGGGCTAAAAAGGGTTAGCCGTACAACCACAAAGGCTACCTGTGGGTAGCCTTTGTGGTTTGTCGTTTGTCTTTTTGCTTTTTCAGCTTTTGTTCATACTCCTCCTTTGAGATTTTACTGATGGCGGGAGTTGTCCATTCAGCCCCACGGTTACCGGGTACCGGGTTCAGGTTTTTTTCTTTTTTCATTGCTGTGGTTGGTTAAGTGTGTAACAATTACCGGCAGGTATATGCTGCCAGCTTTTAGGGTGACCACTAAGTGTACAATGATTGTTTTGACTTATAGGTTTTCAAGGGTGAAGAACGGTCTTCGTTACTTACAGAATGCCCATAGATTAAACGTGGGTAATACGAAGCTACGTTATAAATTGAAATTATATCAAAAAAACATCATGAATTTTATTTTACCATTTACTATAGGGTAGCTAAAATCCCTGACCCCTAACTATTTTATTTAATATACCGTCTGGTAATTTAAGAAACAGTTAATAATCTATTCCTTAACCTAAAACTGATGTATGAAACACCTGTACTTTTTTGTGGCATCGCTTTGTCTTGCCGTTGCTGCAAACGCGCAGAACCTTGTTCCCAATCCCGGCTTTGAGCAGTATTCATCCTGTCCGCAGGGCGTAAATACAGGTTATGGGCATACCTGTAGTACCTGGCTGAACGGCAATAAACAAACCCCCGATTACTACAACTCCTGCAACAACAGTATCAACGGCATTGCCGGGGTACCCTCCAACATATCGGGATACCAGGCTGCCTCCGGAGGCAACGGTTATATGGGCATATTTTTATACAATACTGCGGGCATTGATGTGAAGGAATATATAGCTGCACCTATACCCGCACTTGAGGCAGGCGAATCGTACAGGGTATCTGTAGATGTTTCGCTGGCCGGAAGTTCCAGTGTGGCTGCAAACGGCTTTGGCGTACTCTTTTACAAAAACGGCATTGCCAATTACGATACGGCCGTAAAAGGCAATACCATACCGGTAGCCCCGCAGGTAGATTTTATCCATTACGGCATTTTGAAAGACACGGTAAACTGGACCACGCTGGTAGATACATTTACGGCAGACTCTGCCTATACCATGATGGTATTCGGCGGGTTTATACCCCAGTTACAGATGGATACTACGAGGTTTAACAACAATACCTGGCAGCAGGCGTATTATTATGTCGACAATATAAAAGTAGAGTCGCTGACAAGCCTCGGCGTGGTAAACAATAACAGGGCCCCCGCCCCTGCCCTGTACCCCAACCCTTTGACCGACCGTGCCGAGCTTAAATATGCACATACTGTGAACGGCCCCTATGAGCTGCTTATTTACAACACCACAGGCCAGCTTGTTAAGTGCATCACCGGCAACAATGCCGCACCTATATACATCGACAGGGAGGGCATGGCGCAAGGGCTGTACTACTACCGCCTTACCGATGCCACTACCAAACTGACCGGGAAACTACTGGTACAATAGATTGCATAATATCTTTATAAAACAAAGGCTACCGTACTGGTAGCCTTTGTTTTATGAGATTTTCTGATTGCTATTGTTTCACCCATTTTACCACGGCTGTATTTCCATGGTCACCGGCCTGCACATGTATGGTGTACATACCGCCGGGTAATTGTGCAGCAGGCAATGTAATGCTTTGATGGCCCGCCTGCAGGTTGGCGGTTTGCTGCCATACGGTCTGTCCCAGTATATTGGTTACTCTCACCTGCACACTGGTTGCACGGTCTAAAGAAAGCTGCAGGGAAGCGGTACTGTGCGAAGGATTGGGCACTACCCCGCATGAATGGAAGCCCTCAGGTAAATCCGTTACCCCTTCCGGGTAGGGAATTTCAATAATAGTATTTACCGGGCTGTACTCTGTAATTTCAAAACCATCCTTATCTATGAGCTTTACCTTACTAAGCAGGATATTGATGAATGAGCCGGGTACCGCAGAAGCAGGTATATCTACATTCAATATGCAAATGGCACCCTGCCCCGACTGGTTTTGCTGGTCGGTGCGTGCATAAGCCCAATCGAGTACTTGGGGCGAAGTGCTTTTATTAAAAACAATAGTATTATTGCCTGTCCCCAGCCAGCTACCTGCGGCCCCGGATATACTTGCGGGGGATGTCGGGGTGGAAGCAGGAACGGTGGGGTTAAATGTGATACGTGCGGCTATGCCATAGAACCCTGTCATCATCATATTCGCATCCCCCAGTTTAACAGGTATATGTATCGTTGTGCCCGGATAAGCCTTTATACCGGTTACATCAAAATAAAGGGATGGGCCTGCTGTTTGTTTCTCTTCCCCACCCTCTTTAGGATGTGTGAGGCTGTAGTTGGCAGCTATTACAGGCAAGTCTGCAGTGGTAACTGCACCATCGCCGTCGCAGTCTGCATGTTTCATATTTACATTAGTGGTAGCAAAGTTGTTGTTCCATGAATAGCATGATTGCGGTATCCAACTGGTTAAAGGGTTTACCCTTGCACTGCCCGAATGCCCCATAGCCACGGCAAGCGCCAGCGGGTCGTATAAATCTACGATGCCGTTGTTATCCGCATCACCCGGCCATACGCTATCCGCATCACAAGGTACGGGACGCACCATGATGGCATAGTCGGCATAGGCAGTAGGACATGCATTGTCATGTACTTTTACTTTAAAGAAAAACGGCCTCGTCGTAGCAGGGTTCATAGAAGCCGGTGTAACCCAGCTTGCCTGTACAGAACCTGTAGCTTTATTGCTTTGAGAACCGGTACTGAAATTCCATCCCGGCATATTAGGAGCTTCTATAGACGTATATACAGAATCGTAAAAACCGCTTGAATCATAGAATAAAACATTTATGGCATTGTGCTGCCCCGGGCAGGTATTTACTGTCAGCGACTGCGGAAATACAGGCATTGGGTACTTCATTTGGCTACCAGTGTTAACATAATTGGAATAAACAGCGAAGTCCCGGATATAGCTGCCTACCAACACCTGGTTGCGGTATTCTTTCACACGGAAAGCAAGTCCGTATCTGCCTACAGAATGGGCCTGTATGTTCAATACTTGTTTTACTGCGTCGATGCTGACACTGCCATTTACACCCAATGGGACGCTTAGGGAATAGGAAGGATAATACGACATGGGTGAAGCGGCCCCTTCTAAAGGTGTTATCCACTCATAAGCAATACTATCGCCATCGGCATCGAGCGTTGACAACGGTATAGCCGATGCATAATTGTCGGGGGTAAAATAGGAAGGCGGATTGGGTATAAAAGCGTTTGAATTTACGCCAACAGTATTATTCAGTTTTGCCTCTACATAAAAATCATGGCCGTATGATTGCAGGTTGCTGAGTGAGCTCCGTCCACCATAGTAAAAACTGATTACCCAGTCTGTTGCCTGGACCGGTATGGTTACGGTGTCCCTGTAATGGGCTACCACACTGCCGGTAAGCGTAGAGCCTGTCGAATTGCAGGAATTAACCCCTCCTGAGCAGTAAACGCTTACGGTGTCTAAAGAAACACGGGGTAAATCCCGTTTAAAATTGATACCGGCCTGTGCTGACGATATATTAATTCTATTAGAAAATTCTAAAGACAAGGTTCCGGGGTCACACAACTGGTACACGGATAAATCTATTGTATAATTTACCCCGTTAAATTCATAACGGATTTCGCCACCGGCCATGTGAGTGGCGGAAACACTGAGGGCCGACAGGAGCATGCAAAGCATGGAAAGGATTTTTTTCATGAGCTAATTGTTTAGGTATATTAATAGATAGTAAATAATCGGGAAAGGTTTGGCGTATACTACATTTTAATGTGTGGCAAAATAAAACTCCCCGGTTGTTTTACCAACCGGGGAGTTTATTATTTAAAGCTGACAGTAAAGGGATTAACCTTCGCCGCCTTCTGCTTTTTTCATTTTTTCTTTCAGTTCAGCCAGTGCGCCGAGGTCGCCCAATGTTGGCTTCTCCACTTTGCTCTGGAGGTTCTTAACCGCTTTTTTGGTTTTTTCAGTTTCAGCAGCAGCGTCTTTCTTAGCCGCTTCTTTCTCGTCTGCTTTAGACTGTTCCCAAACTTTGGTATGAGAAACCATGATACGCTTGTCGTTGCGGTCGAATTCGATGATTTGGAAAGGCAGTACTTCTTCTACCTCTACATTGCTACCGTCTTCTTTGCGCAGGTGACGTGCAGGAGCGAATGCTTCCAGGCCGTATTGTAACTGAACGGTTGCACCCTTGTCGTCTTTCTTGGTTACGCTACCCTCGTGTACAGAACCGATGGGGAACACAGTTTCGAAAGTATTCCAGGGGTCTTCTTCCAGTTGTTTGTGGCCAAGCGCCAGTTTGCGGTTTTCTTTATCGATGCTCAGTATCACTACCTCGATTTCGTCGCCTACCTTAGTAAACTCGCTCGGGTGGTTGTAGCGTTTAATCCAGCTCAGGTCGCTGATGTGGATCATACCGCCGATACCTGTTTCCAGCTCAACGAATACACCATAAGGAGTGATGTTTTTCACAACACCTTTATGACGGCTGTCGATGGGGAATTTATTTTCGATAGTATCCCATGGGTCTTCAGTCAGTTGCTTGATAGACAGGCTCATTTTGCGCTCGTCTTTATCCAGTGTTACCACAACTGCTTCGTACTCATCGCCCATTTTGAAGAATTCCTTCGCATTGATAGGCTGTGAAGACCATGTGATTTCTGAAACGTGTACCAGGCCTTCTACGCCGGGCATGATTTCGAGGAATGCACCGTAATCTTCGATGTTTACAACTTTACCTTTCACTTTGGCCCCTTCTACTATTTCAGCAGGCAGGTTATCCCATGGGTGAGGTGTCAGTTGTTTCAGGCCAAGGCTGATGCGTTTTTTCTCATCATCAAAGTCAAGAACAACCACATTCAGTTTCTGGCCGTTTTCCAGTACTTCGCTCGGGTGCGTTACGCGGCCCCAGCTAATGTCTGTAATATAAAGGAGGCCATCTACGCCGCCAAGGTCGATGAACGCACCGAAGTCGGTAACATTCTTAACAGTACCTTCCAGTACCTGTCCTTTTTCAAGCTGCGAGATGATAACGCTGCGTTGCTGTTCGATATCGCTTTCGATAAGCGCTTTGTGCGATACAACTGCGTTGCGGATTGCCTCGTTGATTTTCACCACTTTGAAATCCATTGTCTTACCTACATACTGATCGTAGTCAGTTACAGGCTTAACATCGATTTGAGAACCGGGCAGGAAGGTTTCAAGACCGTACACATCCACGATAAGACCGCCTTTGGTCTTAGATGTAATAGTACCGGTAACCACTTCGCCGGTTTTGTAGAAGTCCACAATTTTCTGCCATGCACGGGTAGCGCGCGCCATTTTGCGGCTCAGGTGCAGGTGGCCATTGCGGTCTTCTTTTTCAACGACCATTACCTCAACATCGTCACCGATTTTTACCTCGGGCAAGTCGCGGAATTCGTTGAGCGATACCAGGCCATCAGATTTAAAACCGATGTTGATAATCGCATCTGTTTTGGTAAGGCCCACTACGGTACCTTGCAACAGTTCTGATTCCTCGATAGATTTAAACGTGCTGTCATAAACCTTTTCGAGTTCGTCGCGCTTCTCGTTTGAGTAAGAAGCTACGTTCCTTTTGTCTACGCTCCAATCGAAATCGTCGTGAGCGGTTTGTGTTTGGTTAATAATTTGATTTTCTTCCAAATGTTTTGTCCTCCTTTTAAGTAGAATTTTTGGGACTGCAAAGATAGGGATATATTACTAATAAAGTCAAAATTTATACCCCCTGGTACAGGTTTTTACACGGTTTTTTTATCTTTCTGCACGAAAAACACGATAAAACCCCTTAAAACCCGTAAATGGAACGGCTAAACCGGCTTTTTCTACCTATTATAATACTAAAATCATCATTACGGCTAAAGACAATATCCCCGGCAATGTACAGCGCCTCCAGTATACAGAGGAATACTGCATAGGCAGGATACAATAATATACTTACGGCTGTTTTTTCTTTGCCTCCGCTATGGCAGCATCCAGTATGGTATCGTGGCCGTTGGCCTCATCGGTAGGGTTCATGTTCACTACCGTATCCGGCGCCATGCCGTTTTCCAGGAACTTGCCGTTGTAAGACAGCGATTTGGAGCCGGGTATTTCGATGCGCCAGCCATTGGCCAGCTCATACAACAGCGGGTAGCCGCTGCCCCCGCCTGTAGTATCGCCTATTACCCTGCCATTGGGGAAAGCCTGGCAGCCCGATGATGCCAGTGTAGACATACCATAACATTTGCGGTTGGTCAGCAGTATGAAACGCCCCTGCGGAAACAGGCCGCTGGCATTTTCCGTCACCCATGTATCGCTTACATTGGTAAACTTATCGTGCTTGGGGCCGTTCTTATAAACGGTTTCGTACAGCAACGTTTCCGTTTTGTGAAAGGTATCGGGTATATCTATTCTTTTATAGATGGTCAGCAGGTTTTCCGGGTCGCCGCCCAGGTTGTTCCTGATGTCGAGTATCACGCCTTTTACACTGTCATTCACAAACCTGTTCACCACTATGTCCATCTGCTCATCCGTAATGCGGTCTTTAAAGCTGCCATAGTATATATATCCTACACTGTCTATTTCCGTAAACAGCAAAGGCCCCGCTTTCTGGTAGTTCTTCCAGTAGTTGCGCTCCAGCAGCCCTTCGTTGAAGTTGGCCGGGGCATTGATGTAATAGTTATGAAAGTATTCGGCAAAACCGGTGTACAGCTTTACGCTTCCGTCCTGCAAGGTATCGAGCATACGGGCGCACACGTCAAACAACTGTTTGTCTGTAAACGTATCATACACCTGCGGGTTATATATTTTATACACCGTGTCCCAGGCTATATCTTTTTCAAGAAAAAACGGGTAGCCTTTATCTACATACGACCATAAATCGTGAAATATGTCTTTCGGGGTGTCTTTTACCTTCGGTATCAGCTTTTTCTCGCACGAGGTAAACAGGAAAAGGAATATCGGTATAAAAAGGAATAACTTTCTCATTTCAGCTTTAATAATTGAACATATAGGCAAAAGAAACAGTATGTTCGGCAAAGTACACCACGCTGTTCACATCCTTCATTTTATAAAAATCCCACTGGTAGGCAATATTGATGGCATTGCCGTTGCTGATGGGATAGGTAAACCCTACCCTGCTTCTGATGCCTGTATACTTACCGAGGAAGGCAGAAGTGCCTGTGCCGAAGTAATCGTTAAAGTGGTTTTTATCTTCGGGTTTCAGCCTTTTTACCTGGTTCAGTATCACCGGGCGCGCAAACCGCGACAGCACCGGCGTGCCCAGCGACCATGTGGCCTTGCAGCTTTTGCCCCACATTGTTTGCGTGCGGGTAAGCATACCCGCTACGCCCAGGCCCACGGCATACTCATATACATCGCCGGCATTTTCGAACGCCGGGGCATGTTTATGACAGAACACACCCGATAACGTACCGCCCAGGCGCAGGTCGTAGCGTTCATTCTGCATTTTCAGCCCTACCAGGAACCTGTAATCGAAATAGGCGCGTGTCACCTTGATACTGTTTTTTATCAGCCCGTCATCCTTCCTGCCCGCGGTAAGTACTGAGCCCTGCAGGTTCAGCTCCGACCATGTAAGATGATTGTATTTCAGATGTCCGAAAGAAGGTGCTACGCCATACCCCACATAGTCCAGTTTCGATAAAGCCTCATCGCGGAAATACTGGCGTACCCCGCCTATGCCCAAATTAAAGTAACGGGTGTACTGGTTGGCAGAAACGATGCCCGCTTCTTCATCATTATACTGTGCAAAAGAAGATACTGCCGGTAGCATACAGATACACCATGCCCATACTGTTTTGCGAAAACCCATAGCTCCGAATGATTTGGCCGTAATATTAATGAAATAAGGTAAAAAGCCCCAGCCTTATTTTTCAATCCATTCAAAGGCAGGCTTTACCCATTCGTCTATGGGGCGGTACAGGAAACCGTGCTTCTTTCCTGTTTCAATTTCTATTTCCCTGAATTTGCTGATGCCGCCCGATGCGGCTTTTATCTCTTTGCAGGAACGGCCTATCTGGTCCGACTTTTCGTATATGGAAAGAATATGCCCGTGCAGGTTGAAGTGGTAAATATCCTGTGCCATTTCGCTGCAGCCTGCCAGCAATATATAGCGGATGTTTTTATCCTTCACCAGGTCAGACACCTGCATAGCTATAACTGCCCCTTTCGATGCGCCGATGACGGCAATATCTTCCGATGGCACCCCTTTCTTTTTCAGGCTGTCTATCTGCATGGCTACTTCTGTAGCGTACAGGCGCACATCAGTATTGGCAGGCCGGCGCTCGCTGATAACCACGTACCCCCGCTTGTGCAGCGTTTCTATAATGTTGCTGTACTCGTACTTTCCGTATATATCGCTGAAAGGGTCGGCAGTAGTGCCTTCCACAATCTGCCCGTGCAGGTAAAAAACATAATGCACTTCTGCTGCCTGTGCTGTAAACACCCGCAGGAATATGGATAAAAAGAGTAAGTACCTCATGTTATAAAAATAATCATATCGGTACACAATTCTAAATTATTCTTACAGTATCATCATGTCGGGTTCAACCGTATGGTACTGTGCGGGCAGGTAGTGCCTTTCCATTATACCGTCTTTCAGCAGGTGTATCTCATCGCACAGCTCTGTAAGGGAAGAAATGATGTGCGAGGACAGGAGTACGGTTTTTCCTTTTTCTTTCAGCCCCTGTATGATGTGCTTCAATACAAGGTTGCTCTTGATGTCTACCCCGTTGAACGGTTCATCGAATATGTAGATATCCGAATCCCCTATCATAGAGCCCATAAAAGCAATCTTCCGCTTCATGCCCGTGGAGTAATTATCTATATAATCGTCCAGCGGCAGGTCGAAGTAGTCCTGCAAACCGGGAGGCAGGGATTTTTCTTTTTTAGCATGGCGTATAAATTCAAGGTATTCCCTGCCCTTGGTACGCGGAAAGAAATAAGGCTCGGTAGGCACATAGCCTATATGGTTTTTCAGGTGGGCTATGGTTGTGTGGCTGATACTGCCCTCATAAGGCAGCAGGTTGCAGATACAGTTGAAGAACGTGGTCTTGCCTGTGCCGTTCATACCGATGATGCCGTGTATTTTCCCGTCTTCAAACGAAACGGAAATGCCTTTCAGCACTTTTTTATCGCCGTACGATTTATGGAGGTTCTCTATATTAAGCATGCAGGTAAGTTGAAAGATTGTTTTTAGCCCTGAAAAAGGAATACACCAGGAAGACGATAACGATGATGATGCCCGGCGGGCTTATAAAGCAGGCCATCGTGAACCCGAACAGCAATAACTGGGATATCTGAACAATAAAATCGTTGGGGTAAAACTGGTACTTTACCAGCATACTGCCTACGTTGGCTACAAACCCGAACAGGCAGCAGATGAGTATCAGCACCAGTTGCCCTGTAAAGAATATACTGCCCAGTAGCAGGAAGGGTAATGTATTGATAAACGTATTGCGCAGGACCTGCCCTGCCTTGTTTTTCAGGAAAGCCCCTGCGCTCATCCTGTGTACCCATATATAAAAAGGCTCTTCCGGCAGGCCATAGGCCGTTTGTACAAAAAACAGCAATATGAAATACGGCGTAATGAACAGGTACACATTACCGGCGGGTATGGCTACCAGCATAATGGCTATATATATAAGGTATAGTATAAAGAACAGCCGGAATGCATAATTATGCTCAAAACTGTATGCCCTGTAGGGCGTTCTTACAGACTTGAGGGCGGGTCTTGCCAGTTTAACATTGAAAGCGGAATAAACTACCGTAAACACCAGGCAAACGGCAAACTGTACGAACAGCAGCCGGAACAGCAGGAACAGGGCAAAGGGCACATAGTATAAAAGGTTCTCCGCCAGCTTCAGCCTGAAGTATGTTTTCCGGTCGGTAAGGCTTTGCAGGTAGCGGTTCGTCCTGTCCTGCTGCAACTCTGCAACCGTCAGTGCGGCCATGCCTGCATATACCCACGCCGCATGGGGCAGCTTATCGAACACAAGCAGGGAAACAAAAACGAACAGCACTGCCAAAACAGGTATGCCCACCAACGGGTTCACATCGTTGAAGGAAAAGAAACGCACAAACTGCCTGAGCCGCAGGTGGATATAATAGCCTAACATAACCGTATGCAAATGAAGTACAAGATTTACCTATTTACAATATCGGGTACAGGTATTTAACAAAATGTAAAGCCCCTCCCGGCCTCCCCCAGGGGGAGGAGGTGTTATTTCCTGCCGGGCTGGTGTTACTCACGTGCGGAATATCCTGAATAACAAGATGTGCAGGAAAGGTGGTGTTCTATCTGTGGTTGAGCCTCACTCACCTAAAACGCATAATTTATTCCAACGGATAACGGAATGTAATAAAAATGAAATGTTTCCAGGTATCTGACATTCTGGAGTGCATAATTATGATTGTTATAGTATAATTTTACTGGTATATAGTTGACTCCAATTTCCGTACACAAACTAAAGTGTTGGCTAACGGAAACATTATATCCTCCTTGAATCCCTCCGAACAAAGTTGATTCCGGTGCTTCCATCCCAACTGTTAAATTTCCATACGCAGGTATCAGGTCTGTGGAATACTGAACAGAGTTATTCTCATTTTTACCGAAAAAAATGTGTCCTCCATTTACTCCGAAATAGATATAAGATTTAGGAAACTGCAACTTATAGTTAACAAAGACATTTACAGGATACATGGGTATCCGACTATTGTAAGTCAAGTAATATTCCTTATCATAATAAAAATAAGGTACTGCTGACTTATACTCGCGGGACATAGTTGCAACAGTTCCCCCGGCGCCAATCTGTAAATGTTTAAACTCTAAAAAGATTTTCAATCCGGCAAAAACATTTATGCCGCCTTTTGTATCTGTAAAATTTATATTCCTTTGTTTTGTAAAACTATTATATGATGCTCCTCCGTTTAACCCTAAACAAAAGTCTTGTCCCCTACAAATCACAGGGAGCATAAAAATGACTGTTATAAGATATTGGTGTCCTTTTTTCATGATGGTAGATTTAAGTAATTCAATACATCCAGTGAAGCAGAATCTTTTTTAATTGTGTTGAACCGGGTGTTTGCAGCCAAAGCGGTTTGCGCATCGGATCCGATGATGTAAAGTGTTTTATCTTGAATCCTATGTGAAATGATAAGTCACCTATTTCTTTTTTATTCATATCGGGTATTCTAACTATTTCATCAGTCTGAACTGTAAATACTGTTCTGACGATAATACTGCTTTTAGGTGCAACTATATAATACTTGTCATCATTAATTGTTTTGTGCGGTAAAACATTATTCGCTGATAAAAATCGCTTACTTTCCTTATAAGGATCGCCACTCATAGTGAAGGGATACATTTCCTCATTCAGCGGTTTGGAAATGTTATTAATAAGGACATAGGAATCATATTTACTACTATCAAAGCTATCATTATTGAAAACGACTGTTGAGCTTTCGTATTTGTCAATAGATAGTCGTTGTATATATACTGTATCAGCCGTTGTGTTCCTTAGTTTTACTTCTAAATATTTTTTATTAAAATCCATTTTTGACGTTTTTACTGATTTAATCGCAGCGATAAGCGGCTCATGCCGCAATTGGGCAAGGCATGTCCCTGTTTCACTCACTAATAATATAAACGCAATCAATGTTAATACGTGTTTCATTCTGAACTTATGGTATGCCATTTTATAAGCAAAGTTCGTGACCCGATAAGCTAATGGTGAATACAGTAGCAGCAATCCTAAAGGCCATTTTAGTCCTTACCCCCGGCGGGCAGCATTTTTTCTCTCCCCTTTTGGGGGAGCCGGAGGGCTGCCTTTCCTCACTCTTTTACAATCTTCCTGTTTATATGGTTTCCGCTTTTATCTATTAGTTGCAAAACATAATTACCTGTTGGTAAGCCGGAAACGTCAATCACTTTATTCCCGTTTAATGTACTGCCATGATATACCTGTTGCCCCATCATATTGCGAATAGATAGCTCCGTGCCTGCTTTGGCACCTTCGATGATAAGCCTGTCTGTTACGGGGTTGGGATATATATTGATTTTAGAATGATATTTATTTGCATGTGGTGCAATGAGTGCAAAAGATTGAGGCATTTTATAAATAGTACTATTTGTTCCCGATAGAAAAAGATAGCCATCAACACTCATATAAAGTCTGTCGGCATAAGGATTACCGAATTTTGAAATTCCATTTTGATAACTGACCCAGGTTGCGCCTCTATCTGTTGATAGCAACAGTTCCGCATTCATCGTTGCAGATTTTTCCCTAAGCAGAAATAAGGAATCAGATACCGGCGCTTTTATTAAATCAAGGCATTGGGTCGGTTCATTATGCAGGCCTGTACTTGGCTTGAGAGACCATGTGATAGCATCGGCAGACATGAATACATCCTGATTATGCACTATTAGAAAGCTGTCGTTAGACAACAAAACAACATAATGCCAATCGGCTGTCGGTAATGTTGCATTCAGATTGGTCCACGTAGCTCCAAGGTCACCGCTTTTATAAACATCAGTATTAGTGAAAGCATAGGTTTCGGCTTGTTTTTGAATAATTTTGTCTGCATTTGTATTAAGGACGGAGACCCATGTTTCGCCCCGGTCAATACTGCGATACAGACCACCTGAACTGGAATTTGACAAGATAACATTGCCCCAAGGCAAAAAATGGAACTGTGCGTAGTATACTATATGCGCAGGTACATTTTGTAAATTTTGGAAACTGGAACCATAATCCCCTGAGCGAAAGAATGAAGTGCCGTTGCTGATGTAAATATCAGCACCATTAAATGCGGCATGTGAAAATTTTACATTCGTCAGAGCTGGAGGTAACGGAAGCGTAGCCCATGTGCCAGGGTAGCCGTTTGCATTTGAACGGATTAAAAGCGGGTAATTAGCGAGGTCATTGCTTAGTGCATAGACATAGCCATTTGGGGCAGAGCCCATATCATACCGGCTTGAATTAAACCCATTTTTATAGACCTGCTGCCAGTTCTGCTGAGAAAATGAGGAAAAGGAAAAAAGACAAACAGTTAAAAGAAAAAGAAAGAATTTCATAGGATGTATGTATAATTTAAACGAAGAAAAAATATGTCGGTTTATTGTTTCACCAGCTTAGTGAAATTTCTGCTGCCATCGCTTCGTGTTATCTGTACCAGGTAATTGCCTGCCGATAACATTGAAACATCAATTACTTTATTTCCGTTTAATGTGCTGCCATGAAATACCCTTTGTCCCAGCATATTGCAGATGGATAGCTCTGTGCATGCTTCTGCACTCTCTATTATAAGCCTGTCCGTTGCGGGATTGGGATATATTTTTACTGTATTGATAGCTGTATTGGCATCAACGGAAGCAGGCCACATGTCGCCGTATTTCACGACAAACCAATCCATATCACCGCCGCTGTTATAAATTGTATCCTGCGGTGTTACGTACATAAACCCATCAAGATGACCACCGATATACACATGACCATTCCCATCTGATGCCATACAAGTTGGATATTCACGTTCACCAAAATTACTGCTGATTTTGTCCATGCCCAATACAGTGCCATTGTACGCATCGAAACGGGTAATAAATGCATCATAATTTGTGCTGTTTGAAAAGCCCGGAGTATATCCTGTCCAATTCATTGCCCCGGCATGTGTCCCTGTAATAATGACTTCATTATTGGTACGTAGCGCCACGGCACTTGCCCAGGATGTAACGGTTGCCTCTGCATCTCTCGCCCAGATGTTATTTCCGTTTTTGTCCATTTTCACAATAAACGGAGTAGTATTGCCATTCCCGTGATTTATTGTGTAACCGTTAAATCTGGTAGGCGGAGTGTGCGTTACGGTAGTATCATTACCGCTTCCTGCGAGATAGATGTTGCCCAATCCATCTATAACCGCACGTGAGCTAAAACCACCAAACCCGGAAGTGCTTTCTCTTTTCCAGACAAAACTACCATCCAGTTTATAGCATCCTATGTACATAGTGCCGGTAATGGCATTGCCTCCCATCGTCAGACTGCCCTGGTTTGTTCCTGAAAGATAAAATCTGCCGTTGGTTTCATCAATGGTCATACTCATACTGACTGAGCCGTTGATATCGAGGTCGGGTTTTATATAGGAAAAGGCGCCGGATGCGCTGTACTTCAATAAATATATACCTGTTGTAGTAACAGTAAGAGCACCGCCAGCATATCCACCCGGTGCCAGGTTCATCAGCCAATATACATTGCCGGAATTATCCACATCCATCGCAACCGAATTTGTGCTGATTAAACTGCTCATCGTGTCCGGTTCAGGATACCTGAACCATTGATACTTACCTGCCGTATCATACTTCACCAATATGGAATGCTGATTATTTTTCGGAGATGTCGCATCTGTATCGATATGCGCCGGGCTATTGTATTTGTAGACATTTCCTGAAACATATACCCCATCTTTATCATCGGTGCACAGATTATAACAGTTATCATTGCCGCTGCCACCTATCATCTTTACCCAACGCAGGGTACCATCCGGCTTATAACTGGCCAGCATAATATCACTGCCTCCGTACCCGGTTAGCGGCTGCCCGGATATTTGCAGGTTTTGATTTTTTACCGGGGAGATAAGATACACATTACCGCTTCTGTCGGTAGCAATATCGTACACAGCCTCCCGGTTGAAGCTGTTATCCGATATGCCTGTACTACCGCCGCTGCGACCCCATAGAAAGTTTTGGGCATAGAGGAAACCGCCCCCACCCCCTCCCAGGGAGGGGAGTATTAAAACGAGTGAAATAAGTAAAAGCCCCCTCCAACTCCCCCCGAAGGGGAGGGCTTGCTTTCTTAGGGTCGGTGGCAGATGTATTGTTCCCATCACTCTTTTACAATCTTTCTGCTAATTCGGTTTCCGCTTTTGTCTATCAGTTGCAGAATATAATTACCCACAGGGAAACCGGAAACATCAATCACTTTGTTTCCGTTGTATGTGCTGCCTTGAAATACCCTTTGTCCCAGCATATTGCAGATGGATAGCTCCGTGCCTGCTTTGGCACCTTCAATAATAAGCCTGTCTGTTGCAGGGTTGGGATATATTTTTACTGCACTGGTAGTTGTGTTTGCCTCAACGGAAGCAGGCCACATGTCGCCGTATTTTACGACGAACCAATCCATATCACCGCCGCTGCTGCGGATGGTGTCCGATTGGTTGACAAACATATCTCCGTCAAATTCTCCGCCAATGTACACATGGCCGTTGCCATCGGCAGCCATACAACGAACAAATTCATAGTAACCAAAACTACTGCTCGTCCTGTCCATGCCCAACACCGCACCGTTGCCCGCATCAAAACGGGTAATAAACATATCGTAGTAGTAATTCTGAGGGCTATTAAAACCGGGAATGCCTGACCCTGGCCACTCTAATAAGCCGGGAAAATAGCCTGCTAAAATCACCTGGTTGTTATTCAGAAGCGCAACAGCTGTAGCACTTGTAGCGGCATTTATATTAGCTGTCTTGACCCAAATATGATTGCCGTTCTTGTCCATTTTCATCACAAGCGGTGCCTCTTTGCTTTGCGTAAGGGCAATACTATTAAAGGTAGTATTCTTACCCGCGCCTCCTGCCAAATAAACATCGCCAGCAGCATCTACGATGGCACGGTAACTAAACCCACCGCCTCCGGTAGTGTTTTCTTTTTTCCAAAGCAAGCTACCATCCAATTTATAACAACCGATATACATACCTCCGGTTAAGGGTTGTCCACCTATTTTTATATCGGCATCCGCCTTTGAGCCAGAGAGATAAAATCTATTATTAGCCTCATCTATTGTCATACCTATACTTAAGCGAAATGCTGTACCAGGTGTAGCTTCCATATCAGGTTTTATGTAAGAAAACCCACCTGATGCGCTGTATTTCAAAATATAGGTACTCTGTGTTGTTACATTTAGTGCCCCGCCACCATACGCACCGGGGAAAAGGCTCATCAGCCAATATACATTACCCGATTTGTCCACGTCCATTCCATAGGATAGTGAATTGCCCCAACTGGTCAATGTATCTGGCTCGGGGTGCCTGTACCATTGAAATTTGCCTGCCGTATCATATTTTACAAGAATGTAAATCTGGTAGTTTTTAGGGGATGTTGCATCCACATCTATGTTGGCGGGGCTATTGGTTTTATCTATAAAGCCTGAAAAATAGACACCGTCCTTATCATCGGTGCCCAGCCAATAACAATAATCTTCGTTACCGCTGCCTATTATCTTTGCCCAACGAAAAGTACCGTCGGGTTTAAAGCTCGCCAGCATTATATCGCTCCAGCCATAGCCTGTAAATGGTTGCCCGGCTATTTGCAGGCCCGGTGTTTTTACAGGGGCAATAATGTACACATTGCCATTCCTATCAGTGGCTATATCCCTGACAGATTCTTCACCCATGAAGCCACCTGATACCTGTGTACTTCCACCACTTCTGCCCCAAAGGAAATTTTGGGCATAGAGGAAGCCTCCCCCAATCCCTCTCAGGGAGGGGAGTATCACAGAAATTATAACGACAATCAGGTAAAGGGTACATTTCTTTTTCATAAGCTGGGATTCTGGAAGCACCCCGCACTGTGCGGGGTGCTTAAATTTATAAATTTAATCACAGTTCTCTGTCATCGAACTGTTTTCTCTCTCCCCTGGGGGAGCCGGAGGGGCACTTTACCGCACCACGCTCAGGTTGCGGTGCAACAATATGTCCCCGTCGCGCCGCAGGATGACATGGTACATGCCGGGGGCAAAATGCCCCAGGTCTATATCGAAGCTGCCGCGGTGTGTGTTCAGTTTACGGCCAAACAGGATGCGCCCTACTACATCATACACTTCTATATAGCCGTTTTCTTCCTTGCCTGCAAGGTTGTAACTCACCTGTGTGCTGTTGCCTGCGGGGTTGGGCACCAGTTGCAGTTCGGGGACGGAGGATACGAGTTCGGGCACATATTGCGTAGTGCCGGGTTTTATACCGCCCACGCTGCCCGGCCCGTTAGGTGTGCAATTGGTGTCCACATTCATATCGCCGCTGGTAATGCTGCACCAGGCGTTTTGCAGGGACAGGTTGTACACGCCGGGCGCAGGTCCGGTCATATTCAGACTGGTGTTATACACATAGCCCGGGCCGCCCGTAAAGGATACACTATTGTACAGGTAATCCCATTGCGTAAATTTGGCGATGGGGCCGGTGAGGATGTTGGGGTCTTTGACGCACAGGCTGTAGCAGCCGGTTGGGAATATCCAGAGGTACACCCGCAGGTCGCGCGGTGTCTGTATCTTTTCCCTGCTGATGCAGCCGTAATCATCGGTATAGGTCACCTGGTACGGCCCGCCGTGGTGTACCTGTACGGGTGTGCCCTCCATGCCGTTGCTCCAGTTGTAGGTGCCGGAAAAGGCAGGCGATACATTAAGTTCTATGGTGTAATCGTTGCAATCGGTCACGGTAAAGCTGACCTTGGGCGGTGCAGGCGTGGCGTGTACGGTCACTACAAAATCATCGCTCACATCGGTACAGAAGCCGCCACCGGGGTTGGGCACCGAAGTGGTTACTTTATAAGTATAAGTACCCGGAGTGCTTAGTTGCTGCACCAGGTCAGCATCCGTAGCCCCGCTGATGGGATTGCCGTTCAGTTCCCACTGGTAGGTAAGTCCGGCCATTTCCCCGGCATAGGCGCTGAGGGTAAAGGCCACGTCCTGGCATTGGTCTTCGCTGCCGGATATATAGGCAGGGGCTACACGGGTAAAGAGTACCGTATCGCCCACGGAAGTCTTAGCGCACTGATACTTATCCTTCACATAGGCATAGTAATAACCGGATTTTGTCACATCTATATAGTTAGCAGGATAAGTGTTTCCATAAGATTGTATAAGGTCATACCATTCATAAGAAACAGGCGTTCTGGTTCCAGTCGTTTTATTATAAACAGCAGTAGCTGTCGTATGCTCGCAGGGGAAATCAGGACTGATATCTACCTTGCCTCCTATACTACGTTGCATAATCATAATATCTTCCGTGGTATCATCCTGACAACCCCATGGGTCGGTAACAGTTAGCGTAACGCTATATGGATGTCCTCCACCACCAAGTGGGTTTGGCTCATTATATACCCTGTACGGATTCGAGAAATGGTTCCCTGTACCATCTCCAAAATCCCAGTCATGTTTCAGATTGGAAGGCGGCGGGTAACTGGTATTGGTAAAATATACCGCCGCATCTTTTTCACAGGTGCTATCGCCCCGGTAAGTAAAGATGGCGTGCGGCAGCGGGGGGATGGCCATAGACATGCCATAACCACAAGTATCATGCGCTGTATAGACATAAATGTAAAAATAAACAGAACTCAGTGCTGTAATACGTGGATAGGTCAAAGAAGGCAAGTTAGGCCCCTCGCCTGCTATAGTGCCACCTACTGCGTATTTGCGATAGGTGATTGGCTCAATGGATGTACTGCGGTCTGTAATTTCAATGAAACGATAGCCTGCCGAATCCACACAGGTGGGCTTCACCTCCAGCCCGGCTATAAGAGGAAAAATAATAGCGGTGTCGGCTACATACA
>CAZUMM010000026.1:0-59669 GCA_964621795.1 uncultured Flavipsychrobacter sp.
TTTCTTTTCATAAAAAATGCCCCCCATAAAGTCTAACTTTTGGGGGGCAGTGCACAAGCCCGGCTTTTTACATAGAGGCAGTTCAGGCATTGCTCAAAATCATTAGATTTGCGCCCATGTCTATCAGGGTATCATCGCTTACTAAAATATATGGCAGTCAAAAGGCTGTAGACAATATATCGTTCGAACTTAAAAAAGGGGAAATTGTCGGTTTTCTCGGCCCGAACGGTGCGGGAAAATCAACCACCATGAAGATGATAACCGGCTACCTGCCGCCAACGGCAGGCACGGCTACGGTTTGCGGCTTCGATATACAGCGCCAGCCAATGGAAGTGCGCAAAAGGGTAGGTTACCTTGCAGAAGCCAATCCGCTGTACTACGATATGTATGTAAGGGAGTACCTGGAATTCAGCGCGGGCATTCATCAAATTACCAATGCTAAAGAGCGCATTGAAGAAATGATAGCCCTTACAGGGCTTGGTAAAGAAGCCCACAAAAAAATAGGCATGCTATCAAAAGGGTATAAGCAGCGTGTGGGCCTGGCGCAGGCCATGCTGCACAACCCTGAAGTGCTGATACTGGATGAGCCCACCTCAGGCCTTGACCCCAACCAACTGGTAGAGATCAGGGAGCTGATATTGCGCATAGGGAAAGAAAAGACCGTTTTGTTATCGACCCATATCATGCAGGAAGTGGAGGCAATGTGCAGCCGCGTCATCATCATCAGCAACGGGAGCATAGTGGCCGATGACACGATTGAAAAACTGCAGCAGGTAAATACAGACGGTGAGGGGCTGGTTGTAACTTTTGATGCGCAGGTAGACGAACAGTTTTTCGCGGAGTTGAAAAATCTGAGCCGTACCGAGAATATGGGTGGTAAAACTTGGAAATTATACTCATCCCGTCCCGATGAACTGCGTAAAGAAATAATGCAGGCAGCCCTGGATAAAGATGTAAATATCAATTCTATACAGACAGAACAGCAATCACTGGAAGATGTATTCAGGTCGTTGACGACAAAATAAATGGAAGCCCGCTGCGTTGCGGGCTTCGTTATTATTGATTACTCCGGTTGGTTATCACAGTATACCTGTATAGCATCGTGCACAAACACCGCCAGGCCTTGCCTGTACCGCTCAAAAAAAGCAGTATAGCGGCTGTCCTCCACATACAGTTTTCCGATGCCCCTGTAGGTAGCTACAGGACAGGAGAAGAAGTTTTGCATAAAACCGAAATGTTTATGAACCAGCATTTGCACCTCTGTATGCGAAGGCGGCAGATTCATTGCATGGGCAAGCTGCCGGTATATTTCTTCCGATTCTTCCTGTACCGCTTTTAGCCCGGCCTTTGTCATGGCATTTATTTTCTGTTTCGATTCTTCCAGTTTATCCCTGCCATATTTTTCAACCACCTCCTGTTCCCATGCTGCGGCTTCAGTTGCGGGGAAGCCTTTGTATAACTCATCATAGTTACTCATTTTTTTGTTGTTTTTTAGGTTATCAATGGTATTGTCAATAGTATGGAGTAGTGTTTGATACCTTTTGATGTGTTGCTTCAACTGCTTTTTATGGTATAGCAATGCATCTATAGTATCAAACTCCGGTTCGTCCAGTATTTGCTGTATAAGTTGCAGTGGCAGGCCCAGTTCCTTAAAAAAGAGTATTTGCTGCAGCCTCAATAGCTCTTCTTTTCCATAGTACCGGTAGCCCGAATCACCCCTCCTCACAGGTTTCAATAAGCCGATATTATCGTAATGATGCAGTGTGCGCACACTGATACCGGCCATTTTTGCCAACTTTTGAACCGTTAATACTTCCATTTCTCAACCGATTTTATGCAAAGCTATGGCCTCACGTTGCGTAAGGGTCAAGAGATATTTTGAAAAAATTTTCAGAACAACGTTCTTTTGCAGGTAGATGACGACTATAGGTTTAATATCAGATACGCATGGTTGGCTAGATGAAGCGGTTTTTAAGCATTTTAACGACTGTGATGAAATATGGCATGCAGGCGATTTCGGTCCCGGCGTAGCTACCGCACTTCAGGAGTTCAAACCATTGAAAGGCGTATACGGCAATATTGACGGGGCGGATATAAGAATTGAATTTCCTGAAATGCTGCGGTGGAAATGCGAAGATGTGGAAGTATTAATGATGCATATAGGCGGGTACCCCGGCAAATACACCAAACCCGTAAAGCAGGCCATGCAGGAAAAAACGCCCCAATTGTTTATCTCCGGCCACTCCCATATATTGAAAATCATGTTTGACGAGAAGCTGAAATGCCTGCATATAAACCCCGGCGCAGCAGGCAGGCAGGGCTGGCACAAAATGCGCACTATTGTTAAACTGGTAATTGATGGGAACAGGATGAAAGACTGCCAGGTAATAGAGTTGGGCAAAAAGTAGTTTACTGTACATTTGCACATCAAAACAACAAACATGGGTATAGCAGATAAATTATTCCGTATGAAGGCAGAAAAAGCAGAAGCCAACCTGAAAGCAGGACAAACGTTCCTGGAGGAGAACAAAAAGAAAGAAGGCGTAGTGGAGTTGCCAAGCGGCCTCCAGTATATGGTATTGACCGAAGGTGACGGGCCCAAACCGACCGCTTTTAACAAAGTGACCTGTCATTATCACGGTACGCTGATTGACGGCACCGTATTCGACAGCTCGGTAAAAAGAGGGCAACCGGCTTCTTTCCCGCTGAATATGGTCATCAAAGGGTGGACAGAAGGCCTGCAATTAATGGGAGTAGGCAGTAAATATCGCTTCTTTATTCCCCCGCACCTGGGGTATGGCGAGCGGCAGGTTAGTGCAGAAATAGGCCCCAACAGCACATTGATCTTTGATGTGGAATTATTGGGTATTAACTAACATTATTATTGCCTGATGTTTCATCCAAATATTTATTTACCTTTATACTATATTTAATGTTTTTATGAATTTGTATATAGGTAATCTAAGCCCTGAAACGACTGAAAATGACTTGCTTAAGATATTTTCTGAATTCGGTGAAATAGTAGGTATTAAAATTGTAAGAGACGCTGACACAGGAATGCCCCGTGGCTTTGGTTTCGTAGAAATGGCGGATAAGTTTTCTGCTTTTGATGCTATCGACAACATAGATGCCACTTTTTTTATGGGCAACATCATTTCAGTAAAAGAAGCCAAGCCTAAGGGTGGTGCACAGGGCAATAACAGGCGAAAGTTCCCGCCACGCAGAACATTCAACAGGAGATTCGATCAGTAATGCATAAGAATAGCCGGTTTTCACCGGCTATCATTTTGTTTACAATTTTTTGTTTGTCCCATTCAGGAAACTGTAAAGCCAGGCGCATTTACCCCGTACTGGTACAGGTATGCTTCGCATTGCCTGCGGCGCAGCAGCCCCGGCAACGGTTCCAGTTGCCCCGTCTGCGGGTTGCGGGCATTTTTCCATTTTACAAATTCGGCTGTGATGGCTGTATAGTTAGTCGGGGTTTGGTTAACAATTTTCAGCAGTGTTGACGATTGCAGGGCACCGCTTCCCAGGTTATAGGCAAAGTCTACCAGCGCGTCAAACATCCCCTGGGTTATATCATCCCTTGTGATACTGTCAATTTTCTTTTCCAGGTTGGCTATTTCTGCCCGAAAGTAAGTATAGGCCTGGTCGGTAGTACAGGTATCGCCCATCTTTACCCTCGACCCGTCAGGATAAAAAGTAGTACCGATGCCGATGGTGGGTACGCCTGCGCTGTCTTTATACGCATTCAGGTATTTGGTTACATTCCCTCCGCATTCAAAGTGTACAACAAGGTCAATCAGGTTTTGCGATACACTGGTTATTCTTCCTCCCGCAGAGCGGGGTATATCCGTAGTGCTGGTAGCTTCAGCGGTGATGCCGGAGCCGTTGACAGTGGTTATATCACTGTTGCCGGTGTTGCCGGGTTCAATATTCGATGGCATAGTAAAAGTTTTAATTACTGTAAAGATATTAGCTAACGCATTAAAAAAACAGCTGGGTTTAGCGGTTTTTAAAAATGCGGTTATTTATCCAGCTTCTTTATCACATTCAGGTAATTTTCTCTATGACAAATTTGTTTCCATTCAGGTCAAATGAATATCCTGCCTTCTGGCCTGACAATTTTGAACCAATAGGTGATACGGCAGATATAGCGAAAAAGCTTGTGCCATCTACTATCATTTTTCCCGCACCTATGGAAATGTAAAAATTTCCGTTATTGGTATATACAACCGAGCCAGGTAGTGCTGTTGCTCCATTTTGCGTGGGTGTAATATGTTCAAGCGTGGCCCTGAGTTTACTCAATTCGTTCAACCGCGCCAGGTTCAGGTTTATTTCCTGCTGAATTACTTCACGGCCCGTTTCGTATTTGTCTCCTGCACTACTTTTGGTTTCGTTGTTCGCTGCATCCTGGGCCTCAGCGATTATTTTTTTGATTTCCGCCTCCCGCTTATTGACGAAGTCAATACAAAACCGGTATAATTCTTCTTTTAACACTCCTATTTTTAATATCCGAATGAAATTATGCAATTAATGTGCAAAACCAACAGTATGAAAACAATCCCTTCTGGTTTAATGATTGTTTATTTATTGCTTAAACCGTTTATAGGCCTCCTGAATGGCTTCTTCTGTTTCGGGAACTAACAAATTCATTCCGCGGGTAATTCTCGCTTGCACACTTTCAACAAATGGCCTGTACGTTTCTTCGTATTTGGCAAAAGCAGTTTTATAATCATCATTTGAATGAAGTTCTGTGGCTAAAAGGGTTGCGCCCTGCATTGCCAGACTGGTGCCCATTCCTGTGTGGAAACTAGCTGCGTGTGCAGCATCGCCTACCAAAGCGACACGCCCTTGCGTCCAGTTTGGCATGTGAATTTGACTAACTTCATCAAAATACAAATTGTCTGAATGAAGCATTGCATCTATAATTTCCGGTATTCTCCACGAACTATCTTTAAAAACGTCTTTCAGGATTTGTTTATGTTGCTCCCGGTTTCTGTAATCCCAGTTTAGTTTTGGCGATCTGAAAACAACGATAGCATTTACTGCATTTTTAAACGGATAAATTGCCGCCATTTTGCCCGGTTCATTATATATTGTCCCCGAACCAGGTTTGTCCGGTTTTAGGTTTGGTGCTTCAACAATAGCAAAGTATTCGCCGAAAAATTTTGAGTAATTAACTTCGTCGCCAAAAGCAAGTTTTCTTACGGCAGAGTGTGTACCGTCTGCGCCAAAAACAAAATTAAAATTGTTGCGCTCACCACTTTTAAGCGTTACTTCAACTTTGTTCTCGTGCTGAATTAGTTGCTCAATTGTGTTTTCAAAAAGAAATTCAACTTCATTCGTTGGAATGTTCTCATAAAGGATGTCTACCAAGTCATCGCGGTGAATTTCTATGTCACCAAGATATTCGGTTTGGGCATTTAATGAAAAAGTAACAATGGGTTCGTTTTTGGCGTTTACAATTTCGTCTATATGTATAAATTCGTTCGCTTTGATTTTTCCCAATATGCCCATTTCTTTCGCAACGTCTAAGGCATCGCCCCTCACATCAATGGGCGAACCGCCTCTTCTTAACCCTGACGAAATTTCTACTACGGTTACTTGGTACCCGAATTTGTTTAACCAATATGCTAAGGTTAACCCTGCAATACTTGCACCTGATATTAAAACATGTTTTTTCACAACTTTTATTTTATTCTCAATACAAAGATGAATATATCTTTATGGATAAAACAGCACGATAACAAATAAAAATAGTCGTAAAAAATAATGATAACCGAAAGTGACAAACATGACCTCATCCAATTTGCAAATAAAATTGGCTATGATATTGGGGAAGGTATGGTGCAAAATGTGGAAGTGCAATATCAAAAAAGCTTCCTTTTTTTACCCGAATTAGCAATGTTCACTGCTTCTTATATGGTAAAGAAAACATTTACGCGCCATACTACACCACCGAAACATATTAAAAACAGTATCCGTTTTTTCTTTCATAATGTTTTTGATAGTGATGAACCCTCGAACGGGAAAAGAAAACTCAAAATACAAGAAGATCCGCCATATGTGCGTGTATTCCCATCTACGCTTCCGCATACAAGCCTTTTCAAAAAGAACGCTCACGTAAAGGTCGTTTCTATATTTATCAGTGCCGGTTACCTGAAAAGTTTCCTGAAAAATGATGTTGGGCGTTTTCCGTTTTTGTTTGACAACAATAATAATTTCTTTATTGAAGAAATTATGACGGACGATATTCTTCGCACGGTAAATGATATTGTGAAGATAGAAGAACCAAAAGCATTAAAGGATTATCATTACAAACTCAAAGCAATGGAACTGCTTTTTTATTTGTTTCAAAGTTTGAATAAACGCGAAAGATCTGCTCATCAAAAACTAAGCGATAAAGACATAAAAGCTATTTACACAGTACGTGATAGACTTGTTTCATCGTTACACAAGTCAATTCCTATTGCTGAGTTGAAGCAAGTTGCAGGAATGAACGAACTGAAAATGCGCAAACTTTTTACACAAATTTTCGGCATGGGCATCTATGACTATTATCAGCACTTACGAATGAAAGAAGCTGCAAGACTTTTACGCGACGAAAAGTTGTCGGTGTCAGAAGCCGGTTATCAGATGGGATTTGAAAATCTCAGTCATTTTTCGCGGGTGTTTGAAAAACACATCGGTAAAAAGCCCAAAAAGTATAGTAGCGAAATGTAACCTCCCCCTGTAGGTCCGAGAGTTTCGCTTTGGTACTATCTAAGTAAAACCTGATAAATATCACATTTAATCTTGAGACAGGTCATAATTGCGGTTCTAAACCTTGCATAGGTTTGTTATTGTAAAAATCTGCAATTATGAACATTGAACAAATCTATACGGGCTGCCTGGCGCAGGGCGCATATTACATAGAGTCTGCCGGGGAAGCAGTGGTGATTGACCCGCTCAGGGATATTTCATCGTATGTGGAACGGGCAAAAAAGAGCGGTGCAAAAATTAAATACGTGTTTGAAACGCATTTTCATGCCGACTTCGTATCGGGGCATATAGACCTTGCAAAGGCTACCGGCGCAACGATTGTGTACGGGCCTACTGCCCAACCTGCTTTTGAAGCAATGGTAGCAGAAGACGGGCAGGTACTGAAAGTAGGCGATGTGAGCTTTAAAGTGCTGCATACCCCCGGCCATACGCTTGAAAGCTGTTGCTATCTTTTAAGCAATGAAGATGGCAAAGAAATGGCCCTGTTCTCCGGCGATACCTTGTTTTTAGGAGACGTAGGCCGCCCCGACCTGGCACAGAAGGCAGCCAATATGACACAGGAACAGCTTGCAGGAATGTTATACGATTCGCTGCGCAACAAGATTATGCCCCTCAGCGACAATATAATAGTATATCCCGCGCACGGTGCAGGCAGCGCCTGCGGTAAAAACATGAGCTCTGATACGCAGGATACGCTCGGCCATCAGAAACAGACCAACTATGCGCTCAGGCCGGGCATGACCAAAGAGGAGTTTGTAAAAGAAGTAACGGAAGGCCTGGTGACACCCCCGCAATATTTCCCGTACAATGTAATGCTGAATAAGACAGGGTACAGCAATATCAGCGAAGTAGTGGCACGGGGCACAACACCTTTATCTGTAGCGGCTTTTGTGACTGCAGCCGAAGAAACAAGTGCCTTGCTGCTGGATACGAGAAACGAAAACGATTTTACGCAAGGGTTTATCCCCGGCTCTGTAAATATTGGCCTCGACGGCAGTTTTGCACCATGGGCAGGCGCATTGATTCCCGATATAAACCAGCCGATACTGGTTATTGCAGACAAGGGTAAGGAAGAAGAAACAGTCACCCGCTTGTCGCGTGTTGGTTATGACAATACGCTTGGGTTTTTGCAGGGCGGAATAGAAGCATGGAAAAGCGCAGGTAAAGAGCTGAACACCGTTCAATCGGTAACGGCAGACGAACTGGCCGACATGCTGGAACATAATCCCAATATTTTTTTGTTGGACGTAAGGAAGAAAACGGAATACGATTCGGAACATATTGTAGGTGCAGAGAATATGCCGCTCGATAATATTAATTCGGAAATGGGGCAACTGGATAAAGATGCCGTTTACTATGTGCATTGTGCAGCAGGCTACCGTTCGGTAATCTATATATCTATACTGATGGCAAGGGGATTTAAAAATCTTGTAAATGTGAAGAGTGGTTTTAAGGCATTGAAAGAAAGCGGCAGGTTTACGCTCACACAGTACCATAAGCCGGTTTCAATGTTATAATTGTTTGACAGACAATTTCATGTGGTGTATGTAGTCCGAAGATTTTTTATCTTTGGGCTATATTTTTTCAGTTTGACGGAGAAAAACAGGAATACTTCCAGCGCTATGTGTGAGACCTGCGGGTCCCGGCACAAATCTATTTTTTGCAGCCTGGAAATGGGCGAGCTGGCTTTGTTTACCGCCAGCAAATCCTGCATGTCATTCAGGAAGGGGCAAATGATTTTCAATGAGGGCAGTCACCCGTTAGGTATTTTCTGTATCAACAACGGGAAGGTAAAAGTGGCCCATACCGGGCAGGACGGTAAAGAGCAGATTGTGCGGATGGCGAGAGAGGGGGATGTACTGGGCTACCGTGCATTGCTGAGCGGGGAGCGCTATAATGCCAGTGCTATAGCGCTGGACGATACAGAGGTTTGTTTCATTCCCCGGGAGCCGTTTTTTACAGTACTCAAATCGAGCCAGGGGCTCTCGCTGCAGGTAATACGATTGCTGGCCACCGAATTGAGAAAAGCCGAGAATACCATTACAGACCTTGCCCAGAAGCCGGTACGGGAGCGCACTGCCGAGGCCCTGCTCTTTTTAAAGGGAACTTATGGCTTTGAAGAGGACGGGGCTACTATCAATGTAATACTTTCAAGAGAAGATATTGCCAACCTTGTAGGCACTGCCACAGAAACTGCTATCCGTTTATTGTCTGAATTCAAACACGATAAAATAGTGGAGTTTGTAGGTAAAAAGATAAAGATACTGGACATGAAAAAGCTTATCCGCACAGCCAATATCGATAACTGATTGCCTGAAACATGACAAAAGTCATGTTTCAATATCTCAAACGTCATATTTTGCCCTGAAGCGCCATAATATCTTCGCAGAAAGGTGTCTATGGTCAAAATACTATTCTCGCAGTATCGTAATAACGATTTGAACAAGTTGATAAGCAGGCTGGAGCGGGACTATTACAATACCATCTTCCACCAGTGCAACAATGCAGAACGGATGCTTTCAAACCTTGCGGAGGAAGAAATATCACCCTCGGTAACACTGTATCTCAGTCTCTGCAGCAAACTGCTGGAGCAGGTAAAAGACCTGCTTACGGTACGTACAGGTATGCTCATGCCTTATGTAGCGGAACTTTATACAAAAAATACTGAGGGCCACGATTGCAATAACTGCTCCGGCAATTGCGGTATGAAACATGCTGCCCAGCTTGTTGGGCTGAAAGAGTCTCATCAGCACATAAAGGAAATACTGTATAGGCTGCAAATGGTGGCAATGCCCTTGTATACCGAAACAAATTATCCTAACGTATACAGGTTGCTGCGAAACGAAATCATGCTGATAGATACAGCCCTTACCGAATTGTTTTATATAGAAGAGGCTGCACTCGTGCCCAAAATACTCGAAGCCCAAAAGCTTATACATGCCCGCGATTGATAAAGAGCGTCATACCATCATTGTCAGCAGGCCGGTAAAAAAAGAAACCGCCTGCTACCACTGCGGCTTTCCCTGTATTACCAATAATATAGCGATAGAGGATAAAGTGTTTTGTTGTGAAGGGTGCAAACTGGTGTATGAAGTACTGAACCAAAACGGCCTTTGCGATTACTATAAACTACAGTCGCATCCCGGCCTCTCGCAGATAAAACCTGTACGCAATGATAAGTTTGCCTATCTGGATAACGAAGAGATTGTATCGCACCTGTACAAGTTTACCGACGGAAATTACACAATGGCCACCTTGTATATACCGGGGGTACATTGCGCCTCGTGCATGTGGCTGCTCGAGCACCTGAATAAACTGGACGAAGGCATCATAGACAGCAGGCTCAACTTTGCTGCCAAAGAAATTACCATCCGGTTTTACCGAGATAAAATCAACCTGCGAAAAATTGTAGAGTTGTTGGCCACCATAGGCTACGAGCCGCATATCAGCCTGCAGGATGCAGGTAAGGAAAAGGCAGCGAAGTACAATAAGCAGTTGATATATAAGTTGGGGGTTGCAGGGTTTTGTTTCGGAAATATCATGCTGATGAGCTTTCCCGAATATCTTTCCCTCGATACGGGTATAGAACACCAGTATGCCCACCTGTTCCGCATACTGAACCTTGTATTGGCGCTGCCTGTGTTTTTCTACAGCGCTTCCGAATTTTTCAGTTCTGCATGGGCAGGGCTGAAGCAAAAAATATTGAACATAGATGCCCCTATAGCCCTGGCACTTATCATCACGTTTGGCCGCAGTATATACGAGATAGCTACCAGTACGGGAGCCGGTTACCTTGACAGTATGTCTGGTATCGTCTTCTTTATGCTGGTGGGCCGCATTGTGCAGGAACGGACGTACAGGTCTATATCTTTTCACCGCGACTATAAATCCTATTTTCCCATAGCGGTCAATCTTGTTACCCCCGGCGGCATTGTAGCCACTGCTTTGCAGCAACTGAAGGAGAATGATGTGGTAGAAATACACAACGATGAAATAATACCGGCAGACAGTGTAGTAGTGCAGGGCAGGGCAAGTATCAACTACAGCTTTGTAACAGGCGAAAGCCAGCCCGTAAATATTGAAAAAGGGAAAATAGTATATGCCGGCGGCAAACAGGTAGGGGAGAAGATACAGGTAAAAATCATTAAGCCCATAGCGGGCAGCTATCTTACTTCTTTATGGAACCATAACTCGTTTTCAAAAGACAAAGCCGCTTACAACGACAGGAACAGTGTGATACATGTACTGAGCAAATATTTTACAATTATTGTATTCGCCCTCGCAGCCATAATCGCGGCTTACTGGGCTGTCGTTGACCCTTCGAAAATATTGCCCAGTGTATCTGCCATGCTCATTATAGCCTGCCCCTGTGCATTGCTGCTGGCAGCTACATATACCAACGGCAACCTGTTGAGGCTGCTGAGCAACAACGGCCTTTACCTGCGCGATGCTACTGTTATAGAGCCCATGGGCAATATTTCGCATATCGTATTCGATAAAACAGGTACGCTTACAAAAGGCGGCGAACAGTTTTTCTGCAAAGGCCATCAATGGAGTGATGAGGAAAAGCAGTGGGTGTATAACGTTGCTGCCCAAAGCCGCCATCCGTACAGTAAAGCCCTGGTATCGTACCTTGGCGCATACTCGCCGGTGCAACTCGATAGCTGGACAGAACATACAGGGCAGGGTATAGAATCAAAAATCAATAGTACTGAAATTAAAATAGGCTCAGCCCAACTTTGCGGAGTAGACGAACAGGCAGATAAACCGGCACTATATGTCCGCATAGGCAATGATGTTACAGCATTTTACATTTCTACGGAATTCAGGAAAGAGTCCCCGGCTCTTATCAGCAATCTGAAAAGCAAATATGCGTTATCGCTTCTCTCAGGCGATAACGATCGCCAGAAAGAACAACTGAAAATGCTGTTTGCCGATGACGGCAGCCATTTATTCTTTGGCCAAAAGCCGGTTGATAAACTGAATTACATTGAAAGCCTGCAAAGCAAAGGTGAAAAAGTATTGATGGTGGGCGACGGACTGAATGATGCAGGGGCATTGCAGCAAAGCAATGTAGGCATTACGCTGGCCGATGATATCAATAACTTTACCCCTTCCTGCGATGCTATTCTCGATGCATCTAAACTGGATAAATTTCCTTCATTGCTGAAACTTGCCCATTCAGGTAAACGGGTTATCTATGCCAGCTTTGCCATATCAGTTATATATAATATTGCAGGTTTGGCAATAGCCGCCACCGGCAGGATGAACCCTATGATTGCAGCTATCCTCATGCCGTTAAGTACAGTTACAATTGTTCTCATTTCTACAGGCTTCAGCACCATTGCCGCAGCCCGTTACGGCTTGTCTGTAAAAGGCTGATGAAACTACTGTGACAAAAGCTGATTTATATCATCTTTTCGTTTGAGCATTATCATAGCACACCGCATGTTGCCGATATACTTTTGATGTATCAAGTTTACCACACCTGATGAGCGCATTATACATCCTCGTTCTCGCAAGCATTACAGTAGCCGCATTTTTCCTGGCAGCATTTATCTGGAGCGTCCGTTCAAACCAGTTTGAAGACCGCCGGGGTGCTTCTATGCGTATGCTTTATGACGATGAAATCATTTCAGACAAAAACGGAACATCTAAACAATAAACAATACATGAGCAACACATTGCAAACAGACAAATTCTTTTACGACAATAAAATCGTTAAATGGTTTGCATACGCTACGATCTTCTGGGGCCTTGTGGGCATGCTGGTTGGCCTGCTGGCAGCTTTCCAGCTGGTATTCCCGGTTTTGAACCTGAATACGGCCCAAACTACCTTTGGCCGTGTAAGGCCCGTGCATACTAATGCTGTTATTTTCGCTTTTGTAGGCAACGGCATATTTATGGGCGTTTATTACTCGTTGCAAAGGTTGTGTAAAGCCCGTATGTTCAATGACAAGCTCAGCAAAATACATTTCTGGGGCTGGCAGCTTATTATCGTGCTTGCAGCAGTAACGCTGTTGGCCGGTTATACTACCGGTAAAGAATATGCCGAGCTGGAATGGCCGATAGATATACTGATAACCATAGTTTGGGTGGTATTCGGTATCAATATGTTCGGTACTATTATCAAGCGCCGCGAGCGCCACCTGTATGTAGCTATATGGTTTTATATAGCCACATTCGTTACGGTAGCTATGCTGCACATTGTTAACTCGTGGGAGATACCTTTTACCTGGCTCAAATCATATTCATGGTATGCAGGTGTGCAGGATGCGCTGGTACAGTGGTGGTATGGCCACAACGCGGTGGCATTCTTTCTCACTACGCCGTACCTGGGCGTTATGTACTACTTCCTTCCGAAGATTGCCAATCGCCCCGTTTATTCCTACAGGCTTTCTATTATACACTTTTGGGCGCTGATATTTATTTATATCTGGGCCGGTCCTCACCACCTGTTGTATACTGCATTGCCCGACTGGGCGCAGTCGCTGGGTACCGTGTTTTCAGTAATGCTGATAGCGCCATCATGGGGTGGTATGCTCAATGGTTTGCTGACACTGCGTGGTGCATGGGATAAAGTAAGGGAAGACCCTGTACTTAAATTCCTGGTTGTGGCAGTGACAGCCTATGGTATGGCCACTTTCGAAGGACCTATGCTGAGCCTGAAGAATGTAAACGCCATCAGCCACTTTACCGACTGGACCATTGCGCACGTGCACGTAGGGGCGCTCGGCTGGAACGGGTTTCTGACATTCGGTGTGCTGTACTGGCTGATACCAAGAATATTCAAAACAAACCTTTATTCTCAGAAACTGGCCAACTGGCACTTTTGGATTGGTACACTCGGTATCGTATTCTATGCAGTGCCTATGTATTGGGCAGGCTTCATGCAAAGCCTTGCATGGAAAGAATTCACACCTGAAGGCCAGTTGAAATACCAGTTCCTGGAAACAGTGACGCAAATGCGTCCCTTCTATATGATGCGCGGCATTGGCGGTACACTGTACCTGCTGGGCGCCGTGATGATGACGTACAACCTTATTAAAACAATAAAAGCGGGCAAGGCGGTGAACGATGAGGCTGCTGAAGCTGCACCGCTCGCTAAGAACTACGTGGATAATGGCAATCATCACTGGCACCGCTGGATAGAGCGCAGGCCGGTACAGATGATGGTATTTAGCCTGATAGTAGTAGCACTGGGCGGGTTGATAGAAATCATACCTACGTTTATGATTAAATCGAACATCCCTACTATAAGCAGTGTAAAACCATATACACCGCTAGAATTGCAGGGGCGCGATATATATGTACGCGAAGGTTGCTATACCTGTCACAGCCAGATGGTAAGACCGTTCCGTAGCGAAGTAGCCCGGTACGGGGAATACTCAAAAGCAGGAGAGTTCGTGTACGACCATCCGTTCCAGTGGGGTAGTAAACGTACCGGCCCCGACCTGGCGCGCATAGGTGGCAAATACCCGGATAGCTGGCACTTCAACCACATGTATGAGCCGTCCAGCATGTCGCCCGGTTCTATCATGCCGGCTTACCCGTGGCTGTTCGAAAATGAAATTGACACCGCAGTTACAGGCGCTAAAATCAGGGCCATGCAAACATTGGGTGTGCCATACCCGGCAGGGTTCGACAGGATGGCCAATAATGCATTGATGCAGCAGGCCGCCACTGTACAGCAAAACCTGAAGAAAGACAATATAGAAGTTAAAAGCGATAAGGAAATCATTGCCCTGATAGCTTACCTGCAGCGTGTGGGTACAGATATAAAACTGGAACAAAAAACAGCAGCAAACAACTAATTAAACACTTCAAAAATCAGACACGATGAAGTTTAAAAATTATATGGAAAGCATTACCGGTATCGGGATATATCCAATGGTATCGCTGCTCATCTTCTTTGGCTTTTTTACAGTACTGGCTATATGGGCTTTTAAAGCGAATAAAGGCTATATCAACTCGCTGAAGAATATGCCTATAGACAATACTAACGACAACACTAACAATTAAATAAATGCATAGCTATGCACAACCGTATAAATAAAACTTCCGGCATATTCACTACTTTATTATTGCTGGTACCGCTATTTACGTTTGCCCAACAAACAGCAGCGGCAGAGCCTGCAAAGCAAAGCAGCGATTTGAATGCCATTCTTATAGGCCTCGTTACATTGCTGCTTGTATTGCTGTTTGCCATTTTGGTATTGGGCAATATACTCAGGCAACTGGGCTTCGTCTACCGCGATAAAATGCGGAAAGACCGCGCAGAAAGTAAGAATGTAGTAAAAACAATACTACTGCTGGTAGCAACCGGTTCTTTTTTTGCCGCACATGCACAGGATGCGGCGACAGAAGTATCGAAGGCCCCCGCCTACATCAACGGTATTCCCGCATTCGATTTCTATGTGCTGATGAGTATAATCGGCCTTGAACTGCTGGTAGTTGTTTCCCTGGCTTTTCTTATACGCACTATGGTGAAAATGATAAGTGCGCAGCCGGAAATGGAAAAGGTAGCTAAGAAGATTGTGAAGGTAAATTTCTGGGACAGGTTCAATAAAGTAGTGCCGATTGAGAAAGAGCAGGACATAATGCTCGACCATGATTACGATGGCATACGCGAACTGGATAACAGCCTTCCACCCTGGTGGAAGTATGGTTTCTATCTTACAATCGTTGTAGCGGTTGTGTACCTGTGGTATTATCATGGCGGCGGCAATGGCCCCAGTTCTTACGATGAGTATGCGGCAGAAGTACAGGCAGGCGAAGAAGCCAAAGCCGCTTACCTGGCAAAAACAGCTAATAACGTCGATGAGAATACGGTGGCCATGCTGGATGCTTCCGGTGTCGCAGCGGGTGGAAATATATTTCAGACTACCTGTGCCGCATGCCATGCCAAAGATGGCGGTGGTGGTGTAGGCCCCAACCTGACAGACGAATACTGGCTGCATGGCGGTAGTATAAAAGATGTGTTTAAAAGCATTAAGTACGGCTGGCCGGATAAAGGCATGAAAAGCTGGAAAGATGACTTCTCTCCCAACCAGATTGCACAGCTTGCCAGCTATGTAAAATCGCTGAAAGGGACCAAACCCGCCGCACCGAAAGAAAAACAGGGCGATATATACATAGAAGGAGAAAATGCCGCGCCTGCCGATACTGCTGCAGGTAAGGTAACGATGAAATAATAAATATAATAACAGACATGAGCGTTAAGGTTGAGCAGGAAACATTCAGGGATAATGTGGCCACTGTTGATAAACAAGGGAAAAGGATATGGATATTTCCGCAAAAGCCGAAAGGTAAACTATACAATGCCCGCACGTGGCTGAGTATTGTGTACCTCGTGGTGTTCTTTGCCCTGCCGTTTATTAAAGTAAACGGGCACCCTCTATTCCTGATCAACGTGCTGGAACGAAAGTTTATTCTTTTCGGGCAGATATTCTGGCCGCAGGACTTTTTCATCTTCGGGCTGGGCATGGTCATCTTTATTGTATTCATTGCTTTGTTTACCGTCGTATTCGGCCGCATATTTTGCGGGTGGATATGCCCGCAAACTATCTTCATGGAAATGGTTTTCCGGAAAATCGAATACTGGATAGAAGGGGATGCCGCTGAGCAGAAAATGCTGAAAAGACAACCCTGGAATAGCGATAAGATTTTTAAGAAGACCATGAAATGGACACTCTTCTGGGTAATCAGTTTTTTTATTGCCAATACTTTTCTTGCGTATGTTATAGGTGTTGATGAACTGCGTACTATAGTATCGGAGCCTGTTGGTAAACACATGGGCGGATTTATTGCACTCATCATATTTACCACTGTTTTCTTCTTTGTTTTTTCATGGATGCGCGAGCAGGTATGTACCGTTGTTTGCCCCTATGGCCGTATGCAGGGTGTGCTGCTCGATAAAGATTCTATTATCGTTACCTATGACCACGTAAGAGGCGAGCCGCGTGGTAAGTTTAAGAAGAAGGAGGAACGCACAATCGGTGACTGTATTGATTGTATGCAATGCGTAAAAGTATGCCCAACGGGTATAGACATCAGGAATGGGACACAGCTTGAATGTACCAACTGTACCGCCTGTATAGATGCCTGCAATAAAATGATGGAGGCTGTGAACCTGCCTACGGGACTTATCCGCTATGCATCGGAAAACAATATCAGCAAAAAGCAGCCGAACCGCTTTACAGGCAGGATGAAAGCCTATACGGTGGTAATGGTGCTGCTGCTGGCGGTGGAAACATTCCTGCTGGCCAGCCGTAGCGATGTTGGTGTTTCCGTACTGCGCACACCGGGGCAGCTTTTCCAGGTGCAGGGCGCACAATACAGCAACCTTTATAATTATAAGCTGCTTAATAAAACATACAAGGATAAGGAACTGGAACTGAGGCCGGAGAATTTTGACGGAGTGATAAAACTGGTGGGCGAGGAGAAGCTGAAAGTACCTCAGGAAGCATATACTTCCGGCTCTATGTTTATTTACATTGACAAAAAAGACATAAGGAAACGTAAAACAAAACTGAGAATTGGCGTGTACGAAGGAGGTAAAAAAATACAGGATGTAAACACATCCTTCCTCGGCCCCTTTACAGCCAATTGATATAAAACACATTTGATATGAGCATAGTAAAAGTGAGCTGGGGAACGAAAATAGCTATACTGTACACAAGCTTTGTAGCGCTGATAGTAGTATTGGTAGCCGGTAGTATGCGCCAGGATTTTGATTTGGTAGCGCCCGATTACTACGGGCAGGAAATAAAATACCAGCAGGTAATCGACGCCGGTAAAAACCAGGCCGCATTATCTGCACCTGTATCTGTACACGCCGGGGCCGAGCAGGTAACAATTGATTTTCCCCCGGAGTTTGCCGGGAAAACAGTTACAGGTAAGGTGCAGTTTTACTCAGCCGTAAAAGCAGCATGGGATAAAGTGGTAGATATAGCTGTAGAAAACAACAGCATGACGGTGGCCCGCAGCGAACTGCAACGCACCGGTTATACTATGAAACTGACCTGGAACTGTGAAGGAAAGGAATACTACCAGGAAACCAACCTAAACCTTCGCTGATATGAGCAGCTTTACACTGACAATGGCATTCCTGATGGGGCTGACAGGCAGCCTGCACTGTGCCGGTATGTGCGGCCCTATTATATGGGTAATGCCATTTGGTAGTTTCCAGGGGGCTAAAAAGTGGACAGGTATCGCTTTATACCACGTAGCACGTATCAGCGTATATGCCCTGATGGCCATTGTGCTGTATTCATTTAAGAGCCTGTTTCACCCGCAATGGCAGCAATATATATCTATAGGGCTAGGTGTTAGCCTGCTGCTTGTCGGGCTTGTTTCATTCATTCCCAGCCAGCAATTACAGCTTTCACTGCCGTGGGCAGGATTGGTAAAAAGGAATTTAGGCCGTTTTGTAGGCAACCCCGGCCTGTTCAGCATTACTATGGCCGGCCTGCTCAATGGCCTGTTGCCCTGTGGCCTGGAGTATATGGCGCTTTCTTCTACAGTTACAGCGCCATCTGCCGCTCATGCAGCCATATTGATGTACATATTTGGCGCAGGTACTATGCCGATGCTTATAGGTATAACTATGTTCCGGCACAAAGCATCATTTTTACGCATACACCAGGTAAAGAAACTGGTGCCGGTCATGATGTTTGCCTTTGGTGCGTTATTCGTTTTGCGCGGCATGAACCTCGGCATACCATATCTCAGTCCTAAAGTCACTATGGAGCATCAGCAGGTAAAAGCTTCGTGCTGCCATAAACCGTAATGCTGCCCTCTTTATAAAATCTTTATACTTCAGAGATTAGATTTTATATTATACTTATTTTCCCGGGTTTACCTTTGCCATATAGTTGAAATGAATGGCAATGTTCAATATCAATAAGGTTAGCAAGGGGGACCAATATTTATTCAGCATTCTTATAATAGCTGTAATTTCTGCCCTATGCTATCCGTTTACTGCAATCATCGGGCATAGGGTTATAGCATATATACTCCTCATTTCTGTTTCCCTGGTTGCTATGATATTTGACATTCTGCCTGTGTTACTGGCAGCGGTATTATCGGCTTTGATTTGGGATTTCTTTTTTATTCGTCCGTATTTCACTTTCCATGTCAGCTCTGCAGAAGACTCTATACTGCTGCTGATGTATTTCGTCATTGCTATGGTAAACGCAGTGCTTACAAACAAAATCCGGAAGATAGAAAAGGCAGCTATTTTAAAGGAGGAAAAGGAGAATACTGTGAAACTTTACGGTACGCTATTGAATTCATTATCTCATGAGCTGAGAACGCCGATAGCATCTATTATTGGCGCTACAGACAATTTGCTGAGCAATAACCTGAAGTTAACCCAACACAACAGGCATGAACTGCTTATCGAAATTTCTAAGGCTTCGTTCAGGCTGAACCAACAGGTAGAAAACCTGCTGAATATGTCAAGACTGGAATCAGGTTTTATCCGTCCTAAAAAAGACTGGTGCGATATCAATGAAGTCGTTTATCGTATCGTGAAACGGGTACAGGAAAATAAGGTAAGCCAGCACATATCCATAAATATCAACCCGGATTTGCCTTTTTTCAAAACCGATGAAGGGATGCTGGAACAAATCCTCTATAACATCTTGAATAATGCAGTTATACATACACCCCCTGATAGTAAAATTGATATTGTAGCTATGGGGCATACGGATATACTCGAAATTATTATTGAAGATAATGGCAGGGGATTCCCCCAAAATGAAATAGGAATGGTCTTTGATAAATTTTACAGGCTGCAACGCTCCGCTACGGGTGGCACAGGGCTTGGTTTATCTATAGTTAAAGGGTTTACAGAAGCGCTGGGCGGCTCGGTAAGTTTAAAGAATATCCCCTCTGGAGGAGCACAGTTTACAATTACTATTCCTGCGGAAACATCGTACATAAAAAACCTGAAAAATGAATAGGGCGGTAATTTTAGTGATAGACGACGAAGCACCTATACGCAAGTTGTTAGAAATTACGCTTCAAAGTAACGACTATGCAGTTATACAGGCTGCAACAGGCAGGGAGGGTATTGTTGCTGCTGCGAGCCATCCTCCCGATTTGATTATTCTCGACCTCGGCTTGCCTGATGAGAATGGCCACGAAGTATTGAAACAATTAAGAGCATGGTATACAAAACCTGTTATCATACTGTCCGTTCAAAGTGATGAAGAAAGTATTATCAGTGCGTTGGATAACGGGGCGAATGATTACCTCGTGAAACCTTTCAGGACCGGGGAACTCCTGGCCAGGATACGCTCGGCAATGCGTAGTGGCACTCCTGATGAAACTACTCCTGTGATAACCATTGGGGATATACAAATAGACCTTGCATTAAGAAAAGTGGAAAAGCAGGGCCAGCCTGTAAAACTGACAACTACGGAATATACATTGTTTGCACTGTTTGTGAAAAACGAGGGGAAGGTATTGACTCATCATTACCTGCTGAGAGAAGTATGGGGACCGGGGTATATTAACCAGTCCCAATATTTAAGAGTGTTTATTGCCCAGCTAAGAAAGAAAATTGAGAATGATTCCAACCGCCCCGAATACCTGCTTACAGAGTCAGGTGTAGGCTACCGCTTAGTGGGTAAAGAATAAAATCCGGACACATAAAAAGTTTATGATGAAATCAAAGCATGCGCATTTGAACAGGGTTACTATTGCCTCATTATTAGTTGCACTCGGAATAATTTATGGCGACATAGGTACAAGCCCGTTATACGTATTAAAAGCTATTGTTGGAGATAAAACCATTGATGAAACGCTGGTGTATGGCGGGGTTTCCTGTATTTTCTGGACATTGGTATTTCAAACATCCGTTAAATACATCTGGCTCACGCTGAAAGCGGATAATGAAGGGGAGGGAGGGATATTTTCTTTATATGCCCTTGTACGCAGGTACGGCAAGAAACTAGTGATACCTACCATTTTAGGTGCAACTACCTTGCTGGCCGATGGCATTATTACACCTCCTATTTCGGTTTCATCCGCAGTTGAAGGATTGAATATTATCCTGCCCAGCCTTCCTACCATTCCCATTGTAATAATAATATTGTCGGCTTTATTTTTCTTCCAGCGGTTTGGCACACATAAAGTAGGCAGTGCATTCGGTCCTATCATGATGGCGTGGTTCTCCATGTTATTCATTTTAGGGGTAAAGGAGATAATTCAATATCCGGGAGTAGTGAAAGGGTTGAACCCCTACTATGCCTATTTACTGCTTGCCAAATATCCGCATGGCTTCTGGTTGCTTGGCGCCGTGTTTTTGGCCACAACCGGTGCGGAAGCACTTTATTCAGACCTCGGCCACTGCGGCAGGGAAAATATCAGGATTAGCTGGGTGTTCGTAAAAACCTGCCTCATGACAAATTACCTGGGTCAGGCTGCCTGGATAATGCACCAGGGCGGCACAACTTTACAGGGGCGTAATCCTTTCTTTGAAGTGATGCCGCACTGGTTTTTGATCTTTGGAATAATCATAGCCACAATGGCCACTATTATTGCCTCGCAGGCGCTCATAAGCGGTTCCTATACATTGATTAACGAAGCAATGAACCTGAACTTCTGGCCCAGGATACGTGTGAGGCAACCTACCGATATAAAAGGCCAGATATACATACCCAGTGTAAATATTATTTTATGGATGGGCTGCATATTGATGGTCCTTTATTTCAGGTCTTCTACCCACATGGAGGCAGCCTATGGATTTTCAATTACCATCACCATGATGATGACCACACTGTTGTTAAGCTATTTCCTTCGGTACAGGCTGAAGTGGAAAAAAATAGCATTAATCGGAATCCTGGTATTATTCGGAACCATTGAGTTATCTTTCTTTGTGGCAAATGTGGCCAAGATTAAAGAACGATGGATGTTCCTGTTTTTCGAAGCCTTCATATTTTCTACAATGTATACCTGGTATTATGCAAGGAAAATCAATAACAGGCATGTCAAGTTTGTTGATATTGGTAAATATACCCCGTTGTTGAAAGAAATAGCGGAAGATACGGCCATCCCAAAGTTCTCCACACATCTTATTTATTTGACAAAGGCAAACAACAGGGTTCACATTGAAGAGAAAATCATTAAATCGATTTTTTCTAAAAAACCTAAGCGTGCAGATGTTTACTGGTTTTTACATGTTCATCGTACAGAAGAGCCTTACACGCTTACTTATGATGTACTGGAGCTGGCGGATGATAAAGTGATTAAAGTAAATATCAATCTTGGGTTCAGGATTCAGCCGCGTACCGAGTTGCATTTCAAAAAGATTGTACAGGACCTGGTAGCCAACAGGGAATTAAACCTGCATATTAAACCCGATGGCTCCACCAAATATAATGCGGAGCCGGATTTCAAATTCGTAGTGTTGGAAAAGTTCCTGTCGGTGGAAAATGAATTCTCATTAAGAGAAGGTTTGCTGCTCAATTCGTATTTCTTCCTCAAGCACATAGGGCTAAGTGATGAGCAGGCATTTGGGTTAGATAAAAGTGATGTTATAGTGGAGCAAACACCATTAATATATGCTCCTACAGAGAATGTTGAATTAATAAGAAATCAAAATAACTGATAATGAAAAAACTATTGTTCTTTTCTTTTTGCGTGATGAGTTTTTCCGTGTATGCACAGGAAAAAACAGAAAAGGTGCCCTTTGATGGGATGGATCTGACCTGGCAAAACGGCAATGACCGCCGCACAAATTCCGTGTTAGATTATAAATACTTTACTGGGAGCGTAATGCTTGATGCGAACTATACCTATTCCTTTAATAACCCTATCGACAATACTGTCGTCGGTTCAACAGCCCTGGCGCGAAATAATGAAATGGAAGTGTCTTGTGCAGGCATTGGTGGTGAGTTTCACTATGAAGGGGCAAGGGCGAAAATAATGACACAGTTCGGTACCCGGTCAACAGTTGTACCGAGGAATGATTATAGCCCGTACAGGGGGCAATATGAACTGGCAAATGTATACAGGTATATCAGTGAAGCGTATGCCGGGTACCATTTTAATGTATGGTACGGCATAAACATTGATGCAGGTATGTTCATGTCCTACATCGGCCTTAATTCCTATTACCAGGTTGAAAACTGGGAATACCAGGCCTCATTTACTTCCGATAATACCCCCTGGTTTTTTAATGGGGTGCGTATACAAATGTTCCCGGCAAAAAACCTGAAAATTGAACCGTGGATCATCAACGGATGGCAGAGCTATGGAAAATTCAATACCATGCCGGGGCTGGGGGCGAATATTACCTGGTGCCCCAACGAAAATATCAAGATACTGACTAATGACTACTATGGCACTGATGCAGCTATGATACCGGGCAGGAAACGCTTCCATTCGGATAACAGCTTACTCATAAGGTATTATAAGCAGGAACAGTCATTGAAAATAAGCCAGATGGCTTTCTCCTTAACAGGTGATATAGGATTTGAAAACGGTGGCGGTGTAAAAGCCTTCGGCGGCGATGCCACCACACCATCACAGCATTTCCTGAGTGTGATGTTTTATAACCGTACCTGGTTTGCAAAAAATAAATTTGCCTGGACCATTGGCGGTGGAATGATGACCAACCCCGGCAGGTACCTGGTACTGGCTCCTACAGGCGATGCAAGCCCTTTGCCCAATCCTGCTAATCCCACAACTATATTGGGAACACATCCTTTTAGTGCAAATCCGGGCGATCAATTCAGCGGATGGGATTGCTCTACAAATGTTGACTGGATGCCGAACCAAAGCTTAACGGTCAGGCTGGAATATGTTCACAGGGAAGCTAGTGTTCCTTATTTTGCCGGGCATGGTGGGGTGACCTCCCCAAGCGGCTATGTGACAACGCCAATTACAAATGGTTGGGAACCGGATTTAGTGAAATCAGAAGATAGGGTAATACTCGCCGTACTTTTTCGACTATAGTTTCGTTTCCGGAAATGTGAACTCTAAAAAAGTACTTACCTCAAAGAAGCATAGATTTCTTTGGGTTGGCTATCTTGTTCCTTATCTGCACCCTGAATAGTAAAGCTGCGCATAACAGGATGATAGCCGGGGGCTTCTGCCACTAACTGGTAGTTGCCTGCAGGTATAGCGGTTACATCTATTTCCTGCAACTGGTATTTGGAAGGTGCAACAGGGGCCGAGAATAATACATTTCTTGCTGCGTCCAGCACCGTTACATCTACCACACAATTGCGGTACCTCCTGAGGTCAAGGTACACCACGGTTTTTTCATCGCTGTGCAGGCAGGGCAATTCACCGGCCGCCGGGGTGGAAACCAATGTTACCGACGGGTCTGTATAGATATCGACTACACCCGAAGCTTTTTTATACTCAGGAAAAGGATAAGAAGACATAGTTCCGCCTGCAAATATTATTTTCCCGTTGTAAGAAGCGCTTGCAAGGCCTGTCCTCGGCTGGTATAAATGCTCTACGCTCCATTCGCCGGTTTCAATGTCCAGTATTTCTATACGGTCGGTAGCAATATCTTCTTCATGTTCGGCCCCTCCGGCAAAAAGGAGTTTGTGGGGCGTAACGCCTACCGCCATACCCAGGCGTGGTACATCAAAGCGGTGCATGCCCCATGTGCCTGTTATGGTATTGTATATATCTACTTCGTTTGATAAAGTACTATTTCCTGTAATACCTCCGGCAAAATAAATATTGCCCCCGGCAGTTGCTGCGGTAATACCTTTTTTTGCCTCGTTAAGACGGGCGGCCTGCCATGCGCCTGTAACCGTATTATATATATCTACAACATTTGAGCAACTGCCGTTTTCATTTTGACCGCCTGCGAACAGTATAAAATTGCCTGCTGTTGCTACAGCCATATCTTTTCTCCCGGCAGACAATTTACCGGTAGTCCATTTGCCGGTAGATAAATCAAGCATATCAACAGTGGTACTAACTTTATGGTCAGCGGTTACGCCCCCGGCAAATAACACTTTATTTCCTGCCGTGGCAATTTCAATATCAGTTTTGGCGGCAGACAGGCGAACAACCTGGTGCGTATGGTTCTGTACATCGAATATATCTACTATATCAGACAGGCCTTTTTCTGAAATGCCGCCTGCAAATATTATTTTTCCCTGTGTAGCTACACAGGCACCTGCCACCCTCGGTTGTGATAATTTCCCCGTATTCCATTTATCATCAATACTATTGTATATATCTATTTTCGAAGTGAAACGGGGGTTGTCAACCGGGCCGGTACAGCCGCCTGCCAGGTAAGTTATATTGCCCGAAGAAACGATGGAAATACCACGACGTGGTTTGGAAAGAGGTTTTACCTGCCACTTTTGATTATCGAAATCATATATCTCACACTGGGTCTGGGAGGCAAACAAAGCCTTATTGCCCGATTGTGCAGATTTTAACCCAAGCTTGGGTTGCGATAAAAATCCGATGTTCCAGTTACTTGACTTTTCTTCCCGGGCCTTATCACCAGCACTAATATCCCTTAATGTGTGTACTTCTATACTGCTGTAGGCAGGGTAAGAAGATTGTGCTAATGATTTGTTAACGGCACCGAACAGGTATAAAAAGAAAGCCAAATATGCTACTCTCTCCTTTAGCATAGTTTTGTCTTTTATGTTCAACCGCAATATTAAGTTACGATTTTTTTTAAAAACTCAATAGCCGTCATCAAAAATAATGATTCTCATCACTGTATGAAACCCTTCTAATGTAAGTTAACGTTTTAATGATATTGTAAAATTATGTAAACTTGCTTTGTTCAATTGTTGTATACGAATGACATTGATAATTTTTTAAATGTATTTATTCGTATGGATAATTTGTTAATTGATTGAAATTTATATAGGTATAAACAGCTAAAGACCGGTAGGTATAGGATAACATGCAGGGAAATCAAGGTGGTAAACGGCTTTCATGATAGTGTAGCTGAAATAAATAGGCTTATTTTGCAACCCGTAAGATTTATAAGAATGAGGTTTCCTGTTATAGCGTGTTTCCTGCTGTTTTTTTCAGAGTGCCTGTATGCGTTCCCGGGTGGGGAAGACCATACTGCCCGGCAAGAGCGTATACTGATTGTATTAAATGGTTCGGCATCCATGGGGCAGGGATGGGGAAACAGCCATACACGATATGATGCAGCTGCGGATATCATAACCACCCTGGTATCTGAAGTGTATAAAACCAATCCTTCAGCAGAATTCGGTTTGCGTGTATATGGCCATCAATATAATATTGCAGCCGGCAGGTGCAACGATTCCCGTAAAGAGGTGGCATTCAGTAAAGATAACCTGGCGCAGATAACACTGCGCCTAAAGGATATCAGGCCGCGGGGCAAAGGCTCTGTTGAATATGCTGTGACCGATGCCGCAAGGAATGATATAACCGATACTGACCAGTACCGGTACAGCATTATTGTACTGACAGACAGCAGCAGCGCATGCCCTGATAATATTTGCATACCCGTAAATATGCTGGGAAAGAATACCGGCCTTTATAAAAGATATGTGATAGACCTGACAGGCAAGGAAACCCCGCACCGCTATACCTGTTTTGATAAAATATTCCCCGCTGTCAATGATTACAGTATCGATACCTGTATAAAACAGATTGTAAAAGATTATAAAGTTGAAAAGAACAGGACGATAAAAGTAGTATATGAAAGCAAGCCACCCGCCAGGCCGCAAGGGCCACAGGTAGTAAAGATTGTGAAACCGGTACTGAAGACAGATACTATAGCCGTGGCCGAAGAAAAGCATGCCGTAGCTGAAACAGCCCCGGCAAAACCGGTGAAAGCAGTACAGATACGTAAAGAATCGAAGATAAAATCGGAAGTTGATTTTTTCGGCTACCTGAAGCTTGTCAATACCGCTCTTGTTTCACGCATCATTATATACCGGCTGCAGGATGACAGCTATGAGCAGACAAATGAAATTTACCCCGTTGGTATGCACGAGGTAAAAGTAAAACTTAAAACAGGCTCTTATAAAATGCTGTTTAATGTAAGTGGCCTTGCCGAGGGTTCACGCACTTTTGAAATCAAAGAAGATAAAGTAAACGAAATATGGTTCAGGTAAAATTTTAATCTGTTTTGCACTAACGTTTTTTATGTATTTAATGTCTTGTAATTAGTACAGAAGTTTAATATATGCCTGTGGGTTTTTAGTTTTAGTTATACTTTAATGAGTGTTTTTATTAAATTGTAATTAAATCCGGGGCATACAGTCTTGCTAATTACAAACTAATAGATGGTTAAATTTTACAAGAACGTTTTACAAAACGGGCTAAAAGATACCATTAAGAAACACGCATGTTTTTTAATGGTACTGCTGTTTGTAAGCGCTCACACCCAGGCCCAGATTGCCGTCACCGCCAACCAGACGGCGGCTCAGTTAGTACAAAAACTGGTAGGCTCAGGAGTTACTGTTTCCAATCCTTCACTTACGTGTCCCTCGGTAGCAAACGGCGTTTTTTCCACCAGCTCCAGCAATCTTGGATTAAAAGGGGGTATCGTACTCACATCGGGTAGTGCGGCAAATGCCGTAGGTTCAGCTTCTATAGGTGCATCGACCAGTAATGGCGCTGCAGGTGATGCAGACCTGACCAGCCTCATAAGTGCAACTACGAGGGATGCCTGTGTACTTCAATTTGATTTTGTTCCAACAGGAGATACTGTTAAGTTCAGGTATGTATTCGGTTCGGAAGAGTACCCGGGATATGCTTGTACATCATTCAATGATGTATTTGCCTTCTATATTTCCGGTCCCGGCTACAGTACTACAAAGAATATTGCATTGATACCCAATACTACCATTCCTGTTGCTATCAATAGTACATCGGGTGTAGTAGGGTATTCCGGCGGAAATATAACTGTGTGTAATTCTATGGGCTCCGGCTCTCCTTTTACCCAATACTATATAAATAACACATCAGGTACTACCGTACGCTATGATGGCTTTACCAGTATATTTTCTGCCATAGCTACCGTTATCCCATGTAATACTTACCACCTGAAGCTGGCTATTGCCGATGCAATAGATTATGCTTTTGATTCGGGCGTATTCCTGGAAGAGGGTAGTCTTACCTCGAATGAGCTGGAGATTTCGACGAGAAGTAACATACAGACGCCTGTGCCCTATTGCGTAAGGGGGTGTAAAAACGGTACATTCAAATTCAAAAGGAAAAAAATTTCTTCCTACCCGCTTACGGTGAAGTACCTGATTGGCGGCACTGCGGTAAATGGTACCGATTACACAACGATACCCGATTCAGTGGTTATCCCCGCTAACGATTCTGAGGTCATCCGGACTATTGTGCCACTCACTACGGCTACCGGCAGCAAAACAGTTAAGCTATATGTTTATTCCCCTTTCAGTTGTTCGGCACCTATTATCATCGACAGTTCTGAAATAGCAATTTTTGATTCTTTGTATGCACAGATTGCTACGCCCGATACTGCTTACTGCCCCGGTACACCGGCGCATATAATAACTATCGGAGATGATGCATTGTCTTATAGCTGGACCCCTTCTGCGGGGTTAAACGGCCCTACAGACAGGAGCCCTTTCGCATCGCCTGCTACAGCTACTACCTATTATCTCACGGCTACCTTGCCCAATTCAACCTGTGCCCCCATTCACGACAATATTCATATTGATGCCAACCAGGCAACGGCTATAACCACAGAGCCGCAGGATAAAACCATCTGTGCAGGGAATAATACCAGCTTCCCGCTGACAGCTACGGGTACAAACCTTGTTTACCAATGGCAGGTGAGCACGGGCGGCAACTTTACCAATATATCCAACAACAGCACGTATAGCGGTGCTGCAACCAATACACTTTCTTTATCGTCTGTTCCCGCATCGATGAGTGGCTACAAATACAGGTGTATTATTTCAGGTGCCTGTACACCCAAAGATACATCCGTGCAGGTAACGCTGACGGTAAATACACCGCCGTCTGTGGATGTGAAGCCTGTAAACCGTACCGTGTGCGAGGGGGGGACTACCACCTTCTCCCTGGTAGCTTCCGGCTCTTCGCTGGTGTACCAGTGGCAGGTAGATGACGGGCACGGGTTCATTAATGTAACAAACGGGGGCATATACAGCGGGGCCACTACGGCAACCCTTACCTTAACAGGTGTGCCGCTTTATTTTAACGGTCTGCACTACCAGTGCCTGGTATCGGGTGTATGCCCTTCTTCACAGGTTACCAATGTGGTAATTCTTACTGTAGATACGGCATTGGCCATTTCTTCACAACCCGTAAATAAAACTATTTGTACAGGGGGGAGTACATCGTTTTCTGTAACTGCAGTTGGCACCGGTATAAATTACCAGTGGCAGGTAAGCAGCGGAAGCGGGTTTGCCAACCTTTCCAGTGGCGGCATATATGGCGGGGTAAATACCCCGACACTGACCATAACGAACGCCACTACCGCGGTAAACGGGTATAAATACCGTTGTTACCTGAGCGGCAGCTGCCCTGATTTGTTGTCAGACAGTGCCATCCTGAATGTGGGCACTCCCCCTGCTATTACCAGTCCGCCCAGTGCCACGCCTATTTGCGACGGGGGTACTACTATATTCAGTGTGGGTGCCACAGGTACCAACCTGCATTACCAATGGCAGGTAAATACAGGAAGCGGATATACAAACATTACAAATGGAGGAGTGTATAGCGGGGCTACTACCGCATCGCTTGTTATTACCGGGGTTTCTGCCTCCATGAGCGGGTACCAGTACCAGTGTGTCATCAGCGGCGATTGCCCGCCTTCGGTCACTTCCGGTTCATTAACGCTTATTCTTACCGTGTACACGCTGCCTTCTGTTACACAGCAACCTTCAGATACTACTACCTGCGAAGGAAGCGATGCCAGTATTACAGTAGGCGCTGCAGGTACCGGCATCAGCTACGAATGGTATGTGGATACAGGTACAGGATACGTGGTAATAAATAATTCAGGTGTGTACAGTGGTGCGAATACGGCTACTTTGCATATAACAGGGGCTACCAAAAACATGAGTGGTTACAGGTATGTATGCCGTGTGCCGGGTACCTGTTTGCCCGATGCGCTGTCTGACCCGGCCTACCTGCATGTAGATACCATCCCCGTTGTACAGAACGGCCCTTTAGATACAACCACCTGCGACGGTAATGCTGTTTCATTTGCCGTAGATGCGGTAGGAACAGCCAAAACATACCAGTGGCAGGAAAATACAGGCCTTGGGTTTATTAACCTTCCCAACACAGGTATATACGGCGGCGTGAACAGTGCTATACTGCATATCTCCCCCGTTTCACCTGCAATGGACGGATACCAGTATCGCTGTGTAGTAAACGGCAACTGCTCACCGCCTGCAACTTCACTATATGGTATATTGCATGTTAAAAGCCTTCCCGCAGTAGTTACTTCACCTGCCGACAGTACCATTTGTTACGGAGGTGATGCATCCTTTGGTATTACGGCAGCAGGTACGGGGATTAGCTACCAGTGGCAGGAAGATGCCGGTGCAGGATTTACCGTGCTTACCGATAATGGCATGTATAGCGGTTCGTCGACCCCGGTATTGCTTATTACCGGGGCCACACCACAAATGAGCGGCAATAAGTACAGGTGCATTGTTTCTGGAGATTGTACCCCGGCTGCTACATCCGGTGCAGCAGTGCTTACCGTCAACACGGCTCCCGATATTACACTACAGCCGCATGACAGCCTTGTATGCGAGCAGTCGAATGTCTCGTTTGCCATACAAGCTACCGGCACAGCCCTGAACTACCAATGGCAGGTAGACGCGGGCAGTGGTTATACAGATATCTCTAATGTAACCCCTTATAGTGGAGCCAATACCAATACGCTGGTCATTACCGGCGTACCGGCATCTCTGCACAATAACAGTTACAGGTGCATTGTATCCGGTACATGTATGCCCCCCGATACTTCGGCTGGTGCGATATTGCACGTGAACCTGTTGCCGGTAATAACCTCTCAGCCGCACGACAGTACAATATGTGCCGGTAACAATGCATCATTCGGCATGACGGGTGGGGGTACCAATATTGGATACCAGTGGCAGGTAAATACAGGCGGCGGATTCATAAATATCAGCGACGGAAGTATATATAGCGGAACGCAGACAAACATCCTTTTGATAAGTGCAGGCACTGCATCGATGGATGGTTATAAATACCGCTGTGTGCTTACCGGCGATTGTACCCCGCCGGCAACCACAAACGAAGCGACGCTGACCGTGCATACCGCGCCTGTAATTGTAACGTCGCTGCACGATAGCACTATTTGTGAAGGTGGTAATGCAACCTTCAGTGTAGTGGCTAACGGTACAGCGCTTACGTATAGCTGGCTGGCAGATGTCGGGCCCGGCTTCGGGTATATTTCGGATAACGGCGTGTACAGCGGTACGCATACCAATACCTTGCTGCTGACTGCGCCGCCTGCAAGCATGAGCGGGTACAGGTTCAAATGTTCCATTTACGGTGCCTGCCCGCCCGGTATAACAACCAATACGGCCACCATTACTATACATACACTTCCTGCTATCACTTCCCAGCCGCATGACAGTATGGTGTGCGAAGGGGAGAGCGCTGCGTTTTTCACTACTGCTATGGGCACAGCCATTAGTTACCAGTGGCAGGTAAATACGGGCGGGGGATTTGTAAATGTTTCGGATAATGCAGTGTATAGCGGCTCTCAAACCAATGTGTTGCAGCTCAATGTTCCCCCCGCATCGATGAACGGTTATATATACCGTTGTATCGTTCCCGGTACGTGTACGCCACCTGCAGTTACCAACCCGGTTGTGCTGACCGTTAACAGCCTCCCGGCGATTATATTGCACCCGCACGACAGTATTATTTGCGAAGGGAACAACACGGCATTCATCATGCAGGCTACCGGCACTAATCTTATATACCGTTGGCAGGTAAATGATGGCGGCGGGTACACAGATGTAGCAGATGGTGCCATTTACACAGGTGCGGCTACCAATAACTTGCTGCTCACCGCCCCGCCGCACAGTATGTCGGGCTACAAATACCGTTGTATTTTATCCGGCGTATGCCCGCCAATCGATACGACCACGGAAGCAATATTGACCATCTATGAATTGCCAGTAATAACGGCCCAGCCTGTTGACAAAATAGTATGCGAAGGAGATGATACCTATTTTGCTGCTCCTGCTACGGGTACAAACATTACATACCGTTGGGAAGTGAATACGGGTAGCGGTTTCACGGCGCTGAACGATGGGGGCGTATATACTGGTACGCATACAGATACTTTAATAATAACTGGCTCGCAGGCGGGTATGGATGGTTACCTGTACTGGTGCTTTGTTTCCGGCAATTGTCCGCCTGCCCAATATAGCAACCAGGTACTGCTTACCGTGCATACCTTACCGCTCATTACACAACAGCCGCACGATACTACCATCTGCACCGGCAACAATGCAGCATTTGCTATAGCTGCCACAGGTACAGGTATTGGTTACCAGTGGCAGGTAGATGATGGCTCCGGCTTTGTGAATGTAGCAGACGGAGGTGTATATAGCGGCGCTGCCACACCGGTGCTGGATATAACGAATGGCACTACCGTATTGAATAATTTCAGGTACCGCTGTATTATAGCAGGGGCATGCCAGCCCGATGCTGTCTCCGATACAGTGCATTTATATATCAGCACACCACCGGCTATTGTCAGCCCTCCTTCCAGCACGCCTATATGCGACGGGGGTACTACTATATTCACCGTAGGTGCTACGGGTACCAACCTGCATTATCAATGGCAGGTAAATACAGGCGGCGGATATGTAAACATCACCAACAACAGTATTTATAGCGGCGCCAACAGTGCCTCTCTCGTTATTACAGGCGTTACTTCATCTATGTCTGGGTACCAGTACCAGTGTATTATTGATGGCGACTGTCCGCCTTCGGTTACTTCCGGTTCGCTTACACTGGTACTTACGGTATATACCCTTCCGGCCATTACCTCCCAGCCTGTAAATAGTGTTACTATCTGCGAAGGCGATAATACCAGCTTTAATATATCGGCCACAGGTACGGGTATCGGCTACCAGTGGCAGGTAGATACCGGCACCGGCTACGTTGCCCTGAACAATATGGGGGTATACAGCGGGGTCAATACGCCTACGCTTCATATCACCAGTGCCACACATGATATGAGCGGTTATAAATACCGCTGCGTAGTGCCGGGTACCTGCCTGCCCGATGCTATATCCAATACCGTGAACCTTACAGTTGATACGATACCTGTGGTTCAGAACGGGCCTGTGGATACTACGGTGTGCGATGGAGACCCTGCATCCTTTACCGTAGATGCCATAGGTACAGGGCGTACTTACCAGTGGCAGTTGAATAACGGCGTTGGTTTTACCAATGTTCCCAATGCAGGCATATACAGCGGCGCCCATACACCTACATTGTACATAGCCTCGGCAACAGCGGCAATGGAAGGCTACCAGTACCGTTGCGTGATAACAGGCACCTGTGCACCTGCGGCTACATCGCCTGCAGGCATATTGCATATAAAACTACTGCCGAATATTGTAATGCCCCCTGCTAATACGGTTGTATGCGATGGGGGTACTGCATTGTTTGATGTAGTGGCAAGCGGTACGGGGCTCACTTACCGTTGGGAAGAAGATGCGGGAAGCGGTTTTGTGGCACTGGCAGATAATGCAATGTATAACGGTACGGCAACACCTAACCTTTCCGTGGATGGCGTTATACCTTCTATGAATGGCTATAAATACCGTTGTGTTGTATCGGGTGAATGTCCGCCGCAGGCTATATCTGTATACGCAGTGCTAACGGTGAATACTTTACCCGATATAACAGGCAACCCACACGACAGCCTTCTTTGTGATGGCGGCAGTGCTGCGTTCTCCGTTAATGCTACCGGCACTGCGCTTACTTACCAGTGGCAGGCAGATGCAGGCAGCGGGTACACTAATCTTACCAATAACAGTATATACAGCGGTACTACGGCTAGCACACTGCTGATAACCGGCGGCACGGCATCTATGCACAATTATAGTTACCGTTGCATTGTATCGGGTGCATGTACACCGCCAGATACTTCATTATCCGCATTGCTGAAAGTGAATACGCTGCCTGCTGTAACATTGCAGCCGCACGACAGTACTATTTGCGATGGCGGTGATGCTGCGTTCATCGTCAATGGTACGGGCACAGGTGTTACGTATCAATGGCAGGTAAATAGCGGCAGCGGCTTTGTAAACCTGGTGAACGCAGGCGTATATACCGGTGCCACTACAAACACCTTGCAGGTAACAGGTGCCCCGGCATTGATGAACGGCTACCGGTACAGGTGCGTATTAAGCGGTGATTGCACCCCGGATGCAATCAGCAGCGATGCCGTACTGACGGTCAATACGCCACCGGCCATTGTAACACAACCTCATGACAGCACTATATGCGATGGCGGCAATGCTGCCTTTACCCTGGCAGCTACCGGCACAGCGCTTACTTACCAGTGGCAGGTGAATACCGGCAGCGGGTTTGTAAACCTGCCTAACGGTGGTGTATATACAGGTGCCACCACCAATACCCTGCAAATAACGGGCGGTACTGCTGCTATGGATGGCTACCAGTACCAGTGTATTGTAACAGGCGTTTGTCCGCCATCTGTGACTACGGCTCCGGCAGTGCTTACCGTTAATACCCTGCCTGCCATCACCAGTCAGCCGCACGATAGTACCATTTGCGATGGCAGCAATGCCGCATTTGAAGTGACGGCTACCGGAACAGGTATCAGCTACCAGTGGCAGGTAAATGACGGTACAGGCTTTATAAACATTACCAACAACAGCTTGTACAGCGGGGCCAATGCACCTATACTGGTGCTGACAGGCGCCAATGCAGCCATGCACAACTACCAGTACCATTGTATTGTATCGGGCACCTGTACGCCCCCTGCAATTTCCGGCGTGGCACTGCTGAAAGTGAATACTTTGCCCAATGTTACCACGCAGCCCAAAGACAGTACTACATGTGAGTGGCTGGATGTGGCCTTTGAAATAGCAGCTACCGGCACGGGTATAACCTACCAGTGGCAACTGGATAATGGCGGCGGTTTTATTAACGTACAAAATAACTCCCTATACAGCGGCGCAGCAACGCCTAAACTGAAACTTACATCGGTACCGTTTGCCTTAGACGGTTATCATTTCCGCTGCATCGTATCTGGCACCTGCACACCGCCCGATACTTCTGTGGCGGCTATGCTGCATGTAAATACTTCGCCTGTTGTTATCAAGCACCCTTCGAATGCTGTTATTTGCGAAAATACGGGCACTATATTCAATGTGGTATGCACAGGGGCAGGGCTGACTTATCAATGGCAGGTAAATACCGGCAGCGGGTTTACCAATTTGCAGAACAATGCCATATACGGCGGTGTAACGGCGAACGTGCTTTCCATAACAGGGGCTACTGCATCTATGCACAATTATCAATACAGGTGCATTGTAAAAGGTACCTGTACACCGCCCGATACTTCCAACGCTGCTACGTTGACTATTTATACAGCGCCCGACATTACCAAACAGCCGGTTGGCGTGGCCATCTGCCCCAGGGAAACTACCTTGTTTGAAGTGACGGCAACCGGTACGGCCATTACTTACCAGTGGCAGGTAAATACCGGCAGCGGTTTCACCAATACAACAGACGGGATTACTTACAACGGTTCAGGTACGCGCCTGTTGTATGTATTGAAGACGGATAAAACAATGAATAACTACCAGTACCGTTGTATCGTATCGGGTACCTGTATTCCTGAAGATACTTCTGCTGCGGCGGTGTTGAACATTCACCCAGAAGCCGTACCTGCAATAGCCACGGATAAACCCAATGCAACGATGTGCGCCGGGGAAACCATGGTATTGACCGGCAGCCCTGCAACGGGCGTTACTTACCAGTGGCAGCGGGACGATGTAAATATCCCCGGTGCTACATCCGGTATATATACTACAATGACGGGCGGGGAATATAAGCTTATTGTAAACAATGGTTATTGTTATACTTCTTCAGATTCTGTAAATGTGGTGGCAAATCCCGTACCAGCCGCAGATTTCTATATCCCCGGTGTGAAAGTGATTTGTCCCGATTCGGAAGTAACCCTGAAAGCAGTGAACATACTGGCGGCAACATACCAGTGGAAATATAACGGCACGAATATTCCCGGAGCTATATCGGGAGAATACAGGACAAAAGTGCCCGGCTTGTATTCATTGCAGGTAACAAATAACTATGGTTGTACTTCTGTATCCCGCTCGTGGGATATTATAGCAGACCCCGGACCTGACCCCAGGATAACGGTTAGCGATATAGTGATGTGTACGGGTAACTTTAAAGCCTACCAGTGGTTCAGGTACAGCGATTCGGTACTGATGGCTACCTCTGCGTGCTATTCGCCCAGGAGCAACGGTGTGTATTCGGTATTCGTTACCAACGATAACGGATGTTCCAAAATGTCTGACCCCTATGAAATGGGCAGGGTAGGGCACGATTATGTGCTTATTTCCCCCAATCCAACTTCAGATATTATATACGTAAATACCAGCCTTGTAGTGAATATAGTTTTAACAACTATGGACGGTAAGATATTGCTGCGCCAGGACAGGGCAAAACAAATTGACCTCAGCAGCCTGCCCGACGGCGATTACATGCTATGGGTGTTCGACCAGCAAAACGAAGCAGTACGTGCAGAGCGTGTAGTGAAGATAACCGGAAAGTAGGAAGCAGGAAAAATTTCCCCGGCAGCTCTGCCGGGGAAATTTTGTGTATTGCCTTTATATTTTCTTTTACATGCTAATGATACCCGTTGTGCTTATCACCGCCTGAGGCGCTGGCTTAGACAGGAGTAATAAAATGATAAAAGCCGGCTATAAGCCGGCTTTCGTTTATATAAATATGGTTCTGTGCTGCGATTAAGCTAAAGCATTCACTTTTTTTACAATCCCTGATTTCAGGTTGCTTGCTTTGTTTTTGTGAATAACATTGCGTTTAGCCAGTTTATCAATCATAGAGATTACTTTAGGTAATTCCTCAGCAGCCGCACTTTTATCAGTTGTCGCTAACAGTTTACGGATAGCATTACGGGTAGTTTTACCATAATAGCGGTTACGGTCGCGACGTTTGGTGCTTTGACGAACATCCTTTTTGGTTGCTTTATGATTTGCCATTTAATTTAACTTTCTTTCTTTAATAAGGCTGCAAAGGTAATATAAAATGTTTTATCTCAAAAAAAATTTTTAAAGAAAAATTTACATAGCCCACTGACTGAAAATATCCCTTGAGCGTTTTGTCAGCGACTCTTTTTTCTCAATAAAACTATCCAGTTTGTCTTTAGGTATGCGCAGGCTGTAAAATTCGGATGAATAGGTATCCATAACGAATAAATCGTAATCAGGATTCCATTTTTCCAACAGTTTTTTATCGATGCACAGCTCACGGCACATCAGTTCTACATCTACAGGCTCTGATAAACGTACAATAGCCATATTTTTTAATTCTTCCTGTGTATACAGGGGCTTGACCGCTTTCTTATCTTTTGATATGGCCGGTTCAGGGGTTACATCCAGGTCGGCAGGTATATTGCTTATGCCAATGAAGTTGCTGAGGTTTTCGAATATAGTGGCAGTGGCGATAAAGGCAAGCACGTGTCCCTGTGTTTCGCGGGGCAGGTGGCTTTTAATATCCCAGAAGTTGTTGCTGCCTGTTCTTTCTATGGCACGCTGCACTGTTCCCGGGCCGCTGTTGTATGCTGCTACCACCAGTAGCCAGTCATTTAGCTGGCTGTATAAATAGCTCAGGTATTTGGCTGCGGCATTGGTTGATTTATATAAATCCCTGCGTTCGTCGCGGCTCCTGCTCACTTTCAGTCCCATCAGCCGGGCAGTGGAAGCCATGAATTGCCAGGGGCCTACAGCGCCAACACGCGATACAGCATTGTTGTTCAGCGCCGATTCGATAACAGCCAGGTATTTCAGCTCTTTGGGAATATCGTGCTTTTCCAGTACGTTATCTATAAGCGAAAAACGGCCGTCTGACCTGTCTTGTACTACCGATAAAGTTTTGTTGTGTGCTAAAAGGTACTTACGAACGAAGTTCATCACATAATCGTTCATATTGCCATAGTAGGCTTTTTCCCCTGCAAGGGGTACCGGTTTAATGACCGGTTTTACCGGCGTATTCGAAGCCAGCAGGCCCGAATTGGCAGGTTTAATGGCCTTGTGCAGCACGATGGTATCAGTTTTGATAACCCTCATCTGCCGTGCCATAGCAAAATTCTCCTGTTTCTGCGCCCGTACAGACATAGCAGAAGCAAGCAGTAAAGTTGCCAAAAAAACATTTTTACATTGCATGTTTTATCGTTGTTGAAGCGGTGAAACCATGCAACCCCTATAGGGCAGCTTATACTCTCCTGATTATGTTTTCTATAGTGCGGGCGGAAACGTTAATAAGCCTATTTGTTGGCAGAAGGTTCTTTTTCCTTCATGCCTGCTTCTATCTCAGACTTAACGCCTTCCTTTGCATCGTTAAATTCACGGATACCTTTACCGATACCACGCGCCAGTTCCGGTATTTTCTTACCACCAAAAAGTACGATAACAACAATAAGTATTGTTATCCATTCACCCCCACTTGGCATAGAAATAAGCAATGCCGGACTTGTAGCTAATAAAGACATAATGAAAGATTGAAAAAAGATATTTGCAAAAATATGGCTTTTTAACGCTCGTTTATCCTCTTTGTTAATAAATTATGAGCTTGAAAATAAGAATTAACATTTGTAAATCACACTTATGTGGATAAAAGATATGTAATTACCGTCCATCAAGCTGCTCTTTTAGTTGTTTGGTCATGCCGCTGGTATAAACGCGCCATTTTTCTATAACCTGCGCTATATCGTCGGGCATGGCCGAATCGAACTGCATCCACTGGCGTGTAACGGGGTGTGTGAAGCCCAGTTCTTTGGCATGTAGTGCTTGCCGGGGTAGTATCTTAAAGCAGTTTTCGACAAATTGTTTATACTTGGTAAACACGGTTCCCCGTACTATGGCATCACCGCCATAAGTAGCATCATTAAACAGGGGGTGCCCCTGCGATTTCATGTGTATCCTTATCTGGTGCGTACGCCCTGTTTCCAGCTTTAGCTCTACAAGCGTAACATAGTTAAAGCGTTCCAGTACTGTATAGTGCGTTATGGCATCTTTGCCATAGTCGCCGTCGGGGAAGGTAGCCATGATTTTCCGGAAGCGCAGGTTACGCCCCACGTTTACGTGTATGGTTCCTGTGTCTTCTGCTACATCGCCCCATACCAGTGCAATATACCTGCGGTGTACCGTGTGTTTTTTGAACTGTGAGGCGAGGTCGCTCATCGCTTTTTCCGACTTGGCAACTACTACCAGGCCGCTGGTGTCTTTGTCAATACGGTGTACCAGTCCTACACGGGACAGTTCGTCTATATGCTCATCTTTGAGGTAATAGGCTAGCCCGTTTACAAGCGTGCCGCTGTAATTGCCGCAGCCGGGGTGAACAACCATTCCCGGCAGTTTATTTATAACAATAACATCATCGTCTTCATAAACAATATCAAGCGGGATGTTTTCAGGAATGATTTCCGTGGTCTCCGGCTTCCTGTGGTCAAACACAACAATTTCATCGCCGGGCTTTACTTTATAGTTAGGTTTTACGGCAGTACCGTTCACTAAAATAAAACCGTTTTCAAGCGCCTGCTGTACTTTGTTGCGCGTAGCGCCTTCTATACGGTTCATCAGGAATTTATCAATGCGCAAGGGTTCCTGCCGTTTGTCGGTAACTATACGCAGTTTTTCTACAGGAGTACTGTCATGTTCTTCCCCCGGTGCAAGCCCTTCTTCGTCATCTTCCCAAAGGTCTTCTATTTCGTTCTCTTCAGTCATTCAATGTGGTTATCCGGCAAAGTTACTGTTTTAGCCATTCTCCCATGTATTGGGGATCAAGCTGGTAATAGCTGCTTTCTTTTTCTATGTGGCCGTTATTGATCCAGAAGATGGCGGGTACATAAGGCCCTGCCATCTCCCTGAAAACAGGTTGGTTTTGAAACAGGAGGTACGGAACGTTTTCCGAATGGGATTCTTTAAAGAAATCGGCCTGCTGGTCGGGGTGCCCGCTCAGTATAAAGTAGATAGAATAATCGGGGTGTGCATGTTTGATGACATGCAGCAGGTATGCGGCTTTCCTGCAGTGGGGGCAGGTAAGGCTCATAAAGGCGACAATATGTTTGCCTTGTCTTAAGTCTATACGTGGCTGGTTTTGTCCCGCCTCATACAAAGGGCCCAGGTCTATGTCCTTGTCAACCTTTTTGGGCTGGTGTTCAAAATCGATGGGGGAGACAATAAAGGAAGTAACCAGTGCGCCCATTCCTACCAATGCCGATATCCATTCCTGGTTTTTATACGGTTTAACCGGGTATATATACCATAGCAGGATTACCGCTGCTATCATAATCAGGTTTTTCCATACGGCAGCCAGTGGTCTCATGTAGATAAAATCGCCGAAACAACCGCAGTTGCCGGTATTTCCCTGTTGCACCAGCAGTAGTATCAGGTAGCCGGTGAGTAAAACCAGCATAGCTATAGTGGCGGGGTAGGTAACGTTTTTCAGGTACAGGTGAAAAAGCAGGAAGCTACCCAGCGCCAGTTCAATGCCGATGAATACGCGTGCTATGATAGCGGCGGTATCAATACTCCCGATGCCTAAATCTATAAACGTCCATTCAAAGGCATCAATCGTCATCATTTTGCTGATGGCTGAAAAAAAGAATACTCCTGCCAGTGAAAGCAGGAGTATTGCTCCAAGTATGCGTTTGATATAAAATGCTGCGTTTCTGTTGCCTGTTTGTGCCATAATAATGGCCAAAAATAGGATTTATTAATACAGGTGGCAATCCTCAATAGTGTGTATTCCGTCTATTTCCTTGTCAACTGAATTTTCCTCGCAAAGCTTTTCAGCATTTTTCTTGGTATCGGTAATGTCGTATTCGCGTACCAGGCTGTCGGGAAGGCCGGGCTGTCCACTATAAGATATTTCGCACTGGCATATATAGTCATGCCTGCAGGAGCTTGCTCCGGTCAATATCAGTAAAGCTGCAGCCAGTATCAGTACAGGGCGTAGTTTCATCTAATTGTAATTTTTAACGGTTGAAGATAACAGATTATTTTTAATTGTACAAACGCTTTAACCTGAAAATACATTCGATAAATCATTATTCTTTTGGAGCCGATACTTTTCCCTAATTTTATTAGCAATGATGCCCCGACAAACGCTGGTTGAAAATCTTGAACTGCTTGCCAAACAGGTGGTAGAGGGGTTTATTATAGGCTTGCACAAAAGCCCTTTCCACGGCTTTTCAGTAGAGTTTGCAGAGCACAGGCTTTATAACCAGGGCGACCCGCTCCGGCACATTGACTGGCGGGTATATGGACGTACGGATAAGCTGTTTATCAAGCGCTTTGAAGAAGAAACCAATTTGCGTTGCTGCATAGTGCTCGATACCTCATCTTCCATGCATTTCCCTTTGGATAGCAACGGGTATAATAAACTACAGTATAGCTGCCTGGCTGCCGCATCTTTGCTGCAACTGCTGAAACGGCAACTGGATGCCGCGGCGCTGGCCTTGTTTGATGAAGAGGTTTATTACTTTTCCCAGTGCCGCTCAGCCCACAGCCATTACAGGCTGCTGACACATGAGCTTGAAAAAACTTTGCAGTATAAAGCGCAGGGCAAGAAAACCAATGCCGCTGGCGCGCTGCACCAGATAGCAGAGCAAATGCATAAAAGGTCGCTGATTATTGTATTTAGCGATATGATGGATGACTCGGAGAATATAGATGAGCTTTTCGCCGCAATACAGCATCTGAAGTATAATAAGCACGAAGTAATATTGTTTCATGTAATGGACGGGCAGCAGGAAGTGCAGTTCGAGTTTGAGAATCGCCCGTATGAGTTTGTGGACATGGAGAGCGGGGACAAGGTAAAATTACAGCCGCGGCAGGTAAAAGAGCAATACCTGGAAGGGATGGCCGCATACCGGAAAATGGTAGAAGAACGGTGCCATCAATATGGTGTAGACAGGGTAGAAGTAGACCTTTCGGCACCTGTAGAACAGGTGTTGTACGCGTTTTTATTAAAGAGAAATAAATTGCTGTAATTCAGAGAAGTTTTGCTACCTTTGCACCCCATTGAAGTTTTTTGACAGAAAAATCAGGATTGGAAGTTGATGGCGCATAGCAATGTGTGTCGCGTGTAATAAGTTGAATATCAGCTCAAAGGAGATTGAATGAAGCATAACCGGGAATATGAAATAGCATGGCAGGGACTAAAGCCCGGTGTTCATACGTTTCAGTATGACCTTGATGACAGGTTTATGGACGAGCGGCAGGCTGAGCGTGATTTCAAGGACCTGGATGCACAGGTAACACTCACTTTCGATAAAAAAAACAGTTTTTTCATCTGTCATTTTGATATTGACGGAAGCGTTACTGTACCTTGCGACAGGTGCGGTGATGATTTTAAGATGAGACTGTGGGACGAGTTTGACCTGATTATCAAGCTCACCGGCGGCGATGAAACGCATGAAGTGGAAGACGATGCAGATGTAGTGTTCATCCCCCGCAGCGAAACAGTGATAGATATCAGTAACTGGCTGTACGAATTTGTAATGCTGAGTATACCTTTGCAAAGAGTACACCCGCCCAAACCCGATGGCTCGCCGGGATGTAACCCGGACGCGCTAAAGCTGCTCGACCGGCTTTCCGAACCTGGCGAAACACCGAAAAACGACATCTGGAAGGGCCTGGATGCCCTGAAAGAACAGAAAAAAGTAAGTAAACGTAAATCAAAATAAAATCAAAGTAAGATGCCTAATCCTAAACGACGTCACTCACAACAACGCGGTGCCAAACGCCGTACGCACTACAAGGCAGTTGCTGAAACATGGAGCGTGGACCCGGTAACAGGTGAAAGCCACCTGCGCCACCGTGCACATTGGGTGGAAGGTAAACTGTACTACCGCGGTAAAGTAGTGATAGATAAAGCACCCGCTGCTGAAGGTGACCAAAATCAATAACGGCAATATCTACCATCAATGAAGATAGGCTTTGATATTATGGGCGGCGATTTCGCCCCCGCAGAAGCTATTAAAGGTGTACAACAATTTATGGAACAGGTGCCTGACCCTTCAGTGCACCTGTTGCTGATTGGTTCTGCTGAGGCCGCATCGCCCTACATGGGCATGCTGGATGCTTTTGCAGGCCGCTACACCTTTGTAGATGCCCCACAGATAATAGGCATGCACGAGCACCCTACGAGGGCCCTGAAAGAAAAACCGCAATCGAGCATTGCAATGGGCTTCGGTATGATGCAGATGGGGAAAGCCGATGCTTTTATCAGTGCAGGCAATACAGGTGCTATGATGGTGGGTGCCATGTATTCCGTTAAAAATATCGAAGGCATATTGAGGCCTACAATCGCCTCTCCCGTGCCGCGCCTGGATGGCGGGTTCAACCTCATGCTGGATGTGGGTATCAATGCAGACTGCAAACCGGAGAATATGGTCCAGTTTGCACAGCTTGGCGCATTGTACGTTCAGAAAGTCTATGGCGTGGATAATCCGCGCGTGGGCCTCATGAACATAGGCGAAGAGGAAGGTAAGGGAAACCTGCTGGCGCAGGCTACCTATCCGTTGCTCAAAGAACATCCGCAAATCGATTTCTACGGTAATATCGAAGGCCGTGATATATTCTCCGACAAAGCGAACGTCATCGTTTGTGAAGGTTTTGTAGGGAATGTCATACTAAAGCTGGCAGAATCGATACATAGTATTTTTACTGCCAAAGGTATCTCAGACCCGTTCCTCGATAATTTTAATTACGAGATTTACGGAGGTACCCCTATACTGGGTATCAACAGCCCCGTTATCATAGGCCACGGCATATCTCATGCACTGGCATTTAAAAATATGATAGACGTTGCACGCCGTATTATCGATGCCAACCTGATGGATGCCTTTAAAAAGCATTTTTCACAGGTAGTTACCGAATAACATTCCCGGAAAAATTACTTGTTCATTTTTCGGTTGTTCCGCATAAAGGGATACTGTTACTTTGTGCAGTATCTATGAATATACCGGAACTCACACCCGAAGTAATGTACCAGGCTTCTCTTGCCAAAGATGAAGCTTACGAAGGTTTATTTTTTATGGGGGTAAAGACCACCGGCATATTTTGCCGCCCCTCCTGCACTGCCCGTAAACCGAAATTTGAAAACGTCGAATTCTTTCCCGATGCAAAGTCTGCCATGCTGAGTGGCTACAGGCCCTGTAAAGTATGCAAGCCCCTGGAGCCTTATGGGGACATACCTGCGTATATTCAAGACATACTCAGGGAGATAGAAGCCAATCCTACCCAAAGGCTCACAGATTTTGATTTAAAGCAACGTGGTATAGAACCCGCTACTGTAAGGCGCTGGTTTAAAAAAGAACACGGCATCACATTTCAGTCCTACCAGCGGTTTTTACGGCTGAACAAAGCATTCGGCCAGCTCAAAAACGGGGGAAAAGTAACTTCAACAGCATTTGAAAATGGTTTTGAATCGTTGAGCGGGTTCAATCATTCTTTTACAAAGCATATAGGTTTTGCGCCTAATGATTCCAAATACAATAAGGTGATAACGACTACACGTATAACTACACCGCTGGGTGTAATGCTGGCCGGGGCTACCGACGAGGGTATCTGCCTGTTTGATTTTGCAGAGCGCCGCATGATGGAAAGTATAGTGAAGCGCATACAGAAAGGATTGAATGCTATGGCAGTACCGGGCGACCACCCGCACTTCCAGTTATTAAATGAACAAATCAAGGCTTATTTCGACGGTACTTTAAAAGAATTTAGTTTGCCCCTGCAACTCATCGGTACCCCTTTTCAGAAACAGGTATGGAATGGCTTGCTGGAAATACCGTACGGGGAAACCCGCTCCTATAAAAAACAAGCTATTCACTTAGCTAATGAAAAGGCCATCAGGGCAGTTGCAGGCGCTAATGGTGAGAACGGTATTGCCATCATTATACCCTGCCATAGAGTGATAGGGGAGAACGGCCACCTGACCGGTTACGGAGGCGGGTTATGGCGTAAAAAGTGGCTGCTGGAGCATGAGGCAAAGCATACTAAAGGGTTATCGCAGCTACATTTATTCTGAATGTTATAATTTTCTGGTTTACAATAGCTTGTTTTTGTTTATTTAAACATCTGTTAAAGATAATTTCCGCTATTGTATAACTTGTTGAAATCAGTATTTTTTCTTTAATTTTGTATGGACTACAAGCTGGGTTATCGCCTTTGCTTATGCAAGGGAGGAAAGTCCGGACAGCGAAGAGTAGCGCACCACCTAACGGGTGGGGTATCGTGCAAACGGTATACAGAAAGTGCCACAGAAAATAACCGCCTTCCGCAGGAAGGTAAGGGTGAAAATGTAGGGTAAGAGCCTACGCTTTATAGTGGTAACATTATGAAGGGGTAAACCTTGCGCGCTGAAATGTCAAATAGGCGAACGCCTGAGGATGGCTCGTCCGATGTTCGTGGGTTGACAGATAGAGGTGTTGCGTGAGCAGCATCCCAGATAAATGATAACCTTCTCAGGACCATATGAGAATACAGAATCCGGCTTACAGGCTTTGTAGTTGTTTTGGTTAAATGATGTGAGTGCCGGTTTCGACCCGGCACTCAATTTTTTTATCAATAAAACATACTTACAACAAAACCCCTGCTATTGTTTTACCAGCCTGGTGACGGGTAAAACAGTATCCCCGTTCTTTACCTGTATAAAATATATACCACCGGGCAGGTCGCCTATATACAGGTCTTTGCCTGTGTAATGGAAAGTTTTTACGAGGCGGCCTGTAGATGAGTACAGGGCTATGTCGCTGCGTTTGACGTTGTTTAAACCGTCTATTCTTATCAAATTGCCCGCAGGGTTGGGGAATATATGCACGGCATTATTATAAACTTCATTTACGGCGCCCGGTTCGGGTGGTACGATTGCCAGCGGAAACAGCGGTCCGCCTTCCGGCACGGCTACATACAGCCGGAACGTATCTCCGTTACTGTTGTTACCGGGGTTCTTAAAACCCGCGGCCACAATAGTAATGGCTTTATTGGCAAACCCTAAGCTCTGTAAGGCCGCATTGTAGCGGATGGTATCATTAGGGTCCGTTATATCTTTCAGTGTAATAATATAGTCGCTTGAAGGTTTGGTGATATAAGAGCTGCTGAAACTGCCATCGTAAATAGTGCTTAACCAGTTATTGCTTCCCTGGTCTATGGTAAAGCCGGGCTTATCTGTGCTGCCATGCATGAACAGCATATCGGTAGCGCCTGATGTTGAGGGGTCTTCCTTTGCCTGGTTGTAAACTTTAAGGTCGAAAGGAGGTGCGGGATTGTAGCCTGTGCTGCTTTCTATACCATGCGTCACCAGTATATACGTACCTGCTGAATCGAAAGTAGTGTGCAGGTTGTAAAAGGTGTCGCTTGACGACAAGCTGTTCATACGTGCTATGCCGATGTCCAGCGGTGTTTTGGCAGGGGCATCCATAAAGTTGGTAGCAGACAGGTAGGGTACATCATCCAGTACCAGGTCATTATTTACATACACATCAACAGTATCGGCCAGCGTATCGGCACAGCTATGTATCAACTGCACCCGTGCATAGGCCTCGGCATCAACATGAAACAGCGGCTGGAAAGGCCCCCCGTTTGAAAAAACGATCATTGTTTCGAAAACAGGCCCGTTATTATTGCTGCCCGGGTCGAGGAACCCTGAGGTAACAACTAAGCCGGACAGACCCATCCAGGGGAGTTGCGGCGTAATATCATAGGTTTGAAATGCCTTGCTCCCGGTTTTGTTGGTAATGCGGAAGGTATAGGAATTGCCGAAGGCAAATTCGTTATAACCTGTTATGTCTCCAAAATCAAGATTGTCAATCCATGTGTCGATTCCGCTCCTGAAATCTACTGTACCCAGGTCTGTTGCCCCGTTGGCAAACAGCAACTCGGTATTGTTCGGGTCGTGGGCCATTTCCCTTGCACCCATATATACATCGAGGGAAAACGGTTTGTGGGGATTGAAACCAGTAGATGTATTCGTACCGGTTGCAATAATGACTACCGTGTCCTGTATGTTTAAAATAAGATTGGTTGTATAAAAAGCATCGTTTACCGAAGTACTGTTATCGGGGGCCACGCTTATTGTATGGTTGCCCGGCAGTATGTCAGAAAAAGGCGTTGCGTTTCTATAGCTGATGTCATCCCTGAAGAGGGTTCCGTCAACATATATATCAATACCCTGGAAAGCGTTATCTGGGCTGTTGTTCGCAAACTGCACCCTTGTTCCCTGGGCGTTTGTAAAATGTGCGCAATGCAACAAAAGGAATAAAAGTAAAAGTTTACTTTTCATAGATATCTTCGTTTATTTATAAAATAATAGATTTAACAGGTAGCTATAAATTTAGCAAAAAATAATGCTTATGCAACAACCTGTACTATTTTAATAAGATAATCTATGCCAAATAATAGTTTGAAAGTTGTAATTTGTATATAGCTTTTTATGTATTAACCACTGCTTTTACAATAGTAGTTTTCAGTTTGCCCTTTCTATAAATAAATGAATACTAAAAGATTATTTCTTGCTCTTTTGTTTTTAGCGCTGACAGTGCAGGTGAGTTTTTCACAATCTTTCATGCAACCCGCTATCAGGCTGAAAAATATAACCCTGGCTCCCGCCAACAATGTTGTAGCATGGATAACGGAACATCCTGTAAACGGCCCTGAATATGTGTTACTCTGTTTTTCGGGCAAGCTGTCCGGGGAGCAAAAAAACATCCTGGAAGCCGCCGGTATCATCTTGCAGGGCTATGTAGCTAAAAACACCTATACGGCCTTAGTGCAAAAAAAGATACCGGCTTCTGTAAGCGCCGGGGTGCCGTTATACAGTATCATAAATATAAAGCCGGAATGGAAGTATGATGCCGGTTTACAGGAATTATTGAACAGCAATAATAGTAAGTCGGTTAGCCTGATTATCAGCATTAACGAGGGCATAGGTGAAGCCTTAGTGAACAGTTACATAACCGGTATGGGAGGCATGTTGCTGGCGGGTTCCCTGCCTGCGATAAATGTGTATAAGGTTGAAATACCTGTAAATAAATTTAAGCAGCTTATAGAGTGGTACGGTATTTCTTACGCCAGTCATTTATCTGGAGCCGTGCCGCTGGATATGGAAACCAAGGATGCTACCCGCGCAAATATTGCTGCCTATAATGGCACCGGCGGATATGGGTTGACCGGGGAGGGTGTTACGATTGGGGTAGGAGATAACACTTCGGGCCAGTTTCATGTTGATTTAAAAGACAAGATTATCAATTACAATCCCGTAGGCTATACCAACCACGGCGTGCATATAAACGGCATTGTAGGTGGGGCGGGCATTGTTGACCCGTTGGGTGAGGGCCATGCCCCGCACGCTACTTTGGTAGACCACCTGTTTAATAATGTATGGGAACAAACCCCGGCCATGTTCCAGGCGCATAATATGACGATTACCAACAATTCTTATGCCTCGGTAATAGGTAGTTGCAGTTACGCAGGCACATACGATGTTAATTCCCTTGCGCTCGATAAAATGTCTTTGCAGTATGATGAAGTGCTGCACGTATTTGCTGCAGGTAACGATGGTTATATGGATTGCCCGCCTTATCCCGCAGGCTTTGCCACCGTAAACGGAGGGTACCAGCCCGCTAAAAATAATATAGTGGTTACCAGTACCGATAAAAGGTATATCAATGCAAAAGACGGCGGCAGGGGGCCGGTGAAAGACGGGCGGTTAAAACCTGAAATGACCGCAGTGGGCGTTGATGTGTTTTCTACAACGCGGAAGGAAGACTATTTAGTAGCGGGCGGCACCAGTATGGCCTGCCCGGAAGTTGCAGGCGGCCTTGGCCTGTTAACAGAGCGGTACAGGCAACTGAAAGGTAATGTAAACCCCAAAGCCGTACTGCTGAAAGCCATTATGCTGAACGGCACTATGGATATAGGAAACCCCGGCCCGGATTACAGGTTCGGTTTCGGGTTTATGGATATGTGGCGCTCGCTGGAAATGCTGGACCTTGGCAGGTATACTACCGGCAATATCATGGACGGCGAAGAAAAAACGTTTACCGTTTCATTGCCTGCCGATGTAGCACAGTTTAAAATAATGCTTTGCTGGCATGATGTAGCCGGTAACCCCATGTCTGCAACACAACTCGTAAACGACCTTGACCTGGAAGTGATAAGCCCGGATAATTCTGTTCACCAGCCTTTGATACTCGATACTATTCCTGCAAATATTAATAACGATGCGAAGGAAGGGGCCGACCACCTGAACAATTCAGAGCAGGTAACTATATACAATCCTGCACCCGGTACCTATACCGTTAAAGTGAAAGGCTATAACATACCTTCCGGTAACCCGTTTTATGCAGTGGCGTATGATTTTATCGGTACGGGTATCTTTCTGTCCTATCCTTTAATGGCTTCACCCGTAAAGGCAGGAGACTCTATGAGGGTATACTGGACTATTGCAGATAAGGATAACCTGCCGTCTGAGACATTTAAGCTGGAGTTTTCTACAGACAACGGACAAAACTGGACTACCATCGATAACAACATTCCTGCCGATAAACGAATGTACACCTGGTTTGTTCCTGAAAACATCAATTCAGGATTGTGCAGGATGAAAATTACACGTAACAATACCTCCTTACTGAACATGTCGGGCAAATTTATTGTCAGCAAACAGCCGGTCGCTGCTTTAGACAGCATACAATGCCCCGGCTATATACGGTATCACTGGGCCCCTGTTGCAGGCGCATCGGGCTATAAAGTGTACAGGAAGTCGGGGCCATATATGGAAGAAATGGGTAGTACCAATGATACTACTTATACCTATTCCGGCCTTTCTACAGACAGCACCTATTACATAGCGGTAAGCTCTGTGATAGATGGTCTGACCGGGTACAGGAGCATTGCCATAAAGCGCAAACCCGATGATGGTAATTGCAGCGGAAATATTTCGGACGGAGATATGAGTATTGCAATAGCGGGGCCATCCAACGGGAGGAAGTTTACCAGTATGGAACTGTCTGCCAGTGAACCTTTAGAGGTAGAAGTACGCAACCTGGACGATGTACCGGCCAATAACTACAGGCTGTCGTATAGTATTAATAATGCTCCCTGGCAGTCGAAGGTGTACAATACACCCATCCCCGGCACGGGTACGGCCTTGTTTACGCTCGCCAATATAGATATGAGCAGTGCAGGAACATACAACCTCAGGGTAGCAGTGGAAAACCTGCTTATAAACGACCCTGTTCCGGTAAACGACTCTGCAACTAAAACCGTAAGACAGCTAAAGAATGACCCCGTAAATGTGGATAACGGTTTCACCGATGATTTTGAGACCATGGAAATCGTAAATACAGGTAACGATTCTATGGGCATTTCTACCAATGAGCACTGGGATTATAAAAACTCGGATACAGGCCACCTGCGCAGCTTTGTAAACCCTGCCATTACGATACAGGGAAACCGCTCCATAAGCCTCGATGCCTATAAAAACCTCACCCTCGGCGGTAACCAGAATGAGTTGATTGGCACATTCAATTTCAGCAATTATCATGCGGCTACCGATGAGATACGCCTGGAGTTCGACTATGTGCTTCACGGCAACCCCAAGTTCAAAGAAGGGAATGAAGTATGGATACGGGGCAGCGATACAGGCACATGGGAAAGCATTTATAGCTACGAAACAGGGTACACCAATGTAGGGCAGGTGAAAAACTCCGGTACACTATCGCTCACCGATGGTTTACAGCAACTGTTGCAGGACTATACTGCGAGTTTCCAGGTCAACTTTGGCCAGCACGATAGTTCCGTAATAGCGGCAAGGGACTATGGTAACGGCGTTACGCTTGATAACGTGAAGTTTTATACGGTTCAGAACGATGCACAACTTGTTGCGCTTGTTTCGCCACTGGCCACAGAATGCGGTATCAATTCTTCAAAAGCCATTGTTATATCTGTAAGGAACGGGGTGAACCAGACGCTGAGCAATGTAAACCTGTACTACCGGCTTGACGGGGGCAGTGTGGTGCATGAAGTGTTACCATCCATAGCAGGGAAAAAGCTGCTTGATTATACATTTCAGCAAAAAGCAGATTTGTCTGCACCCGGCAGGCACGTATTGAGTATATGGATAAGTGCGGATGGCGATACCTATCGTAAAAACGACAGCTTGCTGAACTTTGTGATACATAACCAGCCTCTTATTTCATCATATCCGTACCTCGAAAATTTTGAAACCAACGACGGCTACTGGTATACAGAGGGTGTGAATAATTCATGGGAGTATGGTGTGCCTTCGTCGCCACGGATAAACAAAGCCTATAGTGGCTCCCATGTATGGAAAACCAACCTGGATGGCAACTATAATGATAATGAAAGCTCATACCTGTATTCCCCGTGCTTTGATATATCGAAGCTGCAACACCCGGAACTGCGGTTTAAAATGGCTATGGATATAGAAAACTGCGGCATGGTACTTTGTGATATGGCTTTTATGGACTACAGTTTTGACGGGGTGAACTGGGAACGCCTCGGGGCACCGCACCGGGGTATCAACTGGTATAATGACAGTGCCTATATATGGACGGAGCAGGATAAAACAGACTGGAGGGAGGCTATAACAGACCTGCCCCCCGGCAATATTTTACGGCTGCGGTATGGCTTCTTTTCAGACCCGGGTGCAAATTTCGAAGGGCTGGCGCTTGACGACATTGAAATTGTAGACCGGGAATATTATACAAAGGATGCAGTTATTGCTATATATCCTAACCCGACACGTGACGGGAAAATAAACATCGACTGGACAGCGGCAGGCATTCCTGAAATGGAAATAGCCATGACGAACGTTTCCGGCAAGCTGGTGTACAAAACCGCTGTTCATGGTGTGAATGGCTACAATAAATCACAAATCATCACACCGCATTTTGCTTCGGGTGTGTACTTTATGCGCATCCGTATAGGGAATGGTAAATCGGAATATAAAATAGTGTACCTCTAATGCTTACCTGTTGAATAGTATTTTAAAATAGAAAGAAGGTTTCCTGAGCTGGTCGCGCATATCCAGGTCGGCAAACATACTGCTGATGGTTTTGCTCAGCGAAGGGCTTTTATAAGCCTTGTTCACCACAAAATTGAATAACCAGGGATAGCGGCACAGGCGCTGTAACGTAGCGCTTATTTTCAGTTCATCGCCTATGCGCCTGTACAATACATTATCATATTCTTCTTTCAGGAAGGCTTGTGTATAGTTCTTTTCGTGCAGCGCTTTTTCTATGGCAAAAGCCGCAAGCATACCGCTATATAAGGCATTGCCGATACCTTCCCCGCTAAACGGGTCGATAAGCCCCGCAGCATCGCCTGTCAGCAGGTAGTTTTCGCCCGACAACTGAACCTGCTCCACGCACATGGGCAATCCCCAGCCCTGTATCTTATCTACCAGCGTGGCATTGGCAAAACGGTGTTTGATATTCGGGTTGTTTTTTATAGCCTGCAGCATCTGCTCACGCAGGTTTATCTTCTTTCTGCGCACTACGTCTGAAAGAATGCCCACCCCTACATTGACCATGCCGTTGGGTAAAGGGAATATCCAGAAATAGCCAGGCAGCAATTCGGGGAGAAAATGCAGCTCTATAAAATTATTTGCATCCATTTCCGTTACCCCGGTATAATAGGCCCTTAGCCCTACTGCATAGGCTTTTGTGGCGTCTTCATTCACAAACTTCTTCCGCACAATGCTCTTATCCCCGTCTGCGCCCACAATAAGCGGGGCAGATACTTCGTAGGTATCCGCTCCATTGGTGAACGTAACAGTGACCTTCCCGTTTTCGCGGTTAATTGTTTTTACGGACGACTTTTGAAAAACGGTAGCGTATTGCTTATCCAGTTTCTCAAAAAGGTAATTGTCGAAAATAAGGCGTGGGGTAGTAAAGCCCGGTGCGGTTTCCCCCGGTTGCCTGTTGGGGTTGTACGGAATGCTCAATGCCTTGCCGTTGGGTGCTACGAACACAATACCGTGGCTGGGTGTAAAGCGTGTTTCATCGTTAAATATCTCTTTCAGCCATTCGGGATTTGCTTTGCGCAATACAAAAGCGGTTTTCCCGCTACATGCATCCCCACAAACTTTATCTCGCGGAAAAGTCTCTTTCTCAATAATTACATGAGGTATTCCTGCCTGTGAGAGATATATAGAAGTACCCGCACCGGCAGGGCCTGCACCTATAATGATTACGTTCGTTTCCAGTTGTATGACTGCCATAAATGTTGATGAAGCGCGATAAAGATAATAACAATGAGTAAGGGGGAAGTGTTTTTCAAAATAAAAAGTCGAAAGCAATGAGACTTACAAATAGAATAATGAATGCCATTTCTACCATTCGTAATTTTCGTACGTTAAAACAATTGTGAATCTAAGAAACAGAAACTATTTTAAAGATGTTCTATTTTCAACCAATATTAATATGAAATACCCTTTATTAACGAATTAATGTAACATCACCTTTTAAAGAAGATTTGCGGTTAGGTTCATTGGGAGTTTCTGCTATATATTCTATGTAATAATAGTAAGTGTCCATTCTCGCTTCTTTACCTTTCACTCGACCATCCCATTTATCGTTAATATTACCAGATTGGAATACAAGGTCGCTCCACCTGTTGTAAATCTTCATCCTGAATTGTTTTATGGTGCATATAGGGGATGCTCCAAACTGGTCATTCAAACCATCATTATTGGGGGTAAAAGCAGAAGGAACATAAACACATCTACCACATGGTGATGCTGTTACTGTTATATCGTCTGTTTTTGTACCACATATATTTGTCATGTTTTGAGTGTATGTGCCACTCTCTTTCACGACTATGCAACATGTTGTCAATCCGGTATTCCATATATAAGTAACATTTTCTTGAGAGCTTCCTATCAATACTGAATCCCCCTGGCAGATGGTAATATTATCTCCTAATTCAAATATCGGCAAGTCTTTCTTCTTAATGGTGAAAGTCGTCTTTTGACTTTCGCATCCGTTTACTGTTTGGGTTGCAAACAGGATTGTAGAAACAGTATCATTGGTAGAAATTTCAGGTTGTGTGAAACTGCCTGCTCCGCTTATGGTATTGTACCATTTTATGCTGTCACCTTGTATGTTTATTTTAACACCTGTGGTATACCTGCAAACAGTCGTATCTATTGCTTGTGGCGGTACGGGGAGGTCTTTAATTACTACTTGTGTGTTTTGAGCTATGGAAGTACATCCGTCCACGGTTGCAGTTACTGTATAAATGCCTTGATTTGCTTTACTGGCGGATGAAATGACTGGGGTTTTATCTGAAGAACTGAACCCGGGGCCTGTCCAGTTATATATTGCATTAGCATAAGAACCACCAGCGTTTAACTGTAATGTTTCACCCGGACATATAGGACTGTTGTTGTTCGGTGAAAGTATTGGCAATGGTTTAATAGTTACTGTTATAGAATCTTTAGCTTCGCAGCCTTTATAAGTAGCTGTTACAACATATTTACCTGAATTGGCTACCTTGCTATTTACAATAGAATTTAATTGTTGTGTAGAAGAAAATAACGGACCCGACCAATTAAAAGTAGTGCCGGGATATACATTTATTGCATCAACCTTTAGTGCTTCTCCTTCACAAACAGGAGAATTCGAGGTAGCTTTCACCGGCGTTCCTATAGCTATATTAAAGCCATTATCTAACGAGGAGTCTATTGAATTAGTAGATGTTATACGCAATCTATATCCCGAACCCGTTGGTGTATTATTGGGAATGACACCTGATATATTGCCTGAAACTGTAGATGTGACAGAACCGATTGTAGCAGGATTAGCAAAACTACCGTTCGCATCAGAAAGTTGTAGCCTGAATATGTTACCTATGTTATAGTTGGCGCATGGAAGTACAGTGTAAGGGACATTTATTACCTCATTTTGGCAAAGAAATGTATCGGTAAATATAAAATTTACTTTTATTGGCCGGATTACTACGGAATCAATAAAATAATAAGAAACAAAATAGGTTCCTGTCCAAATAAATGCTTTACCGACTGTGCCACTATCCTTAAAGCCACCAATAACAATATGGTTATATGCTGAATCCGGGGTGTATAATGCTGTAAGCCGGGTCCAATTTCCTGTGTCCGTAATAGGACCATAATTATAATAATTGACTTGTGGAATGACTTTTAATGGTGCATCACTACTAAGTATCGGGCTGTTATTTATGAAAAAGAATATTCCCAAATCATCAGTCGCCCATTTTGAAGGATTATGTAACACAACAGATATTGATACTTCATAAGTACACCCTGACTGTAAACTACTAATTGTCTGCGCGATATACTCTTTTTTATCATAATACTGTGTATACGTATATATCCCAGCAAATGCGCTGCCAGATGCTGGATATTGATATCCTTGTGCTATTGCAGGGACTTTGAATCCATTAGTACCACATACATGAAAGTAGTCTGGGGTACCTCCAGTAAACGTATTCCAATTATTAGCATAACTTATTTGGCTAGCATTGTTAGGACAATTAGAGTATTGTTCAAAATCACCATTAAGAACATGATTTTGAGCATAGGTCGTTGTACCAACAATCAGACATACACACAATACAAGCAATTGTTTCATAGTAAATATGGTATAATGGCAATTTACTAAAAGAAATTGGGGTTTACCAGCAAATACCGATAGTCCACAAAATTAGTTTTGAGCTATCGTTATTTGCTTACTTCTATAAAAACACTCCTTCCGTTAGTAAATCAAAGAAGGACATTATGCCTATTTAAACTATTGCGCGAATTCCCGTGCAATAATTTTGCATTCTTTTTTTGAAAAATTTTAGCTGACCGCCTCTTCCAGAATGTCTTGTTTGTGTTAATGTCGAATAGGTAACGTCCAAAATTCTGTTCAGTTTCTGTGATTGAGAATTTTAAATCATTTACATCATTTCCATTCCTTCTTAAAATATTTTTAGCTGTTGCAACTACATTATCTTTATTACAGAGATGGGTGGGCTTTTTGTTATATTGGCGGATGCTTTTTTCAACAGTATTACAGCTACCCGAAAACACTAAATAAATCAAGATGATTTTTTCATATGATGTGTTTATCTCCAAAAGAATAAAGAAAAGAGCTATGGATTAAACAATTTATTATTACTGATGTTTAGAGCTATTACCTGAAAGCATTCTGTAATTTGCCGTCCCAATATCTAAGAAAGCATTCTACAAAATCAATATATAGTAATCAGTTTCCCTGCGAATTATATAAATAATAATTTTCATATTAAATGAAACTTATTATAATAATACAAACAGTTATTTCGTAAGAGAATCTAAATAGATAACGGCATTGTTTTTTATAAAATACAATAATTTAGGAGTTAATTCATACGTGAAATAATCATTAAACTTGGGATTTACTTTTGGATATGGCGGGACCATTTTCCAGTCCAGTATAGTGTCTGCATTTTTTATATACCCCTGAAAATATGCATCAAAATATTTCATGCGCATTCCTCTAAGAGCAAAAGATGTTGGAATAATTGCATGAATAGTATCATCTTTGATTTTGTATTTTCCAAGCCTATTAGAATCAACATTTTGTTTGTAATAATCATCTTTAAAGAAAATATTACTCTGAGACACTAATCCATTTCTATATATTCTACTTTTTTGTAAGAAAACAATAAAATGATCTGTTTTATATAGTATACTTCTTTTTACTCCACATGGAAGTAGTGTGGTATCGTAGGTATTGTAAATTCCTCCATGCTTTATTTTCTTTTGAGCACTATTTTTCTTGTCAATTTGTCCAAAAACAGTATTGAATCTAATTAAATTACAAATAAACAGAGCAAAAACTATTTGAAATCTCATCCCTTTCATTCGTATAGTTTTAGTAAAACAAATAATTAGTTGTTATGCCTCCTGAATAGGTATATATACGCGATGCCAATTCTCTATTTTCAAAGTATGGAGAAGTTCTAATTGGCCAATTTCTATGAATAAAATTTTGTACATCATGCAATCTTTTTTCCGAATTATGCCCCATAAAGAATGCTTGTCCTTTATAAATTATTCCTCCATACAAGGTTCCTCCACGTAAGTTATAATAATCCTCTCCACAATTATCATAGGTTCCACCTTCTAACCCTCTATGAGGATTGCCACCTGGTAAAAGTGCAGTTCTATCTGCCATGCCAGTCATCATACTACCTCCTAATGCTAATGTAAGGTCATCATTTACTTTATACGTAGCAAGTAAGCCACCAGTTCTATATCTGTCTTTACCATCCCCAAAAAAATCTTCATCCATTCTTACTGAAAAATCACCGATTTGGAGTGAAATTGCTCCTACTGTTTGGGCCCCCATGCCTGAGAACCAATTACGGGAGTAACCAGCTCCATAGTTAGTGTGTCCTGCAGTAAATCCGACGAAGCCCCCCGCATTGCCATAGATACCTTTGCCAATTTTGTCTCCTAAGCTACTTACTCCACTATTATACCCGATTCCTGCACTTGCAGACCAAAGAAAATCTCCACTTTTGCCACTTGCATTTATATTAGCCCCACCGGTAAATCCAGAAGACCCAAATCCAATCATTGGTGTTATACTTAAGCTAAAATTCTCAGTTTGTGCAATTGTTATACTTGGCATAAACCTGTTTAGCTGATTGGTACAAGCTGATACAATAGCAGTTACGTACGTTGTTGTTCCAGAAAGCACTCCAGCCACAGCACCTGTAATGGCCGATTGAGCAATTTCTCCTATGGTCATTTTCCCTTTATTGATAATCAGGTCCACTGTCACATTTACAACTGCGCCTATAACAGGAGCAAACCAGAAAAACTTCCCACTTGGATCACTGAATTTCAACGGATTGTTCATGGCATAGCTGTACTTGTTATATGCCTGCGAACTGGTGCCATCCGTCACATACGGATCTGGGCTAAACATTCGACCTACTAATGGATCATATAGGCGAGCATTCATATTGATGATGTTCACATCATATCCGTTAACGAATATATGCTCTTGCCCGGTATACCCACGATCAATTATCCAATTGGGTGTGGTGTTAGGTGGGAAATATTGCCAATTAGACGGATCACGAAACCGTCCCCATGCATCAAAACTGCGCTCTTCAACAATACCGCCACCCTGACCATCTAGTAATTGGGTAATACTACCCAAATAATCGGTACCGACAAAGTATACTGATTGGCTTCCTTGTACATCTTTGATAATGGCAATTATTTCACCATCTCCCCATATATAATGTATTTTAGTAATGACCCCATTTTCTTCCGTTTCCTCATAGTCTGTACCATAGTATCGTGTTTTTTTACCTGATGCCCCGGCAACTGATACATTGAAGTCAACCTTTACTCTCTCATTAGCAGGACCATAATGAAAATGCACAACATTTCCAGCCTCCTTTATTTCTTTTACTCTATTAAAGGTATGATAGGAAATATATTGTGAATTGGGCTGTCGTACATTAGATAGAAAAATGGGTTGCGGGAAAGGTTGCATAGGGTCAGCATCCGGCACCATGCTCAATGAATATTTATCATATTTCCAATCAAACTGTGTATTGCTTATATCATCTTTAGAAAGAATATTTCCTTCGTCACTATATCTCATATGTAACGGATTTACAGGTGCATTAGAACTGACATCTGTCAACCTATCGAAATTATCATAGAGAAAATCTTCGTGCAAATTGTAAATTTTATCTTCTCTACTATTCAGATTGCCTCGATCCTGGTCAAAATTGTATTCCATCCATGCAATAGGTGTACCTACAGCACCATTAACAGCATTTATCCTTCTCATTTGCGGAAAGCCCATAGCATCATATGTCCTGTTAGCGGAGTATACAGCATTGTTTGATTGGTCATAATACTCAGCATATCCAATTTGGCCCCTATGGTTTTGATCAAACTCCTGCCATAACTTTCTTGAGGGTAATCCTACTTCATCTAAAAAACCATATTGGTTATAATTCTTCTGTATCAACAGACCCGAAGGATATTTTATAGAGAATATTCTGCTAAAGGCATCATAGGTGTATTCTGAAACAAAAACATGGTTCGCATCAATATTTTCTGTTAACTTTTGTAATCTCGCTACAGCATCATACTCGTAATCATATGAGGTAGTAATTGGATAATACGCGCCAGTTTCATAATAAGTGAATTTCTCCTGCATTACTTTTCCTGCTGCCGGCGATGGACTTCCAGGTGTTGAAGGGGAATAATAGACATATTCATACTTGTTGAAATAGTTATCTTCCTTTTTCAAGATATTTCCGAAATCATCATAGGTATAAGTGTATTCTGTTCCGGTAGGTAGTGTTTCTCTTACTACACGGTCAATTTTATCATAGGTATAGGTAGTAGTACCATAATTCGGCTCGTCTTTGGTCTTTAATCTTCCCCTGGTGTCATAGGTAAACGTAGTTACTAGGTTAGGATTGCTGTTGATGATGATTTCATCTTGTTGGCCATTACTTGCAAAACTGTATTGAATTGTATTATTGTTGTCTTCTACTGTGTACGTTCCCCCTGCATCTGTATAGATTGTTTTAAATTGTTGTGAA
>CAZUMM010000027.1:0-59306 GCA_964621795.1 uncultured Flavipsychrobacter sp.
TGTTGCTGTGGTTTGGGTTCCGGCTTTTTCAGGTCTTTGCGTTTCAGGTATACCTCGTCTATCGGGGCAGGGTCGGGCAGTCTTTTTGCCAGTGCTTCCGGTTTTTCGCCCGGGCGTGCATCCATTTTCTTTAAAGCTTCTGCGTACGATACGGCAGTAGCTTCATCGCCTTTCTGCACGGCCGATAACGGCACATCTATGCTGTCTTTCCGGATAGCCGCAATCTTTACATCCATCGTTATGCTGACGGGCTTTGCCGGTTTGTATTCCTTATCGTGAAATACAAACTGCTTTACATTCATTACGAGCAGTTTCTTCAGCGTATCTATATTTTCAACTGTGCCGTCGGCGGCCAGCCACGCGCGCGGCGGCTGCATCGGCGGCGTGCCGTCCGGCTTGGGGCTTTCCTGCGCGTCGCTGTTGCCCACGGTAGTATCAAAGTCGAGCCAGCCAAAGCCGGGGAAATACACCTGTACCCAGGCATGTGCCTGGTCGGCATAATACCAGTACCAGCCCTTGTTCTTATCGCTGCGGTCAACGGTGAGGAAGCCTACCGCAATGCGTGAAGGTATGCCCAGCGAGCGCAGCATGAACAGGGTAGCGCCTGCGTAATAAGCGCAATAGCCCTTCTTATTCTCGAACAGGAAATACATCAGTTTCGATGCATTGGGTATATCGGGCACCCCGGGATTATCGGTGTACTTGAATATTTGTTCGCCGCTTGAATCTTTGGCAAGAAAATAATCGCGTATCGCCAATACTTTATCAATAGGTTTTGTTTTTCCTTTGGTTATCTCCGCAGCCAGTTTGCCAATAGATTGAAATTTGGCATCACCCGGCATATAGGTATAATAATCCATGAATTTCTTATCCTCTTTATCATAACCGCCAACCCTGCGCAATACTTCAAACCGCTGCTCCTGGAATTTTCGTACCGCTTTATCCTGCGAGTTGTACACGAAATAGGCGCTGTTCAGCTCCGATACATAGCTCTTGGCGCGGAAGGCGGTTTTAAATTCGCCCCTGAAGTCTTTCTCTACTGTTACCGGCTGCACAAAGTAGCCTACGTTGGGCGCCAGGTAGGTAGATGGTGATAGCTTTTTACTGTACACTTCTACCTCAACGGTCTTACGCAGCAGGTCTGAAAGGCTGTTCCTGATTACCGAAGAATCCTGTTTGGTACTGAACAGCGGTATTTTGGAAGGGTCGGGCTCAAACAGGTCGTTATAAGGGATTTTTTCATCCCTTTCGAAAGTCTCTGTCGAAGTGTCGAATTTGGTATAATAAAATGCCGTCAGGTACAGCGGGTTGGGCACATCCGTACCCGGGAAGAAATTGTCTATATGCGCGCAAAACAACAAATCATTGTTCCGGCCAAGGCTGCGGGATAAACGCGAATAGTTTTTCAGGTCGAAAGTGCCGTCCTTGTTTTCCTTCAGCATACTGTTTTTGCCTTCCTTGCCGCCGCCGCCGTAGTTGGCTACGGTTTCTTTTATCTCGCCGCGCATCATATATACCACGCCGCCCAACAGCAGTGCGGCAAGCACGCCGAAAATGGCCAGCCTGCGGGTAAGAAACCACCAGAATTTTTGAGACTTGTCTTTGTAGTTATATATCTGCTCGGCAGTAAAAATGATATATACGGCATAAAGCAGGGCAGGGGCGAAAGCGCGCAGCAGCCCGTACACACTGTCGGCGTTGGCTTTAGCTATCAGCAGTATGCATACTGCCAGCAGTGCGCCCGATATAATGACACTCCAGTACCGCAGGCGGATGAAGCCCCAGCCTATCAGCCAGCCGGTTGTAAAGGTGATGGCAAATACAAGGAACTGTACGGAGATGAAGAACGCATCAAACTCTCCCGTTGCCATCGTGTCCAGCCCTTTGTAGATGCTGAACAGTACAAACAGCAGCAAAGCAAACGTGGGCAGGAAACGAAAACGGAAAGCATACAGCAGGGCACTGCTTGTCATGCCCGCTGCTACGTATAATGTTTGCTGCCATGCATTGTTGCCCAGTATAGAAAAATACTGGTTGGCATTCCACAATAAAAAGTAGCTGACAAGTGCGGTAGGTAATAATAAAAAAATAAGTTTCGCCAGCAGTTCATTTACCGGCGTGGCTCTTTGTATGTTCATAGCTCTTGAAGCCCTAAATTAAGGTAAAAAACACTGCACATTTTGTTAAAAACTTGGCATCTTTTGCCTTTTACCTTTTGCCTTTCGAATTATTTTTTATGTAACTGAAAAATATATCTTCAATTAACAGCTTATCAACACCCTCTTTATTAATAAAATGTTACCTTAGGCACGTTTTAAAAATATTTTATTTAATGATACAAGAAAAAGAAAGCACGGTAAAACTTGAACATGCCGGGCTGGACGAAAACACTCGTAACATGCTACAGAAACTAAAAATTGTTACCGTTATCGGTTCCGGTACTATGGGTAATGGTATTTGCCATGTATTTGCCCAAAGCGGCTTTGATGTACACATGATGGACATCAACCAGGCTGCTATGGACAAAGCGCTGGCAACCATTGGTAAAAACATGGACCGCCAGATAGCCAAAAACACAATGACCGAAGAAAGCAAAGCTGCTGCCCTTGGCCGTATTACTACCTATACCGATATGGCAGAGGCGGTAAAAGATGCGGATATCGTTATTGAAGCCGCAACCGAGAACATTGACCTTAAAGTGAAAATCTTCCAGGAACTGGATAAATTATGCCCTGAGCACACCATCCTTGCTTCCAACACGTCTTCTATTTCTATTACACGTATCGGTTCATTTACCAAACGCGCTCCAAAGGTGATTGGTATGCACTTTATGAACCCCGTACCTGTAATGAAACTGGTAGAAATCATCAATGGTTATGCTACAGATGCCGAGGTTACACAACTGGTTTACGACCTGTCGAAGTACCTGGGTAAAGTACCATGCGTAGTGAACGACTATCCCGGTTTTATCTCTAACCGTATACTGATGCCGCTGATTAATGAAGCCATCCTGTCACTGCAGGAAGGTGTTGCCGGTGTTGAAGAAATAGACACGATTATGAAGCTGGGTATGGCGCACCCGATGGGGCCGCTGCAACTGGCCGACTTTATAGGCCTGGACACCTGTCATTCTATTATGAATGTATTGCACATGGGCTTTGGCAAGCAAAAATATGCGCCTGCTACACTGCTGGCCAACATGGTACAGGCAGGCTTCCTGGGCGTAAAAAGCGGCGAAGGCTTCTACAAATACACACCGGGCAGCAAAGAACTGGTGGTATCAGAGCGCTTCAAAAGCAAGCAATGGAAAATGTAATTTTCTTCAGAGATGTTTTATAATAAGAATACCGCCTCACAAGGGCGGTATTCTTATTACTGCCATTCGTTTATGTATTCGCTATCTTTAGGCTTCAGGTCATTGCCGGCTATTCTGAAGAAATCTATTAATTCCCATAAGCCTAATACTATAGAAAAGAATAACAAGGTAAATCCCAGAAAGAATGCAATACCGGTGGCCGTTCCGCTTAGTATAAGCAAAGAAACCAATAGTACCGGAAGGGTGAAAGCTTGTACGGCCCCTGTTGTTGGATAGCCGAGATAAAACCTGTGCAGCCCTGTCCAGCCAAGAAAGAAAGCGAGTAGTGCTGCCACTTCCTGTTTTTTACCTTTTTTCCTTTTGGTCCCGCTATCCTGCTGTTGTATTCCCGGGGTTACTACAATACCGGTTACAGGAACTTGACTGGCCGTTATTATGTTATTAGCCCCACTTGGCGAAATATTGTATTGCTGCACAGGAAAAGCGGCGTATGACACAGGTGTAATAAACACAGCTAAAAAGATAAGGCATGCTATGCCTGGCGTTTTTCGAATCATAAGGGTTATAGTTATTTCTCCTAAAGATAAAATAAGGATTTATTAGTTGTTGGGTAATAGCCGGTTTTTTATCAAAATTGTACCGTACAGCACATGGCATATCCCGGATATACTAATAGTAATCGCCGTTTTTAGGCAGCTTTACCTGTGCAGCTATCAAGATGAGGTCTATCAACACCCATATTCCGAGGCCAAGCACCAGGGGCATAATTAACAGGAGTGTCCCAAATCCGGTAGCTGTGGCTATTAAACCCACTATGGCTGCGAATGTTAATAGCTGACCGGCGCCTGCCAGGTAATAACCTAAATAAAAGTTATGCGCCCCAAGCGGCCCCAGGAACACAGATAACAACAAGGCAATAATGTAGCTTCTTCCCTTACTGTACCCGAAAGGCGGTTTAGGTGCAGGTGGGGATTTTTTGAAAGATTTTTGAGATGGTAAGGTAGCGCTTGTTTTTTGTTCAACAACGGTAGTTTGGTTTACCGGGAAAGCAGCGTAGGATACATTGCCTGCAAGAAAAATGCAAAGCAATAATAGGGTTATTCTGTACATGGGTTGTAATAGATTTATTCTTTTACAACCAACAATAATGCCAAACTATTAATGCACTACCTGCATTTTACGATAGGTACGTACATTGTGCATGTCAATAATACATAAAAAATAGGTGCCGGCCGGTAAGCCGAGAACAGGGATTTTGATTTTTTCTGCAGCAGGTTGATATGTGCCCACAACTCTGCCCAGGGTATTGGTCAATACTACTGATTGAAGGGTTTTATTGGTACTGATATTGATATTTGTATGGGCGGGGTTCGGCCATATGGATGTATTATCACCGGCTGCGGCATTAGCTATGGATAGCGGTATGAAGTGGCCACATCCTGTGCCCGTCCCATTCCGCTTTGCATATATAAGATATTCAGAGTGCCCGTATGCAGGCGGGTCATCACACCGCCCATACATTATTTGCCCTAAGCCTGTTTTATAAGTGTGACCGCTGCCACAAGGTTCAAAAGTATTAATGGTAGAATCGATGATGAAATTATCTGAGATGGTATATGTTGGACTTTGTGTGCAAAAGGAGGTATCGTCTGGGTTATAATAGAAAAAATAGGGTTGCCCTGTTTCTTCCGGCATCTTTGACAAATCCATTAATTCCTGCTGTGCAGGTACTTTAAACTGGCCGGTATATGGTGTGGTTGAATGCTGCGGCGGGCCGGGAAGGATTTTCTTATAAGTCCAGCCGCTTACGGTATAGGTTATTTCCTGCGGAGTGTTCAGCTTTGCGTCTATCGTTTGTATGGTTGTCAGCTCCTGCGAGGAAGTAGCTTGTATGTCTGATGACTGGTATTCCAAAAAATCTCCCGGCTGAAAATCATAGATTTCACTCATTGCAGGATTGTTGAAACCTGTTATTGTAAAAAAGAGATTTTTGCCGTTCCCGTTTTGGGTATACGTATCCAGAAAGTAATCAAAACCGGGCTGATAGCTTTTTCCCGGCTCATGCAGCGGGAATACGAATAAATCGCATACACGCAGCAGGCCATGATTTTTACTGAGCAGGATACGTTCATTGTTAAGCGGGTCGTTGCCAAGCATGCCATTACTGTTATAGGCATGTATGGTGATAGCTTTAACAGAATCGATACTGTTAAGCACGGTCATTGTATCGATACCGGTAACAGTAGCGGTATAAAATGTATCGGTATTGTCATCGTATATATTCCAGGTGTCATTCAGGGCTGCCTGTGTGTGAATGATTACCGTATCGCCCCAGAAATTGTCGAACAAATGTGTGCCGTCAGGCAAAACCGTTATTGTTTTTCCCAGCCAGCTACCGGAATGAATATGTACATGTTGATTGTTCTGGTAATATCCTCGCGGCGAATGGAATGGGTATAGAAGTGTTATTTGTCCGGTGTTCTTCACAGAATCAATACGTATACCGCGTAAGTAGCCGGAAGCGTTTATAAAGTATGATTGCTGGCCGGGTTGCACACACTTATAATTTTGTGCATTTGTTATCAATGCCAGGGTTATAAGAAGTATTATTAATAAACTCGTTTTCATAACAATTAATGTGATATTTGTATTTTTTTATATATTCGTATCCCCTCGTTATTGATAACAGATAAGGTGTATATACCCGCAGGTAAATAAGAAACATTTATTGTAATACTTTTTTGGCGGGGTGTAAATGAACCTAAAGTTTGTCCCAAAGCGTTAACGAGAGAAATGCTTTCAATGTTTGAAGTATGTTTTATAAGAAGATTGTCATGAGCAGGATTAGGGCTCACTTCAATATTATTAATCGCTTTATTTTCAGGTATATCAAGGGAGATATATGTGCCGCAACTTACGCCGTTAATTTTTGAATAAACCAGCTTGTATTCTTCCCCAATGTCGCTATTATCAGAGCATTTATCCTTGAAAAGCAGGCCAAACCCTTCTTTGATTTGTTCATAAGTATAGCATGGTTCAAAAGTAACAATACTGCCATCAGCGCCAATTTCAGTAGTCAAACGTTCAAACAGGCTGCTGTTGATGTTGCACAGGTTATTATCAGGCGAGTAATAAATGAAATGTTGCTGCCCCCATTCTTCCGGCATTTTATCGGAAATGAAAAAGCCGGAAGTATATAGTACGGAATCGGTAAAAGGCTGTGTTTGGTGTCCACCCGGTATATATGGCCCCTCGGTATAGCCCCAGCCTTGCCTTTTATATTGTATACCTTTCGATGGTATGTTCTGTTTCCCGGTTATCTGGTAGAGTATGACAGATTGCATTTTCATGCCGTTTAAATACCATATATCCCTTGCTTCAAAAACATCTCCTACGTCAAAATTATATATATCTTCTGTATGAGGGTTGGGAAAATTAATCAGCGTAAAGTAGAGGCGTTTATTGAGCGTGTTTTGGTATTTGAGTATCGTTCGAAGAAAAAAATCAAGACTATCACTATAGGCATTTCCAGGTGAATGCATAGGGAAAAAGTATAAGTCAAAAATTTGTATAAATCCATAATTTTTGCTGAAAATGATTTTTGCATTATTAAGCGAATCGGCCTGGTTTATTCCACCTGCGTTCATAGAAGTCAGCGTCACTTCTTTTACAGAGTCAATGATACCCGGCAGTACGCTCATTGTATCAATATCCGTTATTTTGGCTATATAGTAATCAGTGGTGGCATCATCATAAAATATCCATGTGTCATTTAAACCCGCCTGTGTTTTTAAAACAACGGTATCTCCCCAATAGGTATCAAAGAAATGTGTGCCTTCCGGTAACATAATTATTGTTTTTCCCAGCCAGCTACCACCATTGGAATCTAATTTTTGAGTAGCCCAATAGCCCCGGGGTGTATGGAAAGGATATAAAAAAGTTGCTGTGCCGGTAGTTTTTACTGAATCGATACGGATGCCCTTTAAATATCCGTTTTCGTTTACAAAAAAGCGCTGCTTACCCGGATTTATACATTGATAGTTTTGGGCACTGGAGTCAAATACAAAAAGGATTGCTATAAGTAAGAGGTATATCCGGGGCATAGGTATCCTGTTTAAGATAAATATACAAAATATCTTAATTATAGTTCACCTGTACATCAAAAGGAATTTCCGCTTCAAAATCGCCCGGTTCTTCCGCTTTATCAACATTGAGCGTAGCCCCTACATTTATGGTTTGCGTGCCGGACTGTGTTTCTCCGGTAACCGGGGGGGAACTGGTGAAGTTCGTAATGTTCAGCAGGTTGGAGCTTTCATCGTCCATAGAAACCGGGGTCTGTGGCAAATTAATGGAATAAGTATATCCCCCCTGGCCGGATACCGTAAAACTGGCAGGTACACCACTATTGCCGCCCGTCCCGTTATTGACACTGACACCACCCGAAGTTGACTGGTTGCCATTGGGGTCAAGGACAATAGACCCTCCTTTAGTGGGTGAGACCTGGATATTGGGAAAAGCCATGCTTACGCTCTTCGAAACGGAAATGGGAGTAGATATGGTAACGCTGATATTAGCCGTAGCACTGGCAACCTGCTGCTGGGCATGTATCTTGCCCGACAACAGCAGTATGCTGAAAGCTATATAAAAACGTTTGTTTGACATCCCTATTTTACTAAACTAATACTTTTTGCGGCTTTATAAAAGCCGCTGTAAAAAACAAGAATAATCAATTTTCAGGAAATAATATGTTTATCAGATGTTAACTGCCTGCCGTTATCCCGGCAGTTTGTTCGCAGAATTATTCTCTTTAATGCATAAAAAAGCCCCTGCAAACCTTTGCAGGGGCTTTTTGAGGAACAAAATAGTTACCAGATATTAACCAGTACATCGCCGCCGCCCAGTGGTGTCCACTGGGTCTTAACAGCCTGGCAGGTGTTGCAGGTGGTATTGATTTTCATGCACGAGGTAAACGGTATGCCCGAGCAGGGAATACCCACGGCACAAACATCTGCATTTACACCGCTTGAGCAGTCAGGAGAAACCCATGTGTAAGGGCCGCAGGCATTCCATTCTTTAATGAAGTGCCACATCCAGCCGCTACCGGGAGGCGTTCCGCCCCATGTAGCCGTAGTAAAGCTCCACACAACGGCAGTAAGCGGTGCGATTGAATAACTGATGGTTGATGTGGATGATGAGCAGGTAGGGTCTGCCGCAGACAGGTAGTACTCAATGGTACAATGCGAATTGTTCACAATCTTAATTTGTTGAGCATTGACCGAAACGGCCAGCAGGCAAAGCGCTGCCACGAGTAATTGTTTCATGGTAGTTTTTATTTTATGGTGAAAGAATGTTACTAAAATAGCAAATTTTTTAATTCGCAGTTAAATATTTTTGGGTTTTAATTCAACTGCTTGTGTATCAATAGGGTTAATTATCCAGGTTTTGTATACCTGCCGTTATACGTTTCAGGGTCGCCACGGTAAGGTACAGGCAATGAACATCAGGACACCCTATACATCTATAACGGCAGGTAGTTGAACGGGGGGCATGAATTGTGTAACTTTGCGGCACTTTTACAGACAGTCAAAAAGTAAATCAGATAAATTGTTTTTATGCATAACGCTTATTTTCATTACGAAGAACCTAAAAACGAACCTGTATTAAACTATGCGCCCGGCAGCGCCGAACGCAAAGCTTTACAGGCGGCTATTGCAGACCTGAAAGGCCAGGTGCGCGATATTCCTATGTACATCAACGGGCAGGAAGTACGCAGTGGCAAGACCGCAGAAATACACCCCCCGCACGAAACAGGGCACCTGCTTGGCCATTTTCATGTGGGCGATGCCTCGCATGTAAACCAGGCTATCGAAGCAGCCTTGAATGCACGCACTGCATGGGCCGATATGGCATGGGAGCACCGCGCAGCTATCTTTATGAAAGCCGCTGAATTGCTGGCTACCAAGTACCGCTTCCGTATGAATGCGGCTACCATGCTGGGCCAAAGCAAAAATGCTTACCAGGCTGAAATAGACAGCGCCTGCGAACTGATAGATTTCCTACGCTTCAATGTACATTTTCTTACCCAGATATATAAACAACAACCTCTTTCGCCGCAGGGTATCCACAACCGTATGGAATACCGCCCGCTCGAAGGGTTTATCCTTGCCGTTACCCCATTCAACTTTACGGCCATTGGCGGCAACCTGCCTACGGCACCAGCTATGTGCGGCAACGTAGTAGTATGGAAGCCGGCTAACACGCAGATATATTCGGCAAGCGTATTCATGGAAATATTGAAAGAAGCCGGCCTGCCCGATGGGGTTATCAACCTGGTGTATCCTCCCGGCCCGCTGGTAGGGGATATCTGCTTTAAGCATGCCGACTTTGCAGGCGTACACTTTACAGGTTCTACCGGCGTATTCCAGAGCATGTGGAAGACAATAGGGGAGAACATCGCTATGTATAAATCCTACCCGCGCATTGTTGGTGAAACAGGCGGTAAAGATTTTGTAATGGTTCATCCTACTGCTGATGTAGATGCCGTAGTAGCTAACCTTGTACGCGGCGCTTTCGAGTACCAGGGGCAAAAATGCTCTGCAGCCAGCCGTGCTTACCTGCCGTCCAACCTTGCCGGTGAGATAAAAGAAAAAATGCTGAAAGAAATAGCCACGCTGAAAATGGGCCCTGTAGATGATTTTACCAATTTTATCAATGCCGTGATTGATGAGAAATCATTCAACAACCTTGCTAAGTATATAGATGGTGTGAAGAACAGCGATGGTAAAGCAAAAATCATCTGTGGCGGTAACTATGACAGCGCAAACGGCTGGTACATTGAGCCTACAGTTATCGAGGCTACTGACCCTTACTATGTAACTATGTGTGAAGAGTTGTTTGGGCCGGTTCTTACCATACATGTATATGATGTAGACAAGTGGGAGGAAACACTGGACGTGCTCAACAACACATCGAGCTATGCACTTACAGGCGCTATTTTTGCACAAGACCGTTATGCAGTGGAACTGATGACGAAAAAGCTGGTAAATGCAGCGGGTAACTTCTACATCAATGACAAGCCGACAGGCGCAGTAGTAGGCCAGCAGCCATTTGGCGGTGCCCGTGCATCCGGCACCAACGATAAAGCCGGTTCTATACTGAACCTCTACCGCTGGCTGAATGCTAGGACTATAAAAGAGACGTACGTGCCGGTTACCAATTACAGGTACCCGTTCCACCAGGCCGATTAATAAGCCGGTTAATAATAGTAAAGCCTGCCATCCGGCAGGCTTTACTATTATTAAGAAAGTGTAGTTCTTTACTTAAGGTCGCATGAGGCGGTAATAATGTTCGTAGGAACCGTAATGCCACCCATTCCGAATAATGAATCGGCACCTAACCCTGAAAGAGCTGCGGATATCATTGCGGCTGAAGATACTTGTATCGCTTCCGCACTGTTGTCGCAGGCAACCTTTGCCTGTTTCTTCTTGGCGTCTGATATTTGTATATTAACAGTAGTATCAAACAAAAAAGGTACACCTACTGTACACTGGCAGGTGTAATCCTTTTTGCAGGATGCAAAGGTCAGTGTGCCAAACAGGGCAAACAACAGGTATAAAGGTGCTTTTTTCATCATGTTGTGATTTAAGATTGTAAATATATAGCAGTTTCTAAAAATATTGATGTTTTATTCTGCTTGTTTTAGCTGTACAACCACCAGCCCGTTACCGTATAAGTCTTCGCACTGGAAGAAGCTATATTCCGGGTTATTGGCCGGCGGATGGGTAATAGTAACACCGTTTACCAGTAGTTTATTGTACAACTCCTGCAAATCGCTGGTGTAAAACACAAGGGTAGGCTGCCCGCCTGTCTGGTTGCCGATAAGCGCATCCTGTGCCTGCGATTCGGCTTTCAGCAACCAGATACCTGTTTCACCTTCAAAACCTATATGCAGGTAACGCAGCCCGAAACTGCTGTCCTGGTCAAATAATACTTTGCATTCGAAATTGGTTTGGTAAAAGCGTAATGCTTCGTCATAATCTTTTACCAGCAGGACGGCCCTGCCGAGTTGAACGTTCATACGATAAATTGTTTAAGAGGTTATTGATTAATGATGATTATTCAGCCACTGAGGCCTGTTGCCTTTAGCCTTAGCCGGTATTGTTTCCTTTTTTTCCGGTGCAAGGTATTGTTGCTTTACATGGATAAATATGGTTTCCCATGATTGGGTACAGGCCGGTTTTACCCAATCATATCCCATTGCCGCCCATTCCTTCTCAAAAGCAGATAAGCCTATGGCATGAATATAATCATGCGTGCACACAGCAAAGTCTTTACGGAACTGCAGCAGGTAGCCTCCATGTATGGTGTGATACTCTTTCGCTTCTTCGTAGTTATTGAACCAGATATTAAGATAGCTGGCGCTGTGTTTGTGAAACAGGCAATCTTCCTGTATGATTTGCCGCCGGAATGCGTCCCATGTTTTATGGCCGTTTTCTATAGCCAAAACCTGCTGCGCATGTTTCAGCCTGAAAAAACCACGGTCGTTTAGTAACGATTCTGTAGTGCTGTACTTTAGAAAAGGTAGCCGTAAAAAGCGGGTTGCTGCTTTTTCAGATGCGGCGGTATCTGTGCTGTTGAAATTTTTGAGCAGGAGCGATGCGCGGACTTTGAACTCCTGCAACCTGTTGTGACGTGTATTGTTCATAATAATTCCATTAACGCCGCCCCCACTTATCCGGCTGAAATTAGATAAACAATATTTCTGAAAAATAATTTGGTACAGGTGATATCATCTTTAGCGGGAAGGGCGTCCTGTAACAACCCGTGGCAAAGATATAATGAAAATAAGTGCGCAGCAAATATTGCTACACACTTACCTTTTTCCATTTACCCCGCCTGAATAACATAATGGCCGCTACGGCAATAGCGCTTTCGGCTATGGAGATGGCAAGGAAAGCACCCTTTGGCCCCATTTTCAATGTAACCGCCAGTATATATGCGAGTGGTATCTGGAAAAGCCAAAAACCGAAAATATTAATGATGGTGGGTGTTCGGGTATCGCCGGCACCGTTAAACGATTGGATGATGACCATACCATATGCGTAGAATACGTACCCCAGGCAAATATATCTCAGGCACTGAATGCCAAATGCCGTTACGTTTGGCTCTGTTGTAAAGATGCGTACGATAGGGGCGGCCATTGTAAAAAATATAAACGAGATAATGCCCAGGAATACCATATTGAACATTGCTGCACGCCATACGGAGGTTTCAGCTCTTTCGGGCTGCTTGGCGCCAAGGTTTTGCCCCACCAGGGTAGCGGCTGCATTGGCCATGCCGAATGCGGGCAGCAGGGTAAAAATGATAACCCTGATACCGATAGTATAGCCTGCAAGGGCATCGCTGCCGAAAGAGGATATGATACGTACAAGAAATATCCAACTGGCCGAATTGATAAGAAACTGTGCGGTTCCGCCCGCCGCTATACGGAAGAGGCTACCCAGTACCGGGAAGTCTATATTCATGTGTTTGGACAATATTTTTATCAATCCTTTGCCTTTGAAAAGGTGGTAAAGCTGGTAACAAACCCCTGTTCCGCGCCCGATGGTTGTAGCCAGTGCCGCACCTGTAAGGCCCAGTGCAGGTATAGGGCCTGCACCATAGATGAGGGTAGGGCAGAGAATGATATTGATGGTATTGGCCAGCCATAACGAGCGCATGGCAATAGAGGCATCACCGGCTCCGCGGAATATGCCGTTGATAAGGAAAAGCAGCATGATAACCACATTGCTGCCGAACATAATTTGCGTATAGCGGTAATTGTGCGTTACAAGTTCAGTTCTTGCCCCCATCATTATGAGCACATCTTTGGCAAAAATGATACCCAGTATACTCACAATAGTGCTGATGGCTACACCTGCATATACCGCCTGCATGGCAGCATGGGCGGCTCCGTCTTCGTTCTTTTCCCCGGTGCGCCTGGCTACCATAGCAGTTGCTGCCATGCTGATGCCTATGGCAATGGAATAAATAATGGTAATTACCGACTCTGTAAGTCCTACAGTGGCTACGGCATCTACGCCAAGCTTACCGACAAAAAATACATCGACAACAGCAAAGAGCGACTCCATAGCCATTTCCAGCACCATAGGGACAGATAACATGAATATGGCATAGTTAATACTGCCTTTGGTGAATTCTTTTTCTTCGCCCGTGATAGCCTTTTTAAAAAGACTGAATATATTGATACGTGAAGCAGGTACACGTTGTGTCATAAATAATAATTGTAGTGTAGTAAAATGAAAACGAGCGGCTGTGCCGCTGGAGAAATAAACCGGAAAGTGCCGCCTGAAAGTATCAGGCGATAGTTAAATCACCATAATGGAAGAAATGAGACCACAAAGATAATGGAGCAGCTATTTTATTTCCAAATTTTCTATATGCGATTTAATCTAAATTAAAAAAGTGCAGTAATGCCTATACGTTTTTTTGAAAATGTATGTCTATAGGTAAAAACCCGAGTTATGGCCATTAAAAAGATTACCTTTTTAGCAGCATTACTATTATCTGTACCTGGTGTATGGGCGCAATGTACCGACCCTTTTAACCTTACCGTCATTACCAGCCCGGTATGCACGCAAAGAAGCTTACAGTTAAGCGCAACCAGCTATCCCGGTGCGGTGTACAACTGGACAGGCCCTGCCGGCAGCGGTTTCGGAGGGATATATCCGAGCAATCCCACCATCCCGAATGTTACCTTAGCGCATAGCGGGGTTTATACCGTAACAGCCACATTGCCCGGCGGATGTATTTATAACGCGGTTGTAAATGTGACTGTGGAAACAACGCCGCCCAAGCCTACTGTAGTTGTGAACACTACACCAACATGTCCGCATACTACCGTGAATATGCTGGCCAACTCGGGCAGTCCTATCGGCAGTACTTATTACTGGAGCGGCCCCAACTGGCCGGGCTTCAGCAGCAGTGTGGTCAATACGGCTTCCATTGCAAACATTCAGCCCAATAACAGCGGTAACTATTCTGTTTATATTGAAAGTACTGCCGGCTGCAAATCGGATGTGACGGTGTTTGATATACTGGTGCACCCGGAAGTGAAAGCTGCATTTACAACAGAAGTGTTCCTTGGTTGTGATAAGGATTCTGTTCAGTTTAATAATACCTCTACAGGAGGCCTTTTCTACGATTGGGAATTCGGCGACGGCTCCGGCAGCAGTCTGAGCAATCCGTTGCACACCTATACAAGCCAGGGGTCTTATACTGTCAGGATGATTGCATCCAACCAGTTTTGTAAAGACACAACACAACAGCAGGTAAACTTCAATCACTCGGTTAAAGCGGCTTTTACGGTAGACGACGACAGCATCTGCCAGGATAATACCATCAACTTTACCAATGCCACTACTTATACTCCGGCTATATTGCCGGTTTATGCATGGGATTTTAAAGACGGGGGCACAGGTACTACTTTAGATATCGCCCACCTGTATAAACGTGCGGGTACCTATCATGCAACATTGGTGGCTACAGATTACCTGGGCTGTAAAGATTCTGCCGAACATATCATAGTGGTGGATTCTGCAGGCTCTATCAGCTTTACCTCTTCTGACGATGCCATTTGTGCAGGAAAAACCATACGGTTCAACGGTACTTTTATGCAGGTAGGGAATACGGGTACTGTATGGACAATGGGAGACGGGAATACCATTTCGAACCAATCCGATATTAATTATACGTTTGATGCAGCAGGTACATATAATGTACAATTCAACGCTTCGTACCGGATTTGTCCTAATGCACAGTTTACCAAAGCTATTCACATTAAGCCTTATCCAAGGATTAATTTAGGCAACGACACCAGCATTTGCCTCAACGCAAAACCCCTTATTTTAAAAGATTTTATCAACGAGGGCAACCCCAATGCAAAGTGGATATGGAATGAGGAAGGTTATGACAAGAACAAATCTGCTATAGCGGTACGGCATTCGGGTGTATATGCCGCTACTGTTGAAATAGACGGTTGCGAAGCAACAGACAGTGTTATTATAACCAATAACTGTTTTATAGATATTCCCAACGCCTTTTCTCCAAACGGGGATGGTAACGGAGACTATTTTCTTCCAAGACAAGTGCTTTCAAACGGTATCGCCAGGTTCAGCATGTCTGTTTATAACCGCTGGGGACAAGTGCTGTTTACGACTAATACAATTGACGGCAGGGGATGGGACGGAAAATATAACGGCGAGCCGCAGCCTTTGGGTGTATATGTCTATTTGATAGATGTAACCTTTATAGACGGTTCGCGCGAGAACTATAAGGGGAACCTTACTCTACTCAGGTGATTTTTTTATTATTTACCTGGTAAGGCGGCAATTTTGCCGCCTTACTTATTTTACTTATTGAAAAAATTCATTGTTTGTGCAATTCCCTGTGTGGCAAAACTCTCAATCATTTCTACACTTTTTACTACGTTTTCTTTAACTATCGGCAATTCAGGCGCACCCCACTTCCCTAAAACAAAATCGACCTGCCTGCCTTTGGGAAAATCATTGCCAATACCAAACCGTAAACGTGGGTACTGATTTGTTCCCAATACCAACTGAATGTTCTTCAGCCCGTTATGCCCGGCATCACTGCCGTTTCCCCTTAGCCTTAATGTGCCTAGCGGAAGGGCAAGGTCATCTACAATCACCAACACATTTTCGAGGGGCACTTTTTCTTTATCCATCCAGTATTTTAGCGCCTTTCCGCTTAAGTTCATATACGTGGTCGGTTTAATAACTAAAAATATTTTGCCTTTCCACTTACATTCTGCGAAAAATGCATGTCTATCTAAAGAGAAGCTGCCTCCGTGTTTGATAACAAACGCGTCTGCGACATCAAAACCTATATTGTGACGGGTTCCGTCGTATTCGAATCCTATATTACCTAACCCTACTATGAGAAATTTCATAGATGCGAAGATAAGACGGTAACGGTTTCAATATATTGTTTTGAACAGATAAAATAGAAAAGGTGATTTTGTTAAAAAATCTTAATTTTTTTGTTTTATTTTTAGTATTTTTAAGCGTTTACACTGCGCTAAATACATTTTTTAAAACATACGTAAACTACCATAAATAAATAAATCGTAAACGATGCGTAAAATTTTATTCCTGTTAACGCTTTTAGGTTTATTCGCAACCCAATCCAAAGCCCAATATCCTATTTGGTTTGTTAATACGGCCAATGACGGGGTGCCCATTGCTATGTCACCGCTTAATAATGTGACTGTAGAAAGGAAATTTCCCCCGATCCCGTATAACAACCAGCAGTATTGTGGCGTTGGTTCTACGACCCCTCCGCTGACCCCCGGCCAGTATGGTGGTTACATTGCAGGTGGTTCAAAATCTGATGGCTTTAAGTTTACTTTTAGCAATGGCGCTACACGTATACGCATCCAGATGGCAGATATTCATGATAATGATACGGTTAGGATATATGTTAATGGAAGTCAACATTTACTGACATCTTCTGAGTTAACGAACTCCCCGGTATGCGTTACCCCTCCCAATAACACGCAAATAACCTCTTCAGGCGATCTCACTGCTGTAGGTTCCCCGGTTAACCCCACTGCCGTTCAAATAGACATTAGCTTATTTCCCACTATGATAACCAGCTTTGAAGTTAAGCATATGAGAAATAACCCTTTTTCAGGTGGTGTCATTTTTCATTCTGAATACTGGGAGGATACCTGCGATGCTAACCTCCTGGTTGTAACAGACGATGATCCATGTACCGGTAAAGACCTGCACCTGACTGCTACTGCTTTCCCCAATGCTACCTTTAGCTGGGATGACGGTAACGGTTGGACTGCTACAGGTTCAAGCGTTACAAGGCCTAATATCAATATCCTGCAGGGTGGTACTTATACCGTAACAGTAACTAAGGGCTCATGCCCTCCAATTGTAGGCCAGACATTCGTACAGCTGAAAAACGGTCCTGCTCCACCCACTATCAGCTTAAATACTTCTCCTGTATGTAAAGGCGATACAGTTGGTTTGGATGGTTATACAACAGGTATCACAGGGGTTACATATTATTGGATTGGCCCCGGAGGGTATTTCAATAATAATCAGAAGATCACGATAACCAACATCCAGCAAAACCAGGAAGGTTTATATGGTTTGTATGCCGTATCTACTGATAACTGCGTATCGGATACTACATACACCTTTGTAGATATCAGGGATGTGGCAGACCCTTCGTTTACGCATACCATACTCCTGGGCTGTACTGCAGATACAATCATATTCAATAACAGTTCTACGGGCGATACGGGCCTTAGCTGGTATGTTAACAGGGTTAACGGCCCTAATCCTACGGTAAATCTTGTCAGCATCGACAGATCTCCGGTAGTGACCTATGTAATGCCTTTTGATAAGCATGATGTGTCCGGGGCACCGCAGAAATATGACCTGAAATTGTATGCCTATAATGAAGCATGCTACGATTCCCAGATTGTTCAGATCGATATTAATCACCCGTTGCTGGCAGCTTTTGAAGTTGATGATGATACGATATGCCAGGGGTACACCACTATTAACTTCAGCAACAAATCTTCTACCGCAGCAGTAGGTACACTTGAATACCTGTGGGACTTTAAAGATGGAACACCAACAGATAATAACTATAACACAGCTCACGATTATACATTGGCAGGCGAGTACGATGCCACATTGATAATAACAGATTTCCTTAACTGTAAGGATACCGCCACACACAGGATATTCGTTGACTCAACCGGAGCTATTACTTACCAGGCTTCTGATACGGTTATTTGCCCGGGAGATATAGTTAAGTTTAAAGGCGATTTCTCTGAAATTGGAAACATTGGTACCGAATGGGATTTCACCGATGGTAACAAGCATTTAAATGTATCGACTACAGAGTATTCATTCGAGGCCCCCGGTACTTACCCGGTTAAGTTTACTGCAATCAACCGTGTATGCCCCGATACTACTGCAAAAAGGAATATAGTAGTGAAGCCACAACCTATTATTGACCTGGGCCCGGATACGGCTATTTGCCCCAATGGCAGCCCGATTACGCTGAGTGATGTGATCAATGCAGGCAACCCTGATGCGAAATGGCAGTGGAATAATAATACCCGCTCTACTGAAAGCAGTATTATAGTGAGGCACCCGGGCATATATGCTGCTACGGTTGAAATTGACGGTTGTAAAACAACAGACAGCGTTAAAGTAGCGAAGAACTGCTACATTAACCTTCCCAATGCCTTTATTCCCGGCAGCTCTGAAAACGGTTATTTCCTGCCGCGCCAGTTCCTTTCAAGAGGTGTGAGCAAGTTTGAAATGAGCATTTATGACCGCTGGGGTAAAAAAGTTTTTGAAACCAACAACATCAACGGCAGGGGATGGGATGGCAACTTTAATGGTGAGCCGCAACCGCAGGGCGTGTATGTATACACTATCGAGGTAACATTCCTGAACAATACAAGGGAACATTATCAAGGTAATGTGACCCTGCTACGATAAAACACAGGTTGACCACAGATGCAGATACAAAAGCAGGCTACCCTTAGGGTAGCCTGCTTTTTCTTTGGCTATTTACAGAATGATACTGTTATTTCTTTTTCATTATAACGATGCCTGTGGCATCAATTCTTAATTCTTCCTTAGGCTCTGTAATTTTCGCTATTTCTTCCTCGCTTGCACCGGCATCTTCAGCCATGTGTTTCCTCTCCTTTACAGAGACTATTTTGCGCGTGGCATCACCGTGTACAACGGTTGCGTTTCCTGCCAGGTCTTTAGGTATAAGAAATGAATGGTCTTTGAACTTTACAAGAATGTCATCGCCCTCATCGTTCTTCAGTTTCATCCAGCACCCTTCGGCCTGGCATACCTGCGATATCCAACCCTCCACTTTTATATCTTTCAGGTCCTTTTTATCGGCTATAGCCTCTTTAAAGGATTTTACCGTCATTACATCATGCCCGATGTTGAACTCCTTGCCATATTTTGTTTGTGCCTGGGCGGCTACAGTACCACTACCCATGCATATACATACGGCAATAGCCGCAGAATAGAATGTTCGCTTCATATAAGTGTCTTTATGTTAAAAATAAGAACCTTTTTCCAGATAGTTGGTGACATAATCATGTACACCATCCTCAAGGCTCTGGAAAGAGTACGGATAGCCGGCCTGTTTCAGTTTGTGCATATCGGCTTCGGTAAAGTACTGGTATTTATCGCGTATATCGGCAGGAGTATCTATGTATTCAATATTTACAGGCATATTCAAAGCATGGAATACTGCCGCTACCAGGTCATTAAAGCTTCTTGCCTTCCCTGTACCGGCATTGTATAACCCGCTTGCAGGTTCGTATTGCATCAGCCAGTAACAAATAGACGCGATATCTTTTACATAAATGAAATCACGCATTTGTTCCCCGTCTCTGTAAGATGGGTTATGAGAGCGGAACAACTTTACTTTACCTGTGCTTTTTACCTGGTTATAAGCATGAAATATAACAGACGCCATGCGTTGTTTATGGTACTCATTGGGGCCGTAAACATTAAAGAATTTCAGCCCTGCCCAAAATGGAGGCTGGTTGGTTTGCTCAAGCGCCCAGGCATCAAACTGGTTTTTGGAAAGTCCGTAAGGGTTTAGCGGGCTCAACTTGTTTACTATGTCATGACTATCTACATAACCCCATTTACCATTGCCGTAGGTAGCGGCCGAAGAAGCATACACCAGCGGGACCTGCTCCATGGAGCAAAACTCCCAGATAGCTTTTGAATAATCCAGGTTCAGCTTTTTATGTACTGCATAATCCATTTCGGTGGTGTCGGTACGCGCACCTAAATGGAACAGGTAATGAACAGGATTGTTTTTTGCAGCCCATGCAAAAAAATCGCCCCTGTGAATTTTTTCCCTGTACTTTTTTCTGGAAAGGTTCAGCGCTTTGTTTTCTATGCTGAAATCATCTACCAATACAAGGTTTTCATAGCCGAGGTTATTGAGATAACCGGTAAAATAGCTCCCTATAAAACCGGCTGCCCCCGTTATTACTATGGTATCATTGTATTGCATTCCTTGTACGGCTGCACTGCAAATTATATTGCAGTACAATGATCTTCTTTATTCAGCTTCCTGGTTAGTGTTATGCATGTCTGCAGCGTGGTGTCCTTCTTCATGCATATTGTCATGCGCAGGCATCACATGTTCCGTAGCATGGCCATGAACGCCGTGTTCTTCAGAATCATGGCCCATTATTGATACAAAATTTACAGCAGCGATAAAAACACCTGCCAGTATCACCACAAACCAAAATGAAGCGCGGGATGAAGTTGTCGGTTTGCTTTCGGTTTGTGCATGAGCAGAATCGTTGTGTGCTTCGTGTGACATCTTTTTATGTATTTGTAATAAGCGCAAAAATAACAGATTGACCCGATTATTTTATATACACCGTATAATTTATTCCCCTGTTAGTACAAACGCCTGCATTTGCAGGCGTTTGTACTAATACTATTATTATTTTTTTGGTGCAGGTGGTTCCATCACATGCCCGCACTTTTTACAAGTACGTTTCTCCTCATCGGCATAAAAACGTTGCATTACCGGCGGTAGCTGCGAAACAATATCTGTGAGCTTGAAATATTCTTCATAAAGCTTTTCATGACAGTTTTCACAAAACCACATAAAGCCATCTATCTCATCTCCTTTGCGTATACGCTCTATCACAAGCCCGATGCTGTTTTCGCCGCGCTGCGGGGAGTGTGGGACTTTGCCCGGCAGCAAAAACATATCTCCTGCGCCAATGTTTATATCCACGATTTTTCCGTCTTCCAGTATACGTACAACTATATCCCCTTCAAGCTGGTAAAAGAGTTCTTCACTTTCATTATAATGGAAATCTTTACGGCTGTTCGGGCCGCCAACCACCATCACAATAAAGTCTTCGGTGTCTTTATATATGGTTTGGTTGCCAACAGGCGGTTTTAACAGGTGTCTGTTTTCATCAATCCATTTTTGCAGGTTGAAAGGACGCTTAACTGGCATAGCAAATATTTTGTGTGTTAAAAATCAGTGTTATTTCAGCAGTTTCATTTTTACGGTCTCAATACGGGTATCGCTTACCAGCAGTATATCAAATTCGTAATGTCCGATAATGATACGGTCTTTTAGCTTAGGTATGGTTTCATGATTGGCAATGATGTAGCCTGATAAGGTTTCACTCTCGTCGGTAGCAAAGTCGAAATCATATTTTTCATTCAGGTAATCCAGTTCCAGCCTCCCGGAAAAAATATACTCATTATCTGCTATTTGCTTTTCAACATATTCCTGCACATCATATTCATCATTGATATCGCCGAATATTTCTTCCAGCACATCTTCCATGGTTACAATGCCCGCAGTACCTCCAAATTCGTCAATAACCCATGCAATACTTTTTCTGTCGCGGGTAAACTTGTTCATCAAATCTACCGCACTCATAGCCTCGGGAACGGCAGTAATACTGTGAAGTATGTCCTTTATCTGCTGTGGCCTGCGGTTCAGGTCAAGGTGGTGTATATAGCCAACGATATTGTCAATCGTATTTTCGTAAACAATGATTTTGGAAAGTTTTGTATCAATGAATTTTTGACGCAAAGCACTAATAGGAGTACTGATATCTATCGCTTCCACTTCATTTCTAGGGATCATACATTTCCTGATTTTTACATTAACCAGGTAAAGGGCATTTTCAAACAATTCCGTATTTACCTCTCCCGAATCGCTTTCGTGGCCATGCAGGCTTTGCTTTACAAATACCTCAAGGTCTACACGGTTGAATACCTGGTGGTTTTCTTTGATGCGCACATTGAAGAGGTATTTCAATATGAATTCAGATATAGAAACGAATATTTTGGCAAAAGGATAAAGAATGTAATACATCAGCAGCATGGGCAGGCTGAAAATGGTCAGCACCCGCTCGGCTTTGCTGCGAAAAATAGCCTTCGGCAGAAACTCGGCAAATATCAGGATAATGAGGGTTGCAAGCAGTGTATCCAGTAATAGGTGTACATATTCTGAATTGAAGGGGTAGGGAAGCCGGTTGAGAACGGGGTCTGTTAGTTTGGTCATTAACAGGCCGTATATGACCAGCAAAACATTTACCCCTATAAGGCTGGTACCGATAAATTCGGCGGGGTTTTCCATAAAACGGGCCAGTATACGCCCTGAAAAAGTGCCTTGTTTTTTACGGAGTTCAATGTTGAGTTTATTTGCTGAAATGAAGGCAATTTCTGTGCCTGCAAAGAAGCCGATCATAAGGATGCAGCCTAAAATATAAATCAGCAAATGGTAAGTGTCCATATATATCAAAGATAATAAAAGATAAATATCCTAGAGGTTGTCAGTCAAAAACTGTTCCACAGTATCCTGTAGCTCTTTTGCTGCAGTTTCCAGATCATCGTTGATAATGATACGGTCAAACTTATCGGCAAATGTTAGCTCATAGCTGGCTTTATTTACGCGTTCTACCAATGTTTCCGGCGTTTCCGTACCGCGTACGGTAAGCCGCCGGTGCAGTTCTTCAAGAGAGGGGGCCTGTATGAAAACCGACAAGGACGTATCCGGGTAGGCATTCTGAATAGAAAGCGCACCTTGCACATCAATATCTACCAGGGGATAGTATTCCTGTGCCCATATACGCTCCAGTTCCGATTTTAAAGTGCCGTAGTATTTACCCGTATACACCATCTCCCATTCTGCAAAGGCATGCTCATTTATCATGCTCTTAAACTCTTCTTCTTTAAAAAAATAGTAGTCTTTGCCATGCACTTCTCCCGGCCTGGGGTTCCGGGTACAGGCACTTATGGAAAATGACAGATTGGGGCAGGCAGCCAGCAGCCTTTTTACAAGTGTTGTTTTGCCTGAGCCGGAGGGGGCGGTAATAATAATGATTTTCTTGTCTTTCAAAATAACAGTCTGTCAGGTGCGAATTTGGCAAAAATAATCAGTCTTTTTAAAGATAGTGTTTATAAAAAAAGCAAGGCACGTTTTGATACGTACCTTGCTTTATAAAAAAATAGTTGTTAGCAATATGTTTCGAAAGCTTCCAGCAGGTTAGAAGCGATCATTTGTGCGGGACGGCCTTCTATCATGTGCCGCTCTATCATGTGTACCACCTTACCGTCTTTCAGCAAAGCAATAGCAGGAGAAGAAGGAGGATAAGGAAGCAAATAAGTACGGGCCTGCTTTACAGCATCTGTATCATAACCTGCGAAGCTGGTAAGCAACTGGTCAGGCTTTTTGTTTGCATTCTGAACTGCCATCAATACGCCGGGGCGTGCGGTACCTGCAGAACATCCGCATACAGAGTTGATCATCAGCAAAGCGGTTCCGGGCTTGTTCAGCGCATTGTCTACTTCTTCAGGTGTTAACAGTTCCTGGAAACCATTCGTTGTCAGTTGGGCCTTCATCGGCGCTACTATCTCAGTCGGGTACATTTTCGAATTATTTGAATGCAAAGTTACGCTATTGATAATATTTTCCCGGCCTGAGGCCATAATAAAAAACAATTGCCGGATAGAATTCAGACGGTAAGCTGTAAAAAAAATCCCTGCCGCAGAGGGCAGGGATTTTATAATGTAATGAGTAAATATATTAGTTACCCAGGTAAGATTTCAGGAGTTGGCAACGTGTAGCTGTGCGCAGCTTAGTGATGGCCTTGTCTTTGATCTGGCGTACGCGTTCGCGGGTAAGCGAAAATTTCTCGCCGATATCTTCCAGGCTCATCGGGTGCTCTACGCTAATGCCGAAATAAAGTTTAATTACATCGCGCTGGCGGTCGGTAAGTGTGCTTAATGAGCGCTCTATTTCGCAACGGAGCGAATCATAATGCTCCAGTTCTGCATCGGCAGAATCTGAATTGGGGTTTTCCAATACATCCAGCAGTGTGTTGTCTTCACTGTCAACAAACGGCGCATCTACCGATACGTGGCGTGCAGCTACACCCAGTGTGGTTTCCACTTCTTCAGTACCGATGTCGAGCAGTTCTGCCAGTTCTTCGGTTGAAGGCTCGCGCTCATACTCCTGCTCCAGTTGAGAGTATGCTTTACTGATTTTGTTGGAAAGCCCCACTTTGTTAAGCGGCAGGCGTACAATACGCGATTGCTCGGCCAGGGCCTGCAAAATGGACTGGCGTATCCACCACACGGCATACGAAATGAATTTGAAACCTCTTGTTTCATCAAAGCGTTGTGCAGCTTTGATAAGGCCAAGGTTTCCTTCGTTAATCAGGTCACTCAATGATAACCCCTGGTTTTGGTACTGTTTCGCAACAGATACTACGAAACGGAGATTCGCTTTTGTCAGTTTCTCAAGAGCGCGCTGGTCGCCTTGTTTGATTTTGATGGCAAGCTGAACCTCCTCTTCGGGAGTAATCAGATCTACTTTACCGATCTCCTGCAGATATTTCTCAAGAGACTGGCTTTCACGATTGGTAATCGATTTCGTGATTTTTAGCTGACGCATGGACATAGGCAAAGCATTAAATGGTTTGACAATTGAGGCTGTAAACGTTGAAAATGTGTCGTGTATGACATTTCTATGGCAAATCTAAGGTTCTGAAGTATTCAACCCAAAAAAAATTAAGAAATTCTTAACAGCAATTTAGAAGCGTTCTGTGCACCAAAAAAGAAAGGAATTTAAGGAATTATCTGCAATAATCATAAAAAAATTTTGATTGTTCATCCATTTTTTTATTATTGCAGGCAAGTTAATCTTCAAGAGAATTTTTCTAAGATGAGTAAGAAAAAAATAATGTACACGTTAGAGTTCCCGATTCGTTGCTCTCCTACTATACTATATGAGTTTTTATCTACGCCCGTTGGTTTGCAGGAATGGTTTGCCGATAAGGTAGACCAGCGCGACCATACTTTCTATTTTAGCTGGAATGGTGCTACCGATACTGCTGAAGTGGTAGAACAAATGGAAAATGAATTTGTAAGATACCGCTGGGACTATTATGATGACGATGAATTTTTCGAGTTCAGCATTGAACAAAGCCCCATTACAAACGAAACTATACTGAAAATAACAGATTTTGCCGATAAGGTGGATATTAAAGACCAGGAAAGGCTCTGGAATAGCCAGGTGAGCGATTTAAAACACCGTATTGGCAGCTAAAAAGCTTTTTGACAATATGCTAAAGGCTTGCCTTTGTACAAGGGCAGGCTTTTTTGTATTGCACAATAAAAGGTTAATCCTGTTATAAACAGGAACGCATACAGTTCTTTTATGTAGGTTTGCACTAAATTTTATCAGCCTTTGATCAAGAAGCTGGACATACTCATTCTCCGCAGTTTTATAGGGCCTTTCATTGTTACATTCTTTGTCACCCTTTTCGTGCTGGTTATGCAGTTTTTCTGGCTGTATATGGATGAGCTGATAGGCAAAGGCCTGGGTACGTGGATGATCGTACAGCTGCTGTTCTATATGTCAACCACCATGGTACCGTTAGCACTGCCTCTTGGTATATTGCTGGCTTCCATCATGACCTTTGGCAACATGGGCGAAAATTTTGAGCTTGTTGCCATCAAGTCGGCCGGCATATCGCTGCTCAGGTTTATGAGGCCCTTGCTTATTTTTATCATCTTCATTGGCGGGCTGGCTTTCCTTTTCAATAACAATGTGATTCCTTTTGCCAATTTAAAAGCATTGTCGCTGCTGTACGATTTGCGCAATTCGAAACCTGCATTGAATATTCGTGCGGGGCAATTTAATAAAGATATTGACGGGTATTCTATAAGGGTTGGGGAAAAGGACAGGGACGGCAAAACCATACGGAATGTGATTATTTACGACCATAGTTCCGGCCTTGGAAATGATAAGGTAGTAATTGCCAAAGAAGGCGAAATGATACCTTCGCCCGATAAACAGTTTCTTATTTTCAGGTTGAAGGACGGCTGGAGGTATGATGAGGATTTCAAGAATAACAACGGCATCAACAAACAGATCAGGATGTATTTTGAAAGGTGGGATAAGGTATTTGACCTCTCATCTTTTCGTTTAAGCCGTACTAATGAAGACCTGTTTAAGGATGCATACCAGATGATGGATGTGGCCCAGCTAAACGACCGGATAGATAGCATTGGCAGGTATTTTAAGAGGCTGGAGAATAACATTAACATCTATGTTGGGCCTGCTATTACCTATTTATCTAATGGTAATGACAGGGAAGTATTGCTGAAGAAAATTGCAACGCAAAAAGCAGCTGTTAAGCGGTACGATTCTACTTTTCTTGAAGTTGTGCCCGATTCATTAAAGTTGCCGGTGCTGCAGCAGGCAGTCAGCCAGGCAAAAAATACGGAAGGGCTTTTGGGTGTATCTGCATTTGAAAGGAAACTGCAGACGGAGAATTTCCTGAAGTTTAATGTGGAGTGGCACCGGAAATTTACATTGTCGTTCGCCTGTGTTTTACTGTTTCTTATAGGCGCACCGCTGGGGGCCATTATCCGTAAAGGCGGGCTGGGTATGCCGCTGGTAATTGCAGTTGTGTTTTTTGTGGTGTTTCACATTATCTCTATCACCGGTGAAAAACTGGCCAAGACAGGGGCTATGGAACCATGGGCAGGTATGTGGATGGCAACGGCCATGCTGTTGCCTATGGCGTTTATTCTCATTAACCAGGCCCGCAACGACTCCCAGATATTTAGTAAAGAATGGTATGTAAGGATGGGTGGCAGGTTCATAAACCTTTTCAGAAAAAAATAATGAAGCGCATTGCAGCACATATCAGGCCGTACACTTCTTACAATCCTTTTTTTATAATTCCTTTTGTTATCTGGATTATAATCGGGGGCGCCGTACAATTGTTTTTTGATAACAGGCAGCTATTCGCTTTTTTCAATGTACACCATAGCAGCTTTGGCGATGCTGTAATGACCTATGCCACCCTCATGGGCGAAGGAGTATTCAGTACGGTTGTTTTACTGATTTTACTGGGTGTGCGGCAGTACCGTAATGTATGGTATTTCTTATCGGCACTACTCACCAATGTTTTGCCTGTAGCAGTCATCCAGTCAATCAAATACGCAGTAGATGCCCCCCGGCCGCTTAAATACTTTAACGAGGCCAGGTGGATACATATATTACCCCAGTGGCCGCGGCTGATGGAGCATAGTTTCCCTTCGGGCCATACGTCTGCGGCGTTCTGCCTGTTTACTTTTCTTGCTATGCTTTTGCCAGGGCGGTACAGGGGCTGGGGTATGGTCCTGTTTCTTTGTGCGCTTAGCGTTGCCTATTCAAGAATGTACCTTGCCGCACATTTTTTTCTTGATATATATGTAGGGAGTATAATTGGCGCTACCTTTACCATAGGGATAATGGCGATAATGAATAGGGTCAGGAGCCATTTCTTTACTGATACCATTGCTGACGTTACTGACAACTGATTATGCCGTCTTTTTTTAAGTACTTGATAATCATATTCGCCGGGGCATTGCTTTTATTTCCTTTCCTTGGGCATGTACACCTGTTTGACTGGGACGAGATAAACTTTGCCGAATGCGCAAGGGAAATGATACGTACAGGCGATTACCTGAGGGTGCAGATAGATTTTAAACCATTCTGGGAAAAACCCCCATTGTTCATCTGGATGCAGGTATTGGCTATGAAGCTGTTTGGAGTAGGGGAATATGCAGCCCGTTTCCCGAATGCGGTGATAGGGGTTATTACACTTTGCTCCATCTTCTACGCAGGTAAACGCATTATAAACGAGCAAATGGCAGGGTGGTGGGTAGTGCTGTATGCCGCTACCTGGCTGCCGCACTTTTATTTTAAATCAGGCATCATCGACCCCTCGTTCAACCTGTTTATTTTCCTTGCTTTTTTCCAGGCATATCTTATCAGGCATGGAGAGCGTAAGCTATTGCATGCCATACTATCGGGTATATTCCTGGGCCTTGCAGTGCTTACCAAAGGCCCTGTAGCCATACTGGTTGCCGTACTGTCTTTTGCGGTATATATTCTTTTCAATAAAGGGTTGTGGGGCTACAAAGTATCGCATTTACTTCTTATTGCCGTAGCTGCTTTTTTTACTACAGCGCTATGGTTTGGCACCGAAATCATTAGCCATGGCTGGTGGTTTGTTAATGAGTTTATTACCTACCAGGTACGTCTTTTCCGCACAGAAGATGCAGACCATGGCGGGCCGTTTTTTTATCACTTTATTGTACTGCTGATCGGCTGTTTCCCTGCGTCTGCATTCCTCTTCCAGTACACCCGCAAAAGGGTTACCGATAATGAGGCTACGCGGGATTTTACACGCTGGATGTGGATTATGTTCTGGGTAGTACTTATTTTATTTTCCATTGTAAAAACGAAAATTGTCCATTACTCTTCCCTGTGTTATTTCCCGCTTACCTACCTGGCTGCATTACAGCTATATAAACTCGGCTATGAAGAAACCAGAGTGAAAAAAGGGGTAATAATAACTTTGCTGGTTACAGGCTCGCTGGTTGCAATAGCCATACTTGCGCTGCCTTTGGTAGGCCTGAACAGAGAGCAACTCATTCCTTTGATAGATGACCCTTTTGCTGTTGGTAATTTACAGGCCAATGTGCATTGGGGCTACGCAGAAACATTGTGGGGGCTGTTATACCTGGCCGGTATCTGGGTTTCGGTTCTGTTGCTGAGAAAGCATTTTTTACGCGGTATGATGGCCCTGTGCATATTGCAGCTAGTAATTATACAGGTTACCATATTGCATTTTACGCCCAAAATTGAGGCTTATTCCCAAAGGGCCGCAATAAACTTTTTTGAGGGTTTGCAGGGTAAGGACGTATATGTACATGTATTGGGCTACAAAAGCTATGCACAACTCTTTTATACCCGGAAACAGCCGCCGGAAAACCCTCATTCTTACAATGAGCAGTGGCTGCTAACGGGGCCTATTGATAAGCCTGCGTATTTTATATGCAAAATCACTTCAACCCCCCAGTATGATGCCATGCCCCAGCTTAAAAAGCTAAGAGAAGAAAATGGTTTTGCATTTTATGTGAGGGAGCCGTAATAATTGCTATTCTAAAAGGCCCTCCATGTAGAATGGAGGGCCGTAAAATTTATCAGGTATTACTTACTGCTGTATTACCAGTTTTTGCTGATAATACAAGACATTGTTTACGTACACTTTGGCAAAATACAAGCCTGAAGGCAATGAAGCGAGGTCATAGCTTTTGGATGCTTTATCAGCCGGTCCGTTATATAAGCAACTAACAACCTGGCCTTGCGGGTTTAATAGCTCTATCTTAATGTTATCATTTCCATTTATTGATTTATCTACTTTTACATTTATGTTGTTTGATGCCGGATTAGGATAAATAGACATTTTCTGTACTGCACCTGTGTTTTCTATTCCATTAGTTTTATTGACATCTCCCGGTACACATCCATTAGATACATTATCAATGAACTGAGTAGTTGGATTAGGAAATGATTCCTCTAAAACCATTTCATCAGTAGTAGTACTGCTAAAGGTCCAATAATATTCAGTAGTGGGAGTATTAATAGTGACATTTTCTGCAGAGCAATCATTATCTGAATACTTTATTAAGCCAGGCGCATATCCACGGGTCCACTTGAGTTTTAATGCACCATTCCATTTTGGGGTGCCCATATACACCATATTTACATCAGTATTGCCCCGGACTGCAAATACCGGGTTCCAATAAATATTACAACTACCGTTTGCCTGGCTACCATAGGCGAAATAGTTATTCCAATCAGTACCCGGTGTCCCGGTTCCTGAAAAAGTATTATACCTTGTAAATGAATATTCGATATTTTTTGGTACTGCAGTGAAATCTACTCCTAAATCAAAAATATATGGTTGAATATCACTGATACTTGCTGAATATGTTGTTGTACCCGAAACATAGTCCTTATGCATAAGTCCCGCAAGCATAAAGTTGAAATACTGGGTAGAGGGAGGAGTTGGTGTAATACTGCTTAAAGAATGTATACCCCAAATTCCATTATAATAAAGTCTTCCAACAGATAGGTTAGGGCTAAAGGTTTGGTCAAATTCTGTTATTAATATTCCCGAGGGATCAGGGTCCATTGCCTGATAGTAATAGTATGGGTTATAGTTATTTGACGCATAATTTATCTTCGGCACCTTATTACTGATTATGTAATTTTTTTGATTTACGCCGTCTTCTACCATATCAAAACCATATTCCATTTCTCCATCACCATCATTGCTAATATGTGGGGGGATTACTCTTATATCTTGTAATAATTCAAGATAATTAATTCCGGGGTCCGTATTGACTACATACACAAGACTTGCGCTACGATTGATAGATGTAGGTGTGCCTATAGATTGAATGTTACCACTACCTGTAACAAAAATACCAGGCGTAGAGGAAGTGACAGATGCAAATGGGCCGTATTTAATTTCCTTGGCTCTTATTGCAATATCAAAATCCTTATTGCCGTATGAAGTATTGGGTACTGATGATGGCTCTGTATCGTATGTCATCCCTTTGATTACAGTCATATTATGTGCATCTGTTACGTTTACAGCAATAACAAACGCCTTTTTAGAACCATACCAATCTGCTGTTATACCATTTTGTGTTACATAAATGCTTGATAGATAAGCATAGCCACAAACATACAGGGTTTTTTGTCCGTTTCTGTCTATCAATAAAGAGTTTAATGGTTCTAAATGATATCCGAGAGGATACAAACTTGTAGTATTGTCTTTTATGTCAATAACATGATTTAGGTTGCCATTATCATCTGTTGATATAATACGAATAATATCGCGTTCAGGTTGATCGGGGACACCACTTGGAATAGGGAATGGTGGAGCCCATGGAGAATTATTTTTTTGTCCTAAACAAGTAACAAAATAGACATTATCGCTCCCATTAATTCCTGCCGCTATATCCACTGAACGAAATATATAGTCATGGTCGTTATATAGCGTATCGTAAGGGTCGGATTCAAATTCTACAGAGGTTAGAATTGTACCGGCACTATCCATTCTTAAAAAATGTATAGACGAGTATACGCCGGAATCTCCCCGATAAATTGTACCCGCCAAAACTTGTTCGTCAGGTGTAGTTGGGTTTGGCACCATTTCTAATGCATATTGTTTTACATCAAGCGGTACCAAATCATCAGGTGGGGTCGGAGTGTAGCCAAAAAAGTGAGAATGAGAAACTCCCTGAGCGTTTACAATTGAAGTCCACGTAGAAAGAAAAAAACAAAATAAGGTCAATAGACGTACAGATGCACGATTAAAAAATGCACCGCAATGGGATAAAGTGAACATATTGTTGAAGGATTGGTGACATTGTTGGCTTATTAAATATATTGTAAGATAATATTTATTTTATAAAAAAACAAGAGGGCAACCTAGGTTGCCCTCTTGAAAAATATTTACTAATTATTATTATCGTATCAGCATTAATTCGCCTTTCTGTTCTGTAATCTTACCATTGCATTCAAAGCTGACGAAGTAGTAGTAAGTACCCATATCCTGTGGTTCGCCGTTCATATTGCCATCCCAGCCTACATTGGTATTGGCACTTTCAAATACAGCCTGCCCCCAACGGTTAACAATACGCAGCGTTTTCAGTTGTTTATCACCTTCGTTTTGGTAGCTCTTATCTTTATTTCCTACATAAACCGGGTGGAATACATCATTCTTGCCGTCATGGTTCGGAGTGAACGCAGTAGGGAATATAACTTCACAGCAAGGCTTGGTTTTAAAGGCAACGCTGTCTGCATTTTTACATCCGTACTCATCGGTTACATTTAAAGTGATTTTCGTATCAAAATCAACTTTTGCGCTGGCAACCGGCAGGTCGGCATAACCATGGAACAGTTCAGCCGGAGACCATGCATATTTGGACGAAGCTACTACCTGTGCAGGTTGTAACAGTATGCTGTCTGACTGGCAAATAACGTTGCCATCGTAGCCGGTTATTTTAGCAACAGGCTGCTCGCGAATAATAACTGTATCTTTTACACTATCCGTACAACCTTCTTTCCATAGTTGCAGCGAAATCACTTTTTTACCTGCTGTCGGCCATATCACACCGTAAGGGCCTACATCAATTACAGAGTGTGTAGTAATACCGCCATCCCAGTTCCAGGTAAATGTATCGGCACCAGGCGTATAATGTAAGAGTGAAACAATACCCTCAGCTCCAAGACACACGTTTTGCGGAGCGCCTATAGTACCGGTTGGGTTTTCTTTAACCCTTACGTGTTGCGTGTACAAATTGCCATAGCAGCCAAGGTTGCCGGGATGGAGTGTAACATCAAACCTGCCTGCAGAGTCGAAACGTACAACAAACGGGCCGGGGCCGTTGGCACCTGCTATAATTGAGGCATACTTCGGGGGAATAGCCCAGTCGTAAGCTGTGGTTGGTGTACCGCTGCCATAGTAGGAGAAGCTCAGCGTATCGCCGGCACAAATATTCGGCTCCCGGCTTACTACTACCATACCATTTGGCCTGAATGTAACTACCACATCGATTTTACTACGCCCGCTTTCGCAGCCGTCAACCGTTTGCGATACCCACCATGTAAAGGTGTCTTTCACACTGGTATTGGGTACAGGGGCATATATAGACCCAAGGCCGCCAACAGGCTGGTAGAACCATTTCAGATTTTGGCCGATTGCCGTCAATGAATCGGCAAGGGTATTTTCACAGTAGCCGATGGGGCTGGTAACGATGGGTGGGTTGGGCTTGGGCGCAACAGTGATATTTACCCTTGTACGGCTTTTGCTTTCGCAACCATTGTTGGTAGTCTGGGTAGCATACCAGGTATAGCTGCCCGGCTGAGTTGTATTAACATAAGGAGGTAATGTGGTACCTGTACCGCCTGTGGGGTTAATGTACCAAAGTATATTGGTGCCGTTTGCAGTCACTGCCTCAAATTGTTCGTTCAGGCAATAGGCAAACTTACCGGTTACAGTAGGGGCGGGGGGGGCAGGTGTAACGGTTACAGTTACGGATTTAGCCGCAGAAGTTACCCCGTTATCTGTCCAGGTAGCAAAATACTGCCCTGCATTTGCCTGCGTTGCCTCAATTGTCCATGTGCTGCCGGTATGCGTGCCGGGTGCGGCAGGGCCTACCCAGTTAATAGTAGCTGTAGAAGGTACGCTTGAAGGTAAAATTGCACTTAATGTAATACTGTCACCAACACATGCATTATTATTTAATGCTGCCACAGACGGGCCTGAAGGGCGGAACTTAATTTCACCATCAAAACCGGCAGCATCTTGTGCATAATAAGAAGTTACCGCACCATTAGAGGTACCTACCCAAGATACGCCTGTAAACGGAGCGCCTACCGTAGAAAGCGTTACACCGTCTATTGTAAATGCACCGGGTGAGGGAACTATTGCCGGGGTAGGAGGTGGGCCGGGATTTGCGGCAGTACCTGCCACGGCAAAAGTGTCATTAAGATATAAAGCACAACGATATACCGTATTGGGCGGTATTTCAAAGTTGAGGCCAGATAATATAGGTGTTAGCCCGTTAGATGCAGTAGTTATAGGTGCGGAGCTACCTACAATTGTATATCCTGTTGGCACAGTCGGGATAAATGGAGGGAGGTTAGTACCAGAGTAAAGTAAAGTGTAAACACCCCCGTTTTGAGTATAGTTTGGCGTAGTAGAAGGTGCTATGGTAGCACTGGCAAAGTGATATACAGAGAGATCGGTAACTGTTACAGGGTAGCCATTGGTATTTTCAATGTTAAATGTGACATATTGCCAAAAAATAGCATTATTGCCGGCATTTAAAAAGATCGTATGACCAGGGTTATTTGTATACGCAGTAGTAATAACTGACTGGCCATTACTGCCCGATGCGGCAAAAGCCGCTAAAGTTGCCAATAACAGGTTTTTGAAGGATAACATTTTTCTCATGTATTATCTTTTTCGAAAAAGCTAAATTATGTTTTAACGAGTAACAGGCAGGTATACGGCTTACTATACAGACAGTATAATTAGCTGTCATAGTTGGCAGAACCCCTGTATTTTATAGGATTTTAAACTTGTACAGCCTTTTTATTAACCTAAACACTATAATTATGACATTTTCATGAAAAAAATCACTTCAACTGCCGTAATCATCCTCATCAAAAAAAGTTTCAGGTATAAAATCCCGGTGAACAAGATACAGATTTTTAACAGAAATGCAACAACATCAAGCCTATTTTTTCAGTTATACACGTGGTATACACATTATTATTTTAATTCGGATAAGAATGCCATTGTGTCTACGCCATCGGCATAATCGGTCAATGAAGGTTTTTGAGCATTGCCGAAGGGAATAAAACCATGCCCCGAAATGCATTGTATATCGCTGCTGTTACTTAGTTCTTCTGATATATTTTGTATATTTTCATAAAACCGGTAGTGCAACATGCTTACAGCGGAAAAAGGCAATTCATTTTCAACCATCAGTAAGCTATCGTTTGTATAATAAGGTACCTTGTTCAGCAAGTAAATGGCCAGGTAATAGTCATAATTATTTTTATACTTATGATGATGTATAATATCGTTGTACACAGAAAAAGCTTCCAAAAGCTTTTTTACATCATATCCCATTGGCAGGCATACCTGGGTAACATTACGGCACCCCAGCCCGAAGTAAGAGAATATATCATCTGCCAGTAATTTAAGTTCTTCGCCGGTTTCCGTGCCGTCCAGAATGGCTACAGATGTCCGGTTACGCCTGATGATATGCGGATATTTTTTAAAGTACGCTTCGAAATATCGTGCAGAGTTGTTGCTGCCTGTGGCAATATACGCATTGCAGCCCTTAAGCAATTCGCTAATGGTAACCTGTTCTTTTACCAGCGGTTCCCATTCTGTTAATTTATCAATGATAGCAGTAAGCAGTACACTGTCTTTAGAAGAGAGTTTTATCATTACATAATGCCCGCTCATAAAAGCGCATAGAAAATCGTGAAACCCCACCAGTGGGATATTACCGGCCATTACAATGCCTACTTTTTTGGGTTGGGCAACAGGTAAATTATATAATGCCACCCATGCCTCCAGTAAAGACCTTTGTAAGAGATGGGAAACAATATTTTTTACCGCTATGTCTATATGCCCTTCAGTAAACCATGCGTTGGCATGTGTAGCTCTTTGTACATGGTTGTTCCATTCGTCGTTAGGAGAACCGAGGTATTCGCCCAGCCGGCTCATCAGTTCTATTCTTCTTTCTGCAGATAACATGCCTGGTATTTAAATTCTGTGTGCGAAATTGTAACTTTACGCGCAGATAAACTAAAAAAACAATGGCAATTAAGATAACTGACGAATGTATTAACTGCGGAGCATGTGAACCGGAATGTCCGAATAATGCTATTTACGAGGGTGGTGTAGAGTGGGCTATAAGTGACGGTACTTCCGTAAAAGGTGATTTTGTACTGATGGACGGCAGCCATACGGATGCAGATGCCCGCCACGAGCCTGTTGCAGTGGATACTTATTATATTACTCCTAATAAATGTACAGAGTGCCAGGGATTTCATGAAGAACCTCAATGTGCAGCTGTATGCCCGGTAGACTGCTGTGTTCCTGATGAAATGTACCAGGAAACAGTAGATGAATTGCTGGCCAAAAAGGAGAAATTACATTTATAGAACTATAGTTTACGTTAAACAGAAATGCCGCCCGATAATGTAAAGGCGGCATTCCTGCTTTATTATACATCCGGTTTTTTTACCGCTTCGGCTGGTCAGCCACTTTTTTCCATGTATTATCTATTTGCGCCAGTTCGTCTACTTTTTTAGAAAGCTTGTTCAGGTAGTCCGGCCCAAAATTGGCGTTATATATCTTTTGGGTTGTTTTGCCGTACTTAAAAGTATAAACAATGCCAGGCAAATCCTGTATAAGGGCATTATAGTTTTCTGAGCAGGTGTCTACTCTGTTTTTGCTAAACTGGTCCATCAGGGATTGCGTTTTTTCCGCACCTACATTTTTTTCAAACACACCTTCATGTTCTGTAAACATACGGCTGGTATAGCGTACCAGCCCCGTGCTGTACAGTTCTACCATGTAAGTAGGGCATTTCCCAAAGCACGCGGTACGCTCCATGGCCATATAATTAATAGCAGGCGGCCTTTTGGGAACTTTTTTTGTTTTTTCTGTAATTGGGTTACCCGTTACAGCAGCCTTATCGGCAGTTGTTTTCTTCTGCTGTGCACAGGCTGTTAATACTACAGCGAAAAGCATGATTGCCAGGCCAAGAGATTGTTTATTCATTTTTTTATATTTTCCGTTCACAAAGATATTTCGTTAGCATTTACGGACATTGATAATTTTTTAGAACAAATATGCTGCCAGTTGCGCCCGAAAACCTGTTTCACTATATAGCTTTAACATTTGTAAAAAACATCGGGCCCCGCCGCGCCAGGTTGTTACTACAGCATTTTGGCAGTGCGGAAAATATTTTTCGTGCGTCTCTTAAAGAGCTGAAACAAGTAGACGGCCTTGGGGAAACGCTTGCCCGGTCTTTCAAAGACGAAGAGATAAAAGAAAAAGCGGATAAAGAGCTGCAATATGTTTTGAAGCACAATATCCAGGTGCTGCTTGCTGCAGACGAAGCATACCCACAGCGGCTGAAAAACTGCATAGATGCCCCCGTGCTGCTGTATTATAAAGGAAATGCAAAGTTGAACGGGGAAAAGACAATAGCAGTAATAGGCACCAGGAAATATACCGACTATGGTAACCGGCTGACGGAAGAACTTATTAAAGGACTGCAGCAGGAAGGGGTAACTATTATCAGCGGCCTTGCTTATGGTATAGATGCCATAGCGCACAGGCAAAGTTTACTACATGGTATTCCTACTGTCGGGGTAATGGGAAACGGTATGGACAGGATATACCCGCCCGAAAATAAAACTTTGGCCAACGACATGCTGCACAACGGTGCATTGCTTACAGAGTTCCCTTCAGGGACAAAGCCGGATAAAAATAACTTCCCCATGCGCAACCGCATAGTAGCAGGTATGAGCGATGTGACAGTTGTAGTAGAAAGCGATATAAAAGGCGGGGCACTTATAACAGCACGGATTGCCTCCAGCTACAACCGGGATGTTGCAGCTTTTCCCGGCCGTATATATGACAGCCGTTCATCCGGTTGCAATGAACTGATCAGGACAAATGTAGCTGCTATGATTACCGGGGCTGAAGATTTGCTGGAGCTGATGGGGTGGAAAACAGGCAGCAAATCAAAACCGGTACAAAAGAAATTGTTTATTGAGTTGTCGGCTGAAGAGCAGAAAATTGTTGATGCACTGGGAAAGAAGGACACCGTGCATACGGATGAGTTGTTATACGAAACGGGCCTGGCTGGCTCCATGCTGGCGGCTACCTTGTTGCAGCTTGAGATGCAGGATATTATCAAAGCCCTTCCCGGTAAAAGGTACCGTCTTAACTAACGGTCATCTTCACTATCCGGCATTTTTGTTACCCGGCCAAATATGTGCAGAAACTCATCGCGCGTATTTTTTGATATAGGTATTTCGTTCCCGTTTGCCATAATAATAACACCTTGCCGTTCATACCTTTTTACATGGTTGAGGTTGATAATAAAAGAACGGTGTACCTGCAGGAAAAAAGGATATGGCCCCATCAGCTCCTTAAACTTACCGATGCTATAAGAGCTGATGATTTCTTTTTTAAAAGTAACAATGCGCGTGTACCTGCTGGTTGCCTCCATGTAAAGTATATCGTCGCAGTTAAAATAATCGAGGCCGTTATTATTAGGTATACCTATCAGCGGCCTGATTTCTGCAGATGGTTTTTTGGCATAGGCAGCTTTTTTGGTTGCTACGCGCTCAAGGGCTTTTGTTACTGTTTTTACCAGTACTTCATCTTTTATCGGTTTGAGTATGTAGCCTGCGGCGAAATAATTAAAAGCATCCAGTGCGTATTCCGAATGTGCAGTTACGAAGATGACTTCGCTTTTTAGCTCCGGTGCGAGTTCAAGCAGGTCAATACCGCTTTTTTGTGGCATCGATATATCAAGAAACAACAGGTCAAAGTCATTCTTGCGTATTTCGCCTATGGCTGTTTTCCAGGATGTATGCGTAGAAATAATATCGATGTTGCTAAACAAATCGTGAATACTGTCTGACAAAAGCTCGATGGCTTTTGGCTCATCATCTACAATGATACAGGTGTAGTTATTGGTCATCTTTTTGTTGTTTTATTGTGATGGTAACAATAGTGCCGTGCAATGGTTCTGATTTGTCGGTATAAGACAGGTCAATATGTATCTGCTCATACTTGTTGAATACCTCTATCAGTTCATGTATCAGGTCTGTTCCGTACGATTCTTTTTTTACTTTGCTTTTCTCGTTATACAGTTTTGACTGGGCCCTGCCTATTCCATTGTCTTCAATAATACAAACTATTTCCCCGGGCATTGCCCCTTTTCTGAATTCTATAGTAAGTATACCTGTATAACCTTCAACCGGCAGCAGGCCATGATTGATTGCGTTTTCAACCAACGGTTGCAGTAAAAGGGCAGGTATCCGGGTTGTTGTTGCATTAATAGCATTGTCTATAAAGATGTGGTAGTGAAACTTATTTTCGAATCTTGCCTGTTGCAGCGATATGTAATTTGTCAGGTTATTTACTTCTTCTGCAATTGTAATAAACTTTGTTCGCGAAGACCGTATGTAGGCGCGCAACAGGTCTGAAAACGAAGCTATATGTGCATAAGCCTCTTCAATTCTTTTCTTTTTTATGAAATACAATCCTGTACTCAGCGTGTTGAAAATAAAATGCGGGTTTATTTGAGCATAAAGCGATTTCAGTTCTAATGCGAGGTTGAGGTTTTTAAGTTCAAGCTGTAAATTTTTCTTGATGTGCTTTCGCGATACCATTCGTTTGGTGATATATACAATAACATATATCAGCAGTACGGCAGCAACAATAAAGGAAATCCAGATAATACGTATACCCCGGTCTGTTTGCCACCAGTATGGGATAACGTATAAATGAACTTTATGCGGAATACTTCTCCACACATCGTCATACGCCGTAACATACATTGTATAGTAACGGTTTGCCGGTAAGTCAGGCAAAAAAAGCTCCCCTGCATTCAGTTCATTGGCCGTTGAGTCTACAGCTTTGATGTAATAGGTATATTTAATGTTTCCGTTTCCTGAAGGGTTTATGACATCCAGGTACACGCTATGGTTTTTCTGGTCTATATTGATTGTATCATCACCGGTAACACTATACATGCTGTCATTGTAGCTGATATAGAAGCGGTATTGCAGATCATCGCCCCCGGTCCGGCGGCTTTCGCTTTCCCCGGGTAAAGGTACGGCCCATGTTCCCCTGTCGCTTACTATGTATGCCGAAGTGTTGTTTGAATAAAGTCCCCGTACTTCATTGTACTTCGTGTTTTTTATATTGTGATGTACACACGGGCGTGAAAAGTCGAGAACACCGTTTATTTTGCAAAACAGTATGCCGAACGTGCCGGCAACAACCAACTGATTGCCGGATATGCTTATTTGTGCATTTTTCAGGTTGTATGTTTTAAGTATTTCTTTGCAGGTATTATTACCGGGATAATAGACGAAAAGGTGGTTGTGTTCTTTTATAAATACATTGCCATAGCGATTGTCGACAGCAATTTGTTCTATTTTTTTTATTCCTAAGCGCGCAACCGCTGTATTGTCAAACTTTACCAGCCTGTCTTTTTGAATGTTGTAAATAAGTATTCGTTGCTGGTCGAAAGCCCATACACAGCTATGCAGGTGGTCGTAAGCAACACCCAGTACCCGCTCATGCGAAATGCCACGTTGCTCCAGTGTGTCCCCCTTCTTAATCATTTTGCAAAGGCCCGAGCCCCGGCTTGTATAGTAAATAACCCCCCGGGGAGATACAACAGATGCCGTAATGCCGTTTAATATACCCGTGAGTAGTGTACTGGAAACATTCTTCTCGGTAACTATGGCTTTCCGTAGAATACCGTTGCCGGTGTTACCAGGCAGCCAGTATGCACCGTCAGGCGTTATTAAAAGACTTTGTTTGCCATCATAAGGTAAAACCCTCCTGATGTTTTTAAAACGGGTATGCACCTTATTAGCTGATATATTGCTGTCGATATAGAGTAATGTTTCGGTTGTTTTATTCCACCAGAAACGTTTATGGCCTTTAGCTTCACCTATGTAGTTATACCCTTGCAGGTCAATATTTACAGGCTGTACACCTTCCCTGTTACGGCCAATGTATATGCCCTGGTTTCCTGTTGCAATGCAGTTGCCCCAGAATTTACTTTCAAGCAGGCTGATGACATAATTACTTTGATTGTTGCCGGGTAGCAGGGAGTCAACGGGGATTTTTTTGCACAGGGCCATTTTCTTATTGAACAGGTAAACACATTTATTAGTTGTAATATAAAACTTATCCTTGTATACATAAGGTGTATATATAGATTCCCTGTCACTGCTATCCAGTATGATTTCTTTTTTACGCCCGGTCTGGCAATCGATGGCATAAATCCTGGCAATATCATGGTCTCCGTATGAAACAATCTGGTCATTATAACTTGTATAATAAGTATTATAATTTTTTTCCGCTGCGGCATCTTCAAAACTGATACGTTTCACCTGCTTCCGAAAGCCACCTACAGCAGGCTGATACGTGTACATTATATTATTCGTAATGGTTGTAATAAGATTATCGTCAATAAAACAGAGCGGCTTGTCACCAGGGCGGAATCGGGGATCATACACAACGACTGTATCGTCGATTATCATTGTTATTACAGGCAGTCCTTTATCAAGGTTTACAAAAGCGATCCCCCCGGGAGTATTGATCATTTCCTTCGGATAATATAAAAAGGAAGAATTGCCCGGGCTGGCGGCCCTGTATTTGTCTTTATAGATATAGCCAACTTCATTGGCAATAGCCATAAGCCATACCTTACCATCCTTATCCTCGAACAGTTTCCATACATCGTCATTAGCAAGGCCTGTTGAAAGGTCAAATATTTTATAGTTATAGCCGTTGTATTTTACAACGCCCTTATCAGTTGCCATCCATAGGTAGCCATACCTGTCTTCTATTGAATAATAGACATGGTTTGATGGCAGTCCGCTGGAGCTATTTATATTATATTGTTCGGTATTCCGGGCACGGGTACATGCCGGTACCAGTAAAAAGATAAATAATAAAATATGTCTGTAGCCTGGAAAGTATTGCTTCACCGTTTGAATATCCTGTTTTTGGATCAATTAATATAATGCAAAAAAACCGGTTCCGTTAAGAACCGGTTTTTGCATTCAGATTTTTCTATTTAGCCAGAATCATTCTTTTACTGTCGATTTCCTGGCCGTCTATAACCAATGAGTACATGTACACGCCCGATATCATGTTTTCAGCGTTTACTGAAATTTTGCCATGGCCGGGGTTCTGAATCGGGAAGCGTGATACTTCGCGCCCGTTCAGGTCATATATCATGATGTATGCTATTTGTTGCATGCTTTTTACATCATACTCAATAGTTGTTTCCTTACCGAAAGGGTTAGGGATGTTCTGGTACAGTTTACTGCCGGTAGTTGCCGGGATGTTGCCATCGGTTTTAGCCGTAGCACCTGAACAGCAGTTAAGCAATGCGTTGATCTGGGCTTTTAGTTCAGCAACTTCATTCTCCAGTTTTTCTACCCTTTCATCATTCATCTTTTTAACACCGCCTTCTATAGTGCCGTCCGGTGTCAGTCTCAGGTGGCTGTTGTATACATAGCCTTCGGGGTCGATAACAAGTATTTCACCCTCGCCCGGTTCCAGTTCTTCGAAACGTACGTCAGAGCCCATTCCTCCGTCTTCAGGATTGCCGCCCGCGCAGTTTACATGCAGGTGCGCAGTGGGGTTCAATGTCTGCCATCCCAGGCGTCCGTCATCGCCCGGCATGCCGCTCATGCCAGATGTAAGGATGCCTTTATCGCTACCGCTGGTACGCAGTATTACATCGTCAGGAGAGTTGGTGCCAAAGTAGTTGTTACCGCCGGTAATGGTGTTACCTGTTACCAGCCATGATGTTCCTGTTCCTTTTGGCAATGTTTGGCGTGTATCGTACACATAACCTTGTGCGTCTATGGCAAGCAAAGTACCCGAGCCTGCTTCCAGGTTTTCAAAACGTACATCTGAAAGTCCGCCTTCTCCATTGCCATTAGCACAGTTTACATGCAGGCGTGCAGTTGGTGCAGTTGTATTCAGCCCGAAGAAACCGCTATTTATGCTATTGGCTGTAGCGCCTGCCAGCATCACGGCACGTTGTACGTTCCAGGTGCGTATGCGCAGATCTTGCCCGTTTGTAGTGCCGAGGAAGTTTTGAGCAGTAATACTATTGCCGTTCAGGTCCCAATAGTTACCGCTGTTTATACCGATACCGCTGTTGTATACATAACCGTTCTGGTCTATAGTGAGGATGCTGCCGGTTCCGTGTTCCAGGTTTTCAAACCTGATGTCTGAAATCAGGCCGTTTTCATCAGGGTTGCCATTGGCGCAGTTCACGTGCAGCCTTGCTGTTGGGTTTAATGTATTCCAGCCAAGGAAGCCGCCGGTAGTCGTATTGCCGCTTTTGATAATGCCCCTGTCGTTGCCAAAGGTTTTTATTTTAATATCATTATTGGTAAGTGTACCAAAAATGTTATTACCGTTCAGGATATTATTACCCTGTACTTTCCAGTAGCATAGGTCAGAGCATGGCTCCTGCGGGCAATCGCATGTGGTGAACCCGTTTTGTCTGAAGGCTTTGGTGCCATCGTAGGTATACATTGCACAAAGGAACTTCAAACCATGGGGGTTGGCTCCGCTTGAGGAACCGCCTGACGGGTGCCAATTATTGACTGTAATGTCAATATTGTAAGTGCCGGGTGGCAAAACCATAGATATACCGCCGAGATAAGACAAGTTTTGCCAGTTTGCAGGATTACTCCAGTTGGCTGCCGGGTCGGAGTAAAAAGATGTTCCGGCAACCGTCATGCTTGAAATATAATTGTCGCGGGCTACCTGGGGGTCGAAATTGAAACTTGCGGAATCACATAGGGTGAAAGTTCTGCGGAAAGTAACCCTGTAGTCGCCGTTTTGCACAGTTGAATACCAGCTAGCCGGGTTGGCAAAACTTATCCAATGGCTGGGGTAGGCGTTAGTACCGGATGCCCATCCGCTTCCTCCGTTAGCACTTACAGCCGGGTATGGGGTTGCCGGAAGGGCAGGATTGCCTGCCGCAATATGCGCATTACGCACATCATTCGATACAAAGATGACTTGCCACTCAGGGTCATCCATTCCTGCAGCAACAGCAGAGTCAGGGCTCGTGGTATAGTCATAACCGGTATTCAGTACCAGGGTGTCGGTTTTACACGGCTGGGCCGTGGCTGCACTGTACAGTAAGGCACAGGCCGCCGTTGCGAGTATTGTTTTAAGCCTTGGAGTTCTGAATAATTTCCGGGTGTGCGTTTTTTCTCTTTTCATACAGTTTTGATTTGGTGATTAAAATAGATTTTTTGAGGCCTCCCCATAAAAGTAAACTGTACCGTTGCCGATAGGATATATGGTAATACGTATAAAGGATATGGTCTTACGAAAGGTGGGAAAACTGTAATGAAAAGAAAAAGCCCGGCATGATAGCCGGGCTCCATTTAGCTGTATAAGTTATTACATCATATCACCTTCAAGGTCGTAATCGTATGCCTTTGTAATGCGTACCTGTACAAACTCGCCTATCGGTAAAGGCTTGTCTGTATTGATGATTACTTCATTGTCTACTTCTACACTATCAAACTCAGTGCGGCCAAGGTAACGGCCTGCCTCTTTCTTGTCAACAAGTACTTTGTATTCTTTACCTATTTTCTCCTGGTTCTTTTCGTACGATATTTCCTGCTGTACTTCCATTATTTCCTGTGCACGCGCTTCTTTTTCTTCGGCAGGTATATTGTCTTCCAGTTCGTAGGCGGTTGTATTTTCTTCGTGCGAATAGGTGAAAATGCCCACGCGGTCGAGGCGCACATCTTCCAGGAACTGCTTCAGCTCATCTACATCATCCCTTGTTTCTCCGGGAAAGCCCGCTATCAGCGTACTGCGCATACATATACCCGGTACTTTATCGCGTATGGCGGCTACAAGATCATATATTTCCTGTTTGTCCATTTGCCTGCGCATGGCTTTCAGCATATTGTTGGATATATGCTGCAGGGGCATGTCCAGGTAATTGCAGATATTCTCACGCTCACGCATTACGTCCAGTATGTCCAGCGGAAACTTGGATGGGTATGCATAATGTAGCCGTATCCAATGCAGCCCCGGTACGTCCGACAAATGTTTGAGCAATTCGCCCAGTGCGCGTTTTTTATATATGTCCAGCCCGTAGTAAGTAAGTTCCTGCGCAATCAGCATGATCTCTTTCACGCCCATCTGCACCAGTTTCTTAGCTTCGGTTACAACTTCTTCAATCGTTTTTGAAACATGGCCGCCACGCATCAGTGGTATGGCACAAAAAGCGCAGGTACGGTTACAACCCTCCGATATCTTCAGGTAAGCATAATGTTTGGGGGTGCTCAGCAGGCGTTCGCCCACCAGTTCCTGTTTATAATCCGCATCAAACTGTTTTAGTATCAGCGGCAGTTCCATTGTGCCGAACCATGCATCTACTTCGGGTATTTCACTCAGCAGGTCGCCACGGTAACGTTCACTCAGGCAGCCGGTTACATATACTTTGTCCAGCTTGCCCTCACGTTTCAACTCTACCTGCTCCAGTATGGTATTTACACTTTCTTCTTTAGCCTTATCAATAAAACCGCAAGTATTTACCACAACTATATTATGGTCAAGCTTACCGCTTTCATGAGCTACTTTAATGCCGTTTGCATGTAGCTGGCCGCTCAGCACCTCACTATCCACCATATTCTTGGAGCAGCCAAGCGTTATGATGTTGACTTTGTCTTTTTTTAATGTTCTCGTTTTCACCAGTCAGTTGTTTTGCTGTAGCAATAATTATTTTTTACGGAAGAACAAACGTACCGGTACGCCGCTGAAATCAAAATGGCTGCGCAGTTTATTCTCCAGGAAGTTTTTGTAAGGTTCTTTTATAGCGTCTGGGTAGTTGGCATAAAAAGCAAAAGAAGGCACTGCAGTTGGTATCTGTTGTATAAACTTAATAGATACCGAATGTCCGCGTGTCATGGGGGGAGGATAGCGGTTTATTTCCTTCAGCATTATATCGTTGAGTTGAGACGTAGCAATACGGCGCTTTCGGTTTTCATTTACTTCCATAGCCTTTTTCAGCGCCTGGAATATCCTCGTTTTCTCAGATGCAGAAACAAATATCACCGGTACATCGGTAAAAGGTGCTATACGCTGTTTCAAAGCCTTCTCATAATCTCGTGCCGTATTCGTCTCTTTTTCTACAACATCCCATTTATTCACCAGTATGACCACACCTTTGCCTTTGCGCGCAGCCAGGCTGAAAATGCTCACGTCCTGTGCTGTTACGCCCACTTCCGCATCTATCATCAGCAGGCATACATCGGCCTCGTCCATAGCCCTGATGGCTCGGATTACCGAATAAAATTCCAGGTCTTCATGTACGTTCTTCTTCTTGCGGATACCAGCGGTATCTATCAGTACAAACTCTTTGCCGAACTGGTTGTAATAGGTATGTATCGTATCGCGGGTAGTGCCCGGTATATTCGATACAATAGTGCGCTCTTCACCAATCAGTGCATTCAGCAGGGTAGATTTCCCTGCATTGGGCTGGCCGATGATGGCAATTTTGGGCACAGCATTCTCATCAGCTTCTGTTTCGTCTTTCTCAGCCTCATCCGGTATATGAGATGTTACCTCATCCAGCAACTCGCCCGTACCGCTGCCCGATATAGATGAAAGCATAAAGGTATGTTCAAACCCTAATGAATAAAACTCTGTGGCATCCAGCGCCCTTTCAGGGTTATCTACTTTATTGACCACCAGCAATACCGGCTTGGTAGCGCGGCGCAGTATATCGGCCATTTCCGCATCCTGGTCGGTTATGCCGGTTGTGGTATCTACTACAAACAGCAGCAGGTTAGCCTCATCCAGTGCTATATGCACCTGTTTGCGTATCTCGCGTTCAAATACATCGTCAGACCCGGCAACAAACCCGCCGGTATCTATCACGTTAAAAGTCTTTCCGTTCCAGTCGGCCACACCATACTGGCGGTCGCGGGTCACACCGCTCACATCATCAACTATGGCCTTGCGTTGTTCCAGCAGCCGATTGAATAAAGTGGATTTTCCCACGTTTGGCCTGCCTACTATCGCAACCGTAAATCCGGGCATATAAAAAAATTAGTGTGCAAAGGTACTATTATATATGCAGCTAACCGATAACATTATTAATTAGTTGTTCCCGTTAAATAATTTTTAACTTTGATGCTTCGTGTAAAACAAAATACTTTATGATGAAGCGTTTATGCATGCTCCTTGCTGCGTTTTCGGCAGTGTTTACTGCCAATGCCGCTATTGGCGATACTACCTGGGTACAGGCACAAAATGATGTGCAAATGCCCAATTTTGGTAATTATGACAGTCCTGTTAGTTTTCCTGACGGCAGCGTAAGCTACCGTAAGATAGTTATGGTAGTTACGCTCGGCAAATACCAGTGTCCGGGGAATCCCCAATACTGCGGCGACTGGGATTATACTTTCCAGACTTTCCTGATGACACCCAATGGCGATACACTGGAACTGGGAAGGCTGATTACACCTTATGCCAACGTATCTTATTCCCGTTTTCCCTGGACATGGAAAGAACGCTACGAATTTGATGTAACCGATTTTTACCCGGTGCTGAAGAATAATGCCGACATAAGGGTGCACTATTCGGGTTACTCGGGCGGTTTTACCTCCAATATAAAATTTGCCTTTGTAGAGGGTACACCCCCGCGCAACGTATTGGGTGTTGAGCGCCTGTGGCATGGTAGCTTTGCATACGGTAAAGCTGCAGACCCTATTGAGGACCACCTTCCGGCAATCAGCAAGACCGCGCCCGGTGGTACAAAAAGTGCCGAAATGAAGCTGAATATAACAGGCCATGGCTCTGATGATAACGGCTGCTCTGAGTTTTGTAAAAAGTACTACCAGGTACTGGTGAACAGTAATGTGACTGACCAAAAAGATATCTGGAGGGATGACTGCGGTTATAACCATCTCTATCCCCAGTCGGGAACATGGGTGTATGACAGGGGGGGCTGGTGCCCGGGCGACCCGATACGCACCAATGTGCATAAACTGCCGGGAGCTGAAAACGGCCCATTTGATGTAGACCTGAATATGGAACCCTATACAGGCTCCGGCAACTACGGCAGCTATACAATTGACGCAGCAATATTTTATTATGGCGATTTCAATAAGCAAGTGGACGCTTCGCTCGAAGATATCATTGCACCCACCAACCATGAGGCGCACTTCCGCGAGAACCCTGTAACTGCGTCTCCTACCATAAAAGTGAGAAATACCGGTGCTGCTACCATTACCTCTTTAAAAATAGAATATGGTTTACCGGGCAAATACATGCCTTCCTATACATGGAACGGCACGATAAACCCGCTGGAAGAAATGGAAATAACCCTCCCCGAATTGTGGGAACTGCGTTCAGAAACAGGCACGAACCTGAACTTCATGGCCAAAATACTGGAAGTGAACGGACAGGGCGACGGCGATGGCAGCAACAATACACTTACTTCCGTATTCGATGCAGCGCCTTCCTGGGGTAATGAACTGGAGATCAGCTTTAAAACAAATGCCTCTACCGATGGCAACGGGAACAGCGAAACCAGCTATAAGGTTTATGATGCAGGTAATAATGTAATACTGCAACGTAGCGGTGTAGCGCCTAATACCACGTATATAGATACGCTGAAAATAGGTCCGGGCTATTTTAAAATTGTAGTGGAAGACGGGGGCTGCGACGGCCTTAGCTTCTGGGCAAACCCCAATGCAGGTTCCGGTTATTTCAGGGTGAAGAAATTAGGTACGATAGTGCCTTTATCACTTAAAGGCTACTTCGGCGGTGACTTTGGCTGTGGCTTTACGCAATATTTCAATATGAACTGGCCTACAGCAGTACAGGATATCCGGGAAGGGAATATAAATATGGAAGTATATCCCAACCCTGCAAAGAACCTCGTTACCGTAGCGTTGAACGGTGTGCTAAAGGTAGACGGTATGCTACGCATTACCGATGCCATTGGCAGGGTAGTGCTTACGCAAAAATGTACCGGCAATATTGAACAGGTAAATGTTACCCCGCTGGCGGCCGGGGCATATTCGGTAGATTATGCTGATGCCGAAGGCGTGAATATACTGCACCAGCGCCTGGTGATAACCAAATAAGAAAATCACGGATATAAATACAATAAGGCTGCATTGCGGCCTTATTGTATTTATAGTGCTCCCGCTTTGCTAAATTTACACGGCAATATGAACGAAAGAATAGAAAAACTGAAAAACTTCCTGCAGTCGTCGCCCGACGATTGTTTCCTGAACCATGCACTGGCGCTGGAGTATATAAAGCTGGGCGATGATGAGAATGCCCGCACTCTTTTTGAAAAAAACCATAGCTACGATCCTAAGTATGTAGCTACGTATTACCACCTTGCCAAACTGCTGGAAAGGACAGGGCAACAGGAGCAGGCTATAAAAATATACGAAGAAGGTATGCAGGCAGCCAAAGCCGCAAATGATATGCATAGCTATAGTGAATTGCAAAACGCTTACGAAGACCTCGTTTACTGATATGGACTTGCTGAAAGAATTTACCGCCCACCTGCAGCGCAGGCAACTTACCCACCGCAGCCAGCGCACATTGCTTGCTACGAGTGGCGGTATCGATTCTATGGTAATGGCCGATTTGTTTCTGAAGGCCGGGCTGCCATTTGCGGTGGCGCATTGCAATTTCCAGCTACGGGGTGCAGATGCCGATAAAGACGAAGCACTTGTAAAGGAATGGGCAGAGAAAAACGATATACCATTCTATCATATACGGTTCGATACACAACAGAAGGCAGAGGAATGGAAAAAGGGCATACAGGAAACAGCCCGTATACTTCGTTACGAATGGCTGGATGAATTACGCATTGCCAATGGCTTTGCCGCTATTGCTACCGCCCACCATGCTAACGATAACGTGGAAACACTGTTCATCAACCTGTTTAAAGGCACCGGTATGGCCGGGCTGCATGGAATTCCTGTACGCAACGGCAACATCATACGCCCCTTGTTATTTGCACAACGCTCTGATATAGAGCAGTATGCCCGTGATAACAACATTGCCTGGCGCGATGATGTTTCAAACGCTTCCGATAAATACCTGCGCAATGCTGTCCGCCACCATATTATGCCTGTGGTAAACGAATGGTTCCCTAATGCAACACAGCACATCAGCGATAGCATCCGGCGTTTTGCCGAAGCAGAAATATTGTACCGTTCTGCAGTAGAAAGGGAGATAAAAAAGCTGGCTGAAAAAAGAGGCAGGGATGTATACATCCCCGTACTGAAACTACAGCAGGCACAACCGCTTGAAACCATTTGTTACGAGCTGTTCCATCCCTACGGCTTCAGCAGTGCCCAGGTACCGCATATTATCGGCCTGTTTGAATCGGAAACGGGGCACTATATCCATTCTGAAACACACCGTATCATCAAAAACCGGGATTTTCTTGTAGTAACCTCCCAACAACCCCAGCAGGCTGATATCATTACCATCGAAGCGGTGCCCTGCAACATAGAAACCCCGGAAGGGCATTTTCATTTTTCCATTAAAAAAACTGCTGCAGGCATACCCGCTAACGACCATACGGCGTATATAGATATGAAACGCATCACCTTTCCGCTGATACTGCGGAGGTGGAAGCAAGGCGATTATTTTTATCCCCTTGGTATGGGGATGAAAAAGAAAAAACTCAGTAAATTTTTTATCGACAGCAAAGTACCCCTGCACCGGAAAGAAAGTATATGGGTACTGGAATGCGATAGCCGCATAGCATGGATAGCAGGCATGCGCCTTGACGAACGTTTTAAAATAAAACCCTCAACGGGAGAGGTGCTCTGTGTAGAGTTTAAAAATTAAATGAAGGCTGCATCACCTGTTGCAGGAAAAGCTGGCCATGTGTAGGCTCAAACACCAATGTGAACAGGAATCCGAATATGGCCCCCCAGAAGTGCGCATCATGGTTTACATTATCGCCGCCCCTGCGCGACATATAGGCTGAATATACCAGGTAGGCGACAGCCGCAAGTATAGCAGGCATCGGGATGAACCATACGTAAATCACCGCCCATGGCTGCATATACACAAAGGCGAACAATACTGCTGCCACACCGCCCGATGCGCCCAAAGAGCGGTAATACCCGTTATTGCGGTGTTTTACAAAAGAAGGCAGCGAAGCCACAATAATTCCCAACAGGTACAGGGCAGGGAACAGGAATGACTTGCCGGTGTAGTAAGTCAGCATATCCTGCACATGATTGCCAAAGAAGAACAGCGCCAGCATATTAAAAATCAGGTGTGTCCAGTCGGCATGTATGAACCCCGATGTAAGCAGCCGGTAATATTCTCCCGGGTTATCCATGACACGGGGCCACAATATCAGTTTGTTATATAGTTCATTATTGGTGAATGCGGCGTACGATACAATTGCGGTAATGATAATGATAATCAGCGAAAAACTCATTGTTGTCTGTCTTGTCTTAAACGAAAATACGTTATTATGAATGATGATAGGGCGAATTGTTCAGGATACTGAATGCACGGTACACCTGTTCGGCCACAATCAGCCTTACCAACTGGTGCGGAAACACCAGTTGCGACAACGACCATACCTGCCCCGCCTGCTGCCTTATCTTATCTGTGACACCAAATGCACCGCCGATTAAAATCACTAGTGTCTTTGTGCCGCGGTTCATCAGTTGCTGAAACTGCTGTGCCCATTGCGGAGAGCCCAGTTGCTTGCCCCGTTCGTCCAGCACAATAAGGTAATGATGAGGTTGCAGTTTTTTTAATATCAGTTCTTCCTCCTGCAGTTTGGCGCGTTCTATATCGTTGGTAGCTGCCTTTTTGGGCAGTTGCAGTACCACCAGTTCTACCGGGTTATAAGGTTTGGTTTTTTGGAAATAGTAACGCAAACCCTCCTCTATGAAAGCATCATTATCCTTACCAACCGACCATATTTCTATATTCATTCCGGCTGTAAATATCGGCTGAAAATACTGTAAATACAGGCGTGTGGGGAAAGTTGCACAGAAATTTTAAAAACAGTTTGTAAAAATGCACGGTAGTTTCTATCTTTGCAGTCCCAAAACGGAATGGCCTCGTAGCTCAACTGAATAGAGCACTTGACTACGGATCAAGAGGTTTCAGGTTTGAATCCTGACGAGGTCACTAAAAACAAAGGGTTTCAAGTATATACTTGAAACCCTTTTCCATTGTATAAAATTCATAACCTTAGGCCGCGGTTCAACTGCAATCTTAAAAGCAGAAGCTCCGGAACAGCATCTTTATTTTATCACCGTTCTGGTCGAACAAAATTGTTACATTATAAATTATATAAGCTTACCCAGAGAAGAATGGGGGCCGTGTCCGGGCTTTCTAAAGACAACATTATAGTTTATGTATTTGATATGTGTAATAGTATGATATTTTATTAAAAGATAATGTTATTATAAGGATAATGTACTATTTTGTACGCGCTATGCGGAATGTTAAAATCGAATTGTTCGATATATTGTTTTTATTCCTGTTTTTCCTGTTTCCTGTTATTTTATCCAATAATCTTGACATAACAATATTCATCCGGTTATTATGTATTTGTGTCGGGTTTACATTCATTGGAAAAGTATTATGTGATAGTACTACAATCTTTCAGAATTGTACTTCCATAGCAAGAACAGCAATAGCATTTTTTATAGGTGGGCTATTTTGTATCCCTCTTCTTTTTATTGTTGCAAATACGGCTTACCAATTGCCTGCCATTGTTATATTGTTAATTGCATTCGTGCTGGCAGTTCGTGGCAGGGTCAGTTATTCATTTAAAATTGTAAAGCAAGACATCATACTTATAGTTAGCTGCCTGTGTTTGTTGGCACTTCTTACACTGCAAACCGATGCTACGGCATTGTTTGTAAAAGAACAAAGGATATATCAGCAAACACCTACTGATCCCATCTTCTTTACTGCCCTGGTATCAACCATAAGAAACGGCAGCATTTACAATGCTATATATGAAGTAGGTTCACCGGTCAACTATCATTCCTTTGCATTCTTTCTACCGGCATTGGTTGCCAATATTCTTGATATATCCTCTTACCAGGCATTGTGGGTATTAATAATGCCATTTTATAAGCTACTTGCACTTTTGTCTTGTCACGAACTGGTTTTTCTTTTTTGGGCACGGGAAAGCACAGGTTATAAAAATCTGAAAATATTTCTTTCGGTTGCTATGCCGGTATTTCTTGCACCACTTCACCCGCTTTACATATTGAAAGGCGACGTATTAAATTTTATACATAATGGAGTAGGTTATATCATATATGGCAACAGCAGTACATCAACCTTTGGTTTGCTATTATTTCTACTCAATACGTTTGTGTTCTTAAAAATTAATTGGCTGGAACCAAATATAAAGAACAGAATTTTCTTTGCTTGTTTCGCGCCCTTACTGGCCATTGGTAAGCTGCCTATATTTTTTGTATTTACAATTTTCATAGGCACCATTGTCTTATATCGTAGTGTTTTTTGTAAACATCCATTGAAAAACTACCTGCTGTATATTATTTTATATATTTTAATTACGGCTTTTTTATACGTCTTATTTTTTACTCATGAACCATCAGGTAAAACTGTATTTAGATTTGGATATGTTCTCCATTATTATGCCGAGCTGTTCAACAGGCCGCTAAATAGTACCGGAGACTATGTCATAGTTTTTGCCATTACGATCTTATTATTTACCGTATGGATGGGAGTAAGATTGATCGGCGTTTTCTATGCCTGGAAAAGCACTTTGTCAAAAGAACTTGTGATTGGCGGGATAGTTGGCTTTATAGCCAGTCTTTGCGTATCATTGTTTGTAGCCCAACTATTTTTTGACGGGGAGGGTAATATGGTTAAAGATGGTTCTTTTGATGTGCTCTTTCTTATCAGGTTTTCATTTTTTCTGCTAACTATAGTAGCGACTATAGGATTTAGTTACCTGTTTAGAAATAATAAAAACAAATTTCAAAAGGCTATTTTCGCATCTGTATTGTTGTGGATGACTATTAGCTTAAGTACCTACATAGCCAATGCCGGAGTAACTATTAAAAATGCAAAGAGCTTTGTAAAACCTGTATCATGGTATGAGGAGAATTATGCTGTATTGAAGACGGGACGTTTGGATGATGGGTTGATCCTCATTAATCCATGGAATACAAGAGGAATTGCGTTAACGAGTACTGACTATGGAAAGTTCTGGACATCATTTGCCGTGGGTGATGGTTTGTATAATTCTACTTTGAAAAATGCTTATAGGTGGACAATGTATAAACAACTGTTGAGTAGTAACGACGACAAAATGCTGAAACAGGTAATAAAGGAAGGTGTAAGATATATTATTGCAGATTCAACTAACATTGAAAAGTTTACAGATTTAAGCAAAAGGTACCCTACATTAATCAAGCCTGTTTCTGATAGTAAATGGGTTTTCCAAACTTTTTAGCAACCTACTAATCATTAAAGAAATGAGTTATTCAGCACCGCACATTATCGAATTCAAGAAACTTGGCGAAAGTTCTATCGGCTACATTTCTGTTGCTGAGAATGGTAATTTACCTTTTGATATTAAGCGGATATTCTGGACTTACTATACTCCTGAGAGTGTTGTAAGGGGCAGGCATGCCCACTACAAAACAGAACAAATTATTATAGCGGCAACAGGCAGAATTATTGTTACCACTGAAACCGCTGAAGGAGAGATCAATACCTTTGTGTTGAACGAGCCTAATATGGGCGTTTATATACCGCCTAATGTTTGGCACACAATGCAATACTCGCATACCGCCATTCAATGTGTACTATCATCAACCAGTTATGATGAAGCAGATTATATAAGAGACTATAACAGTTTTAAAGAATACTGGAAAAATGCCTGATTATTATATTCACCCGGCAGCCATAGTTGATACAACAAATATTGGGAAAGACACCCGTATATGGGCATTCGTACACATACTCAAAGATACCTCAATAGGTGAAAACTGTAATATATGTGACCATTGTTATATAGAGCAAGGTGTATCAATTGGTAATAACGTAACTGTAAAATGTGGGATTTATTTATGGGAGGGTGTTACGTTGGAAGATGATGTATTCCTGGGCCCCAATGTTGTGTTTACTAACGACCTGAGGCCGAGAAGTAAAAATTATGTAGAACCCGAGAAAACGCTAGTAATGAAGGGCGCCAGTATAGGCGCTAATTCAACCGTTCTTGCAGGCACACGGATAGGCAAATATTCAATGGCGGGTATTGGGTCGGTTATTACGCGTGATATACCGGACCATGCCCTGGTATATGGGAATCCGGCAAGAATAAGAGGATGGGTGGACGAATCGGGGAATAAACTTGAGCCGGCAAAAGAAAAGAATCAATGGGTAAGCGGTGAAGGTAATATTTATATACAAACTGAAAACGGACTAAGCAGGTTATGAACATTCCATATCTGTCATTTGCAAAAATAAACAGTGATGTCAAAGCAGAATTGACACCTGCTTTTGAAAAATTTATAGACTCTAACTGGTATGTTTTAGGAAACTCAGTATCGGCCTTTGAAGAAGAATATGCGTCTTTCTCAGGTACGAAATATTGTGTTGGCGTAGCAAACGGCCTGGATGCGCTTATACTGGGACTAAGAACGCTGAATATTGGCAGGGGAGATGAAGTTATTGTTCCTTCAAATACCTATATAGCCAGCTGGCTGGCTGTATCATACGTTGGTGCAACCCCCGTGCCTGTAGAACCTAGGCCCGGTACTTACAATATCAATCCGGAACTTATACCTGAGAAGATATCATCCAGAACACGCGCAATAATGCCGGTTCATTTATATGGGCAATGTTGTGAGATGACTGATATCATGAAGATTGCAGAACAAAATAGGTTGTACGTGATTGAAGATAATGCCCAGGCGCAGGGAGCTACTTATAATGGTATTACCACCGGCAGCTTTGGTCATATTAACGGCACAAGTTTTTACCCGGGTAAAAACCTGGGTGCTTACGGAGATGCAGGCGCTGTTACTACTAATGATGAGCAGCTTGCACAAAGAGTAAAAACATTGCGCAACTATGGTTCCCAAAAGAAATATTATAACGACGAAAAAGGCTTCAATAGCAGGCTTGATGAATTGCAGGCATCGTTCTTAACGATTAAACTAAAGTATCTTGATAGCTGGAATAAAGAAAGACAAGCGCTGGCTGCTATATATAATACATTGCTTGAGGGAGTAGGTGATATTGTTCTTCCCCAATTGGCAGGGAATGCAAGTTCTGTATACCATATCTATGTTATCAGAACATCGCAACGGGACAAACTACAGGATTTTCTGAGCCAAAGAGGTATTGGAACCCTTATTCACTACCCGGTGCCGCCTCATATGCAAAAGGCATACAGCGATCTTGATTATAAAAAAGGTTCTTTACCATTAGCTGAAGAAATTGCAGCAACCTGTTTAAGTTTACCACTGTACCCAGGTTTGGAAAGAAGTTCGATTGAGATCATTGCTGACGCAGTTAAAGAATTTTATCGTGGCTAAGTTGTCTGTTATCATTCCATGTTATTACAATGCGGCTAATATTCCGCACACATCTGCTATACTGCTGGAAAATGAAAAGCTTTTTCAAGAGGGTGTATCTTTTGAGTATGTAATGGTTGATGATGGGTCAAAAGACGATACGCTGAACCAGTTAAAGATATTTAAGGCTCAATATCCCGACAAAGTTGTTATCGTAAAATTATCGGGCAACTTTGGGTCTTATAATGCCATACAAGCAGGTATGAAATACGCCACCGGCGATTGTAATGTTGTAATCGCAGCTGACCTGCAAGACCCTCCCGAACTGATGGTTAAAATGTTCAATTACTGGAAGGATGGATGGAAATTGGTATTAGCTAACCGACAGGATAGGGAGGATTCGTTTTTTACCAGGCTTTTTGCAGTTACATATCAGAAAATGATACGTAAGTATGCTTTGCCCAATTTACCTGAAGGGGGGTTTGATTATTGTCTTTTTGATAAAGCATTGCGTGAGGAGGTTGTTCAAATGTCAGAAACAAATACCAACTCTCTTTACCTGCTTACATGGTTGAAGTACGATTACGTAAATATCCCCTATACGCGACTTAAGCGCCAGATTGGAAAATCGAGGTGGACCTTAAAGAAAAAGATCAAACTGTTTATCGATTCGTTTGTATCATTTTCTTATGCGCCATTAAGGATGATAACTATAGGCGGGATATTATTGGGCGTAATGGCCCTGGCATATGGTATTTATGTGCTTGTAGCAAAGCTGCTGGGGTTTATTGCGGTAGAAGGCTGGACAACTATGATGGTCGTTTTCCTTTTTGTGTCAGCATTTCAAATGCTATCAATAGGAATAATTGGAGAATACCTATGGCGTACATTAGAGGCTGCCCGCCGCCGCCCCCCTTATATTATTGATGAAGTGATAAAAGATTGAAAACATGTACGCTGTTTTTGATGAATAGCAACAAAATTTCTAAAAACAAAGGGTTTCAAGCATTTGCCTGAAATCCTTTTTGCATATCAGCAGTTTCTAAATATTCCCCTCATTTATTGTAAAATAAGATACATGGATTTTAGTTAATTCCTCAAATAAAAAAGCCAACCTGAGAACAGGTCAGCCCCTATAAACCCTATCACCATGAAAACAGTACAAAGATATATTCGCGAATTATCTTTTTGGGTGATGAAAATCACACTAAGTGTGATTTTCATCAATGGAAAAACTGTATTCTATATTTATATAAATAATCAATAAAAGTTCCCTGCCAGATATAATGCATTTTCCAGTGTTCTTTCTTCTTTGGTTATCAATGGGTACAACCGACAGGGTAATTATGTTACAGACCAGGCTGTTTCAGGGTTGAATCCTGGCGAGGTCACGAAAAAAGGGTTTCAAGGTAAAACTTGAAACCCTTTTAGCTGAGATGGCAGGATTTACCAGTTATGTATTGTCAGGTCACCCGTAGGACCAAGAGTAAAAGTGGCTGTCATACAAGAGCTGGACACGGGAGACATAGTTGCTGAAACTTGAACGCCGCATCCGCCTATAGGATCGCAATCTTCATATTGTAATTGGGCAAATGACCAATGAAAACTTGGTTCTGTGGGTGGGGGGAGTGTAGCCCCACTGGCCCAACTTCCGCTTATTGTATTCATAATAAAATCCTGGTAATCACTGTAACAAATACAGGATGTACTTGGGGGGATATGTATATCGCCACGCAGGTAATTAGGGGCTACATATGGGCCGCCGGGACAAGTTGCACATTCTGCGTATAAAGCAATATGTACAACGCACGGGCCATCATTTTGAAAACACACAGCAGAAGTTGCTTGTGCAAAAGCACTGACAGACATAACCACAACTGCGGCAAACAGGAAAAGAAACTTTTTCATGAGCGTTAAGTTTTAAATGAAATAAAAAAAGGTGATATCCCTTTCAATTTCTGTATAAACACCCGTACGGTTGCAAAAATGTTCACCAACGGTCATAAAAGTTTATGAATGGTCGTATTATTACAATAAAAAAGCTCCCGGAGAAGGAGCATTTTTATACTTTATAAGCTATACTAACCTATGTTTATTAACTTTCTTCCTTTGGCATTAGTAAGGGAAGGTTCACGCAGTGACGGAAGGTTTTTCCATAATTATTTCTTACGCCCCACAAACCTGATGACAGCGCCTTGCCCGCTATGGAAAGGGCCTTCATTCAGTTCTATTATCTTTTCTTCCAGTTCTATGATATCGTAATTGCCGAAGTCGGCTTTTATCTCATCGGTCGAAAACAGCGAATCCAGGTCTTGCGGGCCGCCCACCCGTTCATTCTTTGCCCTGTATGCAAGATGGTTTTTACTAAATGCTTCAAAAATGACAATGCCCCCCTTACGCAAACAGGTGTCGAGCTGCCGGTGCATCTGCGATTTGATGGCCGCAGGGAAATGTGCATAGATTAGCGCTATGGCATCAAATTCCCCCTCTTTGAAGCCCAGTGTCTCCATTAGTCCCACCCTGTAGTCAATGTTTACGCTATTCTTCTCAGCAAGCAAGCGGGCTTTTTTCTGTCCTTCCGTGCTAATATCAAAAGCAACAACAGTCCAGCCCAGTTTGGCCGCATATACTGCATTGCGTCCCTCGCCCTCAGCAGGAAAAAGTATTTTCCCTGCAGGCAACTTGCCTATCTGTTCCTTCAGGTACTCGTTAGGCTCCTCTCCAAATGCAAATTCATTGCTACTATATCGTTCGTCCCATTTTTTGGTCCATGTATCCGTCATAGTATTGGAAATTTATTCTCAAAATTACAGCAAAGTAAACGCTTAATTCCGCCTGTCATCGCGAGATATGAAGCAATCTCGCGAACACAGGTGTTATTACAATTCCTTAGCTCTCGCTGTTATTTGCTGCACCAGTGCATAACGGCCGTTATGGATGTTCCATATACTATCCTTTATCCGGTTCGTCCAATACTTATCATTATACGGGTCAACAAAAATAATATCAATGCGATTTTGTTCATAAATGCGCTCACGGTATTCATAATTACTGTAAGTACCCCTAAAAACCGGACAGTTTAAAATTAGACTTATTGTTAATAATT
>CAZUMM010000028.1:0-58694 GCA_964621795.1 uncultured Flavipsychrobacter sp.
CATCACCTTAAAACTTAATTACTAATTTTGTCTAAACTTTTGGGGGCACTCTACAGAGCGGCTTTTGGTTTTTATCCCAACAGGAATGTCGAACTTTACAGGAATAAATAACATTAGACATCGATGTCCATTCAAGTCAGGTAGGTTCACTTTTGAATAAAACTTGCTCAATTGCATTCAACAAATCATTAATAGCCGAGCCTGTCCATTCTCGTCTGGTGCACGGTGTATGCAAGCAGGAACCTGGCTTTCCGGATGATCAACTGCCAGTCGCCACATCTTACCAAGGCCTAAACTTATGGGATGTGCATCAGCCTTGGCTTGATAATGCAGATCAAAGAAATGTTCACCTAAAAATGATTCAAAACCATCTTCTGCTCCCTGGTACAGCTTCCTGAGTTTATCACGTATTTCCGGAACAAGTACTTTCTTTTGGCCTTGTGCATTGGGCAATAGCTCACTGGGAGCACCATAATAAGTGCATAAAATGGTATCGGTAGGGATGGGAGAGCGATCTACATGGAAAGAATATACATCAGTTGAAAAAAAAGGGGAAGCGACATCCCGTTCATAACACTTGATTACATTTACGATGGGCGAAGCACCGTGTGCATTCAATGTTTTCAAATCATTTAAAAGAATTTCACGTGCAAGCCGACCCTGTTCACTTAACACGAGATCACAAATTTCCTCCGGTCCAATTTCTGTTATGTTTCCGGTTAGCTTTACCTGTTTCACGATCTCGGAAAAATCACCTCGTAGCGTACGGGTCCAGCAGATCGCATTAATATCTCCCTTAAATGGTGTGGAAACAAAATCTTGAAAATTTGTCACATACTGAATGTGTTTCCCGATGTGCGATGGATCAACCATATATGTAGATGAAATGCTTTACAGCGCATTTACTTTGTAAAGGTAAGTGACCAAACACAACTTACATGTTACATCATAAACCTCACCCCTCTGCCACGGCAGCCTCATGTGCAGCGCATTAACTTTAGGTCCTCTATGAAATAGTTCGAGAAACTTCCTATCAGGGCTACAGAAGGAGTGAAATATAAGCGTGATGCTTACATTTTTTGTGGGTCTAAGCGCGACGCTTCGACTAGTGGGAGGGTAAACATCCAATGGCAATAATGAACGCATTATGATGTAAAGTGGTTGCCTGTGTTTTCGCCGTTATCAGTAGAGATACTCCATTTGTTAATACTCTTAAATTTACATCTTAGCTCTTGGTTTTACCGATAGAATGTGCTAACGGTGTGAATAACTCTACTCGACTAGTGGGGGAGACCTGTATCAGCCTCCCTTTGATTTGTTTTTGTGGTATTTCCATAAGTTTATGCTTTGTGTAAACATATTTTAGGGCTAGACATCTCCTTAGGATTTTGGCGTTTGATCGCCGTCAGACTTCCTGTAGTTCTTCCGATAAGATTGTATTATATAAAAAATGGTTAACTTAGCATATAGATATACCACTAATAAAAAAATAAGATTATGGGAATTAAACCAGGTCCAAAAAGGACTGCTAAGTCAACAGGAAAACCAGACAAGCGTCAACGAGATAATAAGAAGATCCCCGGTAATACACCATCACTTAAACCACACAAGCATAAGAAAGGAGATTAATCATTATTTCTCCACTGGTCGAAGCATCACGCTTCGTCCGTCCTAACCATTTGCAAGCGTCCGCTTGTGAAAACTATGTGGGGCAATCAAATGCATTACGTATAACACAGGAATGCCACACACAAAGGCAAAGCAGCATTTCTGCGCTAACAAAGTGCCTGTCATAAAATAATAGTTAATCTGCTCTTCCTGTTTTTGTACCGGTTCGGTTTACTGCCTTACCAGCTTACCGTCTTTCAGCAGGTATTCTATGGTCTTTGTGGTATCCAGGCCGTAGGTAATCCTTTGTTCACCTTCGGGTACATACGGGTGGTAGTCTATATTTTCTATAATGAGCTTGCCAGGCAAGACCTTTATTTCGTGATAGTCATTGTCAATAGTGGTTTTCCAGTTTTCCTTCTTTGCCATTTCTTCATCCTCTTTATCCAGGTCTTCTTTCTTCGCTTCTTCGCCTGAATCTTCCAACCGGTAGCCGGTGTATTCCCGTCCCTCGCTCCTGTAAGTTTCCGCGTTATATACGATTTCCTGTTTATCAAGGTTGAAGAGTGTATACTTCAGGTAATGGCTATCGTAACCGTAATAGCGGTCTCCTTTACTGAAGGGATAACCTGCGTACAACAATATCTCTTTATGGCCGCTGTCATCAAGGTTTACATGTTCTAATGAATAACTTGTATTCATGAAATTGACATCGACCCATTTAGAAGTTACCAGCCATCTGCCATCTATCCGTGCGGCGAGATAAGCATTATTGTCTGGCAGCAGAAGAATGTAAGCCGAGTCGCCATCGTCGAACGAATAAGCCCTCACGAAGAGAGAGACGTATTGCATTACGCTGTCTATTATCGCCGGTGGCGGCACATTGATTACGGAGTCTTCCGGTAGTGCCTGGAATGCTATCTTTTGTGGTGCAATCACCTGCGGAAAAGGATTTTTTCCGTCATCATCATCCTGCGCCCGGGCAGGAATAGCCAATAGTAGCAATAATAATATGCGGTACATAATAAGGTAAGTTAACAATTTTTTTAACGGATTACTGCCCGAAGCATATTGTACACCCCAGGTAATTGTTAAACCAAATCAGGCCACCCCATCTTTTAAAACAACAAAATATCATCAATGCTATTAGTTGATGGTAAAAATACATATATTTGCTTCCCCGTTTACATAAACCCTCACACGCAATAGGAACCGGTGCTTTTAAATCGGGAACGGGAATATATAACAAATCAGTACTTGAACAATATTTTGGTAACGCCCAAAAGAAGGAATGTACCATTTCAGGTTGCAAACATATATCCTGCTCCTTTTAGCCTGTCTCCTTGTAAATACACGCTGTTATTCACAAGATGACCCTCCTGTGGGGTATTACGTCCTTAGCAACAGTCATTGCAGTGTAAGCATAGTGCCGGATGCCGTAAGGGGCAATACACTCCCGTTGATTTATGAAACGCTGCCCGCCAACCAGTCGGGGCAAAACCATAACAGCTTATGGTTATGGCGTTCTACGGAAGTGCCCTGGAAGTATCCCCCGATGAAAAAGCAACTGCTACCGTCAAATGCCACACAGAGTGGCTCTTATGTGCTGGAAGACATCAGTATTAATATAGACGCTGCTTATATCGCCTGCTACTCGGTAGATTCTAATGACGAACAAATATGTGCCTGTTCCCACCTTGCTGCCAATAGCGATTCTACCTACAGCGAATGGGTCAACATAGAACTGCTGAGCGTTACGACCAATGCGCTTTCATTCAGGTACGCAACTATGGCAGGTTACCTGCCTGCTACGTATAAAAACTGGTTTGGTGTATGGGAAGGGAAAGCATCGCCCTATAATTCATTCGCGCCACTGGGCACGGGAAAACCCCAAAACGATGCCAGCACCAATACGGCTGCTATTAATAATATCCGGTTAAGCAGCGGGCAGACTTATACGCTTATCTACTTTACAGGAGAAAAACTGATCCATGCAGCAGCTATGCTGACTTTCGTGGTCAAATAACATCATTTCCGCATCCCCCCAAACGTGGTTTCGCTGCCGGTGAAATATTGTGAAATATTTTTTTTTACACATTTCGCCTATTATCGTAGTGTCATCAGGAAAAGCACAACAGGCACAAACCTAAATAGTTAGAAAGGGCGCTTGTGTATTGGAGGGCATGTTCTTGAGGCTCCGACAAACCCATGTAGACTTTTTATTGAAAACAATACCGAAGGCTTTTATTAATCATCATAAAAATAAGTGTATGTCATCAGTAACACAGACAACCTCAATTCAGATTTCTGCAGTGGCCGGCAACCAGCTTGCAGTAATGTACACAGGCCTGCCTAACAATTTGCCGAATACTTACGGCAACTACCTCGTGGTATGGAGAAACCAGAACACTATTCCGTGGAATGACCAGAACCCCGATGGATATGTAGCAGTGGGCGTTAATCACTCGCAGGGTTCACAGGTATTTGATAACATCACCGTTCAGGTAGGTGTTAGCTATATCGTAGGCTATGCAGTAGGCCCCAAAGGCTCAACAGCCGGCACCACATGGATGAATATTTGTACCACCGGCTTTGTGCCTGCAGATGCAAGCGCCCCGATGGAATACACAACTCCTGTGTTAAACAACGTAAAGGCGCTGGCCGATTCGGTTACCATGGACTTCCAGTTGCCTGATGGTGCAACCCCGAAAACAAACGGTGCATGGGTAGGTATCTGGCAAAGCGGCCAGGCGTCTTATACCACTCCCCCAAAAGCAGCAAATGCTATCGGGCTGGACAGCAGCCAGGGTGCAGCAGCTATCAATAACGTAGCTATACTGCGCGGGCAGTCGTACACCGTAGCGCTGTTCACCAGTGGCTGGAAAGCCGGTGCAGGCGGAACAAACGTTCAGACCGCTATGGCTTGCACAGCTTCATTTACCACTTAATACAAGGCCTTCTTACAACTGACTTAGAGATGCCGGTTTTAACGCCGGCATCTTAATCTGTTTATATCCGTAAGGGTTTAAACAAGGTTGATGATGTATTGACCCCTTACGGGGAGCAAAAGGACACACTATTACCATCTTCCCCATTAAGCGTATAAGGCAACCTTACCATTAATGGTTTAAACATAACAGTATGGCTTTTTTTATAAAATCGTTGAATACCCAACTGTATGTTGCCCCTACCACCAGTGAAGACAGGGGATTTGCAGCATTTCTTTTACCCCAACCGCCATCAGTGCCGCAGGAGGGCTACGATGTAAGCCAGGCGTTGACCGACAGCAGTTTGAACGGGAGTTTTATACTGTCTGCTTATACCCCCCAATTAGATACTCAGGAGCAAACGGATGCATTCGTTGCACAACTGTTGCAACTGCTGGGCACCGGCAGGTACATCATCTGGTTATCCGACGTTAATAATTTCAGCGTTAGCCAGAACACTACGATAATGACCATAGCCGGCAACGGGTCTGCTACTATACAGGGGCTCACTTTTCAACTGGTTTCGGGGCTATCGCTACAGGTGCAGAATAATATGCAGCTTACAGCTACTGATAATTCTATTGTGTTGGGCACAACCGATAGCGGTGGCGCACGGATACAGTTTACAGGCGCACGCGCACCCGACCAGAATATCAGCAATGCGACAATAGGTGTACTGCCCCTGAGCGGAACCTACAGGGGATGTATCTCGTTTTCCCTTGCCATTACCAGGTCATCCTTAGGCAATGGCTTATCATGGGGCTTCCAGGTATTGATACCCTTGCTCAACAACCCGGTGCAGACGGCACTATCCGAATACCTGCCACTGGCCAGCGATATAGACCCGTCTCCCGATGATGCTATCGGCTTTAATATAACCATAGACCCCACAGATATTTTCAACACAGCCTTCGACTATACATATGCTCCCGGTGTAACCATGCAGGAGCAGTATGATTCAAGGAGGACTGTGTTTGATTTCACAGGCAAAGACCAGGACCAGGCGGAAACCGTATTGACTTCCTGTTACTTTACCACCTTTGGTGCTGCCATCGGGTTCGTGCCTTCCGTATCAGGCACGGGGCTGAACAGCCGCCTGATTTTTAATAATGGCGAACAATACAGCGCCAATGCGCAAAACAGCCATCTTGCCCCCGAAGGTGACTTTGTGATACAAATACCCAACGCTGGCACCGATACCGTATATACTTTGCAATGCGGCCTGCAAGGCACAGAGCTGTTCAATGTAAAATCAAAAACAACCAGTACGGCAGGCGATTTTTTACGCTTTATAGGTAACCAGCCTGCGTATGCACCGGCTTACCCGCTCCCGGTCTCTTCCCCGGTCACTGCACCCGTAATGCCCAATACGCCCTTGCTGGATACTACTTACCGTACCTCGTGGTGTACCGTAGTGAACGGAACAGGCAATTCCTTACCGTCTTACCTGGCACAGCCACAGGGCGCTGCGCTGTATGGTAATGATGCAGGCTCAAACAGCACATTGCTGGGGCACTCTAAGCCCAATTTCACATTCACGCCCGACGATAAGACCCTATTCCCGATGCTGCCTTACTCGGCAGTGAAGCCCGATGCCACAGGTACCAGTTCTTTTTCACTGGACCAGATTGAAGGCGTTGAAAAAACAATCATATCGGCCATACGAAAGAAAAACATTAATGCCGTACTGATAGCGGCACAGCAACAGGCCAAAGAAGCTTTTTATAAAAGAGCAAGCCAGAAAGGATTGAAAGCCACTGCTGCGGCAGTGCCTACTACTGTAACAACACCCTCAGGGCTTATTGTAGGCCTGCAGGGCTCTGACAATAACCCGGTATGGGATGCCATATATTTGGCCCAGAACCAGGACAGCGGCGGAGCTTATACAAAAATGTATTTTGCCCAGCCGGACAATGAACTGGTGCAGGCGTTTCAAACAAGCGACCTGTTCCTGGTAATCGCCAATGGTGAGAATCTCGGTACGCCGGTGAATAAAACAGAACGTGCAGACGGTGTGAGCGAAGATGCAGGCAAGTTTTATAACTACATGTTCATTGGCGACTGGGGTATGCAGGCCAATACCGGTACCCAAAACAAATACAACGATTATAACAACATTATTATAGTAAAAGGGAGAAAAGGCAAACTGTACGACCCTGACGATGTGCAGAACAGCCTGGTGGCCAACTGGCAGAAATGGACGGACAAAGATACATTTGCCGCACCTACCACCATCAACAGCCAGGGCGGGCTGGATGCTCCCGATACATCGCAGCTTGTGATACTTTCACAATGGATGCAGACCTATTTCAGCGATGCATACCAACAAACCGATACAGCATATTTCGGCAACTTCAATGCCATAGCAACAGATGAGAACTGGACAGGTATACTGGTACTGGGAATGAATATAGACCAGTTGCCCACCAACCTGTATGGTATACTTTCCGGCGTAAGGTACCCGGCAGACTTCAGGGCGCACCACTTCGGCATCAACATCACCCCCGTACAGCAGGGCAGTAATGGCCCTGAAATACAAACGCCGAGTTCCATGTTCGGGCTTATTTATTACAACGACCCTGATTTTGTTGTACAGCAAAACCCGCAGCCCATCGAGCCCGACCTTTCGGAAACCTATGATTTCGTTTTGCTGAACCTGCAGGTATTGTTTGAAAATACATCCGTCAAAAAGTTTCAGAGCTACGCCCAGCTTACCACCAATAATTATTTCGGAAGCCCTGTAGACCACATGGGTACAGGAGGAAATACTTATAATACCATGATACTGAAAGGGGCCTTGCAGTTCAAAGGCTCCGAAGCTATTTACAGCCTGAATACAGATGGCGTTAATACTTTTTATTTCAATAATCCTGTAGTCAATAAGGTTGAAGTGACCAATGCAACCTTCAGTACCATTGGTACCGATTCGGATGGCAACCTGGTAAGCTGGTTTGCCATTAACGGCTACTGGGACTTTAAAAAGTTATACATGGTATCGAAGGTGGACGGTACCGGCACTGATGATGATACCTGTTGCCCCACAAAGGACGGCGGCTGCAGTTGTACGGGTACTGCACAATGTACCTGCACCGATTTTGACCTGTTCTCATTTGGCAATGATGCCGGGAAAGACGACCCGAGGAAAGGGCTTATATTCAACGGGCTCGGCATTAAAATGGTAGCAGCGCCATACACTCCCGGGCAAACAGCCCCCGTAAGTAAGAGCCTTGTTTTCGATACCTCGAAAATGACCTTTGACCAGGGGCGGAGCACACCGAGGGCCAACAGCCTTTATATTAACTTTGCCCTCGACCTTCAGAACCTGACACAGGGCACCGGGGACAACCTGCCCATAGGGAAGGATTACCTTACGGTAATCACTGACTTAAAAGTTACTTCAATAGCGGGTAAATCATGGGTCGGGTTGTCGTACCAGCTCAATATGGGAACCCCCGGGCAGTTGGCAGGCAATGTGGGCCTTACCTCTACATTGCTGACTGTATGGGACCCCTCGGCCAATGCAAACGATACCTGTGCCGCACCGCCGGTGATGGTAGGCATTAAGCTGCCGGGTACAGGCGGTGGGGCCAAATTAATCAGCCTGCAATCGGTACTGAAATTATCTATCGGGCAAATAAGGCTTACCTACACAGCCAGTAAGCAGGGCAAGTATTCATTCATGATGATGTTTACGGAAATAGCCCTTAAGTTTTTAGGATTATTAAAAATACCACCAAACGGCTCTTCGCTGTTTTACCTGTTTGGCAACCCGCAATCGGGCGGCAAGGCATCGGGCCTTGGGTGGTATGCTATGTATAATGTAGAAAAACAAGCCGAACAAGATAAAGAATCCCAATCCATAGATTCATAGGCAAAAAAATAATCACCATGAGTTTTGCAGATATATTCAATTCCATTATCAGTTATTTTACTTCTTCGAAGCAGGAAGCTGATATGGGCCAGGCGCTTGACCTGTTCAAAGATTACCTGAATGGTAAAAAGAATGAGGTAATCAGGATGTGGGTTTCTGATGCGCCGGGCTACGGGCACCAGACAAACACGGTAAACCTGCTGCGCCAGTTGGCAGATACAGAGCAAAATAACGGCTTTGGATATGATGAGACTATCGAGGTTTATTACCTGGAGGATAAAGACAAAACCATTTTAAAAAAGCTGCATGAGCTGTTGCCGGAACTGGACAATGAGCTCGAAGGTACGGTAGTGGATGCAACTGTTAAACTTATAGAATGGACAGACGGCATGGTGCCGCTCCCCATCGTTAACCTCGGCTTTACAGGTGCCGAAGACCAGATTGATAATAAAGGCGTAATCAGTTCTCCCAATCTTGCTAAAAGGGTAAACACCAATTATTTCCTGCGGCTGGAGCCTTATTTGTGGACTACGCCTGAAGAGATACAATTCCTGGATACGGCTAAAAAAATGATAGACCTCAGCAAACAGCAATTGCTGAGCTACGGCGCTTTTAAGCAAAGGGCCTATTGGGAACAGATACCTGTGCCTGAACCGGATTGGCAATATTATATCGACAATGGGTTTGCCAACCAGGTAGCAGTGATACAGAGCCTCCTTGCGCAAACAGGTGCGTACGACCTTGGCCTTGCATACAGTATACGTACAAAGGGCAACTATGAATTGCAGTACCCGCCCGAAGAGCGCATGTTTGAGATTATGACAGGTTACCTGGCATCACAAATGAGCGGTACCTCTGTACGTGGGGGCGCTAAGCCAATCGTACTGCTGTCGATGGACAACTTCACCAACCGTACCAGCGGAGGGGAGACACCAATCGAAGAACTGATGAACGGAGGGTTTAGTGCGCAGGAAAGCAGTTGGAATTCCGAGTTGAACCCTGATAATGCATTACTGGAGAAGTACGGTATCGCCCCCGAAACACTTACCCAAAAGCAGAGAAACCAACTGGTACAAAACCTGAAACCGCATGGGTACCGCCAACAATATCTTACCGGTGTAGATGCTGCCAACAGGACAAAATATGTGTGGAATGCCACAAAGGCGAATGTGGAAGGGCAATATAGCTGGCTGAATGGCGCAAATAACCGTTTGCTGTTTGTACAGGTGGGAAGGGTGCCTGCCCCCATCTTTAATTACCTAATGTACAAAGCGGCCATGCCGTCTGTATTTGAAGGGCAGAACACCGGCAACCTTGCCTTACAGTTCGGCAAGCCCTACTTTCATGTTACCCGCCCAAGCAGCAGCACGGTGCAATATCCTACAACCCTGCTGGGTTATTCGGAGTACGATGAGTACATCGACTATACGAACATATACGTGCCGGTAGTGTATGTGCCTACCATCGTATATAAAATGCAGCAAATTGCCAATCAGATCAATTATATAATTGCGCTATGGCCCAGCAAGAGCAGTGAAAACCCGGCGGAAGTAATAGGCGGTTTTATCCGCGATTATATGAGCTCTTCTACAGGCGCTTACCAGGACTATTACAAATCCATTAAAACATTTTACCAGAACCCTGCTAATGATAAATTCAGGGTGGGGGTTAGTTACTTAGGGTACATACTCCAATCCAATGGCGTACTAACTGCTACGGAAAGTACTGCAAAAACAATGCTGGCGGCAGAAGAGGATACTAACCCGCTCAATGCGTTGCTGGGAAAACTGTACGACAACCTGGATGATAAGAATGTGCTTAACCTGTTCCCCGGTGTATATGATGCCGGGCCGATATTCAATTTTATATCTGGGCTGTTAGGCGTAAAAATAACACTGTCTGATACTACGATACAACCCGCCAAAGATACACCGGACCCGACGGAAATAATAGTGAGCGGCAACACTGATGTGTTTGATGGTGTGCCCATGAACTTCACCATTACCTTTACGGCCCCTGAAGGTAGTGTGATTTCAGACTGGAAAATGACCTATACAGGTACATGGCTAACGGAACAACTGCCCTGGCTGCTGTTTGACCAGCCGTATGTACTGCTGACTGTTGCAGACAGCATCATACCTGCACAGGGTGGGGTTGGTGGCATACTGAACGGCTTAGACCTCGACCTGTCTATACGGCTACCGATACAGCAGGGCGTATGGCAACTTGAAGGTCACTTTAAAGAGCCCGCAAGTGTGTCTAAATTTTACCAGTTGGCAGGCGGTGTCAACCTGGTACAGTCATTGCCCAGCCCGTTTAATGCGCTCAGCGCTATTGGTGTTACAGACTGCCAGATGGCCTACAATACAGATGCCAATAAAATAGAGTACGTCAGCTTTGTACTGGCAACAAGCGGCTCTGTTACACTCATGGAGGGGCTGGAGATGAACAGCATCACCATGAATGTGCTGATACAGGACCCGGGCTCGGTTACCGACCGTACAACCACCTGGAGCGTGATGGGTAAATTTACAATAGGTACCGGTGACGATGCGGGCGTAATTATCGTGAGCATGAAGTATCCCGGCCCTGTTTTATCCGGGCAGTTGGCCAGTGGTGTTATCAAGGTTACAGACCTGTTCAACCTGTTCCTGCCCGGTACGGTATTTGACCCGGAAGGCTATACGCCAGTAGTAACTGAATTCATTGCATCATTTGACGGGACGACCGGGAATTACAATGTAACATCGAAATTGAATTTCGACTGGACTTTTGAAATAATCCCCGCCGCCCCGTCTGTTACCATAAACGAAGTAGGGGTAAGGGTACAATCCAAGGATAAAAAACTGGAAGGCGGTATTTCCGGTGGGTTTACTTTCGGGCAGGGCGAAACCGCTTTTTCTATCACACTCGGTGCAGCATACCAGGCTGATACCGGCTGGGTATTCAACGGGCAGCAAAATGCAGACAATACGCTGCAACTGACGGCAATTGCCAACCAGTTATTGCCTTCTAACTGGCAGATACCCGCCGAGTACGACTATTCGTTAAAGAACCTCAGTTTTACTTTTCAGCAAGCTAAAAAATATTATGAGATAGGCGGTGAGACCGATGGCTACTGGACCATTCCGTTCATTGCCATGAAGGTGCGCGCCGACCTGAAATTCGGTTACGGGTTGTATGGTGGCAGCGACAAAGAAGCCTCAACTACAGAAGATAAGCCGGGCTATTATTGCTCCCTGAATGCAGACATAGAGTGGATAGGCATCAAAATGAATATCTTCTATGACTATAACCCGGACATACTTACATTCCGGTTTACATGGGGCGTGCTTACAGGTACTATTGTAGAGAAGGAAGTGGAAAAAGGCCAGCCCAAACACTGGATAGGTACATTGAAATTTACCGACTCCGTTTCACTGGGCTCTATTGTGGAAGAAGCCATCAGTTGGTTGACCGGTTATAAATACGGGCTTGCATCACCCTGGGACCTGCTGAACAGTTTATCGCTCAGCGCCCTGGAACTGGTGTACGACTTTACAGCCAAAACCGTTTCATTCAACCTGAATATCGGTGAAATCAATCTGGGCTTTTGTAAAATCACTAAAATCGGGATTAATTATCAATCCGGGCAGGCTAAGGCAGAAGACAATGGTGTATTCATTACACTGGAAGGTTCCTTCTTCTGGATTACCGGAACAAACCCTGCCACAGGCGAAAGCCCCGATAAAATCACATGGGATGCATCTAAACCGGAAAATACCCCCGCGCCGTCAGGACAGGGCAATAAATACTTCGACCTCCGCCTGCTGGCATTGGGCCAACACGTTACCCTGCCGGGCTTTGCAGATGCAACTTCTGTACAAAGCGCCATAGATGAAATGTACAAGCTACCTTTGACAGACCCGTCGGAAATACCGGATATCGTCTTTGATGCCAATAGCTCGTGGCTGGTAGGTATGGACATTGGTGTGTTGAAGCTGCAGGACGACAAATCGGGTGGTGATTCAGGCGGAAGCACTACAGCATTAGCTACTACCGATGGCGGTTCGCCGGGGTATTTTATAGACATGCAGATAGTGTTCAACGACCCTAACCTGTATGCTTTAAGAATAAAACTGGACGGAGCCCCCGCAAGGATATTCAAAGGCCTCGACTTCCAGATAATGTACCGGAAAATAAGCGATTCCGTAGGTGTGTACCAGGCAGAGATTACCCTGCCTGATATCATGAGGAAAATACAACTGGGGCAGGTAAACATAACCCTGCCTGTATTCGGCATCGAAATTTATACCAACGGTGATTTTCTTGTAGACCTGGGCTTTCCCAAAAATGCCGACTTCTCCCGCTCGTTTACCTTGCAGATGATTATCTATGTACCTTTCCCGATACCTATTATGGGCTCTGCGGGATTGTACTTCGGTAAAAAATCGAGTGCTACCTCCACAGAAGTGCCTGTAATAGATAATGGTACATTCAACCCGGTTATCCTGTTTGGTGTCGGCCTGCAGTTTGGTTTGGGATACGACTTTAACGCAGGTATCCTTGCCGCAGGTTTCAGCCTCACATTTGTTACTATTATTGAAGGGGTTGTAGCCAAATTCAACCCCTACCAGCCGCAGGATACTTCTACGGGAGAGCAGGCAGATATAGCGCCCGCCTATTACTACAGCGTAAAAGGCGTGATAGGCATACAAGGAAAACTATACGGTTATGTCGATTTTAAAATCATCAAGGCAGAAGTCAATGTAGAGATAAGCATACTGGCGGATATTACCATTGCTGCCTACCAGCCTATACTATTGGGGCTTACGGCAAAGGTGAGTGTTTCCGTATCTGTCAAAATAAACCTGGGGCTGTTCAGCATTAAGATAAGCTTCAGCTTCAAACTGACCATCAGGGAATCTTACGAGATAAAAGTAGGCGGCGGTTCTTCGCCCTGGCATGTATCACAAAGCACGCAGGCCGAAAGCCTGACCATGCTCAAAGCTACGGCAGCGCCCCGGCCTGAAAGGCTGTATGCTGTTTCGTACATGGCATTGGCAGCAGATATATTCAACGATACCCCTACCTGGAGCAACCTGACAGCGCCTGTAAAGAAAGCACCGTTGACTGCTTACCTCGCATTGGGCCTCAGCATTGCAGGAGATATGGCTACAACAACTACCGAGCAAATAGCGGTTTATTCCGCCATGCTGTTCATAAAGTCTGTTGCTTCCGCTGCCGAAGACCCCGATTCTGCAAAGAAAAAGGCGAAAGGTGAAGCTCCTGATACTTGTTACGAAGTATTGGTGAAGCAAATATTCCGCTGGGTAATAGCAGCCTTCCACCAGGGGGCCATCAGTGCGGACGATGTGGATGATCTCGTTATCAGCAAAGTTCGTCTTGAGGAAATATATGATTACCTGAACGATTCGGATAATACCAATCCAATCCCCGTTTCCGATATTGACAGCTTCATGGATGCACAAATGTTGATGACCGTTTCGCATCCGTCAGACATTACAGGACAGGAAGACACGACCTATTTCCCGGTTGCCCCTGAATTGTCTATATCGCTGCCTGCATTCGATAGCCAGCCTGCTTTGTCCTATTCGTTTGCGGCATATAACGAGCTATCGGAAACATACATAGACGACCTGAGAGTGTACTTTGATGAGCTGGCTGTGCAAATGCAGCAGGAGAGCCAGCAGGCAACCCTGGAAGCCGTACAGGTGCAGAATAATCCTGAATCGATGGGTAGCTTCATATTTGCAGATTACTTCCTGTTGCAGGCAAGGCAAATGGTGCAGAACGCCATCAACGCTTTGGAATCGTTCGAGTACCAGATGGTGAGCGGCCAGACGGTAGCCGACATTATAAGCTGGATAAATACCAATGCACAATACACAACGGGAGATTACACGGTTGATGAGCTGTTTGAAAGTAACAAATCGCACGTGCTCACAACAGGCAGTGCCGTTAAAGTAAACGGTGCCGTGTACAGTACGGTAAGCAATGATACGTTCGACAGCATAGCTGCAAATGCCATGTACAACAGCGGGTTCAGTTCTAAGGAACTGGCCACATTAAACCAGCATGCCACAACCATTCTGCAAAGCGGTATTGCTATAACTTATCCGGGCAAGGATGCGATTGTGGTACAATCGGGCAATTCGCTCAGCAGTATTGCAACAGACCTTGCGGTTACGGTAGACGAGTTGCTGACCAATACCAATGTATTGTCGCTGGCAGGTTTACTAATGCCTTCGGTCAAAATCTCGTTACCGGGCTTCAGTGGCCAGACACAGGATGCAGATACACTGGTGTCGTTCTCTGCCCGTTATGGTGTCAGCATCAGTACACTGGCAGGTGCGCCTGAAAATACAACTATTAAAGACCTTTTTGACATAAACGACAATGATGGCCAACTGGTGTTTACAGACCTGTCTCAATTTAAAGTAGGCGAGCTAATCAATGAGATACAGGCAACCGGCGGTTTACAACAACTCTCCGGTATGTCGTCCCGGTATTACCTGTCGGGCCTGCGCCTGCCTACGCAGCAAATCACGCCTAAATTCCAGGGCATGTGGGTAGATGCGCAAATGAAGTACGTAGAAGACACTGCCGGCCTTTTTGCATTGACGGGCCAGCAGTTCCCGATTCCCGTGTTGAAATCGGGGGCTTCGTACACTATATCATTCGTTATTCCCGCAACCCTTGAATGGATGATATTCGAGGGCAGTAAAAACACGTTGGATATTCCTTTGAAAGAGGGCACGAATACCTACACGCAAATCAATACAGTGCGTACCTATGCACAGGCCAATTATCTCGACCTGTCTATAGAACAGTTGGGAATGGGGGATATGTTCAGCTACAACTACGGGCATTACTCCTTCAGCACAGTCAGCACATGGCAGGTTGGGTCACCGCTTGTATTGCCGTACGGCGGTACGCCCGGCGGCTCACAGTCTGTTAATATATGGGCGCTGCCCAACGACCTGGTAAGCCTTGCCGACCCCACGGGTAGGAAAGTAACACCACGTTTCCAGGTGCAGATAGGCACGGTTGACCCGGCTACCAAATCAATGGACTCTGTGCCTATAGGCAACTACGGCTGGGGTACACAGGTTACATTCACCATCAAGAAAGTGCCGCTTTCGCCGGATAGTCCTGCCTCTGCCACTACCTATGAGATAAGCGGGGCCGATGGTAACAATGCCCTGATACTGGAGCAGATGGTGAACTACCTGGATAACAACGACAGCCTGGTAGACCTCATCGCATTCGGCTATGCGCCCAACCAGTCGAACGGCTCCAACCCCGGTGTGCAGACAGACCCCATCGGCAGCCTGACAATTGGTATTGCCCAGGCAAACCTGTCAACGTTCACCCGTCCTGAAAGTGTAATGCAAATGGGGCTGTTTGCCGAGGCATTAAAGGTTGAAAGTGAAACAAGCAACCTGCTGAATACACCTGCGGAACTGGTAACCCTGCTGTGGCAGGCAAGTATTACAAGAGACGGGGGCTATTACCTGTATTATTACAATGCTGAAAACGAAGAGGGCCTGCCCGACCATGCCTTTAATGACAAAGGGGAGGCTGCCTTGTCACTTATTACGCTCTATTCCAACAGCGGTGTGAGCGAAGAACAGAACCTGCTGCAACCGTGCATGAATATATTTGTAACCGGCGACCCTGTTAATATAAATGACAACTCGCTTTTTGCGAAGTCTGACCCGGTACAGCATACGGCTACGTTTAACGATGGCGATACGCTGAGCCAGCTTTCGTTCCAGTATTTTACCAATATTGGCAATATAGTGGAAGACAACCCGGCTGCTGTGCTGACTGTCAATAAAGATATCAATGTTGCAGAAGGTACTTACCAGGTAAGAACGGCAGCAGGCGAATCGCTACAATCCATTGCAGATAAATTCAGTACATCGCAGGACGCTATCAAGCAGGCTAACCCGCTGGTAACTACATGGCCGTCGGTATTGCCCCTGTACATGGGGTTAAGGTTGCCGCCACTTACGGTAAAAGCCGGGGCCAGCGATAATACAAAAACACTGGCTGCTATCTCGTTATACTATGGCATGGACCTTACTTCACTGGCCAATTATAATGCAGATGTGGTTAACCTGTATGTGTCAGGCACGCAACTGGTTATGCGTGGCGGCCCTGTTACAAGAGTAGCCACCGTGCCGGCAGGTGTTGTATCGCTCCAGGCAGTCCGTACGGAACCTGCACCCGTACCTGATAACCCGGCGGATAAAGATTATGCACTGCTTTTCCTTCAAAACGATTTCTCTATACTGAATTTTGAGTTAGCAGATAATTCATGGTTCAGGGCAAGTAACCCCAGCTTACCCGCAGGGCCTACGGATTCCGAACCTGCCGTACCCGGTAAATGGGTGTTCCGTCAATCGGTGCCTTACTATAAGTTTGCTAATGAAGCACCCGGCACCACTACAACAGCAGGTATGCCGGACATTTCAACCAGCCCGTATAAAGGCATAGGCTACCTGGTACAGGCCGATTTTGAATGGTGCGATATTTACGGCAATACCATGCTCACTACACTGGCACAGCCATCTGCAACAGGCGTTATTAACGAAGCGCCTATACTGACAGGCTACACCGATGCCATACTGGCCGTGAACCAGTGGCCGTCCGTATCGAATTCATGGCAGGTTACAGGTACGCCGTCTACGCAAATCCTTGTGCCGTTGTCTTTTGATACCACTCAATACAATGGCCTGCTTACTGCAACAGGAACCGCAGCCACAAGCATTTCCCTCGTATTTACTACTGCGTTAGACCAGGCTACTGCTACCAACCTGGCCAATTATCAAATTACCCCTGCGCTGAGCATTACAGGCGCTGTATTGGGAAGCGATAATAAAACGGTTACGCTGACCACGGCAGAAATGGCGCAGGATACTGAATATACGCTTGCCATAGGCAACATTAAAGACAGTACGCAAAAAGTTGCCTACAACGGGCAGGCTACGTACAGCTATCCTGATATACCCGGTACGGCAACATCATCCATTGTACAGCAGGCACAGCATGATTTCCAGGTATATACCCAGCTATGGTACCAGCTCACCGACCCCGCAGGTATGCAGATATCCATGCAGACCAGCATGTTTACGGATGGCTTTACGGTGGATGCCGCAGCATATACCGACCTTGTTCAAAACTGGGTGGCCTCTATTTACAAATACCTCGAAGACAGGAGCGCCGGGCGGACCAGCGTTGCCGCCCCTGCACTGGTGCATACCCTCACGTTTGATATCGACCCGTCGAAAGTGGTGGCCGACCAGATTTTTGAATTGACATTGTCTCTTACCATTAAACGCACCGGCGGCGCCGTAATGGGCGATTTTGAGACAACGGGCGGTGTTAAAAAGGTAACCACGGTTATCGCTCCTTCTACCAGTTCGGCTTCCGGAAGCACACAGGCGCTTAATGACTTTGCCCAGGCGTTTGAAACGGTGATGTCTGTTCCCGATAGCTACTATTTGAAAATCTCTACCGGGGCCGACCGTGATAAACTGGGCCAGCAAAGCCCCGATGGTACGGTATGGGTAGTGCGGTTAGGTACAGACGGTTCCCAGCCTATTTCGTATAGTGTGGATAACCCCGGCGTACCGGCGCTGTTTGCCCCCATGCCGGTATCCAACAAACTGGAAAGCCGTTCAGGTGTTGATATCTATACCTATGCTACAGGTACGGGTATTGACTTCAGTACACCGGCTTATCAACAGGACTTTACGGAAATAGACCTTGACCAGTGGGTAGGCAGTTTCTTTGGCGCGATAGACGATATCTTCACACCTGAGTTTACCGCCCCGGTACAACTGGTTGACAAAAAACTGGGCACCACTTACCTCAAAGACCTGCAGGACAATAAAGAAGCGCTTGCCGATATTGCTAAATTCCTGATGGTAACGGTATACGAAGACGAAACTGCCGACCCGGCATCCGTACAGGAAGCATTGAAACAGGCATTGCTGGTTAAGCTTACCAACCTGTATGCTACCAACTCGGGTGTGATGTTTGATGTGGATGTGAAGGCAGATGCTGCAACCGGTACGCCGCCCAACCTGTATGGCAACTTTATACAAAACACCATATTCGAAGGCGCTGTAAGCGATGAAGAGGCACTGGACACTGTTATTTTGCACTTCAGTGCACCGCTGGATGCAGTTACGGCAAACGATGCCGCTAATTATACGCTTACAACACCATTAACGGTTGAGTCTGCATCTTTATCGGAAGATGGCACTGCCGTGACCCTGAAAGCATCGGCCAATGTGCTGATAGGTACTACAACCGTTACAATCAGCAACTTGCTGGATGCAAATAACCGCCCTGTAGCGGGTAATAAGACAGATATCATTTCTACCGATTATGTGAGCTATTCAAAACCAGACCAGCTTACCATCACTTCGGCAAAAATATCCTTGTCTGAAGAAACGACACAACCGCTTGCGTTCTTGCTCACTACCCCTGAAATTGTCAGGGGGCAGGAAGGGGAAGTATTATCTAAGATTCACCTTGACCTGAACTATAAGAGCGCGGACATAGAGCACCAGATAGCTGAGCCAATCAACGGGTTCACCCCGTCAAGCTGGCTGAGTTTTGTACTTCCCGACCAAAGGGTGGCATCGCTTGAAAAGCAACTGGGCGGCTTTGACGTGCCTATGTTCCTCAGGGCATTCCCTGAAAATCCGTCGCTGGTGAACCAGGAAGGTGTAGCGCCTAATGTGAATAACCCGGATATCAGCAAGCTGCTGGAATGGGATTATACCATCAACTATTCACAGTCTTTCCATTACCCGCAGGATACGCTCAATTTTACCGTGAACTTTAACGTGGGCGATGCGATGATGCTGGAAGCTTTCGCTTTGCAGGATGCATTTAACCAACTGGCGGAATTTATTACGGTTTATCCTTCTGTTGATGTTGACCTGAAAGCACTTGTTGCCAAAATAGATGCTTCGGTTTACAATGAAACAGGGCCGGATATAGATAAGCTTTTCAATGATTCGGGTGTGGCACTGAAATCGTTCGTGCAACTCATAGCGAATGTCGTAACGGCTGCATCGGGCGGGAATGGGTTAATGATGGTAAGCCGTTCTCAACCGGACATAAGCACAGGCTCGGCAGAACCGTATTCTTTCAGGATACAGGAAGGGCCGATGAGCCTTGACGGCGAACAGGTGCAGGTAGTAACCGTTTACGGTAAACCGCCTGCCGGTATAGGCACGCCGGAGGTGTACATTGAGCCCGATACCTATGAAATGACACTATGGACAAATACTGAGGAACCCTGCAACGGAGATGTATGCTATTACTACGTAAGCAAAGCAGACGGTACACCATTGCTCAGCAGTGTAGCGCAGAATATACAACCGCGCGAGGTAGTACTGCCGCAGCTTAATGTATTGCAGCGGCAGGATGCTTTGACCAACGTATTCCTGACACGGAATGAAAACCTGATACCGGGTAAAACCATTAATCCGTCGTTTGTATACACTACCGGCGACCTGTCATTCTCTAACCCTTACCTGCCTACTATTTCGAGCGAGCAGTTGATAGAGATTGCAAACCTGCCCGCTAACCAGGGCTCGCCAACCGTGCGCACGTTATACAACCAGCTCAAGACGTTGATGGATACCCTGCTGAAAGAAAACACGGAACCCGTACTTTCTTTCCAGATGACCTGCAGTTATGACTATAATATCAACCCGGATATATCGCCAATCAATTTGCCTGTGCTCATGCAAACGGTGATACCTGTAACACTGGCTACCGGGCTCGACCCCATGTTGCAAAGCTGGGCAGACGCTATTAATGACTGGTTTAGTGCATACAACCCCAACAGGTTTAAAGGTAAGCTTAGGTTCAACCTCGTAATATTCTCTAACCTTACCCGCCAGCCATACCCGTTAGTAATGTTAAATAACCTGGTATTGAGTCTTGATTATATTTCAAACACGTAACAATAAAATAATAGCATTACAATGGCTGAATACATCATGGTTTGACAGGCGGCTGTAAGATTTAAGTTGTTGATACGATGGTAATAAGTATTGGTTTATGTATATTTATGCATACAAGGCCTATACACCCATACTACATCTAAATCACCACTGTATGGCAACCATTGAAAACATGAGAACGGGAGAGGCCGTTCTGTTACATTCGTACCACCTGTTTGGCAGGGGCGGTCATTTATGCAACACGCATATCGAAAGTAAAGACGTTTCGCGTTTCCACGCCACAATATACTGGACCAAATCCGGCTGGTTTTTAAGAGACCATAGCCTTAACGGCACACAAGTCGGTAGCGAGCGTTACCGTAAAAACTATGTGCAGCTTCATGCCGGCTCTGAAATCCGGTTCAGCAGCACCGGGACTGATATATGGCGCGTAGCAGACCTTGACCGGCCATATAATTACCTGAGATCATTAAGTACAAAGAATAAAATAGTTGTCCTGGATTCGTGCCGCGTATTGCCGGACGAGCAGAAGCCCGAGGTTATGTTTTATGCTTCAGACAACAACGATTGGTATGCAGAATCCCAGCATGGCAGAGTATTATTGACCAATGGACGGGTATTAAATATAAGCGGTGAGGCATGGGAGTATGTAACCAACGAAGCACTGCTGGATACCAGCGGGCAGGAAGAAGTTTTACGGAATGTGCACTTCGTTTTCTCATTAAGCCCCGATGAAGAGGATATAAGGCTTAAACTGCTGGCAGATAATGAAGAGTATGACATGGGCCGGCATACTTATAACTACTTACTGCTCACGCTTACAAGAAAACGCCTGGAGGATTTTGAGAAAGGTTTTTCTCCCGACGACCAGGGATGGGTATCGATGGAAGAACTGGAAAGAAATGTAAGTAAAGAATTAGGGTATAACATTGATAAATACTACCTGAACCTGCAGATATTCAGGCTGAGAAAGCAATTTGTGAAAATGAAACCCTTTGGCAATTTGTTTTCCAAAATCATCGAGCGCCGCACCGGGGAGCTAAGGTTCGCCTTTCCGCAACTAAAGGTGATAAAGGATGATGTTTGTATCGGCGAGATAGTGTGTTAAGTAGTTTATAACTTATACCTGGCTACGGCCAATTTGAATTGATTGCCATGAAAACAGGTGCGACCATCTGTGGTAAACACAGCAGCTACACCATAACCAACAAGATCGGGCAGGGGGGATTGGGGGTGGTATTCAAAGCCGTAAATACCCTTGACGGTACTACAGTTGCCGTAAAAACCCTGAAAAACGATATAGATTCTGCCCTGTATTTATCCAGGCACATACGCAGTTTTGAGCGTGAACAGCAGATTGGCAGTATCGTACAACACCCCAATATTGTGCAGTTGTTGGATACGGGATATTTCGGCGATGGCCAGCCGGTAACGGTATTCGAATTCGTACAGGGAGAGACGCTGAAAGACATTATACTGCACAACGGCATTATACCCGTTGTGAAGACAAAGCAAATGATGCTCCAGGTACTGGATGCGCTTATCTATTTGCAATCTGTAAACATTGTTCATGCCGACCTGAAACCGCAAAACATTATGGTATCCGGCTATCATGCTGGTGTATATGTCCGTTTGCTGGATTTTGGTAACAGCGCATTTACAACCCCTGCGCCCGGCTATGGTAACGACGGTGCTTACCCGCTTATGTGTACGGTGCCCTATTGTGCGCCGGAGCAATTAAATGGCGGACAGGTTTCAATCAAGTCAGACCTGTATGCATGGGGCCAGGTATTGCTGGAATGTCTTACAGGCTTGCCCGCAAAAAGCCGCGCAGAAGCTGTTTTGCTATATAATACGGATGCCTGCCTGCCGGAGGATGTCAGGAGTACTTCATTAGGCGCACTGCTTGAACGCGTGCTCAACAAATGTGCTGACCACCGCACAGGCGACGTTCATGCAGTAAAAAAAGAATTTTCTGAAATTGACTTGTCTTGCTTTGCAAATAAAATGCATCCGTACCGGCCTGGTATCCCGGTAAATGATTGCGATACTGCGCCGGTGCAGGATATAATAGGCATGCGAAATGCAGGGGCGGGATATTATATATGAGTATAAGGATATGCCATCATTTTTGGCTGTCCGCGCCAGATTCATTATATTATCAATTATAAGGCGGAAATATGATGAAACAACTGGAAGTAATAAGACACCATCTGCACCAGAACCCGGAGGTGTCTCAAAAAGAGATTAATACAAGATATTACATACAGGGCCTGCTCGACAAGTTAAATATAGACAGGATAGAAAGTGTAGCGGAGACAGGTTTGCTCCTGTACTTCAAAGGAAAAAAACGGGGGAAAAACATACTGTTCAGGGCAGATATTGATGCCCTGCCGATACAGGAAACCATTACAGCACGCTACCGTTCATCAGTAAACGGCGTTTCACACAAGTGTGGCCACGACGGGCATACAACCATACTGTATGGCCTTGCCCAAAAGTTTTCAGCGAACCGTCCCGAAAAAGGGGACGTTTTTTTATTGTTTCAGCCATCGGAAGAAAACGGCTGGGGAGCACAGGCGGTAATAGATAGTAAGAAACTGAAGAAGCTGAAAATTGACATGGTATTTGCATTGCACAACCTGCCGGGTTATAAAATGCATGCTATTGTTTGCCGGCAGGGAAGCTTTACATCCAGCGTAGTAAGCCTTGCTGCCGGTTTCAAAGGTTATACCGCACATGCGGCTGAACCCTGGAACGGCAGGAACCCTGCCCGTGGCATGAGTCTTTATACCATAGCAGCGCTGAAGCATAACATGGAGCGTAAGAAATTGCATGAATATGTAACCGTCACCCCTGTTTATACGCTGCTGGGCAGTAAATCGTATGGCATATCGGCAGGGGAGGGTACTGTACACCTCACCATCAGGGCGGATACGCCGGAACGCCTGTCTCAAGTGCTGGAAAAAATAAAAAGCGATGCGGAAAGGATTGCTAAAGATGAAGAACTGGAAGTGGATTTTGAAATGATAGAGCCATTTGAAGCCAATATGAATGCCGAAGAAGCTGTAGCAGTAATCAGCGCAAGTGCAGCGGAGTTGAAACTGGAATATATGGAAAGAAAAGAGCCCTTCAGGTGGGGAGAAGATTTCGGGTTGTTTACCCAAATGTACCCCGGCGCCATGTTTGGCATCGGCGCAGGTGAAGACTGCAAGCCATTGCACCACCCGGCATACGATTTCCCTGACGAGATTATGAAAACAGGTATTGATATGTTTGCAGCCATTCAGAAAAAAGTACAGGAATTATGATATCGTCGTCAACTATTACTCTCGACAAAGAAGCAATACAGCACAACTGGAATTTTTTAAAATCGCATTTTGGGAATGATATAGCCATAAGTGCCGTGGTAAAGGGAAATGCTTATGGACATGGTATAGAAGAGTATGTTCCGCTGGTGGAAGCCTGCGGTATCAGGCATTTTTCGGTATACAATGCCGGGGAAGCTTACCGCGTGCACCAGGTAGCGGACAAAGGGTCTGTTATTATGGTAATGGGCGCAATGGATGATGCGGATATCCTGTGGGCTGTAGAAAACAATATAGAATTTTTTGTTTTCGATATGCACCGCCTCGATATAGCCATACGCGCTGCTGAGCAAAGCGGCAAAAAGGCAAAAGTGCATGTTGAGATAGAAACAGGCATGTACCGCAGCGGTTTCGATACCAGGCAGGTACCCAGGCTGATAGAAAAATTAAAAGAGCATAGCGGCCAGGTTATATTCAAAGGCCTGTGTATGCATTTTGCAGGTGCCGAAAACCTTAGTAACTACGTGCGCCTCCACCAGCAGAAAAATATCTTTAAAAGGGTACACCGGAAATTTATAGATGCGGGCATTGAGCCGGTACAGGTACATACCTGCTGCTCGGCAGCTGCCATACGTTTCCCTGATATGCGGTACGATATGCTGCGCATCGGTATCCTGCAATATGGTTTCTGGCCCAGCCCTGAAATAAAAGTGGAATACCTCAGTAAGATGAATAAAGCCCATCATGCGTTAAGCAAGCCTGTATTGAAACGGGTTATCCGCTGGCAAACATTTGTGATGAGTGTGAAGGATGTGCCGCAGGGCGCATTTATCGGCTATGGTTATAGCTACCTGGCGCAAACCCCAATGAGGATTGCCGTGATACCGGTAGGGTATGCACATGGCTTCAGCCGCAGCTTAAGCAATACGGGCTTTGTGCTAATACGTGGGTACAGGGTGCCCGTAATAGGTGTTGTAAATATGAATTGCGTAGCTGTGGATGTTACAATGATTCCCGAAGTTTTTCCCGGTGATGAGGTGGTATTGATAGGGAAACAGGATGACCAGGAAATTTCCGTCGCTTCTTTTGGCGAAATGACCAATCTCTTGAATTATGAGTTGCTTACCCGTCTTCCCGCACATATACCGCGCATTGTAAAAAATACCCAATAGAGCGTAAACCTCGTAGCTTTGTGGCCAATACAACTGGAAACATACAATGATACTGGAAACCGAAAGGCTGTTGCTCCAGAAATTTGAAATGAGCGATGCTGCATTTATAATTGAACTGCTGAATACGCCCGGGTGGCTCCGGTTTATAGGCGACAGGGGCGTGAAAACCATAGAGGATGCAGAACGGTATATACAGAACGTGCCTGTGAAAAGCTATAAAGAAAACGGCTTTGGCCTTTACAAGGTGGTGCTGAAAGAAAGTAACGCACCCATTGGAATGTGCGGCCTTATTAAGCGGGATACGCTTGACCACGTAGATATCGGTTTTGCGTTTCTACCTGCATATACAGGCAAAGGGTATGCATACGAGGCGGCAAAGAATACCCTCATGTATGCAAACGAAACATTGAAGCTTGAAAAACTACTTGCCATAGTTTTGCCCGATAATACCGCTTCTGTAAGCCTGCTCAAAAAAATAGGTATGGGCTACCGGGAGCATATACAAATGGGTGAAGAAGAGCTTATGCTGTTCAGTACATAATCTTGCATTGGCAGAGAATAGGTATTTTTAAACGCCAAAATGAAAAATACCTTTAAAAACGCCGGGTCACTGCTTGCCTGTATTATAATAGCGCTGGTATTATGCAAATACCGGGCAGATAAATCGGACCTGCATGGGCAGCAACTGAAAGTAACCGACTGGGACGCCCTCGGCTATTATATGTACCTGCCGGGCATATATATTTACCATGATATTACAAAGCTGGAATGGTTCCCTGCTATCGACAGCCAGTATAAAATGTCGGGCGGAGGCCTTTACCAGGCATCCCTGCAGCCCAATGGTAATTATGTATGCAAGTACCTCGGTGGTGTAGCACTGTTACAATTGCCTTTTTTTCTTGCTGCCCACCAATACGCCTTGCATAGCTCCTGGCCGCCCGATGGTTTTTCGCCGCCCTACCAGTATGCCATTGCTATAGGTATTATCTTCTATTGTATAGTAGCGCTGCTTTTTCTCAGGCGTTTTTTACTTCTTTACTTTAGCGATAGCACAGTGGCCATTACCTTGCTGCTGCTGTGCCTGGCTACCAACCTGGTACAGTATGTAGCCATAGATGCGGGTATGAGCCACGGCTATATTTTCCCCCTGTATGTTTTTGTGCTGTGGACTACTTATAAATGGCACCAATCGCCACGGTGGATATGGGCAGCGTTGACCGGTTACATAATAGGGCTGGCAACTATATGCCGGCCTACAGAGGCAGTGATGTTGTTCATCCCTTTGCTGTGGAATACACACAGTAAAGAAGCCGCCAAAGCCAAATGGCAGATGGTGAGGCAAAATATGGGGCAGGTATATATTGCAGTGGCCGCAGGTTTCGCAGGCATACTGCCACAACTCATTTACTGGAAAGTAACTTCTGGCTCGTTTATATATGATGTAGGCAGTGCGTGGAATTTTCTCACGCCTCACCTGCGGGTGCTGACGGGCTGGGAGAAAGGATGGTTTATTTACACACCCGTTACTATTTTCTTTGTGGCAGGGTTATTCTTCGTAAAGAAATTCCCATTCCGCAAATCGATCATATACTTCTGCCTGCTGAATATTTATATTGTTATTTCCTGGGCCGACTGGAGGTATGGAGGCAGTTATTCCACACGTGCCCTGGTGCAGAGCTATCCTGTATTTGCATTGCCGTTTGCTGCGTTTATACAGCATGTGAACACTACCGCCTGGAAAAGGTGGATAATATACATTGTTGGCGCTTATATGATATTCGTTAACCTGTTCCAGGTAAAGCAATACGAAAAGACCATTCTTCACAGCAACGATATGAACAGGAGGTACTACTCCCGTATTTATCTCAATATGTACCCCTCACCGCTGGATATGAGCCTGATGGATAACGAAGACTACCTCAGTAGTGAGATAGGATACGATAAAGACAGTACCATGTGGAGAGAACCGCTAAAGGTACAGTTTGCAGTTGGCGGTGAAGCTGAGGTTCAACGCTACCAGCTACAGACAGATGCGGAAGAGGTAAATGATATGTGGCTGAAAATAGAGGCCGATATCAAGTCGGTAAATGGTTTCTATAGTTCCTGGCTCAATGCTTCATTGATGGCTAATGACAGCACGAAGCATTATAAAGTGCGGCTGTTCAACCCTGTCAGCAAAGATGGTAAAGTAAATTCCTACGCTATGTATTGCCATGTGCCCCCCTTGTTTTACAATGGGGTTGTAAAGCTGTATGTAAGCGGTGAAGCAGGTTATAACGGGGAAGTACAGAAAATAAAAATTACCCGTCTTAGCAGGTAAACCGGCCTGTGCTACCTTGCTGTATCGCTCAGCATATGTTGCATGCTTTTATTCGCGTTGCCTGCCGAACGCGTTATATTGTTGTAAGTGCTTTTATCCGTTAGCGGCTTTATGTTTTTTACCTGCTCAAAGGTTTTGCCGAGTGCACGTATGTTGCTGCGCAGCGAATCGAAACTGCCTGCAATGTTTTTTTGGGAGGCGTTTGCAGTATTTTGTTCCAGCTGGCGGATAGAACGGGTTTGCTGTGCCGGATCGGCAGCCATGTCGGCAGTAGCAGTGTACGCCTTGTGTATAGGCTCTTCCAGGCCCGATGCCTGCCGGTTTACTTCTGCTACGGTATGCTCCAGTTGTGTGGCATGTTTGTCTATCGATACCAGCATCTCCAGCGATTGGGTGGCGAGGCCCCCGTTAACCAGGTAAGTAAAGCCTGTTAGCCCTACACCCGTGCTGTGTAACATCAGCCGGGTGCTTTCAAGTATCGGCGTTATACGTACCGATATGGGGAGCACACTTGTGTCCAGGTTGCTGGACAATACAGCATTCGCAGGCAATATTTCTGTGCTTTTTCCCCGCTCCAGCGATATGATTTTTTCGCCTGTAGTACCGCCGCTGGCAAGCGAGGCCTTAGTGCCCGCAGTCAATGCAATCTCCTTATCTATGGCAATAGTTACTTTTAAACGGCTTTTTTCCAGCTCAATGCCTGATATTTTACCTACCCTGACCCCGTTCAGCTCAACCGGGGAAGAGGGTTGAAGCCCTTCTATGTTGTTGAAATAAGCTATATAGTTTACATAAGCAGCATTTCTTACCTGTGTAAACACCAGGTAGCCACCGGCTATTAAAACAGCAACGATGATGAACTGAAGCCAGTAATTTTGGGATTTTTTTTCTGCCATAGGGCACTTATTCTCGGGTTAAAGATAGCCCATAATAATGGTGCCCTCATAGTGCATGCCTATGTTTTTTGTAGCCCGGGTTTACTGGCATGATATTTTTTGTCAATGAATTGAACTAAAAAACTACGTTATGAGATCGCTGTTATATCTGATTGCATTGATACTGATAATAGGCTGGTTATTAGGGTTTTTTGTTTGGAATGTAGGTAGTATCATCCATATACTGCTCGTTATTGCAGTCATTTCCCTGTTGCTTGGCATTATCAGGCGTAGTGCAGTCGATTAGAGAAACGTAATCCGTTATACTTTTGTTTTCGGAAACAAAACAACAGGGTAGTGCATACGGTGCTATCCTGTTGTTTCATAAAAGTGTATTGTAGCTTTTATCTCCTGAAGGCCTGCTACCAATTGCTTTTCCAGTTGTACGAAAACGGCATCAGGATAAAAGAAAGGTTGTAGCCGAAACCTGTATTCGTTTTTGTATGCAGGTAGTCGGGCAAATCGCCGTAAATGACGTTGTATGTATTACGGTCTATAAAATGGGCATCGCCAAAATAAAATGTAGCCCTGAATTTCATGGCGACCCCAAATACAACACCAGCTTCCATTTTTACAAACGGTATAGCCTTAAACGGGGTACGTGGTTCAGATAAATAGTTGGTAAAACCCGCCAGCATCACCCCGCCACCAATAGTAAACATTGTCTTGTTCGCTTTGCTCAGCGACACGTCACCGCCGGTTTTATAATCGAGGCTGATAGGGGCACCGCCTATAATTATCTGTTCCGATTTCCGGTACACGCGTTTGGCTGCAAAGGCTACGGAATCGACCGTGAGGTCGGCGTAACTCATCATTCCCTCCACATTCAGTGCCAGTATACTATTGTCTGTTATCAGGAAGATAGGGAAGAACGTGCCTGCATGTATAACATAGGAATGGCGTGTTTTCAGCCGGATATTGGCATCTACATTTATAGGTTGTCCCAACGTGTCTATACCATGATAGCTGAGGTCGGCAGTGCCGGGAATGTAATCTTTCCCTACGCCTATGGATATACGTTGCCATATTCTTTCCGGCCCTACACCCAGTTGCCGGTAATAATCGGCAAGGGGCTGGTCTTGTTTATACTGCGCAAGGGTAGGGGTTGTGTAGAATGCTACAGCAGTAAAAAGAATAAGTAATCTGGTGTTCATAAGTTGCATTACTTATTAAAGATAGCTTTTATCTTATGTTGGTGCAAGTACACGAAAAAGCCCCGGTAAGAATACCGGGGCAGTCAATCAATAATAAAACATTACTGATAAGGAAACCATCACATCCACTCTGCTGAGAAGCGCATAAAATCTGCCCTCAACTCCCTGATTGCTTTTTCTTCTTCTTCATACCTTACCCTCAGGGTGTTGTGTCTTGCCAGCAGAATGTTGTCTATGTATCCTGCTTTGGATGATTCGGCCTGTACGGCTATGCTTTGTATGTTCAGGTTAATATCGTGGCGCAGGCGGTCTATATTGTCCATCTGTACCTTAAACTGGTTTTCAAAATGTTCTACGCCCTTCAAAACTTCGTCGCTCGTATTTTTACCGGCTATCTCTGTCAACCTCTTCTTTAAAATATCCAGTTCCTGTTTGTAAAACTCAATGCCTCTCAGCCAGTCATTATGTGTATGTTTTACGTGTACTATACTGATTTTATCCATGTTTCTATTTTTCATCAAAGCTATATCCGCTCTCTTCTATGAAAAATGACATTTGTCATCTTTTATGATGATGCTCGCTACATGACCCTCTGAGCTAAATCGTATCTTTATTATATGGGCGGCACTATTAATAAGGAATGGCATTTGTCGCATCCCATGCCTAAAAATGCAACCATCGAGCAGCGTATTGCATGGCACCTGGAGCATTTCAGGTATTGCGGCTGCAGGGATATACCGCCAAAGCTGAAAGAAGAAATGAAGAAGCGTAAGATAAAGTTCGGGAAACCTATTCAATAGGCTGTTTTGCCTCTTCCCAGGCCATTATGCCGCCTTGCAGTTCGTATACATTTTTAAACCCGTTTCTCCTCATTTCTTCAGCAGCCTCTGCGCTTCTTTTACCCGACCGGCAGTACACATACACCGTTTTATTTTTATCCAGTTTACCTATCTCTGCTTTAAAATTTTCGCCATACCAGTCAATGTTTTTAGCGCCTTTTATATGTCCTTCGGCATATTCCTGCGGCGTACGTACATCTATCAGTAAGATGTTCTTATTTTCTGCTATGGTACGGGCAAAGATTTTTGCGTCTATACTATTTTGCTGTGCCTGCGTGCAGGATGCGAATGATAGCATAATCGCTATTGCAGGTACCAGTAGTTTTACTATCTTTCTCATAAAATCTCATCAGTAGTCACAGCTACTTTTACTTCAGGTTCAAAAATAATTTTCGATTTTACGGAGTTGGAGATAAGGCATGCCGCTTCCGACTTTGCCAGCACACGGCCAGCCTTTTCTCTATCCGTCTCATTGTTTATTAGCAGCTCCGGCTTCAGTGTTATCTCGCTTATCATGTACTTGCCATCCACCATTTCCAGTTTGCCGCTTGCCTGCGAGCTGAAGTCGCTGAATTCCAGCCTGGAATTTTCTGCAATGGCCAGGAAAGTCGTCATCAGGCAACTGTTCACAGCCGCTACAAGCAAATGCTCAGGCGACCAGATGCCCGGCACCCCTTTGGCAAACGGCGGTGGGGTAGCCGTTTCAATTGTAGTATCCAGCACCGCAGAGCCCAGGGTCCCCTTTCTGCCAGTGTCCCATTTTACTGTTACGTCGTAATAATGCGCTGTGTCCATCTTTTTAAATATTTCGTTCAATAATTTGCCTGAGCTGCGGTGCCGGTACTACGCCTGATTGCCGCCATACTACTTTGCCTTGCTTAAAAAGGATAAGCGTCGGTACGCCCGTTATCTGGTATGCCCCTGCGGCAGCGGGATTTTTATCTACATCTATCTTTACGATAGTGGTTTTGTCGCCCAGCGATTTTTTTACCTCGTCCAGTATGGGTGCCATCATCCGGCACGGCCCGCACCATTCGGCTGAAAAATCTACCAATACAGGTTTGTCGTCGTTAATAATGTCTGCGAATGTTTTCCTTTCCATAATGTTTTTTCTTATTGTATTAACGTAAACTGGCCCAGCTACCGCCGTTGTATACTTCGGTAAAGCCATTTTGTTTTAACAGGCTGCATGCGCTACCGCTTCTCATGCCCGAGGCGCAACACAACACCAGTGGTTTGCTTTTGTCAAGGCTGCCCAGCTTCGAGGGCAACACGTTCAGCGGTATGTTTACTGAACCGGGAATGTGTCCTCCGGCATATTCGCCGGGTGTGCGCACGTCTATAATCATTGCGCCGTTTGCGATTAACTCTTTCATATTCACTCTTGGTTTATCTAATCCGAAAATTTTTTTCAGGAAACTCATTTTTTGTTACGTTTTTTTATTTGTTGTTACTGGTTTTACAAGTGCGTATGCCCAGCAGTGTGTACAGCGGGCAGAAACCAAATATGCTGGTTGCTATAAAAATTAAGGCTATAATAGCCAATACAATCCCCAGGGTACCGGTTATGGAACCCGATAAGAACAAAACGGCAATGATTGCGGCTACTATAAGACGGATAATCCTGTCAGCGGAGCCCATGTTGTGTTTCATATTGTTCGGTTTTGTGATTACAAATTTCGCACCGCTGCAGGCTCCGAACGGCTACTTTTGTTACAAAAGGAAAATTTTATTCCGGCCCAGCTTTACCAGTCCGTCGCTTTCCATTTGTTTCAACAGCCGCGATACTACAGCCCGTGCAGTACCAAGCTCATCAGCCAGCTCCTGGTGCGTGATTTGTATCTCGCTGCTGCCTGATAGCTTTTGTTTTTCTTTTAAAAATTTCAAAATCCGTTCATCTACCTTCTTAAATGCTATGTTATTGATTGCAAACAATAACTCTTCAAACCGTTTGTGGTACAGCCTGAATATATAGTCCAGCCATTCCTCGCTTTCTTTAATTAGCAGTTTGGTTTTGTCTATAGGTATAAAGAGTATATCCACATCTTCTTCCGCAATAGCTTTCACCTTGCTGGTATCCTGGTGTATGCCCCCCAGGAACGACATGATGCAGCTTTCTCCCGGTTTTATGTAGTACAACAATATTTCCTTGCCATCCTCATCAGTACGCATTACCCGTATGCTGCCTTTCAGCACTATAGGTATAGCGCGTATATATGCATCTTCGTTCAGTATCAGTTCATTTTCCTTAAAGTGTTTTACTTGTCCGTATTCGTATAGTTTTTCACTTATTTGCGACGAAAAATTGAAATTGTCGTTGTTTGGTTGCATTGGTAGAATGTGTATGGAGGTTTCAACTGTAAATATCATTATTTTACACAGATAATATTATGATACAAGTCATGTTTGCCCGGCAAACACATCATTTATAGCTTATGGAAGTAGTGTCAGTAACAGATGCGCGGTTGCTGGCCTGGTTAAATGCACACCTGCATACGTTGCATGTGCAGGAATGCCCCGGCCTCTTCAAACCTTATAATGAGAATGAAGTAACAGCCTATTTTGAACAATGCCTGTTAACACCCGGTTATTATCATTATGGCGTTATGAGGGGAGGCAGCCTGGCGGGGTTCGTACAGGCGCAACTAATGGAACGCCCTGAAACGGCGTTTGCTTATCCTTATACTTATCTGCATATACACCAGTTATCCGTTCATCCCCGCTACCGCAGGCAGGGTATAGCAAAGGCCCTGGTTGGTAAAGTCCGGGAAATTGCGTTGGGAAACAGTACCAGCCGTATCGACCTTACGGTGTGGGATTTTAACCGTGGGGCGCTTGACTTTTATAAAGCCCAGGGGTTCGCGCCCGATTTGCTGCGCCTGTATACAACTGTTTAACTATGCATCGGCGCTGTGCCTGCTTATTTCAACATTAAAAGATTTTTTCTGATAAAGCAGGGAAATGCCCGCTGCCCAGAATAAACCGATAATTCCTCCTGCCAGTGCTATATTAGCCACACCAGCATAGTTATAGAGTGTTTCTACATAGATGGCGGCCAATGCCCAGGCTATTACCAGCGGAACAACAAAGTCTCGGTAGGCAAGGCTGAGCAATATGGCTACCAGTAAAGCAAGGGCAATCACGATAATGGCCCATGTTTCCGGTGCTATCGGCCCCCCGTTCCAGCCCATAGACAGAAGCCATGATGCCACATTGGCAATTGTGGCCACGCATATCCATCCCAGGAAGAGGCTGAACGGAACCGTCAGCCATAAGCTATGGTTATGTGTTTCCTTTCTTACTATTACTTGCATCGCCACGGCAGTACAGAGTGTTACAATAATAACAGCCACGCTGGCGCCGATAAACTCATTCCTGAATAATACCTGCCATGCCATGCATAATACATTGGCAAAGATCAGCGGCCCTGCCATACGATCGAAAAAGCGGTTGTGCCGTTGTGCCGGCAGTAGCTGGTAAACGGCATAAATGAGAAAAGCAAGGTAAATAGCGCCCCATATTGAGAACGCGTAACCTGCCGGGGTAAACAGGCTATGATACGTATCTGAAACCTGGCTTACGCTCTTACCCGGCAAACCTGCCAGGTTATACAGGTTGTTGAACACTGTATTGAGAATGATAGTACCCAATACCGTCCACCTCCAGCCGCTGTGCCTTCCCTCATGTTCCATAAAGCAGACTTTCTCCGTAATGTAAAAACATCATTCCATCATATTTGTTCAGTTTTTCCGGCTATTTTTAGTTTAACGATTCTTCTTCAAAAATATTCCGGGCTATAAATTCGGGTAATTTTATCCTGCGGTACCTGCGTGTGCGGTTTGTTTCCGTTTCGTGCAGCAATATTTTCAGTGCATTGGTCGATACAAGCAGTTCGGCCACGGCCAGTACCATAGCAGTCACCAGCATCACCAGTGAAATGGCAAAGGTTACGTTAGCAATCTTTTTCAGTTCGTAAAACAAGAGCAACATGCTGATGACACTCAATAACAGACTGCTGATAGCCACCACCTGCATATCCCTGATGAGCGACAGGCGTTTGCGCAACTTTTTTATCTGTGGTAATAAGCTGTCGTCGTTATTGTGCTTATACTGCTGGTGCAGGTTACGTATTAGCTGGGCTATACTGATAAACCGGTTGTTGAATGCCAGTATCAGCAAGGATACGGTTGAGAACAGTAAGGCAGGGGTTGAAAGTTCCAGGTTCATTGTTGATGCTTGTTATGAATGAAGTAATTTATTGTGTATAAAAAAGCCCTCCGCAACATTGGGGTCGGGGAGGGCACAAAACATGAGTATATTTATTTACTCAACACCGGAGTGCCCGTGCCCGTTTATGACACTTATTGCAACAATGTTTTTCGTTGCAGGAGCTGTATGTAAATATTTCCTTTTTCATTTTTTAGCAGTAAAAAAGCCCTCCGGTACTACCGAAGGGCTTCACATAATTATGTTAGTACACAACACTGCTAGACCCTTCTCCTGAAGAGGTGCTTACAACAATGTTTTGTGTTTTTGTTCATCATGCCAGGTGCAATATTAAGCGGACAATCCTTATCTGCCAAATATTTATTTGTCATTTTTATTGCCGGGGGTATGCCCTGTAGGATTGTCAGGCTTGTGTTGGGCGGTATTGCTACCCGTGTGCTCGTCTAAGCGTGTTTTCATGTTTATTTCATGGGCCATTATTTTCAGCCTGACATTGCCAGCAGCCTCATCCAACGAATGCGTTTTATGTATGTCCCGCTCTTTTTTTGATAGCTCTGCAAGCTTAATATAATAGTCTTTTATAGTTCTTAATTCATCTTCTGTAAGGTCTTCAATATCTACCAGCCTGTTGCTTGCGGTTTTGGTGGCGGCAATCAGTTCATTCAGCTTCAGGTGTAGCGCCATGGTGTCTTTATTCTGCGACTGCTGAATGACGAAGACCATCAGGAATGTAATAATGGTTGTGCCTGTATTTATGACCAGTTGCCACGTGTCGGAATAATCAAATATAGGCCCTGTGACAGCCCATATTATAATTATGGCAAGTGCCGTAAAGAATGCTATAGGGCTGCCCGTAGCCCTGGTTACTTTATTGGAAAATTTGTCAAAAAAAATCAGGAATACGCCTTTTTTGCTCATATAATCTTGTTTGATATGAATCGGTTAATATTTAGCAAAAATCGTGCTTAGATACATATTATGTATGACCTCAATCATTATTTCATTAATTCGAGATCATAACCCCCGATAAAACGGGCATATACTTTTGTCTAAAACCGAACCTGATGCTACACCCGTTATTACATGAACAAATAGTTGAATGCCTCACGAAATGCAGGAACAGCAACGAAGTACCGTATATATTCCAGCTTGTCAGTGATTCCTATTTCCGCTTTGAAGCGCAACTGGAGAGGCTGAAACACATGCACGTCTTAACTATTCCCGCCGAGGAATACATAACCACGCGCATACGGAAAATTAACAGTGATAATAATCACCCCGGCAGGTGATGGCTGTCATTGCGGCTTATAACTCACACAAATACTTTTGTACTTATAAATTTAGATGACCATGTTACACCCAAAATTGCAGGCGCAGATAAGTGAATGCCTTGATAAAAAGACAGATGCCGACAATATCACCAGGTTATTCAGGAAGATCAGTGAAGCGTATTATGCTTATGAAGAAGAACTGAAACAATACGATACGGTTTCAATTCCGGAAATTGTTGATGTGCATAGCTTTTAGATATATCAATAACCAAAGAGAGATACGGGGTAAGAGAGAGACCCCGGATAACTCCGGGATTAAGGGATAAGAGTGCATTTAAGGGATAAGAGAGAGATTTTGCTACTCCTTAATGAACTTCTGTTGGGCGTACCTGCCATCTGCATTCCTTATTTTCATGATGTATACACCCGGAGCATACCCGGAAATATCAACGGTTGTATTGCCGGTGAATACCCCTTTGTCTATAGTTTTACCGTGGAAATCATATATAGTAAAGTTATTCCGGCCCTGCACTTTTGCCGAAATATATTTTCCTGCCGGGTTGGGATATATGTCAGGTACAATATCTGCAGACTTTATTGTAGCTGCTGATAGGGGCAACAGGTTACAATTGTAAGGTGTGCGCCACCCGGTAGTTATATAGGAATAGGTATTACTGTCTAAAGTAACGGTACAATCATTAGTTACTGTGTAATGCCAGGCCTTGTAAGACATGCAGCTAAAACAGTTGCTCCACACCATATAGAATATAAAGTGAGAAGCTGTATCCCTTTTATAGGCTATATAATCGTTCTGTTCAAAAATCCCCAACGAAGTACCGGCGCTAAACACATCTTTGAATAGTTTAAAGCTATCAGCAGCTACATGAATATTTACAGGGCTGTCTGTATACACATAAGCATAATGTGAGAATGCGTCCTTGGCCCAATAGTTGCCGAGCGAAAAGCCGTACTTTTTCATAAAACTGTCCAGTGCCCCGTAACCTGTATTCATATCATGCTGCGCCCATTTTTTCGCCCAGTCCGATTTTGCATTGATGCCCAGCTCAATGGTCCAATTGTAGTAAAGACGAGTATAATCATGTATACAGTGTACCAGGAATATTGAATCTGCATCGAGCTGTGTGCCTGTATTGAAAATTGCCGACAGGCCGGATAAAATTGTATCCCGGTAAGCTTGCGGTACCACTATTGCTGCCGTGTCTGCCGATTGCAGATTATAGATTCTTTCCAGTGCCATTGCGGTAACATCCTGCCTGTATGTTTTCTCTAAAGGGCAGGTGCCTGGCAAATGGATGCCACTTGTGCTGTAGCAGTGAGCGCTATGAACATCAACAGGATAAGGTTCAGGTATTTCATACTGTAAAAATATACATTTAAATATTGCCGGTTTTATAAGAGATTTTAACCTTTTAACTTTTGCCTTTTGCCTTTAAAACTGTTACCTTTGCCCAATTTTGTTTTTTTATGCCTGATCAAATTGTACATAGTCCCGCCTGGTTGCTGCTCGAAGACGGCACACTCTTTAAAGGAAAATCTTTTGGTGCAAAAGGAACCAGCGGGGGAGAGCTTTGCTTTAATACCGGTATGACCGGCTACCAGGAAGTGTTTACCGACCCCTCCTACACAGGGCAGGTGCTCATTATGAACAATGCCTACATTGGCAACTACGGTGTGAAAAAGGATGATGTGGAAAGCGATAAAGTGACCATCAGCGCACTCGTATGTAAGAATATCAGCCACCGCTACAGCCGTATGACGGCAGATGACAGCCTGGAAGAATACCTCAAAAAGAACAACATAGTAGCTATCTACGATGTGGATACACGTGCCCTCGTGCAGCACATCCGCACCAAAGGCGCCATGAACGCCATCGTAAGCACGGAACTGACGGATATGGCCAGCCTGAAGGCCGAACTGGATAAAGTGCCCGATATGGAAGGGCTCGACCTTTCAGCCGTGGTATCTACCAAAGAACCGTATTACTTCGGCAACCCCGAATCGAAACTGCGCATTGCCGTGCTCGATTTTGGTGTGAAACGCCATATACTGCAGTCGCTGGCCGACCGCGGCGCATACCTCAAAGTATTCCCCGCCAAAACCGATATAGCTACCATACAGGAGTTTCAGCCCAATGGTATATTCGTATCCAATGGCCCCGGCGACCCTGCTTCTATGGGTTATGCTGTAGATACACTTAAAAACGTACTGGCTTCAGGCACGCCCATGTTTGGCATCTGCCTCGGCCACCAGTTGCTGGCCCGTGCCAACGATATACCCACCTTTAAAATGCACCATGGCCACCGCGGCCTCAACCACCCGGTGAAAAACCTGCTGACCGGCAAATCGGAAATCACTACGCAGAACCATGGTTTCGTAGTCGATTCTGAAGCAGCCCGCCACTCAGATAAGATAGAAGTAACCCATGTGAACCTGAACGATGACTCGGTAGAAGGGCTCAGGGTAAAAGGTAAACCCGCCTTTTCGGTACAGTACCACCCCGAAAGCACCCCCGGTTCGCACGACTCACGTTACCTGTTCGACGATTTTATCAAGCTGATAGAAGACAATATGTAGTTAAAGCGTTGCTTTAGTTGTGTGCCTTCTTTGTTTTGAATATAAATTATTGGTAGTTTTTTAATAAAGTAAAACTTTAAATGAGAAAAGAGAAAGTTCTTATAATGGGGGCCGGCGGCCAGATTGGTGTTGAGCTCACCATGGCCCTCAGGCAGGTATACGGAACTGACAATGTAATAGCTACCGATATAAGAGATGCTCACCCGCTGCTGGACGGTGCAGGCCCCTACTATAAACTGGACGCCATGGATGCCAGTGCCACCCTTGAACTCATCAAAAAAGAAGGTATTACCCAGATATACCTGCTCGCGGCCCTGCTTTCCGCCACCGGCGAAAAAATGCCCAAGAAAGCCTGGGATATCAATATGCAAAGCCTGTTGCAGGTGCTCGACCTCGGCGTACAGGAAAAACTGACCAAAATATACTGGCCCAGTTCTATAGCCATATTCGGCACTACTACACCTAAACGTGAAACCCCCCAGGAAACCATCGTTGAGCCGCGTACCGTGTACGGCATCAGCAAATATGCCGGCGAGCTCTGGTGCCAGTACTACAACCAGCGCTGGGGGCTCGATGTGCGCAGCATCCGTTACCCCGGCCTCATTAGCTGGAAATCTGAGCCCGGTGGCGGCACCACCGACTATGCGGTAGAGATATACCATGAAGCTCTGAAAAGCCAGCAATACACCTGCTTCCTCTCGGAAAATACCTACCTGCCCATGATGTATATGGACGATGCCATACGCGGCACCATAGAACTGATGGAAGCCCCCGAAGAAAAGATAAAGAGCCGCATGGCCTACAACTTTGCTGCCATGAGTTTCTCGCCTGCAGAGATAGCCGCCGAAATCAAAAAGCACATCCCTGATTTTACAATAGACTACGCCCCCGACTTCCGTCAACAAATAGCCGACGGATGGCCCCAAAGCATCAACGACGGCGCCGCCCGTACCGACTGGGGCTGGAAGCCTGAATTTGACCTCGAAAAAATGACAGAGTCCATGCTCGTCAACCTCAAACAGAAATTACAACTGGTATAAATAAATTGAAACCCCGCGAAAGCGGGGTTTATTGTTTAGATTTTTTATTGTATAAGCAGTATTAAAGTAATAAATTGTATATTTTTTTTAATATGGAAAGCAATAATTGGTTTATACTTTTGAGAGACCTTGGGTTCTTTAGTATTGCAACATTTGTAATAAAAAATATAATAAATAAATCTTCTGCAAGACGTTTTGCTGATTATAAGGGGCAAATTGATCTACAGCTTTTAAGTTATAAAAATATATATGATACTAAAATTGAGGAATATAAATCTCAATTAAAGTTCCACCCTATATACAACTTTGCACAACCTGCAATTTGAAACGATTTTATTATACTCGATTGGAAACGTAAAGATAAGTAAAAAATATTATATATGTAGTATTTTTCTAAACATAAGTAAATTGCATAAAAATTAACAATGCCTATGATTCAATAAATCAATCAACATATTTGTATTACTGAAAATTGCTTATCCGAATTACCACTCTAAAGCAAGCACTTCATACAGTATTTCATGGTTAATACGCCTACATGGCGTAGCTGTGTCTTTTGTATGAAGAGGCTGTGGTAAGCCTGGATAAGCTTAAGAATATCGGCTACGCTATTTTTTATCCGAATTACCACAACAATGAACAAACTAATATTTGCAATAGCAATTCTGCTATCTCAAATGTGCTTTGCACAATCTGTTAAATACATCTATAGCGAAAAGAACCAAAAGAAATCGCCAACATCCACCATCCCCAAGCAAGCCTTAACTGAATTTGCCCGTTGCGCATACTATCAATTTAATTATGGCAATGGCAATTTTAAAGCAATGATTTATTATCACTTTAATAATCAAAAAGCAATTCCAGAAATTGAAATTATGATGGAAAGCCTTGAAAAAAATAATAAGGATGCTATTGAGGTGTTAGATGTTGTGTGGAACTATTGTAGAAATGACAGAGATTTTCTTTTTACAAACTTAAAATCCATGAATATGACTGCTAAAAATGCTCAATTACTAACTGACTATTTAATTCAAAAACATACAAAGGATTAACTATGAAAACTTTACTATTAATTTTACTATTGCTTGCCCCAATTTCTTCTTTTTCTCAAAAGAATTATTCTAAGAAGAAACATCCTCATAAAACTTACGTTTACAAAAAACATAAATCAAGTCACGGTGGTAAATATACAATGGGTAAAGGCGGTTCACATAAGGGCGGCAAATACTTTAATACTAAAACAGGTAAACATTACGGGAAACATAAACATTAATCCTTTTTCTTTTCCCTTTTGGGTTTGGGATTGCCATCTACACATAAATCAAGTACATCATCAAATGTACCGTTAATGATTAAAGGCTTTTCATAATTGGGAAGCCTTTTCTTTTTCTTCTTTACCTTATCATCTTTCTTCTTAGGCGTATCCTCGGACATTACTTATTAGGTTTTTATACGTTAATCTTCCTTCAAGTAATTGTAAAGTTACATCAAATCGCTCACTATCCCTTTCATTCCTTGTATTGTATCTATACGCTATTTCATCACAATACCTTTCTAAATGTTTTGTTGACATGTAATGATATATTCCAATTAAACTACGCTTTAATAAGCCAAAAAATCCCTCTATTGTATTTGTATGATACTTACCCCTTGCATACTCTTTCCTGCTATGGTTTACTACAAAATGCCTATAGTTGTTGTCTAATTTATTGTACACGGAAAATTCATCAGTAACAATTATAGCTCCCTTCATTATCATATTTTCAATGAATGGCTTTAGTGTTTTTAGTTTGGTGTTTTTTACCGGTTTTGCCACTACTTTTCCATTTCTTTCAACCATGCCAAATACAGGCGTTTTATCTTTCAAGCTTCTACCTTGTTTGCCTCTTTTTGGCTCATTGGGATGCACTTCTTTTTTTACTCTATCACCACCATTCTTTACATACGTTTCATCAATTTCTACAATATCATTATTACCTAACATTGGTGATTTCTTTTCCCTTAACATCTCCCTTATACGATGCAATACAAACCATGCAGATTTTTGAGTAATGCCTAAGTCTTTTGCTAATTGTACAGAGCTAATACCTTTCTTATGTGCAGTAGCTAAATAGATAGCAGCAAACCAAGTTGAAAGCGGAATATTGGTATTCTCAAATATAGTTCCCACCGTAACGGTAAACTTCTTTTTACAATCCTTTCCCGCACATTTATATGTTTTTTCATCCTTTAGTTTATAGATCTTATCACAATGGCAATGTGGACATACTGGCTTGCCATTCCACCTTCTTTTTTCTAAATGTTCCCTGCATACTTTTTCATCAGAAAAATGCAATATCAATTCTTTCAGATTATTAAATCCAGTCGTTTTCATTACACGATTTTATAATCCAAATGTATAAAATTTAGTTCAAAGTTCTACCTAAATTAAATATTTTTTATTTGAATATAGCGTTTGGTTATATTTGCATTTATTTTAATAAATAAAAAATCCCCTGTTGTAGCAGGGGATTAATCGTGCATTTGACAAATCGCAATCGAGAACCTTTAAAAATCAATTGCAATGAAGAAGTCAAATAAAGCCATTGTACGGCTTACAATTTGGATTCTAAAAGTTGTCTATGCCATCATAGAACACTCTTAGATTATAAGCCCTGATTTTTCAGGGCTTTTTTATTTTTTACTTTAGTGCAAAGTTATATATAGCTCCGTTAAAGTTTTTAAATGACAAATTAGGGACGTTGCATACTGAAAGGTTGAAAATAATAAAAGATATATATGACCGTCTGGTTAAATTACATTCTGCAATGCTTCGTAAGGTTTCGATAAGGCCAACAGGCTCAACACCAGAGGAAGAGGATAAAATAAAAATCCAAATTGCACAAGACATATTATCTTCTTATGTAGAGTTTAATGACTTTGTACTATTTAATAAAATATATTTTAAAGAAGAGCTTGCAAATAAACTCGAAAAAATTAGCAAAGATTATTGGGATGCTAGGTTTGATTTATCTCTGCCGGAATTATATGAAAATATGGGAGTTGATGAATTGGAAGCACATAGACAATCAGTTGAAAAGGTGTTGAATGCTTCAAGAAAGATTCGCGAAGAAATACCTGTAGCTATTAAAGAATTGGAGAATGAATTTCGATACCTATTAGGCGTCAATGAATAGAATCATCCCCACCGAATTATCTCATGTTGGTTTGATATTTCTCCCACACTGGTAAGATTCATCTTAGACCAACCCACAGCAAGCATCCGCTTGCTATGGCCTTCTTTGTTGCAATTTTTTTTTTATAATTATTCACCCTTATGTTCATTGTTATTATTGCTATATTTATTATATTATACTTCTATTTCCGGTTGTTTGCGCCTGTGAGAAAAAGGGAAAAGGGTTTTCAATACGTATATATTGAAGCTGATGGTAGCGTACGTGAATTAAAAGAAGAAGAACGGGATTATTTAACCGAAGTTTTTTCTCCGAATGATGGGGCTAGGCCTTATATCAAAAACAGGTATTCCGAATTGACTCCTGATGGTAAATTAAATGGGTTCATTAATAGGCGCAGAGTTCCCGCAAGCATAAAAATTGAAAATCTTTAGTCTTACTAAGATGAAAGTATCCCTATCCTTATTTTTCCTATTTCTGACAATTTCAACATACGGGCAGCGGCCCCATTATAGAGGCCAGCCGTTAGACACTTTAATCATTACCAGTGATGCTGGTGTTTGTCTTTTAGATAAAAAAGGTACTTGTATAGGTCAAAAAGACTCCTTTATAATTTTTTTTGATAAAAATGCGCTCTTGTATAAAGCAAGATATAAGAGAGAGTTTGCAAAACGTATGTATAAAATAGAGTCGGAAAAGATAAGAGCAAAGCAATTTAAAAATCGTAAGGTAGAACCAGATGTGTTGGATAGTCTATTTACTTCATTGCTTGTAAAATATAAAAAGCCAACTGCCGAAAATTTGGGTTTTAATAAGAATGTGTTTTCAAAATTTGTAACAAACAAAAAGATTTTACAAATAGCAAAAAGACATAAGGAAGATTGGCAATTTAAACGGAAATATTCAACGAAAACGAAGAATAATGTGGTATTCAACGACTGTAAGAATATTGATACTTTTAACCTGTTCTTAGATGAATACAAGATTGATACAGCAGTGGGGATGGTTATAACTTGTGATATATGGGACGATATTGATTTATATATTAAAGCAGGCAATATTAAAGATGATTATAAAGGGGTATATGGAAATACTTGTAAGCAGCCGTGGTACAATCAATCAGATACAACCGTAATGATTTGGCCTGTGTCTATTTTTAATTTTGATATTAATAAATGGCTTTTCAAGATTTTACCAGACAACTTTTATAGAAAGCATACTATCGGTAATGACTGTATTGCTTATATATATATTGAATGGTTTTTAAGAAGGCGAGAAATAATTTATGATTAGCTGTGTAAAACCATTTTCGTCATTGCGAGGAGGCTACGACGAAGCAATCTCGCGAAATAAGAGCACTCATAATACAGCGCTACCCAAATATTTCGAGATTGCCGCGCTGTCGCTCGCAATGACGAGGAATAGTTATCTTTAATTGTATGTACAAAGGCGGCACAGTATACATCATGTCATCACCTGACAAAACAGCCCTGTATACAGGTGTCACATCAGACCTGCCCGGGCGTATCTGGGAACATCAAAACAAAAAGTACCCCGGCAGCTTCACATCCCGTTACAATTGCATAATGTTAGTTTGGTACAAACGCTTTGAAAGTATAGAAGAAGCCATTGCTGAAGAAAAACGATTAAAAGGTGGCAGCAGGCTTAAAAAAGAGGCGTTAATTAATAAGATGAATCCTGATTGGCTTGATTTATCAGGTGATGTAGAATGGTAGTCGTGTTGTTGCGAGATTGCTTCGCTATCGCTCGCAATGACGAATATTAGTACTCCCGTCATTGCGAGGAGGTCACGACGAAGCAATCTCGCAAAATAAGAACGCTCACAATACAATGCTATCTGCATATCGCAAGATTGCTTCGCTGTCGCTCGCAATGACGAATATTAGTACTCCCGTCATTGCGAGGAGGAACGACGAAGCAATCTCGCGAAATAAGTATCCACAAAACATGTATCTCGAGATTGCTTCGCTATCGCTCGCAATGACGAAGAATGGGAGGTGTCCGTCATTGCGAGGAGGTCACGACGAAGCAATCTCGCGAAATGAGAATGCTCACAATACAATGCTATCTGCATATCGCAAGATTGCTTCGCTGTCGCTCGCAATGACGAATATTAGTACTCCCGTCATTGCGAGGAGGAACGACGAAGCAATCCCGCGAAATGAGAATGCTCACAATACAATGTTATCTGCATATCGCGAGATTGCCACGCTGTCACTCGCAATGACGAATGTTGTTTCCTCAGTTATTATAAGCAGGTCTTACCCAACTAGTCCTCGTTTATAACGAGGATTATCAGGTACAGCGTCTGTGACGCTATTAATATCCCCGCCATTTCCTACCTTCAAACCCCAACCCGCTTTTATGGCTACAAAAATCATCAACGGACACCCATTCGTTAGCTATACTAAAGAAACTTACGGCGAACAGGAAACCATACAACGCTCTGCTGAGTTTTTAGAATGGATGGACCAACGCAGGACGGTTCGCGACTTTTCGGACAAACCTGTGCCTAAAGAAGTCATCGAAAACCTCATCATGGCTGCTTCCACCGCCCCATCCGGTGCGCATAAGCAACCCTGGACATTCTGTGCCGTGAGCAATGCAGGCATAAAAAAGCAAATCCGCCAAGCCGCCGAGGCCGAAGAATACGAGAGCTACAACAACCGTATGCCGCCCGAATGGCTTGAAGACCTGCTGCCCCTGCAAACCGACTGGCATAAGGAATTTCTCGAAACAGCTCCCTGGCTCATTGTCGTGTTCAAACGCATATACGAGCCCGGCGAAAACGGAAAAAAGAAAAACAACTACTATGTGCAGGAAAGCGTGGGACTCGCAACCGGTTTCCTGCTTGCAGCCATTCACCATGCAGGCCTTGTGGCGCTTACCCATACCCCCAGCCCTATGAACTTCCTGGCCAAACTCCTCAACAGGCCGGAATATGAAAAGCCATTTTTACTGATACCTGTAGGTTATCCCGCCGATGAATGCCTCGTACCTGCACTTACACGAAAACCATTGGAACAGGTGGCGGTATTTTATGAATAAAACAGCAAATCACTAACTTAGATAGGTGAGGTTGATACATACTATAACCGTTTTGCCCTTTTTCCTGTCCTTATCGTGTCACGATGATAAGCCGCAGGAACAGGCACAGCAGCCTGGTACAACTATTGTAGCTCCCGTACCTGCTAAAGATATGTCGTACAGCGATTGGGTGGAGCAACGCACCCGGCCCATGAAAGAAAACGTAAAACGGATAGAAGCTATCCAGAACTGGACTTCAGTTAATACTGTAAATACAGGTGGCGACTCAACGGAAGGCAGTTATGCCAAATACTATTACCGCGAGGGAACACTCGAAAAAGTGGTAAGCGTACAAATGGGTGAAACGGGGCAGGAGGTAACGGAGTATTACCTGCTGAACGGAAAGTTATCCTTCGTTATGGAAAGGGAATATACTGCCGCTGCCCACGGGGATAACGACAACGGAATATTTGACAATGACCCGGAAATGGAGGGCACCAAAACCTATTTTGAAGACGGAAAAGTACTGGTGCAGGTATCGCAGGACTGTGGTGCGCCCAACGATAAAGAATTTGAACAAAAGGAAGGGGAGCGCCTGCAATACGACTTTGACCGGCTGATGGAGATACTGCTGAAAAAGCCCGCAGACCGCAAACTGCGATAACACACTGCCCACCTGCATATCCGTACTGGCACGCATTAAAATTATTACAGGCATTGCTTACTTTAGTAGTAGTAACGGATAGAAAGTAGGGAAGGCATCGGTCTGAAAAATCCGCAGCCGTATTGGTTACCTCAAAGGCACTGTAGAGTGGAATAGCGCCCCCGGCAAGGGTACAGCCGTTATTATCAACATACCTGCTTAGGATATGAGGGTATACATAACAAATAACCTAAATTGCCAACAGTTCCCTCTTCGAAGAGGGCGGAGGGAGATGTCAACAAAAAACATCGAAACTTCCACAGTTCCCTCTTTGAAGAGGACGGAGAGAGATGTAAAAAAACAGAAATGAGCAACAGCAAACCCCGTTTGGTAGTATTGAGCGGCGCAGGTATCAGTGCCGAGAGCGGCCTCAAAACCTTTCGCGACAGTGACGGTCTTTGGGAAGGGTACGATATTGAAGAAGTAGCCACACCTCGTGCATGGAGACGCAACCCCCAGCGTGTGCTCGACTTCTATAATATGCGCCGCCGCAATGTGCTGGAGGCTGAACCTAACGCAGCCCATAAGATACTGGCCGAACTGGAAGCACATTACGATGTGTACATCATCACCCAAAATATAGACGACCTGCACGAGCGTGCAGGCAGCACCAAGGTGATGCACCTGCACGGGGAGATATTAAAGATGCGCAGCGAGCACAGCGAACACCTTATCTACCCCATAAAAGAAGATATAACACTTGGGCAACTTGCAGAAGACGGCGCGCAGCTCAGGCCGCATATAGTCTGGTTCGAAGAACCTGTATATATGATAGAGCATGCTGTTCCCATTATGCAAAGTGCAGACCTGTTTGTATTGGTAGGAACATCGCTTGCAGTGTACCCGACTGCGGGCCTGGTGGACTATGTGCGGCACGAAGTACCTAAGTATGTGCTGGATAAGCGCATCCCCTCCGTAGGGCATTACACCAATGTAATACCCATAGAGCGCCCGGCTACCGAAGGCGCTGCCGAACTGAAACGAATTTTGCTTGAAACTGTGATGTAGCACTTCCGCCCGAAAAGCGCAGGGCCAGTACATACATGGTAGCAGGCATCAACTGGTGGATTAACCTCAGTTGCGAGGTGAACAAATGCCATTCCAGGTTATAGGGCGTTACCACATATACCAGCAGGTACACTATGAGTATGGTCAAGAGCATCAGCAGGCGTTTATCGGGCATACGCCTGCGTAGTATGCATAATGCAAGGTAGATAAGCACGCCATACTTCATATCGCGGAAGTACTTGTTGATGTTATCGATGAAAAAATTATAAATCATTTTATAGCGCCCGGTTTGCATGGCCAGTTGCAGGCTATCCTGCCCCTGCGCGGCTACCATATCATTGCCCGGTGCATATACCAGCTTAAAAACAACCCATGTAAGAAAGGGAATGGCAAACCCGGCAAGGGTATAACGTATTCGCCCCGTTCCAAATAATTCTTTAAAATGATAGAGTGCAAATACCGCTGCTATAATCGCCCCTTCATTTTTGGTCCACATACAAAGGCCGAGGAAGGCAGCGGAGAGTGTCAGCATACGTTTGTCTTCCTTGTGGTGCTTCATGCTTACCAGTGCGCACAGCAGGAAAAAGGCCAGCGGCGTATCTGCCAGTTGCGATATACCCTGTTCTATAAAGAATTCATTGGTGGCAAACAGTATCAATGCCAGCCCGGCAATAAAGATGCTCCTGCGGTAGGTTTCAAGGTATATGAGTACAGGTATCAGCAGGGTAATAAAGAAATGAAACCCGTATGATACAAATATATTCTGCCATTGCAGCAGCAGGCGGTTAAAGAATGCAATAGCCGAGGGCACCAGCAGCGGGTAATCGGGGTGGGCAAAATTCCTGTCAAGGAACAGGTTTTTCCAGTAGTGCGGGCTGGTAAGAAAAGTGGCATCCAGGTTCCAGATGGCCCATGCATCCCATTGTCCGTACCGTGTGCCGAGGTAGTACGTCTTATTGGTGAGTATGAACAGGCAGGCGGCTAATATAATAACCGGGAATTTCCCGCTGCCGGTTTCTTCCGTACCCGTAAGAGCCTGTTGCGTATTCAGCCACCTAGCCATGAAGTAGAGTGCAACGCCCGTCAAAGCTGACGTTACTGCAAACGGTATATGCAGGGCCAGCAGCAGAAAGTAAACAATGCTGATGCAACCGATGCCCGCGCTAATGGTCAATATGTACCTGCTTCCCTGCTGCATTACCTGTTTATGGTTAAAGTGTAGCGGTAACGGTCGTCTGTATGCTGCCAGAGCAGTTTGCGGCCTGCGATATATTGCTGCAGGGCACTATCGCCCGAATACAGGTATTGAATAGTCAGCAGGGTATCGGGCTGGGAGCCATCCGGTGCTATGTTCAGTGCCACGGGGGCTATAAGGTATCTTGCCTGCATATAAGGCGCCGACTGGCCGGGTTCGCCTTTGAAGAAGATAGCAGCGCCGTGCAGGAGCATCGGTTTCACTCCTTCGAGGCTGTGCCCTATGCGGTCTATATCGTTATCGTCGGGCGTGCCGGTGGTACGGGTGCTGTGCAATGCTGCCGATACGGCAAGGCTGAGCGCGATAAGAATAAGTACTACGGAACCTTTCACAGGCAGAAAGATAAGGATTTTAGCCCTTCCAGTTCCACCATTTCAGCTTTTCGGGGTCTTGTTGGGTGGCAGGTGTTTCGGCAAAGTACACAGCACAGCGGAATACATACAGCAGGCAGCGGTCTTGCACCACACCCGCATAGTGGTTCGACATATCGTAAAGTACCTGCGGGTCTTTTCCCCTGAGGGAGGCAATATCTTTAATGCCGATATTCCACAGGTCGTTGGCAATGGACTTGCCTACGCCCGGTATCAGCTTCAGTTCTTTAATAGCTGTTTCTTTAGCAGTGGCCATAGCTATTTTTCAAGGCTGAACAGGCTGTCTACAAATTCCGCTTTGTTGAATATTTGCAGGTCTTCCATTTTTTCGCCTACGCCTATATATTTTACCGGTATTTTGAACTGGTTGGCCACGGCCAGTACTACGCCGCCTTTGGCAGTACCGTCCAGCTTAGTGATGGCCAGCGCGGTAACATCGGTAGCGGCAGTGAATTGCTTTGCCTGCTCTATGGCGTTTTGCCCGGTGCTGCCATCCAGTACCAGCAATACTTCGTGCGGTGCATCCGGCATTTTCTTGCCTATTACCCGGCGTATCTTGCCCAGTTCGTCCATCAGGTATGCCTTATTGTGCAGGCGGCCTGCGGTGTCAATAATCACCACATCGGCCTGGCGGGCTATGGCGCTTTCTACCGCATCGTAAGCTACAGAACTGGGGTCGCTGCCCATTTCCTTTTTCACGATGGGCACGCCTGCGCGCTCGCTCCATATAGTAAGCTGGTCTACGGCTGCGGCGCGGAAAGTATCGGCGGCGCCCAGTACCACGCTTTTACCGTTGCGCTTAAAGTTGTAGGCCAGCTTCCCGATGGTGGTGGTTTTGCCCACCCCGTTCACGCCTACTACCAGTATCACATAAGGCTTTTTACCGGCAGGGGTATCAAAGGTCTCAAACCCGGCATCCGGCGCCTCGGTGAGCATACTCATGATTTCTTCCTGCAGTATGCGGTTCAGCTCCGATGTGCCTACATATTTATCTTTGGCGGCGCGGTCTTCTATCCGCTTGATGATGGCAATGGTGGTATCGAGGCCAACGTCTGCGCTGATGAGGGCTTCTTCCAACTGGTCCAGCACCTCTTCATCCACTTTGTCCTTGCCGGCTATGGCTTTGGTTATTTTGGAGAAGAAGCCTTCCTTGGTTTTTTGCAGTCCCTGGTCGAGCGCTTCTTTTTGTTCCTGTTGTTCTTTATTACGCTTAAACAGCTTATCAAATAAACCCATATAAGTAAACGGCGTTGCGGGTAATCAATTCGTGTGCGAAGTTAATGTATTGTATGTATATAAGTTTCTTGTAAAGGAAAAGTGCAAATTTTTACCCCTTTGTTTATCCTATAATATAAGATTAATATATAGAGCATGTTCTAAGTATTAAAGGCTATATACAGTATCTCTGCTATGGGGTGATGAGCTATATACGCCACTAAGCGTCATCTTTCTTGTCCTCGTTTGTAACGAGGATAATTGGGAGAAGCGTTTGTAACGCGCGTCAAAAACGCAATACCGAAAAATCCTCGTTACAAACGAGGACTATTTGGTAATAACCGCTATCATGTAGAAGAAACCTTCTTGTCCTCGTTTGTAACGAGGATAATTGGGAAAGCGTTTGTAACGCGCCTCAAAGACGCTGTATCGAAAAATTCTCGTTACAAACGAGGACTATTTAGATCTTAATACCTGCCAGCGACAATGCATCGGCAAAAGACTGTGCAAAAAAGTTGTAGTACTTGAATACGCCTAAAAAACCTACATTGATGCATATACTGAGCCAAAGCCAGAACTGCTTGCCTGCTTTACCTTTTGCATCATGTATTTTCAGCCCCGAATAATAATCCAGCGTAGTAGAAAAAATAAGGAGGAACAGAAAACGATAATCCCAACAGGAATAGAAAAAATAACTGGCAATAAGCAGCAGTATGTTCTGCAACTTATGATTGCCACGTGTAGCAAACCAATAAAGAAAAAAGACAATAGGAAGAAAGATAGCAAACCCTATCGAGTTAAAAAGCATGCGGCAAAATAGTATTACAAATAACAAAAATTACGCAACCGATATTCTATTCTACCTAATTCATTCATTTTATTACGATTGCAAGCTCTGTTAATGCTCACCGCAAACATAGATTTTTTTACGGAGGATATTAACAAATGTGAAATAATTTACTTTATGTATATTTTTTAGATTGGAACCTGTGAAAGTCCTGTAGAAATGAATATCCACAGCAGCGTGCTTATCGTTATTTTACCTGCTTTACTGAATACCTCCTGCAGCTATTGAACATTCTTATACACCCGTATATTGGTGACGGGTGTGCCTGAAGAGTTGGGCTTGGTTAGGCTTAGTTTCATTTCTGTTGCGGTCAGTTGCAGCACGTCCGGAGTGTCCGGGTTGTTATCTATTATGGCCAGTTTGGTATCGCTATTGAGTAATGTCCAGGTAAAAGTGCCGGTTTGTGCCTGGCCGGAGCATACGTTTGCGCCTTCGTCAACTGTGCCGCTGCCGTTTCCCATAAACTGTATAAGGTTGTCTTTCTCACAATCTTCCAAATAGTTTATCGTAGTGTCCTTGCCCATGTAGGTAGTAGTGAGCACGGATGAGGTTAGCTGCCACTTGCCTGTTTCCAGCGCCTGTTCGGCTTGTGTTTTGTTGCTGTTGTTATTATTGCCGTTACTATTGTCATCGTCCTTTTTACAGGCCGAGTATATAAGCAATCCGCAGCAAAGGGTTGCGAGGGTCGTTGCCAGTTTCATAGGTATGTATTTTTGCTAATATAGTTTTTTGTGTACATCTAAGCAATATGGTACCGGTTAGTTCCTGTCCGTTATATATACCGTGCCGTATGTGTGGTAGGTTCCCTGCTGTCCAACACAATGATTATTAATTTCTTGTATAGCATAGCATACGGTGCGGGCATACTTTTTATTACCCTGTAATTAATAAGTCTGAATGTATGAAACCGCATTTCCAGAAAACACCGGACGAATCTGTTTTCCCGGAGTTACGAAAAGAAGTATTCGGGGTAGTCAACAACCTCGCCACATATAAGCGAACAGAGATTGTTTTTAAGGCCATTTTATTTCCCTTACTATATTGCCTGGCGTATGTAACCGCTCTTGCCTTTGCTGCTAATAAGATGGTTTTCTATGCCTGTTATTTTTTACTTGGGGTATTGCTGGTGCTCAATTTTTTAAACCTGGTGCATGAGGCCGTTCACCAGACACTGTTCAGGAACAGGAAATTAAATCAATGGTATGTCCACTTTTTCGACCTGATGGGGGCCAACAGTTTTATCTGGAAAATAAGGCATACCAAACTGCACCACAACTATCCTAATGTGATGGGCTGGGATAGTGATATAGAGCAGAGCCCTATAGCAAGGGTTTTCCCCCACGGGCCGTTTTACCGGCTGCACCGGTACCAGCACATATACCTGCCGCTGATGTACCCCTTTTACCTGCTGAACTGGCTGCTGGTGCGCGATTTCAGGGATTTTTTCCGGAAAGGGAGCGTGGTGCGCAAGGTGACAGACATACCGTGGGTAGAATATATTAAGCTGTTTATTTTCAAGGCTGTTTTTCTATTCTATATTCTTGTTTTCCCGGTTTTGTTTTCTGGTATCAGCCTGGTGCAAACACTAACGGGTTTCCTGTTAATGATTTTCACAGCCAGCATTATTTCGTTATTCGTACTGCTGTCGCCCCATGCCAATACGGATAATGAGTTCCCGTTGCCGGATGCCAACGGGGAGCTGTCGCGGAGCTGGCTGCTGCACCAGCTTTCCACTACCAACGATGTGCAGGAGGATAACTGGTTTACCCGGTTCTTTATGGGGTGCTTCAACTATCATGTCATCCATCACCTGTTTCCCAATGTGAACCATGTGTATTACCCGGAGATAAATAAGATACTGGAGCGTTATGCGCAGGAGTACCAATTGCCCTACAGGAAAGTACCGTTACTGGTATCGCTGAAAAACCATTTCCGCTTGCTGAAACAGAACCGCATGCAGGAAAATATTTTTGAAGAGGTGATGTAAGCGCAGTAAAGGCCGCTATCTCAATAAAGTGATATTGCCCTGCTTTTGAAACACCTGTCCGCTGTTGAATACAACGGACAATACAAAAGCGTATGCTTCCACAGGGGCATCCGTGCCTTTATACTTACCATCCCAGCCTGTATTCATATTGGTGGTTTCAAATACAAGCTGTCCCCACCGGTTATATATTCTCAGGTGCATATCATGCACATTTTCGCCCCTTACCAGCAGTATATCATTATGCCCGTCCCTGTTGGGGCTGAAAGCATTGGGCAGGTCGGCCACCTCGCAGGTAGAGGGGACTTCCAGTGTCGTATCGTCGGTACAGCCGAGGTAGTTGACCGCCCGCACACTATACCTGCCTGCGGCAAGGTTGTCATTTGAAGTAGTGACGGTGATGTTGGTCTTTCCGTTTACGAGGGTCGGGCCTTTATATATTTTGTAGTCCCACGGCAGCCAGCCGGGCGGCACTGTTATTTTGAGCATGCCTTGTATTCTGCAGGCGGCTGCAACCGCTTCGGCAAAAATATCTTCATGGGCTATCCTTATGGTATATGCCTGCGTCTGCTTACTGGCTATGGGGCAGCCGTCGTCTGTATAGGTTACGTAAAACGAATAGTCGCCTTCGGACAAGTCGGGCATATTCCAAACAAACCGGCTGCGCGGGTGGGTCGTATTGTTGTCTGTAATATCCAGTCTCGAATTTTGCGGAAGCCCCTTTACTTCCATTTTTATGATATCGCCATTATCAGCATCAACAGGGTTGATATCAAAGGCAACCTCGTGATTGCCTATACAGGTTTTCACAGTAACGGTATCTACAATAGCAGCGCCCGAGGCATTGGTTATGTAACCCACGGGCGGGTTATTATCACAGGGCAGCACTATTACCGTCATTTCGCGCATACTGGTGCCTGTTAGTTTTCCTTTGCGGTATTCCGATACGCGGTACACCACCAGCGATTTCTGCAACTGGTTGGCGGTAAAACTGAGCTGCCCCGTATTACTATTGAAGTTGAACAGGCCCGGCGCTACCGCCAGCGGGTGGCTGCCACTGAAGCCCTGTACGTAGCTTAATTCGGTGGCCCCACTCAGCCCCGGTACCAGCTCATATACCAGGCTGTCCCCGTCGGCATCTACCGCCCCGGGGTTAAAGTTGATCTGCCTGTTGACGCAATAGAAAGGCGTGGCTATGGTAGTGTACTCAGGCGATGAATTATTGTCCAGCGTGTTGTCCAGCGTGGCTTCTACCGTGATGAAGCCGGGAGGGGAAACATTGGTAAGGCTGTTGCTGCGGCCTGCTGTAACAGAAGCGTCCGTCTCGCCCTGGAAAACAAACTTCCAGTCGGGGGCAGGGCCGCTAAGGGTAAACTCTTTGGAATAAACGAACTTCTTTATCCCCGGCACGGTGCCTGCGGGGTTAACACAGGTAGTATTGTTAAGCTCTTCAGGGCATACAGGTGTTACTTCTATGCCATCCCTGGGCGGCTCCGGGTCAAGGAAATCGGTAAGTATATCCGTACTGCCTTGTCGTACATAGATGCGTGGCCTGGTAGTGGAAAATGAGGGGAATTGTGCACCGCTGCAATCGCCGAAAGCCACCAGGCTTACCCGGTAGGTATTGCCTGATACATGGGTGTAAAACAGGTCTACACCATAGTAATGGGTAGCAAGCAGCCTGCCAGTGCACAATAGGAACAGCAGGGCCATTAAAAGAGGCTTACGGAAATACATGATAGGTATTTTTAAGAAAACCTGTGTGTTGCTGATATTAAAGTTATGAAAATTAAAGTATAGCAGGCGTAGAACCGCATAGTTCAGCGTGGTTATTTCAGTTTATCCCCTTAACCGTGAGGGCCCATATAAAGAAAGCATAAACTCCTGCCTGTGAACCGGGCACAATAACCAAACCTCAATGCCCCGGAAAGTATTCAGCTTTCCGGGGCATTCTGTATCTGGTAAACTCTGTGCAGGTAACAGGAGATGTAAGTATTACCTGTATCATTTAAAAGTATGATATGAATCAGTATTTGCCATGAACAGTAAAAATACCTTTGGTATAATATAATAATGTCCTGAAAGATTTTCACCCCAAAAACAGCTTTATGAAAAAAGGCCTGTTACTGATGCTCACAGCAATTTTTTCCATCACGGCAAGTCACGCCCGGGCGACGAAAAAAAGTAATTCCGCTGATACTACCATGTATTATAATGATGATACCCGCGCACTAGTTGCTTTGGTAACGGATGCAGCAGCCCTGGTCGGCACAAAGGGGGAAGCTGCTTTTGCAGATTTCAGCCAGCCGGGCCTCCGCTGGAGGCAGGGCGAAACATACATATTTGTCCTAAGCCCTGCAGGCGATATGCTGGTACACCCCGACCCGGAACTGCAGGGAAGGAACCAGTCCGGTTTGCAGGACATTAATGGCAAGTTAATTATACGCGGCCTGGTGCAAGCAGCGACAGCCTTGCCGGGTAAGCCGGAAGGCTGGTATCACTATGAATGGCCTGTGCCCGGCGGTCTCCTGCCCCGGTGGAAAAGCAGCTATGTCCGGTTTGTAAAAGCCCCTTCGGGAAAAGGGTATATCGTTGGTAGCGGTATGTACAACGACCGCATGGAAACGGGGTTTGTAGTAAGTGCGGTAAAGAATGCCGTGGGGTTGATTGAAAAAGAAGGTGAAGCGGCATTTAAGGTTTTCCACGACCGCACCAGCCCCTTCATGGCAAAGGATGCCTATATATTTATTATCGATACGGGTGGGGTAGAACTCGTCAACCCTGCTTTTCCCAGCCTTGAGGGGCGTAATGTACTTGATTTAAAAGATACGCGCGGCAAGCTGCTGGTACGCGAGATGTTTAAGGTTGTAAATGCAGGTGGCGGGGGCTGGGTAGAATACATGTGGCCAAAGCCGGGCGAGAGTGCATCTACTGTAAAGTCAACCTACGTAAGCAAAGCCCGGTTGGGCAATACCTGGGTGCTGGTAGGTTGCGGTGTTTACCTCGCAGATGCCCCGAAAGCAGTTCCCAAAATAAAAAAGATGACTGCCGCCCGGTTGAAAACGCTGGTGCATGATGCAGCGTCAATATTTGAAAAGGAGGGAGAGAAAGCCTATCCTGAATTCAGGAAGAAAAACACGAAGTGGTTTCATGATGATGTTTACTTCTTTGTATGGACGATGGACGGCGTACGGGTATTTCATGCAGCCAACCCATCGGGCGAGGGTATGAATGTAAGCAACAGTAAAGATGTACTGGGAAGGCCCTGGGGCAGAATGTTTATAGATGTGGCCGCCTCTGCGGGCGGAGAAGGGTGGGTGCATTATATGTACCCTGAGCCCGGAGATATTTTCCCTACATGGAAGTCGAGCTTTCTGAAACGTGTTACTTTCCCTTCGGGCAGGCAATATATTATTGGCTGCGGTATCTATAACATGGATATGGATAAAATGTTTATTGAAGATGTGGTGAACAGTGCTGTGGAATTGATAGAGCGTAAGGGGGAAGAGGCCTTCGGCACGATACGCGATAAGACAGGCCCTTTCGTATTTATGGATACGTATGTGTTTGTTGACAATACAGATGGTGATGAACTGGTTAATGCGGGGCAGCCTGCCCTGGAAGGGAAAAACCTGATGGGCTTCAGGGACCTGCACGGCAAAGCGGTAGTGCGCGACCAAATTGATCTTATCCTGCAAAAGGGGAGCGGCTGGCTGAAATGTTACTGGTACCAGCCGGGCAATAATACCCCGGCGCTTAAACAAACTTTTGTGCGGAAGGCTGTATATGACGGGCACACCTACATAGTAGGCTCAGGCTTGTACCTGAAAGACAAGTAACGGGTGAACGCTGCCCGGTGAAGTTCGGAGTGATTGAAGCTAATGCAGCCTTGATGCGTTGAAGTTAAGGGGTAAACAAATTGTTGAGTTTTTCCACCACAACCGGTTTAAAAGAACGGGAGACCGGTATGTTATCTGCTCCTATTACAAGATAGCTCCTGTTTTCAGTACGGACGAATTTTTTTACATGAAAGATATTGACTATGTGGCTTTGGTGGCAGCGCAGAAACTGTTCGCCAGGCAGCGTACCCTCGAATGATTTTATTGTTTTAGAAATGAGGATCGGCTTTTTATTGGCCGCGTAAAGAAATGTATAGTTATTGCTCGCCTCCAGCCTGATGATGTCCTGCAGCAGGATATACTCCGTACCTTCCGGACCCGGAACTGCAATTTTATGGAGCTGCCAGAACTTATGGCCGTCAATCATATCCTGGCCCTGCGGAAAAATATTTTTTTGAATGGCGTCCTTTGCCTTTTCTACGGCTGCAATCAGCTCATCTGGGTCGATAGGCTTTAAGAGATAGTCCAGCGCACTCATCCGGATTGCTTTTATAGCATAATGGTCGAAGGCAGTAGTAAAAATTACTGCAAACTTTAAACCGGTTACCTGTTCCAGTATATCGAACCCCGTACCTCCCGGCATTTCCACATCTAAAAAAACCAGTTGCGGCTTTTGGGCCCGGATAACCTTTATGCCCTGGGCAATATTATTTGCTGTACCGGTTATCTTTATCGTAGGGCAGAACAGGCTGAGCAAGGACGCCAGCCCGTCCAGCGATTCGTGTTCATCATCGATTAATACGGTTGTAATCATTTTCCTTTTTTTATTAATGCCCGATGTCTATGGAGCATGAAATGGAAATGGTAACAGTCGTACCACTTTCCGAAAATTTATTGTCTGTAATTTCCAGCGAAATTTTTCTGCCTGAATACTGTTCTAATAACTGCAGCCGCTCCCGGATAATTTCAAGGCTTCGTTTTTCCTTTGTATTCTGTCTTTTTATTTCCAACGAACGTTGCCTGCCGATGCCGTTATCAGAAATTTGTATTACCAGGAAGTCTGTTTCTTTATACAGGTGTATGCTTATCTTACCTCCTGACTCCAGCGGGGCTATGCCATGCCATATGGCATTTTCTATAAATGGCTGCAGCAACAGGGATGGTATCTTGCAGTCATATACATTGACCGCTTCTTCAACTGTAAGGGAATATCCGAACCTGTGATTCAATCTTGTTGATTCAAGTTCCAGGTAGATTCTCAAAGCGGCTAATTCCTCTTCCAGCGGTATAATCGCAGACTGGGAGTTTTTAAAAACGAGCCGCATCAGTTTTGCGAATTTACCGAGGTACCGCAATGTAGTCTTCGCATCGTTTCGCGCTATGCTGGATGATACGGAATTCATGGCATTAAAAACAAAATGAGGGTTAAGTTGCATCCCCAGCGCTTGGAATTTTATTTCCGACAATTTGAACCTTAGCGTATTCACTTCGTTCAGTTGCTTTATCCTGGAACGGAACACATAATAGGCAGTTAAGAAAGTAACAACGATACACAGCAGTATGAACCATGATGTTTGCCAGAATGGCAATGCAATTGCAAACAGAAATCCTGCGCTGTCAGTATTCCAGCTCCCGTTTGAATTCATCGCCTGTAAGTCGAACCGGTAATTGCCGGGCGAGAGAGAAGAAAAGCTTAACGCTGGTGTACTGGTATAGCTCCATGCAGTATCGGCATCTTTCGCCAGCCTGTACCTAAACTTATTATATAAAGCATTTGTGAAGTTTTTTGATGAGTAAATTATTCGTAATGAATTCTGGTAATGTTTCAACTGCAGGGTACTGCCCGGGTTAAATGCGACAGCTTGGTTGTTTACATAAACACCGGATATTTCAGGCATGTTCCTGCGGGGTGAGATATGCTGTTT
>CAZUMM010000029.1:0-58072 GCA_964621795.1 uncultured Flavipsychrobacter sp.
GCTATACGCAGCGCTTTAATACGTGCACCCAGCTTTTTTAGGTCGGCACTTATGTCTGTGCCCGGCTTTTCCTCTCTCTTTTTACTTTTCATAATATGCGAAAAGTAGATAGGGTGCGGTAATTTGGGCACTGCTTTTAGACTAACATCTAAAATGTACACCGCTAATGTGCAACAATATAAAAACAATTTCCTAACTTAGCCTCATAAGTTATTACCATGAGCACTCATTCTTTTATTATTACTATCACATTTAAAGAAAAGCCGGTTATACTGCGTTTTATAGGAGGCCCCGGCAATGTGGGGGATGCATACGAGGTATCTGCCCTGAATGATACTTCTTTTCCTACATTCTACATATATCGTGAACCCGAATGCTGGCGTATGGATAGCGACGTGCCCGAGGAGTTCCGGGTACTGGAGCCAAAATTGTCAACCATGGCTATGGCATATATTCACGGGCAGGAGATTATGTAGCAAAGCCGAAAAAGACCTGAGTTTTATGGTGAGGGAAAATAGAAAGGCCCGGTGAATGCCGGGTCTTACTTACCTGTTTTTAGCGGCAGTTGCAGGTTGGATCTATATAAAATTTTTTCAATTTTTGCCTTTTGCACTGCCATATCCTACCTTTGCGCCCGTAATTATGGTCAGGGTACAAATCATTAATAAATCGCCGCATGAGCTCCCCCACTATCAGACAACCGGCTCTGCCGGTATGGATTTGCGGGCATGGCTTCCGGAGCCGGTTACACTGCAGCCGCTGGAGCGCAGGCTGATACCTACAGGTTTATATATAGCATTGCCGCAGGGCTATGAGGCGCAGATACGCCCCCGCAGCGGCATGGCCATTAAACGTGGCCTGACAATGATAAATACCCCAGGCACCATCGACAGCGACTACCGCGGGGAAATAATGATAGCCGTGGTAAACCTCAGCAACGAAGCACAGGCAATAGAAGATGGCGAACGTATAGCGCAAATGGTAGTAGCAAGATATGAGCAGGCTGAATGGGAAGCTGTAGAAGTATTGGAGGAAACGGCAAGAGGCGCAGGCGGGTTCGGGCATACGGGGAGTTAGTTGATTGGTTGCTTAGTTGGTTTGTTGATTGGAATTAGGAATTTGGGATTAGGTATTAGGAATTTGTTGGTTTGTTGACTGGTTGCTTAGTTGACTAATCAGGAATTGGTTGATTGGGAATTTGATAAAACAGCTTTCTACTTTCTACTAACGACTTTTATATTTTGACTTTTAACTTTTGAATTAATATATGAACATTATTATTCCGATGGCGGGGATGGGCAAAAGGATGCGCCCGCATACACTGACTACTGCAAAACCTTTGTTGCCTATTGCAGGTAAACCTATTGTGCAGCGGCTGGTGGAAGACATTTTGGAAACTGCCAATGAGAAAGTAGAGGAAATAGCGTTTATCATAGCCCCCAACTTTGGGAAAGATGTAGAAGTGCACCTGCTGAAAGTGGCGGAAGATCTGGGTGCCCGGGGGCGTATCTGCTACCAGGAAACTGCATTGGGCACCGCCCATGCCATACTGTGTGCCTCGGAAAGCCTGAAAGGAAATGTGTTCATTGCCTTTGCCGATACTTTATTTGATGCCAAGTTCAGCATCGATACCAATAAAGATGCCATCATCTGGACACAAAAGGTGGACGACCCCTCAGCCTTTGGCGTGGTGAAGCTGAATGATAAAAATGAAATTGAGGCATTTGTAGAAAAACCCAAAGATTTTGTATCAGACCTGGCCATTATCGGGGTGTACTACTTCAAAGACGGTGAAAACCTGAAAAAAGAGCTCCAACGCCTTATAGATGAAGATATAAAGCTGAAAGGCGAATACCAGATAACGGATGCTATGGACCACATGCTGCAAAAAGGCCTGAAGTTTTATACCGACCAGGTAAACGAATGGCTGGACTGCGGTAACAAAGATGCTACCGTAATGACCAACCAGCGCATACTGGAACTGAAAAAGGGTAAAGAAAACCTGCAGGCCGCCAGTGCAAGAATCGAAAACTCCGTAATTATACAACCTTGCTTTATAGGCGAAAACGTGGTGGTGCGCAACTCTGTAGTAGGGCCGCATGTATCGCTGGAAGAAGGTGTGACCGTGGAAGATAGCCGCGTGACAAACAGCATTATACAGGCTAGCAGCAATGTTAAAAATATGCAGCTGGAAAACTCTATGTTGGGGAAAAACGTAACTTACATAGAAAAGCCGAAGGAACTGAGCCTCGGAGACTTTTCTACGCAATTATGAACCGATTGTCCACAGGGATAGCCGCGGCGATACTCGTTTTCTGCAATCTCTTATTTACTGCAAGCACTACCCGCGCACAGGAGCAGGTACAGGAGGCGCCGTCTATAAAAAATATGACGGCACTGGAAGCCGATGCCCTATACTATGATGCGGTACGTGCCCGTATAAAAGGCGACGAAAAGAAGGCCGAGGAACTGTTGAACAAAGTAATAGAGCTGAAACCGGATGCCAGCGGCGCTTATTACGACCTGGCCCGCATCAGCATGCCCGACCAGCCCGATAAGGCTTCAGCGTATATTAAAAAAGCGATAGAACTGGATAAAGGCAATATCTGGTACCAGCAGCAGCTTGCCCAGATACTTGCGTTTAAGAACAAATATGATGAGGCAGCCGATATATACAATAAGCTGGCAAAGGAAGAAAGGTATAACGATGACTACCTGCTGAAGGCTTCCCTTTTGTACCAACGTTCGGGCAAGTATAAAGAAGCGCTGCAGGTATTGGATAAGCTGCTGGAGAAAACCGGTGACGATGAAGAGTACCTGTACCAGAAACAGCAGTTGTACCTGAAAATGAATGATGTGGAAGGCGCGGCAAAGACTATTGAAAAAATGATAGAGAAAAACCCGCAGGAGGGCAGGTACTATGCATTGCTGGCCGAGATATACGATAATAATAAACAGGGGGAAAAGGCTAAGGAAGTATACCGCAAAGCAGAACAGTTATTTGGCGACGACCCCGTTGTGCTTATCAGTATTGCAGAACATTATAAGCGCAACAACGATAGCCTGAAATACAACGAATACCTGAAAAAAGCATTGCTGAGCAAAAGCCTGGATGCAGAAACGCAGCTTAGCCTGCTGGTAAACTATATACAGGATGCCGAAACAGAAGAACGGAAGAAAGAAGGGCTGGAGCTTGCCGGGCATGTAGCGGAACTGCACCAGGATAATGCGCAGGTGCTGGCCGTATATGGAGACCTTCTGGCACTGAACGGGGAACGCAATAAGGCAACGGAACAGTATAAAAAATCGCTGGCAATAGACCAGTCGAAATACCTGGTATGGCAGAACATGCTGTACACACTTACCGAAAAGAAAGATGCCGACAGCCTGCTTTACTACAGCGAAAAGGCATTGCGCCTTTACCCCAACCAGGCTATGCTGCATTACCTGAACGGGGTGGGGCATTTTAATAAAAAAGAATATGATAAGGCCATAAAATCTATTAACCGTGCTATAGACATGCTGCCGGAAGATAATACAGACCGGATGGCAGATATGTACCAGATGCTGGGCGATGTGTATAATATGGAGAAAAAATATGAAGAGTCGGACAGCAGCTATGAACGGGCATTAAGAATAAGGCCGGATAATGCATCGGCACTCAATAATTATAGCTATTACCTGTCGCTGCGGGGAGTGCGGCTGGATGATGCGGAAAGAATGTCGAAACACTCGCTGGAACTGCAGCCTGATGAAGCCACCTTCCTGGATACCTATGGGTGGATTATGTATAAACAGGGCAAATATGATAAGGCGAAGGAATACATCCAAAAAGCAGTGGACATAGAAAAGGAAAATGCCGACGGGACGCTTTTGGAGCACCTGGGCGATGTGTTGTACAAACTGGGCGATAAAGACGGGGCGTTGCAATACTGGAAAAAAGCCAGGGCCAAAGGAACGGATAATGCGCAGATTGATAAAAAAATACAAGAGCAGAAGCTGTATGAATAGACTGGCAATAGTAATACTGGCTGTGGCAGGTATGTGGATGGCCGCTTGCCATACACAGAAGCCTACCCGCAGGAATGTATATATAATGAATGCCAAAAAGGAAGGTATAGTAACGGTAGATACCCTTGAAGGAAAGGCACCGGAGGCTACTACTGCAAAGCCACCTGTACCCGATGAAAGTACTGCTGAAATAGCTGCCGGCATTATGCCTTTGCTGAAAAAGGAAATCCCCTTCACAACGTTTAGCGGTAAGGCTAAAATGCACTTTAAAGGCATGGGGCAGAACCAGCAGTTCTCGGCCAATGTGCGTATAAAGAAGGATAAGATAATATGGGTGCATGTTACGGCCCTGGGCGGCTTTGTGCCCGTGGCGCGTATCTACATTACCCCCGATAGCATACAACTGGTAAATTATCTGCAAAAGGAAGCAATGAAGCTACCCATAGAACAGGCCGTAAAAGTACTGCCGGCAAAAGTTGATTTTACCATGCTGCAAAACCTGCTGGTAGGTAATGCCCTGAAAACAAAAGGCAAACCTGTAAGTGCCAGCGACCAGGGAGGTACGTTGCGGTTGCAAACCGTTACCAGCGACCTGGTGCAGGAAGTGACTTATAACAAAGCCGACAGTAACCTGCGCAGTCTGCAAATGCGCACTACCGACAACCGCACGGAAGGGATGATACAGTATGGCAATTACGGTGATGCATCGGGCAGGCAGTTTGCCACCAGCCGCGCCATCAACCTCAGCAATGCGGGTGAACCGTATTACCTGGATATGAACTTCAGCAGTGCGGAATTTGATACGGATGTTGATTTCCCGTTCTCTATTCCTAAAAGTTATACTCTGAAATAAACAAAACCGTTAAAATATAGTTACCCGGTATGTAATAGCCGGGCTTTTTAGTTTCTTTACCATTATTTTTGTTGCATCACACAAAAAATCAGAACCCTGATGAAGGTAGTCATATTTGCAGGCGGGCGCGGTACGCGGATATCGGAAGAGTCGATGCTGCGGCCAAAGCCAATGATTGAAATTGGCGGCAAGCCCATACTCTGGCATATCATGAAGATATATGCAGCGTACGGCCATACCGAGTTTATTATATGCCTGGGCTATAAAGGCTGGATGATAAAGGAATACTTTGTCAACTACTTTATGCATAATGCCGATGTAACGGTAGATCTCAGCGATAATTCCATAGAAGTACACAACAACAATGCGGAGCCTTTTAAAGTATCACTGATAGACACAGGGCTGGACACGATGACCGCAGGCAGGCTGAAAAGGATACTGCCTTATGTAGGCAATGAAACGTTTATGCTTACCTATGGCGACGGGGTGAGTGATGTGAATATAGATGAACTGGTAAGGTTTCATAAAGCCAGTGGTAAAATATGCACGATGACGGCCATACAGGCTACCAGCCGCTTTGGGGTCATTAAAATAGAAGACGATGGAACGATAGACAGCTTTGAAGAAAAGCCGGAAGATTCGGGTACATGGATAAACGGTGGCTTCTTTGTGATAGAGCCGGGAATTGCTAAATACCTGCCTGACGATTCAGACGACATTATGTGGGAGCGCAAACCGATGGACGACCTTGCCGCCGACAGGCAGATAGCAGCCTACAGGCACCATGAGTTTTGGAAATGTATGGACACCCTGCGCGATAAAGAAGAACTGGAACATCTTTGGGACACAGAACCACAATGGAAGAAATGGTAAGCGCAACGTATTTAAGAAGCATATTCAATAAGAAACGCGTATTTGTCACCGGGCATACAGGCTTTAAAGGTACCTGGCTGATACAAATACTGCAGTGGCTGGGAGCGGAAGTAAAAGGCTTCGCCCTTGCTCCTGAAAAGGCCAACGACCTGTATAACCAGGTGAATGGCGATAAATACTGCTATAGCAGTGTTATGGGTGACCTCCGCGACCTGCAGTTATTGAAAGGCGAACTGGTAAGGTTTGAGCCTGATTTTGTATTTCACCTGGCGGCACAATCGCTGGTGCGCAGGAGCTATGATGCCCCGGTCGATACCTTCATGGTAAACACGCAGGGTACCGTGCATGTACTGGAGGCTATACGCAGCCTGCAAAAACCTTGCGTAGGGTTGATGATAACTACCGACAAGGTATATGAAAACCCTGAGCGCGGAACGGCGTTTAAGGAAGACGATAAGCTGGGCGGTTACGACCCGTACTCGGCCAGTAAAGCGGCGGCGGAAATTGTCATAGAATCGTACACCCGTTCTTTTTTCAACCCCGGAGCGTACAGCAAACACCAGAAAGCCATAGCCGCAGTACGTGCAGGCAACGTAATAGGCGGTGGCGATTATTCAGACGACCGCATCATCCCCGATATAGTACGCGCTTTAGACTTTGGCGAAACCGTAGGCCTGCGCAATCCTAAATCGGTACGCCCCTGGCAGCATGTGCTGGAACCATTGGGCGCATACTTGCTTTTGGCAGCTAAAATGAGCGAAGACCCGGTAACATACAGTACCGCCTTCAACTTTGGCCCTGAGCCAAACGATACAAAGACCGTGGAAGAACTGACACAGATATTCCTGGAAACGTTTGAACAACAGGGGAACTATAAAGTAACCACTACCGCCATACAGCCGCACGAGGCCAGCCTGCTGGTACTGGACAGCAGCAAAGCGGAAAGCCTGTTAGGATGGAATCCCAAACTCAATGCAGAACAGGCCATACGTACTACTGCCGAATGGTATGCCGACAAAGAAAACGATGCACACACGAAGTGCATGATGCAGATAGAAAAATATTTTGGGGATTAAGCTACGGCCTCTTCAAAAGAAAGGTTCATGATATGCGATGGTATGTGCTCAACTGCCATCGCTTCTTTGTTTAAGTAGAATTCCTTTTTGGTTGTATCATAGTTGTACAATTTGTTCAGCAGGTCTTTGTGTTCTGTTACAAACTGTATGGCATCCGCTATATAGTCTATTTCGCTTTCCAGCATAGTGGGGTGCAGCGATACCCGCACCCAGCCTATGCGCACCAGCGGGTTGCCGCCTACTATTTCATCTTTGATATGTACAGAACTTTCATGGTCGAGGCCGTAGAGGTGGTGGCCATACGTACCCGCACAGGAGCAACCGCCACGCGTTTGTATGCCAAACATATCGTTCAATGCTTTTACTACCATGTGGTAATGCATACCATCGAATATCATGGAGAGGATTGCCTGCCTGTGCCTGATGCCCTCTTCCAGTATGCGCACACCTTCCATCTTTTCAACACGGCCCCATAGCTTTTCCAGCAACAGTTCTTCGCGTTGCTGGATAGTGTCAACGCCCATCTGTTCTTTCAGTTTAATGGCTTCGGCTACGCGTATGGTTTGCAGAAAGCCGGGCGTACCGCCGTCCTCACGTGCTTCTATATCGTTTTTGTATACGTGTTTCTCGTAAGGGCTGGTCCATACTACCGTACCGCCACCGGGGTGGTCGGGTACTACGTTTTTATACAGGTTCTTTTTAAACACCATTACGCCTGAACTGCCCGGGCCACCTAAAAACTTATGCGGCGAAAAGAAGATAGCATCCAGGTATTCCCCTTCAGCTTCGGGGTTCATATTGATGCTGACATAGGGTGCATTGCAGGCGAAATCAACAAAACAATAGCCGCCATGTTTATGTGCAATGGCAGCTATTTTATGGTAGGGTGTGTACACGCCTGTAACATTGGAACAGGCGGTAACAGATGCGATTTTTAGCTTGCGGTCTGCATATTTTGCCAGCAATTGCTCCAAAGCCTCCAGGTCTACCTCGCCGGTTGCAGTGGGTGGAATGATTTCTACCGTACAAATCGTTTCCAGCCATGTGGTATGGTTGGAGTGGTGCTCCATGTGGGTGATGAACACTACAGGGCGGTCGGCTTCGTTTATTTCTACCTTATCCTGGAACTGCTCGTGCAGGCGCAGCGCCAGCATACGCTGAAATTTGTTGATAACGCCTGTCATACCGGCATTGCTGCAAATGATGGCTTCATTTTCGCCTGCTCCTACATGCTTTTTGATGGTAAGGAGCGCCTGCTGGTACAGGTCGGTCATGCGGGTGCCTGTGTAGGTGGTGCGGGTATGGGTATTGGCAACGTAGGGATATACCTCTTCAATCATGTACTGCTCCAGCGGCATATAGCACCGCCCGCTGGCTGTCCAGTCGGCATATAGTATCTTTTTCTTTCCGAAGGGAGATTCAAAAGTATGATTGATGCCAATGATGTTTTTGCGGATGTCCAGTAAATGTTGCTGCATGATAATCAAATATGTAAACCGTCTGCAAAATTATTCTTTTTTTAATAAAAGGGCGCGTTAAACGGGGGCATAAGATAGGACGGGCGCGGATTTCTCTGTATTTTTCCACTGTCAACACAAGTATATGCCGGATATAGCTAAAACCACACTGGAAGGCGCTTACCTGATAACGCTGGATGCTTTTGAGGATAACAGGGGCAGCTTCATCAAGACCTTTGCCGAAACACCACTGCAGGAAGCAGGTATCAGCTTCACGCTGCGGGAAAGCTATTTTTCACTATCTAAAAAGGATGTGATAAGAGGGATGCATTTTCAAACCCCGCCGCACCAGCACGCCAAAATCGTTTTTTGTCCGCAGGGCGCTATATTGGATGTGATTGTTGACCTGCGCAAATCGTCCCCTACCTACGGGCAGTATTTTGCACAGGAACTGTCTGCTGAAAATCATAAAGCCTATTATATACCCGAAGGTTTTGCACACGGCTTTAAATCGTTGACAGATGATGCCATGACCTATTACCTCGTTTCATCGGAATACAGCCGCGAGCATGATACGGGCATCCGCTACGATAGTTTCGGCTTTGACTGGGAAGTAAAAGAACCGATTATCTCGCTGAGGGATTTGTCGTTTGTTGGATTGGGGGAATGGGAGGGAGTGTTTTAGCAAGGGCTAAAATTTCTCTTGTAAAGTAGTTTATATTCTTTCTGTCTTTCCAAAAAGTGATTGGTTGATTCACAGGTCTACTATTAAGTAGAATAATATTGTCTTTCAGGATAAATGTAACTTGTTCACCCCACGAGAAACCCGAAATTTTGGTTATAACAACTATTGTATTATCGTCCTGGTCTGTACTGCGCTTTTTTGAATATCGGTTTATGATTTCTTCTACTATAACCTGATTTTCTTTTTTAGTCCTGAATGTTTGTATTTCCGTAAAATTTCTTATCAGACGAATGCGATTTAGTAAGAAATAAAATAATAAAATACCGATGCATAAACTTGGTAAAAACATTGTGAATAATAAACTGCTATTTGCTTTAGGGGAAATTAGAGGTATAGATCCTAAGAATATAAAATACATAGGTAATATAAACAGACTATAGGATTGTAAATGCTCTAAAGTACCATAATGCCACTTTTTGTAACTTAAAATATATTCCCATTGTTGAGTGTCAATAGATTTCATATAAGATTATAGTCTCAAAAATAGATATAAATACCCGCTCGTTACTTTTGTCACCTGATTTGCATTTTATCTTCAATAAATCAGGTGGCCCTTTTCAGTTTTTTAAGATTTGAAGGTTTTCTGGAGCTATGTAGAATGCCGAGAACCGTAATAGTTGTACCGGAAACTTTATAGATAATCAACCAGGAAAGACAAACCGCCCTGCGGTATATTTTTGTCTTAGTTTCCAGTCCTTCGCATTCTCTGAAGGCTAAGGGATGCCTACCAATACGTTCAATAGTCTCAAAAATTGCATTACCTGCTTTGATGGCATTGGCAGGCTGTTGATTGATAAAAGCGATATAACCCGTTATCTCATCAATATTTTGTGCGGCGGTTTGGGTAAGTACTACTTTGTAAGTTTTTGCAGTAGTTTTCTTTTGCCTGCCCATTTGTTTTTAGCTTCGGTGAAGGAAATAGAGGGGGTATTTTCAGCATCCGCAATCCAGTTTTTGAATGCTGTTATGCTTAATGGCTCCCCGGCAAGAGAAGGAGTGTCCATATCCGTCATCGATACGATGCGGATGAAATGCTTATCGGCCAGGTGCTTCAAAGCTTTCAGGCCGTTTTTATCGCTAATCTCTACAGTTACTGTTTGCATAACGTTAATACTCCTTCATAAAGATAAGATATAATCCGCTTTCGTTACTTTTGTTACCTGATTTGCATTTTACCTTATACATATTGCATTTATGAAATTGAACAAAATACTGGAGACACTCGGTATAGATAAGAATAATGAAGGTGCAGGCACAGGCACCAAATGGCTGAAAGCAGGCGGTGAAAAAATAGCTTGTTATTCGCCTGTTGATGGTAAACTGATTGCCAATGTAACGGCTGTGAACCGTAAGACCTATGATGCTGTGGTAGATAAAGCCGGGAAGGCTTTTGAAGAATGGCGTATGTGGCCTGCGCCCAAGCGCGGCGAAATAGTGCGCCAGGTAGGTGAGGCGCTGCGCAAGTATAAAGAGCCGCTGGGCAGGCTGGTGTCTTACGAAATGGGCAAGAGCCTGCAGGAAGGCTATGGCGAGGTGCAGGAGATGATAGACATCGCCGACTTTGCAGTGGGCCTTTCGCGCCAGTTGTACGGGCTAACGATGCACAGCGAACGCCCCGCGCACCGTATGTATGAGCAATGGCACCCGCTGGGTGTGGTGGGTATTATTTCCGCGTTCAACTTTCCCGTGGCAGTATGGAGCTGGAACAGCTTTATAGCATGGGTATGCGGTAATACCTGCGTATGGAAGCCATCGGAAAAAACACCGCTCACGGCTATAGCCTGCCAGAATATTATTGAAGATGTATTTAAGGCCAATAAAGTGCCCGAAGGTGTTTGCGGCCTCGCGGTCGGCGGACGCGATACGGGCGAATGGATGAGTAATGATAAGCGCCTGCCATTGGTATCGGCTACAGGTTCTACCCGCATGGGCAAGGCTGTAGGCGCTGCGGTAGGCGGACGTTTGGGCCGTTCCCTGCTGGAACTGGGTGGTAACAATGCCATCATCATATCGGAGCAGGCCGACCTGAAAATAGCCCTGCTGGCCAGTGTATTCGGTGCAGTAGGTACTGCCGGGCAACGTTGTACGAGCACCCGCCGCCTCATTATACACGAGAGCATCTATGATGACTTTAAGAAAAAACTGGCTGCGGCATATAAACAACTGAGCATAGGCGACCCGCTGGATGAGAAAAACCATGTAGGTCCGCTGATTGATAAAGATGCGGTACAAAACTACCTGGGTGCACTGGATGCGCTGAAGAAAGAAGGTGGTAAGGCCGTGGTGCCGGGTGGTGTGCTGGAAGGTAAGGGCTATGAAAGCGGCTGCTATGTGAAGCCTTGCATTTACGAAGCCGCCAACGAAATGGAAATAGTGCAGCATGAAACTTTTGCGCCCATCCTGTACATCATGAAGTATAAGACGCTGGATGAAGCAATAGCTATGCAAAATGCGGTGCCCCAGGGTTTATCATCATCTATCATGACGCTGAATATGCGCGAAGCAGAAACTTTCCTTTCGCACAAGGGCAGCGACTGCGGTATTGCCAACGTAAACATTGGTACGAGTGGCGCAGAAATAGGCGGTGCATTTGGTGGTGAAAAAGAAACAGGCGGTGGCCGCGAAAGCGGTTCGGATAGCTGGAAAGCCTACATGCGCAGGCAAACCAATACGATTAACTGGAGCGAGCAATTGCCGCTGGCACAGGGTATCAAGTTTCATATTTAAAGCCCCTCCCGGCCTCCCCCAGGGGGAGGAGATGTTATAATTTAAAGCCCCTGCAACTTTGTCGCAGGGGCTTTTGATATGATAAGTTTAAATGCGCTTACATCGTTTTAGCCTCGAAGATGGCTAAGAGTATGGTGCCGTTGTACAGCAGGAGGTTGTCTTCGTTGATTTTATATTTGGTGGTCTCACTCAGTATTTTTTGCATCAGTCTTGCCGCTTCCATACCATGCGTACAGGCCATTTCGGTAGTGGCGGCATCAAACTTCACCTCGTCCATGCGATTATACTTTGTGTATTTGCCGGTAATATCATTGCAGCCTGTATTGCCCATCAGTTTGCCCCTGTGCAGGTACAGGTAAGGTTCATTACTCGCATCCATAACAGGTACATTGCTCAGGGAAGACAAGCGCCAGTAAGTATCTTCCAGTGAAGGTTTCTTTTGCCTGCGGGATGTATGGGTCTGTTCTTTTTTCGCTTTATCCTTTTTGTCTTTGCCTCTTTTAGCATCGGCATGCAGGCAGGAAAGTGACAGCCCGGCAATAAGTATCAGTTTGAGTATACGCATGATATTCAGTTTTTTTAAGGATTCTATAGTTTCCGAAGATAACGGTTTGCGGCTACTTTACCAATACACAGCGGTCAAGGTGTTGAGGCTAAGCCTCGTTCAGCGCATTGTAATAGGCAAGGGCTATATGTATTTCCCCGTATGTAAAATCATCGGGCAACAGGTCTTTAATTGGTTTGGCAGCATACCTTTCGCCCGTTTGCTTTACCAGTTCCAGTATTTTATCCAGCCTGTCCCTTTTTACTACATCTGTAGCGCCCAGTTCGCCACAGGCCACGAAAGCAGCGAGATGCCGCTCGATGGTAGAAACCGCTAATCCCCGTTGTGCGGCAATGTCCTGTATATCAAAACCTTCGCGAAACAGTTCTAGTGTAGCCCTTTGTGTACTGCCTATAGCCGGTTTCTCTTTTTTTACGGCGCGTTCCCGTTTGGGTGCTTTTAGTTGTATGCGGCTTTGCAGTTTTTCTTCTTTGGCAAACGCCTGTACATCTTTCAGGAAGGCAGGGCCGTATTTGGCAGCTTTGTAATCGCCGAAGCCGGATATCTTTTTCAGCTCTTCAAAATGAAGCGGCAGGTAGGTGGCCATTTCTACCAGTGCGTTATCGGCTACAATAATATAAGGCGGCACATTTTCCTGCTCAGCCATATAGCGGCGTGTTTCCTTCAGTTGTTGCAGCAGGGCAGGATAGTGTTGTAATGTCTCGGTGATTGCCTCCTCCTCTTTGGGCTTTTTCAGCACCAGCATTACATGTTGTTCCCCTTTCAGTATGCGCCAGCCCGCATCATTCATTTGCAGGGTAGTGTACATGCCCCCCGACTGTTCTACATAGCGTTGCTGTACCAGTTGCCTGAAGATATGCTGCCATTCTTCTTTTTTCAGGTCTTTGCCAATGCCGTATGTTTTCAGCTCTTTATGTGCTTCATGTATTTTAGCGCTTTGAGAGCCACGCAGGAAATCAATAAGATAATCGACACCGAAACGCTCACCTGTGCGCACAACAGCCGATAATGCTTTTTGTGCTTCCACGGTGGCTTCGCGCTGCTCCAGGCTGCTGAGGCAATAATCGCAACTGCCGCAGTACGAAGGGGCTTTTTCGCCGAAGTAATTCAGGATATACTGGCGGCGGCAGCTTTCGCTTTCTGCAAACTCCTTCATCTGGAACAGCTTCTTTTTCATGATGGCCGTTTGCTGCGGGTTGTTCTCCACCTCTATAAACTGCATCAGCTTCATAATATCGCCCGATGAGTAATAAAGGATAGCGTCGCTGCGGAGGCCGTCGCGCCCTGCGCGTCCCGTTTCCTGGTAGTAGCCTTCCATATTCTTCGGCACATCATGGTGCATTACAAACCGCACGTTCGATTTATCGATACCCATACCGAAAGCGATGGTGGCTACGATGATTTTTGTTTCGTCGCGCTGGAAGGCCTCCTGTACTTTTGCCCGCTGGTCGCTGTTCATGCCGGCATGGTAGTGTGCAGCGGCATAGCCCATGCTTTGCAGTTTGCCTGCAATGTTTTCCGTGCTGGCGCGCGACAGGCTATAAATAATGCCGCTGTCGTCTTTATGTTTTTCCAGGTACTGGGCTATTTGTTCCAGCACCCGGCGTTTGGGTTGTATGTAATAGTTGATATTGGCGCGGTTGAAGCTGGAAATAAAAATGCCCGGCTGTTGTAGCTGTAATTTTTCCGCTATATCTTTTTGGGTAATGGTATCGGCACTGGCGGTAAGCGCTATAACGGGGGTATGGGGAAAATACTGTTTAAGCGCCGCCAGTTGCAGGTACTCCGGCCTGAAATCGTGCCCCCATTGCGAAATACAGTGTGCTTCGTCTATAGCGAATAAAGAACAGGGCAGGGTAGTCAGGAAATTGACAAACTGCTGCTGGTTGCTGAACAGCCGTTCCGGTGCCAGGTACAGCAGCTTGATAGTGCCTTTTTTAACTTCATTGATGATATACCGTTGTTCCTCTGCGTCCTGTGTAGAGTTGATGTATGCTGCGCGGATGCCATTGGCCACAAGGCTATCCACCTGGTCTTTCATCAGCGCAATGAGCGGGGAAATGACAATGGTAATACCGGGCAACATCACTGCTGGTAGCTGGTAACAGATAGACTTACCGCCACCCGTAGGCATAATGGCCAGTGTGTCTCTCCCGCTTAATATGGTTTCAATTATTCTTTGCTGGTTGAGGCGGAAAGAGTCGTAACCGAAAAAGTGTTTGAGTGCCTGGTGGATAGTTGGTTGTGCGCCATTGTTCATGAAGCGAAGGTAAGCGCAAATAAAAAAGCACCCAAAGGGTGCTTTCTGTATGGTTATATTGTTGAGTTGCTATTCAGCATCTGGCTTTTGGTAGCAGTGCATATCGGAATAGGTGGTATCTAAAAGAATACGGCCTTTATAGCGGTTCTCATATATCTTAATGTCGTCATCGGTCATATCGCACACGATTGTTGAATCAGTATAAGAGGAATAGGTACCCTTACTGTCCTCAACCGATTCTGTCCATTCGCACCTGTAGCAATGTTTATTGATTTTATCTTTTTCACAGGCAGCAAAACCGGTAGCAATAAGCGCAAATACGAGTAGTTTTTTCATCATCGTCGTGATTTTCAAAGTCCAATATAGGAAAAGATATGGAAATTTCTATACAGGAGGGAGCACAGTGCAAAAAATACCGGTGGAATGGCTTTATATAACGGGTTTGCCGTATGCAAAAGGCAGATTTATACCGTTTATTTGCAGTGTGAAAACCGATTACCTCATTATAGGGCAAGGCATATGCGGCACACTGCTGAGTTATGAACTGGTGCAGGGTGGTAACAATGTACATGTAATAGATGCCGGTAACCCCGCGGCATCCAGCAGGGTAGCCAGTGGCCTTATCAACCCTGTGACCGGGAAGCGGGTAGTAGCCTCATGGATGATAGACGAATTGCTGCCAGTAGCCGTAGAAACATACGAGGCCCTGGAAAAGCTATTGGGAACACCGTTATTAACCCGGTATGATATACTGGAGTTCGACCGTGCGCCGGAAGAAAAAGAGGCATTTGAGAAAAGGGAAACGGAAGGTAGCCCTTATATAATAGCAGATGCCGGCCATGTAGCAGAAACCTCGTTTTTCAATTATTATTTCGGCACCGGGAAAATAAAGGGGCCGATGCTGGTCAACTTACCTGCATTGCTGAATGGGTGGAGAAATGAGCTGGTAAAAAGAAATGCCCTTTCTGAAGAGATGTTCATGCCTGAAGATTTGGTTGTGAAAGATGATGGTGTGCATTACCGGGGCATAGAAGCAAAGAAAATCATTTTATGCAACGGGGTGAACGGCTTTGGTAATCCCTGGTTCTCCAAACTCCCCTTTTCGCTGAATAAAGGTGAGGTGCTCATAGCATCTATTCCCGGCCTGCCGCGCAACTGTATTTATAAGCAGGGCATAAAAATAGTTCCTGTAGAAGATGAATTGTTCTGGATTGGCGCTTCGTATGAATGGAAATATGAACATCCGCAACCTACGGAGCAATTCCGGGAAAGAACGGAGGCGCAATTGAAAAACTGGTTGAAACTGCCTTTTGAAATAACAGGGCATATAGCGGCAGAGCGCCCGTCTACAGTAGACTATAAGCCATTTGCAGGTTTTCATCCCTTATATCCTCAAATCGGTATACTCAATGGTATGGGCTCCAAAGGCTGTTCGCAGGCACCTTATTTTGCGCGCCAACTTGCGCGGTGCTTATCGGGTGACGGTGAAATTTTGCCCGATGCAGATGTACGGCGTTTTTCAAAAGTATTGAGCAGGTAAAGCCGGTAACCATTCAATAATTAACGTAAAACTGTACTTTCTGTTCTATCTGCCTTAAATTAGTAGTAGGTTTACTATGATATTTAAAGTATAGACTATGTCGTATCCGTTCCAACTAAAATCGTACGAAGCATATAAGGCTGCATGGCAAAAGAGTGTAGATGACCCCGAACAATTCTGGTCGGAAATAGCCGGAGATTTTTACTGGCGTCGCAAATGGGATAAGGTGCTGGAATGGAACTTTAAAGAGCTGGATGTAAAATGGTTCATCGGCGGCAAAATGAATATTACCGAAAACTGCCTCGACCGTCACCTGGAAAAAGACGGGGACCAGCCTGCCATCATCTGGGAGCCGAACGACCCGGAAGAGCACCACCGCGTACTCACCTATAAGGCACTACACCAAAGAGTGGTGCAGTTTGCCAACGTGCTGAAGAATAACAATGTAAAAAAGGGTGACCGGGTATGCATCTACATGGGTATGGTGCCGGAACTGGCCATTGCTGTGTTAGCCTGTGCAAGGATAGGGGCTATCCACTCGGTAATATTTGGCGGCTTCAGCGCACAAAGCATAGCCGACAGGTTGCAGGATGCACAGGCCAAATGTGTCATTACCTGCGACGGTGCGTATCGCGGCAATAAAGAAATACCCCTGAAAAGTGTAATAGACGATGCACTGGTACAATGCAGGTTTGTAGAACGGACAATTGTACTGACACGTACGCGCACCCCTGTAAGCATGATAAAGGGCAGGGATGTATGGTGGGAAGATGAACTTAAAAAAGTGGAAACAATGGGCAACCCCGATTGTCCCGCAGAAGAAATGGATGCCGAAGACCCGTTGTTCATTTTATACACTTCAGGTTCTACCGGCAAGCCCAAAGGTGTGGTGCATACCTGTGGCGGATATATGGTGTACACTACCTACTCATTCGTAAATGTGTTCCAGTACGAAAAAGGGGATGTTTATTTCTGCACGGCTGATATAGGCTGGATAACAGGGCACAGCTACATAGTTTACGGGCCGTTATGCGCAGGCGCTACTACCTTACTGTTTGAAGGTGTGCCTACCTGGCCCGATGCAGGCCGTTTCTGGGATATAACGGATAAATACAAGGTAAACGTTTTATACACTGCCCCCACAGCTATCCGCAGCCTGATGGGATTCGGGACAGGGCCTGTGCATGGCCACCACCTCAACAGCCTGAAAGTACTGGGCACTGTAGGTGAGCCGATAAACGAGGAAGCATGGCACTGGTATGATGAGCATATAGGAAAGAATAAATGCCCGATAGTAGATACCTGGTGGCAGACGGAAACAGGAGGCATCATGATATCGAACCTGGCGGGAGTAACCCCTGCGAAACCCTCATATGCTACATTGCCGTTGCCCGGCATTCAGCCCATACTGGTAGATGAAAACGGCAAGGAAATAGAAGGGCACGACATAAGCGGTAACCTGTGCATCAAATTTCCCTGGCCCGGTATGATACGTACCACCTATGGCGACCATGAGCGTTGCCGCACCAATTATTTTGCTACGTATGAAAACCTGTATTTCACCGGCGACGGGTGCTACAGGGATGCCGAAGGCTTTTACCGCATCACCGGCCGTGTAGATGATGTGCTGAATGTGAGCGGCCACCGCATTGGTACTGCCGAGGTTGAAAATGCCATCAATATGCATGCAGGGGTTGTGGAGAGTGCAGTGGTAGGATACCCGCACGATATAAAGGGGCAGGGTATATATGCCTACGTGATATATACCAATACACATGGCGACGAACAACTTGCAAGGCAGGATATTATGCAGACTGTTTCACGCATCATCGGCGCCATTGCCAAACCCGATAAAATACAGTTTGTAAGCGGGCTGCCTAAAACGCGCAGCGGAAAAATCATGCGCCGCATACTGCGGAAGATAGCGGAAGGAGAGCCGGGTAGTATCGGTGATACTTCCACACTACTTGACCCCGCCGTTGTTGACGATATTGTAAAAGGTAGCCTCTGAGGCTACCTTTTTGCAAGTGCAATAATGTCTTTTACTTCCAGTATGTTTTTTTCATAACCTTGTGTTACGGCTTTCAGCATCGCCTGCCCCAGTTCGGCAAGTGTAGATACAAAGCGGGGCAGGGTAGCCCTGAGTACAGGATATATCCAGGTAATGTATTTATAATAGCTGAGCGTATTCTTCATGCCTTTGGTAGGCCGCAGCATACCGGGCCGGAAAACATACACGGCTTTGAAGGGTAGTTTCATCAGGTCGTTCTCTGTTTTCCCTTTTACCCTTGCCCACATAGCGCGGCCTTTTTCAGTACTATCTGTTCCCGCACCCGAGATATAGCAAAAGGTCATATCGCGGTTTACTTCTGCCAGCGTTTCGGCAAAATGCATGGTAAGCGTATAGGTAATCTTCGTGAACTCTGTTTCCGATTTGCCTACCGACGTAGTGCCCAGGCAAAACAGGCAACCGTCATATCCCTGTAGCTGTTCTTTTATGGGGGTGAGGTCATAAAAATTTTTATGAACGATTTCTTTCAGTTTTGGGTGTGATACGCCACACGGCTTACGGTTAACGACGAGTACCTCCATTATATCATCACTCAGCAGGCATTCGTGCAATACGCCTTCGCCTACCATACCTGTGGCCCCGGTTATGATGAGTTTTACTTTCATGACTCGGTATTTGGAAGATGCAACTTACAAAATGTGAAACATTAATCTTCATTATTTAAAACTAACAGCCTATTGCTATAGATTTCACACTGGCATGATTATTAAATAAGTAGGATGAAATAAACGCAAAATGAAAAATATATATACAGTCATGTGGTTCCTGTTGCTGTTGCCTGCCTGCGGGGTAAAAGATAGCCCGGCGCAGAAAACCGCACAGCCGCATCATGAAGTATTAAAACGGTTAAATGTACGATACACCGCTGTTTTGGGAGATAGCGCCAAAGCCATAGTAAAAGACTATACGCCACAGCAGCAAAAAATAATAATGGCTGTGAACCGTGTAGATATCAGCAACATCGGGCGGCTGGATACGGTATTGATACCGGATAACCTGGATGGGCAGGTAATGCAATATTTACCTTTCCCCCAGTCTGTGCCTTACCTGGAAAATGTTGATAAAATCGTATTATTCTCTTACCCGGCACAGGTGTTTGCAGCATACAAACATGGGTGGCTCGATTATACAGGCCCTACCAATATGGGCAGGGAACATGACCCTACGCCTACAGGTTTGTATTTTACCAACTGGAAAGCCGAAGAAACAACCAGCACGGTAAATGACGAATGGGATTTGAAATGGAATTTTAACATAGCCAATAAGGGAGGTATAGGCTGGCACCAGTACAGCCTGCCGGGCTACCCTGCATCACACTCCTGCCTGCGTATGCTGGAAGAAGATGCCAAATACATGTACAACTGGGCAGATGAATGGGTGCTGAAAGGAACGGATAACATAGTAGCCAAAGGTACTCCTGTAATTGTATTTGGTTCTTATCCCTACGGAGGAACAAAACCCTGGTGGCAATTGCTTCAAAGCCCTCATGCATTAGACATTAGCACTGCTGAAATAGAAAATGTGGTTAAGCCACATATAGATGAAATAATGAAAGAGCAGCAGAATACGGAAGCGGTGAAAGCGCGCAGTGAACAATAAGAAAGGGTAATACGGCTGTGGGATAATTTCTAACTTTAGGAAATGAATACAGCAGGATATTCCGGCACGCCACTGGCTAAAAAACTGGGTATAAAACAAGGCTTTGCTTTAAAGCTGGTTAATGCCCCGGAATACTATGTTCACTTATTCACAGATTTTCCGGCTGATACCGTTGTCGTACAGGATGAAAAGACAACAGTTGATTTTATTCATTTCTTTGTAAAGGATGTTGCTACCCTGAAGAAGTCTATAGGTAAGCTGAAAAAACAAATGAAACCGGATGCTGCCATGTGGGTATCGTGGTATAAGAAATCGGCAAAGATACCTACAGACGTAACAGAGGATATTATTCGTACTATTGCTATTGAGAACGGGTTGGTGGATATAAAGGTTTGTGCGGTTGACGATAAATGGTCAGGATTGAAACTGGTCATACCCGTTAAAGACAGGCAATAACTATTCTATTTATTACCGGATGGAACCATCAAAAATTACTTACCTGAATACGGCCGCCTGCGGCCTCGTTACCGAAGAAGTTGCAAGGGCAGGAAATGATTTTACATTAGGGCTTATAGAGAATGGCAGCGGCCGTTCAGAGCAATGGCGGCAGGCCGAAGAAGGCAGGATACATGAAATCGTAGCTGCCTTTTTAGGTACGCGGAAAGAAAATATCGCAATCGTACCCAATTTTTCATGGGCTTTGAATGCCATAGTGCAATCGCTTGACCCGGCATCGAAAGTAATGCTGTACAGGCAGGATTATCCTTCTGTACTGGAGCCATTCAGGATTAACCGGTTTCCAATCGACTGGATAGATACGAATGATGGCTTTAACCTCCCGGTTGAACGAATAGAACAAGCTATCGAGGCTAAAGCTATAGATATACTGGCCATCAGCCATGTGCAGTTCAACTCCGGTTACAAACTGGATATACAGAGAATCGGGAGCCTGTGCCGGAAACATGGTGTCCTGTTCATTGTAGATGCCACCCAAAGCATGGGTGCCGTGCCACTGGATATGGCACAACTGGAAACAGATATACTCATCGCCAGCAATTATAAATGGATGAATGCAGGTTTCGGAACAGGTATTCTTTATATGTCTGATACTTTTCTTGCAAAACATACACCTGTAGTAGGGGGACATAATAGTTACCGCATGAAAGACGGAACATGGATGTACGTACCATCTATACTGAGCTATGAACCGGGACATCCTAATATGTACGGGCAACTGTTGCTGGAGACAGCCATACGCCAAAAGCAGGAGTTGGGAATAAATAATATTGAAGCACATAATAAAGATCTGACAACATTATTGCTGAAGCATTTAAAGGATATCCCCGTTCAGCTTATCGGCCCGCTTACTTTGGAAAACCGTGTTTCCATTGTCATATTGAAAGATGAGCATGGGTTGTCCGGTTGGTTGAAAGAAAATGATATAATAGTCACTAACCGTAACGGTATTGTGCGCATCAGTATGCATTTCTACAATACAGCGGAAGAGGTAATGCGGTTAGTGGATGTGTTAAGCAGATTTACAAAAAAGCTACAGGCATAACAGACGTTAAAATAAATGCAATTGCAAAATAATGGAACACCTGAAGCAATACATCTATTCACTGACTGATTTTTCAGATGAAAGCTGGCAGGTACTGTCAGACTGCATGACCGAACTGAATGTGAAGAAAGGTGAGCATTTGCTGAAAGAGGGTGAGGTTTGCCGCTCTGTATTTTTTATCAGTTCAGGTTTTTGCAAATCGGTACACAACATCGACGGGAAGGAAATTAACACGGCTTTTTACTTTGAAAATGAATTTGCGACCAATATTGCCAGCCTGGTTAGTGAAACCCCTTCCGATTGTTCCATTACTGCCTGCGAAAAGGCGAGTCTTATAAAACTCGATAAGAAAAAATTATTGGAAGCTTATGCGAAGTCGCACGAAATTGAAGCCTTTGGGAGAAAACTACTGGAGATGATTGTTGCCAAACAAGAGGCCCATGTAAACAGTTTTAAATTACTTAGCCCAAGGCAACGTTTTCATGATTTGGTTACCCGATACCCTGATTTTCTGCAAAGGGTTTCCCTTACGCAAATAGCATCTTATTTAGGCATCAGCAGGGAAACCCTGAGCCGGATAAGGGCAGAAAGGTAAATTTTGTGATTTTTGACGCAGGTCGGATTGACCGCATGCGCTGACATTTGTATCAAAGAAATTTATACAAATGGACAACAGAACATTAATCGTAGATTTTATTAAGCAAATCTGGAACGAACAAGACTTTACCAGCCTCGACACATTTTTACATCCCGATTTTACAGACCACTCTCTGCCATCTTCATTTCCCAATAATAAAGAAGGGTTGAAAAAATGGGTCATTGCCACCGGCAAATCATTTGTGCATCAAACGGACATTCTTGACCAGGTAACAGAAGGGGATAAAACCGTGCTGAGAATCAGGATGAAACTAAAACATACCGGAACGTGGAGAGGCATTGAACCGACCGGGATTGAACTGGATGCGCCAGGTTACCGGCAATTCACAATAAAAGATGGTAAAATAATAGAGCACAGGGCATTGATTGATGGAGCAATAATTGAAAACAAACTAAGAAATACAATGCATAGCTGCGAAGTCGCTAAACAAAAGGGGTAAATTGAAACAGGATGCAGTACACACTGCATCCTGTTATTGTTTACATATACATGGTTTTACAACTCTACGGATAAGTACCCCTGCTTCTGCAATTCAAAAGCCTTGATAAATCCATTAGGAGTATATTCTATACCCGGTAGTAATTGCTGCCTGTCAAGGTTGAATTTCTTTAATGACAAACCACAGGCCCATATATGCACATTAAGGAGCCGGGCTTTCTTTACTGTCTCTGAAAAGGAAGAATCAGTCAATGCTTTTACATCTGCACCACAGACGATTATTGCTATTTCCCCAGCCCTTATTGTACTGTTTTTTGCCTGTGTTTGTCTTAACTGCTCTACTGTAACCAAAGCCTGCGTCACATGTTCTTTTTTCCTGAGCAGGAATAGAAGGTTGTCTTTATTGTTTGTTTGTGCGGTAGCTACAGTTGCTATTGAAATGAGCAACAATAGCAGGATGCTAAAAAGTTTCTTTATCATAAAATTTAGTTTTTATAAGAAATATCAGGCTGCCTGATATGGCAACGTTTTTAAAAAATGGACCGAGGTTGTTCAGGTTTTCCAGTTGTACGGATAACGTTATGGGAATAAGGGTAATCAACAATGCCCATGCAGCTATCTTATGCCATTTTCCCGCCAATAGTAATACTGCGCCTGCTATCATGATAATACCTGTCGCAAAAATGGCAGTATTGAATAATGGTAACGAGGGCAACCATTCAAAAATGGTCGTTTTCTGTATCCTGGCTATAACTAGTTCCGGTTTTGCAAGGTGCTTAATGCCCGCATACAGGAAAATGAAACTGGTAAATACCTGCAACAACCGCAGTTGACCGCGATTTTGCATGTTATTTAAATTTGTATTGAATAAATATTTACTGGGGAAATGACTAAAGGCGGGGAGGCCTGTATAATTTATTCAAATGTACGCTGGTGGGTATGGCGTGATTGAATAGCAAAAATTGCTGCGATATAATTGCCGGTAGCTGTTTGGGCACCTGCAACAAGTCATTATCGGTTATCCACTCTATGCTTTGACAGTTGTTATGGTGAACTGGTAGGGACTTGTTATCGTTTCTATTATTCGGTTGGTTTTTACCTGCCAGTTTAATGCCGATGGCAGATTTACTACAGTGCTGTATATGGGCATATCCGGAAGAGCACAATATCCCCATCATCACAATAACAAGCAATATGTATCTGGCTATTTGCAGCATTATTACAAATATTCAATCAGGATGTTCTGGCGTTATGTGACAAAAGTCACATAAGATGCTAATGTTTTGTTTAAACGTTTTATCGGGGTTATTATAATGAAAAAGCGGCTACATCTGTTATAGCCGCTTTTTACATAAAATGTTATTTATTATTTCAAATCAAACCTGTCCAGGTTCATTACTTTATTCCACGCGGCTACAAAGTCTTTTACAAATTTTTTACCTGCATCGCTGCTGCCATATACTTCTGCAACGGCCCTGAGCTCTGAATTGGAACCGAAGACCAGGTCTGCGCGTGTAGCCGTCCATTTATGTTCTCCGGTAGCACGGTCTGTACCTTCATATACTTCTTTGCTGCTGTCGGTTGCTTTCCATGCAGTATTCATGTCCAGCAGGTTTACAAAGAAATCGTTGGTCAATTGTCCCGGGCGTTTTGTGAATATGCCATGAGCAGAGCCATCGTAGTTGGCATTCAGGGCACGCATGCCGCCTATCAATACCGTCAGTTCAGGTGCAGTAAGTGTTAACAGTTGTGCTTTATCTATTAACAGTGCCTCTGTTGGTATAGACGACCTGTTTTTACGGTAGTTGCGGAAACCATCTGCTGTTGGCTCCAGGAAGGCGAACGACTCTACATCGGTTTGCTCCTGTGATGCATCCATACGGCCTGGTGTAAACTGAACGGTGATAGTATGCCCGGCATCTTTTGCAGCCTTTTCTACTGCTGCGCATCCCCCCAATACAATCAGGTCAGCAAGAGATATTTTTTTGCCACCTGTTTGTGCATCGTTGAAGGCTTTTTGGATGCCTTCCAGCGTATCCAGTGTCTTTGAGATAAGTAGCGTGTTGTTTACCTGCCAGTATTTTTGCGGTGCCAGCCTGAGGCGTGCCCCGTTCGCGCCACCGCGTTTGTCTGAGCCACGGAATGTTGAGGCAGAAGCCCATGCAGTAGATACCAGTTGTTCAATACTCAATCCCGATTCCAGCACTTTTGTTTTTAAAGCAACAATCTCCTTATCGTCTATCAATGGGTGGTCTGCTGCGGGAATGGGGTCCTGCCAAAGTAGCTCTTCCTGGGGTACTTCAGGGCCCAGGTAACGTGCTCGTGGCCCCATATCGCGGTGCGTCAGTTTAAACCAGGCACGGGCGAAAGCATCTGCAAACTCATCCGGGTTTTCAAAAAAGCGCCTCGATATTTTTTCATACGCAGGGTCGAAGCGTAAAGAAAGGTCCGTGGTCAGCATGGTAGGGCGGTGCTTTTTATTCGGGTCGAAAGCATCGGGGATAATATCACCGGCATTTTTTGCTACCCACTGGTGTGCACCCCCCGGGCTTTTGCTAAGTTCCCATTCAAAGCCAAACAGGTTTTCAAAAAAACTGTTGCTCCATTGGGTGGGGGTTTTGCTCCATGTTACTTCCAGTCCGCTGGTAATCGTATCCGGCCCCTTGCCGGAACCATAACTATTGCTCCAGCCGAAGCCCTGCTCTTCCATGCCTGCAGCTTCGGGTTCTTTGCCTACATGGTCTGCTGTTGCAGCACCGTGTGTTTTGCCAAAGCTATGGCCACCTGCTATCAGGGCTACTGTTTCTTCATCGTTCATAGCCATGCGGCCGAAGGTGTCGCGGATATCTTTTGCCGCAGCAATAGGGTCGGGGTTGCCGTCCGGCCCTTCAGGATTTACATATATCAGACCCATTTGCACGGCAGCCAATGGCCGCTCCAGGTTGCGGGTATGAATATCTCCGTCTGCATCATCGTCTGATACCAGTATGCCATGATTTTCCGCTACACCGTCAGAACCATGTGCATACCGCAGGTCGCCGCCCAGCCATGTGTTTTCAGCACCCCAGTATACGGATTCGTCTGGCTCCCACACGTCCTCACGTCCACCGGCAAAGCCAAACGTTTTAAAGCCCATAGATTCAAGCGCTACATTCCCGGCAAGTATCATCAAATCTGCCCACGAAATTTTGCGGCCATATTTTTGTTTGATAGGCCAAAGCAGCCTGCGTGCTTTATCCAGGCTCACATTATCGGGCCAGCTATTCAGCGGCGCAAAACGTTGCAGCCCTTGTCCGCCGCCGCCGCGGCCATCGTGCACGCGGTAAGTGCCTGCACTGTGCCATGCCATACGTATAAACAAACCACCGTAATGGCCGAAATCTGCAGGCCACCAGTCCTGTGAGTCGGTCATAAGGGCATGAAGGTCTTTCTTGACAGCCTCAAGGTCAAGGCTCTTAAACTCTTCTGCGTAGTTAAAATCTTCCTCCATAGGATTGGACAAACGGGAATGTTGCCGGAGTGTATTCAGTCTTAGCTGGTCGGGCCACCAGTCACGGTTCCTGGTACCGCCGCCCGCTACCTGTTTCAATAATCCGTTTGTAAAAGGACATTTACCTGCATCCGCTTTAGGATGATTTTCGCCGGAGTTTTGAGTCTTGTTATTTTCCATAAGGCAATCTGATGTTTTTAAGAGCGTATGAGTTTTGTAACCAAATATATTAAAACAGATGCCTTTGGCAGATAGAGTAATTCAAATATGGAATAGAGTAATTCAATATATTGTACGATTAATAGCTATAGCTATGAATCCTTTTGCCTGACACTTATTTGCAGGAAACGCATCAAGCGTGTAGTAGCCCATTTAACAAGTATGCTGTTAAGAGTTGATGAAAATTGTTGTCATTTGATTCGTAAACCGAAATACGTGTATCACGTTGCGTTAATGTTCCTGAACATTAGGTCATTAAATAATTTATTCGTTACTTTGCACCGTTTTTTAATTTATACATTCTTTTTGAACAACATCAAAAGATGAAAAAAACCTTTCTGAATATGTCTGCTGATAAACCGGTACATGCTTGCGCCGGGCAGGGGTTTTTTGCTGATACTGTAAATGGTTCAGTTTTTCATTTCCGTCCGACCTCTTTTTGGGTGCGACGTTGATACTATAGCATTCCAACGGTAAAGTACTGTTGAAGAAGCCGTTCAGGTTTTCGTAAAGGTTGGCTGCACGCATAGCGTGGCAGCAGGTATTTACTATTTACATATTGCATAATGAGTCAAAACTTTGTTGTGCTGGTGGCCGATAGCCGCCACACAGGTTTTGCCCATGCTATTTGCGAAGAGATGTCTGCTTCCGCAAAAGCACGGGGCACCGGAATTGCGAGGCGTACGCCACAATACATTATTGAAAAGATACTTGAAGGGAAAGCTGTTATTGCGCTTGCACCTAATGGCGAATGGGCAGGTTTTTGCTATATCGAATGCTGGAGCCATGAGGAATATGTGGCTAACTCTGGCCTGATTGTAGCACCTGCTTACCGAAAGAGCGGGCTGGCCAAACTCATTAAGCAAAAGATATTTGAGCTAAGCAGGCAAAAATACCCTCATGCAAAAATATTCGGGCTTACCACCGGCCTTGCCGTCATGAAGATAAACAGCGACCTGGGGTATGAGCCTGTTACCTATTCAGAGCTTACACAGGACGAAGCATTCTGGGAAGGATGCAAAAGCTGTGTAAACTACGATATACTAATGAGCAAGGACAGGAAGAATTGCCTCTGCACTGCAATGCTGTTTGACCCTGAAGACCATTATACGCCAGAGGAGACCGCCTTGCAATTCAGTTTGAAACTAAAGGCTCATGAGCGGCTGCTCAATATCAAAAGACTGAGTTTCTTAAAATACTTCCGCAAAATATTAAATACAATTTTATGATGAAAAAGCTTGTTCTTGCATATAGTGGTGGCTTAGACACTACCTACTGTGCTGTATTTCTTCGCAGGGAAGGTTATGAGGTACATGCGGTCACCATCCAGACGGGCGGCTTTTCACAGCAAGAGTTGCAGGAGATAGAACAGCGGGCGTTAGAACTGGGCGTTGCTTCCTATAAGGTAATAGACGTTACGCAACAGTATTATCGTGATTGCATCAGGTACCTTGTTTTCGGCAATGTGCTCAAGAACAATACTTACCCATTGAGCGTAAGCGCCGAGCGTATGGTACAGGCCACCGCAGTTGCGGGATATGCAAAAGAAATAAACGCTGAATATATAGCGCATGGCAGCACCGGGGCAGGCAATGACCAGGTACGGTTTGACATGGTGTTTCAGACCATGATACCGGATGTAAAAATCATTACACCCATACGCGACCATAAGTTAAGTAGGGAAGAGGAAATCGGTTTTTTACAGCAACAGGGAGTCCGCTTCAATTTTGAGAAAGCAAAATACAGCATTAACAAAGGGCTTTGGGGCACATCGGTAGGCGGAAAGGAAACACTGACCAGCCACCAGTATTTGCCGGAAGAAGCATGGCCTACACCTGTTTCCAGCTTTGAGCCGGCAGATATTGTACTGCATTTCACAAAAGGTGAGCTGACGGGAATAAACGATAACCGGCAGATGGACCCTGTAGCAGCTATACAATACTTACAGGAGTTAGCGCAGCCTTACGGTATCGGCCGCGATATTCATGTGGGCGATACTATTATCGGCATTAAAGGGCGTGTTGGTTTCGAAGCTGCCGCACCTGTTATTATTATTAAAGCACATCACCTTTTAGAAAAACATACCCTTACCAAATGGCAGCTTTACTGGAAAGACCAGTTGGGCAGCTGGTATGGGAACTGCCTACATGAGGGCCTGATGCTGGACCCGACAATGAGAAACATCGAATGTTTTCTCCGGGACACACAGAAGACGGTGACAGGAAGTGTTTTTGTTACCCTGCAGCCGTACCGCTTCACTATAACCGGCATAGAATCGCCCTTCGACCTTATGAGTAACGAATTCGGCGCTTATGGTGAAATGAATAAGACATGGACTGCTGATGATGTAAAAGGTTTCGCTAAGATTTTTGGGAACCAGACAGCCATATTCCACGCTATTAATAACAACGAAACAACTCTTATTGATAATGAACAATAATATAAAAGCAGGTATCATTGGTGGTGCAGGTTATACGGGCGGCGAAGCAATACGCCTGTTGCTGAACCACCCGAATGTTGAATTGACATTTATACATAGCAGGAGCAATGCCGGAAAGTTTATTTATGAAGTTCATACAGACCTTTTAGGCGAAACAAATCTTCAGTTTTCATCTGAAATAAATGAAGAGGCAGACGTGATTTTCTTCTGTGTTGGTCACGGTGAATCAAAGGAACTGCTGGAACAATTATCGATACCCGATAGCATTAAAATAATTGACCTGTCCCAGGATTTCAGGCTCACGCAAAACGCGGTAAAGGGTGAAAGGAAATTTGTATACGGGCTGCCCGAAATCAATAAGTCTATGATACAAACAGCAGGTTCCATAGCAAACCCCGGTTGTTTTGCTACAGCTATACAGTTGGCGCTTCTCCCGCTTGCATCAAAAGGTTTGCTGAATGACGTACATGTAAGCGGTATTACCGGCTCATCCGGTGCAGGGCAAAAACTTCAGAAAAGCTCGCACTTTACATGGCGGGCCAATAATATCGAAGCTTATAAAAGCCTCCGCCACCAGCACATGTATGAAGTAACAGAGACTTTGCAGGGAGTGCAGCAAAAGCCGCTGACAATAAATTTTATGCCCTTGCGTGGCGATTTTACACGTGGCATTTATGTATCAGCCTATGCCAAAAGCGATATGTCCATCGAAGCATTATATGAACTGTATGAATCGTTCTATGCTTCGCATCCGTTTACTACCGTTTCGGGCAATATGATTAACCTGAAACAAGTGGTGAATACTAATAAATGCCTGGTCCATCTTGAAAAAGAAGGCGATAATGTTATTGTTCACAGTGCTATAGACAACCTGCTGAAAGGGGCGTCAGGCCAGGCTGTACAAAACATGAATATCATGTTTGGCCTGGATGAAACAACAGGCTTAAAATTAAAAGCAACATCATTTTAAAGTAAGAGTATGAAATTATTTGACGTTTACCCGGTCAATGATATTACCATTGTCAAAGGGAAAGGTTCGTATGTATGGGACGAAAAGGATGAAAAATACCTTGACCTGTATGGCGGCCACGCGGTAATATCCATTGGCCATTCGCACCCGCATTATATTGAGCGCATCAGTAAGCAGCTGAACGCAATAGGTTTTTATTCCAATTCTATCAATATACCTGTACAACAGGAGCTTGCCGCTAAGCTGGGCGAAGTTTCAGGTAAGGATGAGTACCAGTTATTTCTTTGCAATTCGGGTGCGGAAGCAAATGAGAATGCCATAAAGCTTGCTTCTTTTCATACCGGCAGGAAAAAGGTAGTTGCTTTCTCCAAAGGCTTTCACGGGCGTACATCGTTAGCTGTAGCAGCTACGGATAACCCGTCTATCGTAGCGCCGGTAAATGAAACGGAAAATATTGTTTTTCTTCCCTTTAATGATGTAGCGGCATTAACTGCCTGCTTTGAAAAATCGGGCGAGGAAGTAGCTGCCGTAATCGTTGAGGCCATACAAGGCGTTGGCGGTATTAATATAGCCACAAAAGAATTTTTAGAAGCTATCCGTACCTGCTGTGACCAGTATGGAGCAGTGTGCATAGCCGATGAGGTACAATGCGGATATGGCCGCAGCGGAAAATTCTTTGCCTTTGACCATTCAGGATTGCAGGCAGACATTTATACGATGGCTAAGGGCATGGGTAACGGGTTCCCTATTGGCGGCATCATCATCGCCCCGCACATAAAACCTAAACATGGTATGCTGGGCACTACGTTTGGCGGTAACCACCTGGCTTGTGCTGCTGCGCTGGCCGTACTTGAAGTGATAGCTGAAGATAACCTGCTGAAAGCAGCCGAAGATAACGGCCGCTACATGATAGAAAAACTAAGAGAAATAAACGTGCTGGAAAATGTTCGGGGCAAGGGTTTGATGATTGGGTTTGAAGTACCTGAACAGTACAAATTACTGCGTGAAAAATTGCTGCACCATTATCATGTATTTACCGGCGTAGCAAAGCCGAATGTAATAAGGTTATTACCGGCGCTCAATGTTTCTCAAAAAGAACTGGATGAATTTCTTGAAAAAACAATAAAAGCAATAACAGAATTAACCACTTCAACGGTAGCATAAATGCAGCACTTTACGTCTGTTCATGATGTTGCGGATATAGCGCAACTGGTAGAGAAAGCTTTGAACTATAAGCAATCTCCCCTAAAGGATATTACGCTGGGAGCACATAAGCGTATCGGTCTTTTGTTTATGAACCCGAGTATGCGAACGCGACTGAGTACCCAGTTGGCAGCAAAAAACCTGGGGATGGAAACGATTGTGTTCAATGCAAACGGTGAAGGGTGGATGATTGAGTTTGCAGAAGGGGCGGTAATGAACGGGAGTACCGTGGAGCATATTAAAGATGCGGCACCGATATTCGGTAGCTATTTCGATATACTATGTGTCCGTGCTTTCCCCGGCTTGAAGGATAAGGACAGCGACTACAGTGAAACCCTGGTAAACAGCCTGAAAAAGTATGCAGGCATTCCCATAGTAAGCCTTGAAAGTACTACGCTGCATCCATTGCAGAGCCTGGCAGATGTTTTGACTATAAAAGAAACTTTTACCGAAAAGAGGAAGCCAAAGATTGTAATGACATGGGCACCGCATATTAACCCGCTTCCGCAGTGTGTGCCCAACTCGTTTGCCGAATGGGTGACCGCATGGGACGGAGCAGATTTTACCATAACCCATCCTGAAGGTTATGAACTGGATGCAAAGTATACAGCAGGTGCTGCTATAGAATATGACCGTAAACGGGCACTGGACGGAGCAGATTTTGTGTATGTAAAAAACTGGAGCTCGTATACCCACTACGGCAAAGTGCTTACGCAAGACGAAAGCTGGATGCCGACACTAAAGAATGTAACGCACACCAATAATGCAAAAATCATGCATTGCCTGCCCGTGCGCCGGAATGTGGAAGTAAGTGATGAAATACTTGAGAGTGCAAACAGTATAGTAACACAACAAGCGGGTAACAGGATATGGGCGGCACAGGCTGTGCTTGCCGGGATACTAAACAGGTAATAATATGGAGCAGTTAACAGTAATAAAAATCGGTGGAAATATCATTGACGATAATACCAGGCTGGAATCCTTCCTGGAAAAGTTTGCCGCGGTGGAAGGGAAGAAGATACTTGTGCATGGAGGTGGTAAAATTGCGACTTCCATAGGGGATAAGCTGGGTATAGAATCAAAATACAATAGCGGCAGGCGTATAACCGACAAAGAAACGCTGGACCTTGTTACTATGGTGTACGGCGGACTTGTAAATAAAAGGGTTGTAGCCGTATTGCAGGGCCTTAGTTGCAATGCCGTTGGTTTAACCGGCGCAGATGGCAATGTTATGCTGGCTGATAGACGGGAAGTAAAAGAAGTGGACTATGGCTATGTCGGTGACATTCGGCAAACAGGTATTAATATACTATTACTGCAGTCCTTGCTCAATAACGAACTAACGCCTGTTATGGCCCCGCTTACCCATGACGGACAGGGGAGCCTGCTCAATACAAATGCAGACACCATTGCACAGGAAATTGCTAAAGCTATGGCGAAGGTTATGCAGGTAAACCTTATTTATTGTTTTGAAAAGAAGGGGTTGCTCCGGGATATAGCAAATGAAGATTCTGTAATTGAACAAATAAACGAAGCAACATTCGGACAACTGAAAGCAGATGAAGTAATAACCGATGGGATGATACCCAAAGTAGAAAATGCGCTGGCAGCCATAAGGTCGAATGTATCAAGGGTTATTATTGGTCACGCCGAAGACCTGCAGGCATTAATAGCAGGAACAGCAGGAACACAAATACAATGAACGAAAAAAACATACCGGCGCTATACGGTGAAGCGGTAGGCTTACTCAAAAAGCTCATTGCCATTCCTTCTTTTAGCAAAGAGGAACAAGGTACTGCAAGCTTGTTGCTGAACTTTTTGCACAGTAAAGGCATACAGGCAAAAAGACTGGTTAATAATGTCTGGGCAAAGAACCTGTATTTTGATTCGTCAAAACCTACCATCCTGCTCAATTCGCACCACGATACGGTCAAGCCGAATACCTCCTATACATTAGACCCGTTCAACCCCATAATAAAAGAGGATAAACTATTCGGCCTTGGCAGCAATGATGCAGGCGGCAGTCTTGTCTCTTTGCTGGCTACGTTCCTGTATTTCTACGATAAACAAAACATGAAATATAACCTGGTGTTTGCCGCTTCTGCCGAAGAAGAAATATCAGGTAAGCAGGGTATTGAGTTATTGTTAAAAGAACTCGGGACAATATCTGCCGCCATAGTTGGCGAGCCTACAGGCATGAATATGGCGATTGCAGAAAAGGGATTGATTGTACTGGATTGTAAGGCAGACGGCATAGCAGGCCATGCTGCCAGGAATGAAGGTGAAAATGCTATCTATAAAGCCATGCAGGATATTACATGGTTTAGTACGTATCAATTTCCGCTTGTCTCTGACTTGTTAGGGCCTGTTAAAATGAATGTTACTATGATAAGTGCAGGTATGCAGCACAATGTTATACCGTCTAAATGTACGTTCACAGTTGACATTCGTGTTAATGAATGCTATACCAATGAACAGGTGCTTGAAATTGTCCGGGAGCATGTTCAATGTGAAGTTGCCCCCAGAAGCCTTAGGTTAAGGTCTTCCATAATAGAAGAAAATCATCCCCTGGTAAAAGCAGGTGCACATCTGGACAGGGTTTCATTTGGCTCAGCTACATTATCAGACAAAGCCCTGATGCCATTTCCTGCATTAAAAATAGGCCCGGGCGACTCTGCCCGTAGTCATACGGCTGATGAGTTTATTTTCCTCAGCGAAATAGAGGAAGCGATTAATATTTATACCCGGATTTTAAAACAGCTACTATGAAGCTTTGGCAGAAAAACGGAACTACAGTTTCAGAAAAGATACTACAGTTTACCATAGGCAAGGACAGGGACTTTGACCTGCTGCTGGCTGAGCATGATGTAAAGGGCTCCATGGCACACGCAGCAATGCTAATGAAAACAGGCTTGTTGCATGAAAACGAGTTTAACCTTATTAAGGGGGAGCTCGAAAACATTCTTGCGGATATCAAAGCCGGGAATTTTAGCATCAATGAAGAATATGAAGATATTCATTCGCAGATAGAGGCCCGGCTTACTGAGCAGATAGGTGATGCAGGAAAAAAAATACATACTGGCAGAAGCCGTAATGACCAGGTGGCGCTGGACATCAAGCTTTTCCTCCGGGAAGAAATACTTGAAATAAGTACTTCGGTTAAAAAGCTGTTTGATTTGCTATTACTTCTTAGCGAAAAGTATAAGCAGGTATTAATGCCGGGCTACACACATTTACAGGTAGCTATGCCTTCATCCTTCGGCCTATGGTTTGGAGCCTATGCGGAAAGCCTTGTTGATGATATGGAGATGTTATCGGCAGCCTGTCACATTGTCAATAAAAACCCGTTAGGCAGCGGGGCAGGGTATGGCTCCTCTTTCCCTATTGACCGTGCGGAAACTACCCAATTTCTCAACTTCCCCACTATGAATTATAATAGTATATATGCACAGATGACACGGGGGAAAACAGAGAAAGTAGTAGCAATGGGGTTAAGCTGTATTGCTGCAACCTTATCCCGTTTTAGCATGGATGTATGCCTGTACATGAGCCAAAATTTTGGGTTTATTTCTTTTCCTGCCCATCTTACAACAGGCAGCAGCATTATGCCGCACAAAAAAAACCCAGATGTGTTTGAACTGATACGGGGGAAATGTAATAAAATACAGGCTATACCGTACGAGTTAACGCTACTCGTTAATAACCTGCCTTCCGGTTACCACCGGGATATGCAACTGGCCAAAGAAATATTATTCCCTGCAATCGAAGATTTAAAAGCATCTATCGATATACTCATTGATATGCTGCATGAAATCCAGGTAAATGAAAACATCCTGGGTGATAAAAAATATGAGTATCTCTTCACGGTAGAAAAAATAAACCGTCTTGTAAATGAAGGCATTCCTTTCAGGGATGCATACCGGCAGGTGGGCGCAGAGGTAGAGGGAAATACTTTTTCATACGACGGGGAAATAACCCATACCCATGAAGGCAGCATCGGGAATTTATGCAATGAGCAGATTGCGGAGCAGATGGTGGTGGTAATGAAAAAGTTTAATGATAGTCTATAAAGCAGAACGTACTAATAAAAAAGCAGTTACATATGTGTAACTGCTTTTAATCAACGTGCCCGGAACAGGAATCGAACCTGCACTCCCTTGCGAAAACCAGATTTTGAGTCGCAGGGAGAACGAACTAGAACGGTAAAGAACGGCCTGAAACGGCTGATTCTACTAGTTTCTGTGGATAATAACCATCCGCTAAAAACCGACCTGTATCGCCATTTGTTGTAGCATTGTTGTAGCATAAATTTTACTACAACATGGCTAACGTAAAGATTATACTTAGAAAAGAAGCACGGAAAGGCGGCTGCCCGCTTGCTATAAGGATAACCAAAGATAGGAAATCCTCTTACGTTTATCTTGATTATCGCATTAACCCAGAGGATTGGGATGAAGCAAACCAGAGGGTTAAGAAATCTCATCCCAATGCAGCCCGTTTGAACAACTATCTTATAAAGAAGCTTGCAGAGGCAAATAACTTGGCGTTGGAGCTTGAAACGGTGAAAACTGCCGTATCTGCTAAAGCCGTTTCCTTAAAAATAAAACCTAAAGCTGGCTCAAGTGTGTTTGCGCAAGCTGATTTGTATGTGGAGCGATTAAAGGAAGAAGGTAAATACAACAGATGGAACTGCGAGAAATCGAACGTGAAGCACCTTAAAGACTTTTTGGGGCATGATGTAGCCTTTCAGGATTTGACTATTCCAGTGCTTGAAAGATTCAAGGCATACCTTGTAGGCAAAAAAAAAGTTTCACTACGCACAGCAATAAATAACTGGATAACTGTACGGTCTATTTTCAGCCAAGCTATCAAAGAGGAAGTATGCGACCCAAGATATTATCCCTTTGGCAAGGGTAAGCTTAAAATTAAGTTCCCTGATACCAAGAAAATTGGCCTTTCAGTTGAGGATGTAACCAACATTGAAAAAGTAACACTTTCAAAGGAAGCAAACCACGCAAGAAACCTTTGGCTTATATCCTTCTATTTTGCAGGGATGCGAGTTTCTGATGTTCTAAGGCTTAAATGGTCAGATTTTCAGGATGGGAGACTTTATTATTCTATGGGAAAGAACAATAAGGTAGATTCATTAAAAGCCTCTGATAAGGCACTTGCCATATTGGAACAATACAAGGGAATAAGAGATGAAACAGACCTGATATTTCCTGAGCTTAGAAATGTAGGGCTTGCAGACCGCTTTCAAATGGAACGCATAATATCATCAAGGATAAATGCAACGGATAAATGGCTACATAAAGAGGTTGCCCCTGCTGCTGGCATTACAAAGCCCCTTACAATGCACATAGCAAGGCATACGTTCGGGAATATCTCAGGAGATAGGATACCTATCCAAATGCTTCAAAAGCTATATAGACACACAGATATTAAGACAACTATCGGGTATCAGGCTAATTTCATCCATAAAGATGTTGATGAGGCATTAGGGGCGGTTGTTGGTTTCTGACCTTCGCATAATTATTTAGTTAATGTTAAAAAGGACTATAAATAATACACGAAATTGATTTATTAACTTGTAAAGCGTAACTTTACACTATACAATAAAGAATGATTAAAAGCATTAAGCATAAAGGTCTAAAATTATTGTGGACAGAGGGCAATGGCAGCAAGCTTCCCTCTGATTTGATAACCCGAATAGAGACAATGCTTGAGGTCATTGATAGCTTGCAACAAGTGCCACAAGATTTTGAAGCGTTCAAAAACTGGAATGCTCATAAATTGGTGGGTGAGCTTAAAGACTATTGGAGTTTGAAGGTTAATAAGAATTTTAGAATAATATTCAGGTTTGACGGCAAAGATGCTTTAGACTTGGATTTTTTAGACTACCACTAAAAAAGGAATTTATTATGTTAAAAAGAGCAATGAGAAATATTCACCCAGGTGAAATATTGAAAGAAGAAGTGATTTCAGCAAATGAATTGACTGTTACGGATGCTGCTAAGCTATTAAAGGTAACGCGAACAACGTTATCTAATATCATTAATGGTAAGTCAGACATTAGCCCTGAAATGTGCTATAGGATTGCGGCTGTATTTGGCGGCACTCCAGAGATATGGGCAAATCTGCAAACTAAATATAATTTGCGTGAAGTAGCGGATAAGGTTAAAAGCTTGAAACTTACTCCTTACCACTCACACGCAAGGGCTTAATTGTATGTTAGATAACTAGTAATAGTGTTGAAAATATAAATACAAACCTGATTCACTTTGATTTATGACTTACAAAGAAAAATTTGAGGCTTCAGAGCATCGCGCACATTATCAAAATATTGCTACTAAAATCCTCAGAGAAATGAACGACTTGCGTTCCAAAGCTCAAGATTCGCCGCTTGTTCCTCGTAGATGGGTTTGGGAGCTTATCCAAAATGCAAAAGATGTTCACTATTCAAAGGGTGTAGATATTAAAATAGATTTTAACGAAACGAAAGGGAAAGAGAGAATAATATTCAAACATAACGGCAAGCCCTTTAGTGCAGACAATATTCGCTTTCTTATTGAACAAATCTCAACAAAAGACAGAAAAAAAGATGAAGATGGTAAACGGAAAAGTACTGGAAAATTTGGCACTGGCTTTCTAACCACCCATTTGTTATCCGAAATTGTGCATGTAAAAGGAGTGGCAAAAGAACAAGGGCTAGATTATCGAAAGTTCAGCTTAACGCTTGATAGAAGCGGCTTTGAGCTTGATGAGATTACTGACGCGGTTCAGAAGGCCAAGGATTCAATCCTAAATTTAGACGATTTAGAACCCTATTTAGAGTATAACAAAGAGAATTATAATACATCGTTTAGTTATCCACTTACTGACCCACTTAGTCTTGGAATAGCTAGAGCTGGTTTAACGGATTTAAATAGATGCTTACCTTATGCATTGTTATTTGTTAATGCAATTGAAGGAGTAGAACTTCCTTTTAAGAATCTTACTTATTATAGACCTCAGAAAGATGAAAATGAGGAAATAAATATTATCAAAGTTGTTCTTGACTATGGAGAGGATTTTGAAGCAGAGGAATTACATTTTGCTAAATTAACTGAAGGGTTCACAAGTATTGTAGTCCCTATTAAAGAAACAGAGGATAGAATTGAAATACTACCAATAGACACTGGTGTTCCAAGACTATTCTGTGATTTTCCTTTGATTGGAACAGAAATTTTTCCATTTCCAGCAATAATAAACAATCCCAACTTTAACCCGACTGACCCAAGAGATGGTGTTTTTTTAAATAGCACTCAACAAAAGCCAAATCCACTAGTTGATGAAAATAAATCAATAATTGAAGAGGCTAAAAGCCTTTATTTTAAACTGCTGGAACATGCAGTTGAGCATAAGTGGCAAAACTTGCACCACCTAGCAGACATTACTACAGTAAAAGAAAATCCTAGTTGGCTTAATAGTACTTGGTTTACAGATTCAGTACTTAAACCTATACGAAAGAGAATTTTACATGCCAAAATAGTACGGACAGCAGACGGCAAATTAGAATCAATACTTAATTCTAATGATAAACCTCACATTTGGTTTCCTTTTCAAAGCAAAAAAGAACACAGAGAAACAGCATGGGAATTGGCTAGTGAATGGTTTCCCAATCAACTACCTCGGAAAGATGATATCGAATTGTGGCATAAACTAGCATGGAGTGAGTGCGGCAAATTAACCCTTGATACATTTGCTGGCTTTGTTCACTATTTTAAAAAGCTTTCAGGCTTAGAAGGCGCACTTACCCAATCTTCCGCTACAGATTGGCTTAATAAATTTTACCAACTACTTCAAACTGATGAAAAGGAATATCATTTGATTGTTGATAAAAGAGAAATATTTCCCGATCAAAATGGGGATTTTTGGAAAAAGGAACATTTGTATTCTGATACTGGTACTACAGAAGATGAATTTAAAGATATTTTAAAAGAATTAGGCAATGATATTAGGTCTAAATTATTGGATGTTAATATTGTTTTGGACTTAGGTGACAACCGTGTAATTGACCAAAATTACATCGTTAGAGAAATAACTTCAGAAGTAACAACAAAAACTGAAAATAGGGAAATCGCACAAAGCTTTAGAACCGGCTTAAACCATTTGCTTCTTTATTTTCGTAAAGAGCCAGAAAAATCTAAAAAGCTTTTTCCAACTATTTATCGGACTAAACACCTGTTGTATGATGATGATGAGATAATAGAGAACATAAACAAAGCAGAAGAGTTAAAGGGGCTTTTGGACGAATTTAACGTTAAAACTACTGATGAAATCCGAGCGTTACTTGAGCTAAATAAAGATAATGAGTCCAACTTATTACCTGTTACGCAAGAATTGTTAGTAAGTATGGGTATTTCCAATATTGATGAATGGAAAAAGGCACTAGAAGACAAAGACTTAAAAGCACTTTTTGCGCATAATTCAGTTCCTACAACAGATATGTTTGTTATTGCTCAATCACTAATCGCAAAAGCTAAAGCAAGAATAATCGCTCATTTAGAAACCCTTCCAGAATACGATTTGTTTCTTATGGATGACCAAACTGCCACAACTGTACTTGCTGGCATTGAAAAGAATGGACGGACAATAAGCATTGTTTTCAGGCCAGCTTATGATAAAGAAGTTATTATATATTATGGCGCAGAAAAAGACACCTTAGACTTTGTAGATTCAGAGTTATGGGTTGATGATGGAATTGAAATTAAGCGGATATCTCTTGGTCACATTTTGAAGAAAGGTCAAATCAGAAAATTCCCAATATAAACATTATGGATATAGAAAATGAAGTTTTAGACATATTAGGGAATCCAGAAAATCAAACTCTGGAATATAAAGCCGTTTTGCCACCAGCCCGCAATGTTGGTCAAATGATATGCGGTTTTGCAAATGCTGAGGGCGGTTTTTTAATCCTTGGGGTATCTGACTCGTCTGGAAAACCTATTGTTACAGGGTTAAGCGAAGACTTTCATGCTAATGTAATTCTGAACAAGGCCATTGAGCTTCTATCCCCTAAACCACAAGTATTTTCTCAATCTATATATAAAGAGGGGAAGAAAGTCTTTGCTATAAAAATAGATAAATCCATAACGCAAGTATCTATAGAGGGGAGAGTATTTAAGAGAGTTGACGAATACTTCCTTGAGCTTAACCCTTCAATTAAAAAACTAACGCCGAAGGATTATATTGGACTTAGAAAGCTTTCAGATAGGCTTATTCTAGTCAAGAAATCATGCACAGGTGCAATGGCAAAGTTTATTGACCACTACCTTAGCGTTATTAATATTTGTGCCGACCTAAATACTATTTTATATCCTATTTCACCGACAATACCCACAACAAATCCAGAAGGTAAGATTCTAATGAGAATACTCTTCTCTTCTTGCGCTGATAATTTCGAAACCTACTTATCAGACCTGCTTTATGAAATTTACTTGGCAAACCCTGCGACGCTAAAATCTAAGCAACAAGTAACTATTAAAGAAGTCTTAGACTGCGCAGACATTCAAGAGTTTATTATTTTTTATGCAAAGAAGAAGCTTAGTAAACTTCAAAGAGGTAGTGTAAAAGGCTTCATATCAGAGAATGAACAAATCAGCCAATTAAAGGCGATTGATGAAGCTCAACAAGAAGAAATAGAAAAGATTCTTCAAATAAGACATTTATATGCTCATAAAAATGGAATTGTTGATGATAAATTCATTTATCACTTTGGCAATGCTTTTAAACTAAATGAAGAACATCAATTAGCATTAGATGCTATGATAGCATACATTGAATATTTAGCTGATGCCGTTCACAGAATTGATTCGGCAGCTATTTCAGAATTTAAATTATCAACTATCTAAAGTTTTGGGTACAAAATAGGGGTACAAAAAATCGGCAGGTCAATTTCCCTTTACTTTTTCAGTAGGATATAGTAACAATGTGAACGGCACTCTGTCCGCCAGTTACAAGTTCTTAGCAGTTCGCAGAAGTTCTTGAAATTGGCTCTGGTACTTGGGTGTGCGTATTTTTTCGTTTTTTGGCATCCGTGTACTTCCGCTCAATATAGGGTACAAAATAGGGTACAAAAAACATAACCCTAAAAATTGTACCCCATATGTCTCTTACAGATAAAGCAATCCGTGCCTTTCAACCAAACGCTAGACCATATAAGAAATCTGACGGCAAAGGACTATTCTTATTAATACATCCCAATGGCTCTAAGTACTGGCGTTTCAAATACCTTATCGCCAATAAAGAAAAAGTGCTGGCGTTAGGAGTTTATCCTGAAATGTCTTTGTCAGAGGCAAGAGAGAAGGTCTATGAGCAGCGTAAACTGCTTTCAGAATATAAAGACCCTATTCAAGAAAGAAAGCTTTCAAAGTTAAAGGCAGCAATCAGCACTGCCAACAACTTTGAAGCCGTAGCCTTAGAATGGCATGATAACCAAAAAGAGCGATGGACAGCTAGACACTGTGCCTATGTTCTTGCGAGGCTTAAAGCTGACATATTCCCCTATATTGGTTACAGGCCAATAAATGAAATTACCGCACCTGAATTACTCTTGGTTCTACGCCAAATTGAAAATAGAGGGGCTATTGATATAGCCAGACGGGCATTACAAACATCAGGGCAGATATTCAGATATGCTATTGCCACTGGCAGAGCTACCAGAGATATTTCAAGAGATTTAAAGGGAGCTTTAAAGACCAGAAAGAAAAAGAACTATAAATATTTAACTGAAGAAGAACTGCCTGATTTCTTAACAGGGCTTGAAACTTATGATGGCGATTTGCAAACAAAGCTTGGGCTAAAGCTTCTTATCCTAACCTTTGTTAGAACCATTGAATTAAGAGGGGCTAAATGGAAGGAAATTGACTTTGAGAACAGGGTTTGGAAAATTCCTGCAGAAAGAATGAAGATGAGGCAACAACACATAGTTCCGCTAACTGACGTTACCATGCAAGTTTTCACAGCTTTGTGGGAACTGACTGGTAACTATGAATTCATCTTTCCGAACAGAAACAACCCAAAGACATTTATTAGTGAGAACACATTATTATATGCCATTTATAGGTTGGGCTACCACAATCGGGCTACAGCACATGGGTTTAGGGCAACCGCATCAACAATTCTAAATGAAAATGGCTTTAGGCCAGATGTAATTGAAAGGCAATTAGCACATGGAGAAAAGAATGCTGTCAGAGCAAGTTATAATCATGCTCAATATATGCTTGAGAGAAGAAAGATGATGGAATGGTGGAGTACCTACATAGTGAACTATGGGAAACGAATGGAAGTACATAAAGAAAAAATTGCAGCATAGTTCCGCAATCAGGGGTTGTCAGGTATCTCACACCTTTAACATTATAGCGAGGTTTCAATGAAGCACATTTTTCTAAAACTGCCAGAAGTATCAAAAAGAACTGGTTTTAAAAAGACCAAGATTTATAAGGATATGAAGGCTGGACAGTTCCCAAAGCCTATACCACTTTCCAAAAACTGTGTAGCATGGCTTGAAAGTGAGATTATTAAATGGCAGGAAGAGAAAATTAAGAACAGGCAAAAGCTTTTTACAGAGATGGTTAAAGCTCCTGCTAATAACAACAATGTATTGAACGACAATCTTCCTACCAATAATCAAAAAAGTGCAGAAAGATATTTATAATGCTTCATCAGGCAAGAGGTCTTTGGGTGAAATACCCAAAGCCTTTGCTATGTCGTTAATGTGGTTCACATTGTATTTTGCCCTTTCCTTGATGCTCTCAACATCACCAATGAAGCCCTGAGACACATTGATTTCATCTGCCAGGTCTCTTTGGCTCCAGCCTTTCTCCTTTCTAAGCTCCCTAACCTTATCAATTATATACTGCTCTATGGGTGTTACGTCCGCTTTTTGCATGCCATTTTATTAATCTGGCATAGTACGATTACATAAGAAATATTTTGAACGTACCTGTACGTTCATTATTTTTATGGTCTAAATATTTTAGCAATGACAAAATTTATACCTCTGCTTATTGCCGTGATGCTCTGCGGCAATTGCTATGCACAGACAGAAACAGAGCCTAACAACGTTCCAGCGCAGGCAAATGCGTTAAGTGTGCCTGCAACATCAACAGGGAATACACTTGGCGCAAGTGGTGATGTGGACTGGTTCAAGGTTACAACGACACAAGCGGGAGTGCTGCTTGTGAACATGCCGATGAACATCAGCCCTTTCAAGTACAGTATTGAGGTTTACGACAACACGACTACAGGGCATGTACATACTGTAGATGCAAGCAGCGCAGGAGCAGCTATAGATAATGAGGTAGTCGTTCCTGCTGGCACTTGGTACATCAAGGTTACAAGGGCAAGCTTTACAACTTGGAACGTCAATAATTCCTACAGCCTCAATATCTCTATGGATATATCAGATTCCAGTGAGTTCAATAACCTGCCAGCCGATGCAAGGGTAATACCACTTAACACACAGATACACGCCAAATTGAGAGGCTATAACTATAATGGCTTTGGCGGCAGGGATAAGGACTACTACAAAGCAATCATTACCAAATGTGGGGTAATGCAGGTTGTTATACCAACCAATAACACAGGCATTAGGCTTGATGTAGATGTGAAAGATTCTGCTACTAATGCAACTGTAGCCTCTAAGACGGCATCAACCGCAGGCGGGAATATAGATTTTGAGTTTGTGGCAAAGCCAGCTACTTACATCATCGCTGTTACGAGATACTTAGGTGCGGAAACCAGTTCTGACCCTTATTACCTGACGGTGAATTATGATACAACAGATGAAGGAGGATGCAACAATGATTTTGCTTCTTCCTATGCTGTTCAGCTTTGCGATACTACAATTGCCACTATCAGACCAGTTGGCAAATTCGATTTCTATAAGATTAAAGGTAATGGCAAGCCATTTAATATTAGTGCTATTGGTGTTCCTGCCAATCTTACCATGAGAATAGTAATCAGGGATAAGAATAACATGGTAGTTACAGCCTATCCAACTACTCCGACACAGGGAAGCGATGTTCTTATAACAAACTATGCAACGGTTAGCGGTGAGGATATGTATTTCGAGGTTCAGGAAATGAACAACGAGAAAAGCAGCAACCCCTATAAGTTCATCATAAGGGATGCAGATTGCGATGTTACCGGCATTAAGGATGCCAGTAAAACAGTGCAATTGATATTATCACCTAATCCCTCAAACGGCAGGTTTACAGTTAAAGCAACAGGTGCGAATGAAGCGCCCATGTCAGTAACTATTACTGATCTGTACGGGCGCCGCATTAAGACCCTGCAAGGCTATACCAACAAAGAAATGAATATCAGCCTGGATGTTCCAGCAGGTGTATATTTCCTGAATGTAGCAACAGCAATAGGCAGACAGACAGAAAAAATCGTCATTCAATAACAAGCTAAAAACAATTAAGAATGAAATCTAAATACATAATGATGCTGCTATTCATTGGAATGATAGCAGCATGCAAAAAAGATAATACCACTACCCCAAACGGTAACGGTGGCAATGGCAATAATAACGGCAACAATACCACAGAACATGGTACAGGAGTTAACCGTTTAACACTGACCATAGGAAATGAAACACCGCTGATTTTAAAGGGCGAGAATGAGTTATTTGCTACCTATGGTTTGCGGGTTTCCATGTATGAATATAGCTTGGGCTATCATATAGCAATTCATGCAGAGGGGGATTTCCCAGTTGAAGTTGATTTGGTCGGCAGAAGAGTTTACTCAGATGTGAATGACAAATTGGGTCGCTACTTTATATCGCAGGGTGATGAGGTTGTTAAGGATAAGAACTTCCCGCAGGAAGGAAGAAATTTCATTCTTGATAGCGGCAGGGTCGAGATAACGTCTATTGAACCTCTTGGAAATGGCAATGCAACAATTAAAGGAACGTTCAACCTATGGACGGAAAGTTCAGGAAATAAGGTGGAAATAAAAGGTGAGATTGACGCAAAGGAATCTGATTACGAATTACCTTAACTTAGTAAAGTTTTCATGGTGATAGGGTTTATAGGGGCTGGCCTGTTCTCAGGCTGGCTTTTTTAATGTTCGTGCAGGAAAATATCTCATTCCAATCGCCCGTCCAGAATATTTCAGACATATTGGAAGAAATATACTTTTAGATTAGCCACCTTTTCTTGGTTCTTCTTTGCGGCACAACACCAACCAATAGGCCAATGATAACCAGCACAATTGCTAATTCAACTAATGTAAAGCCTTTGTTCATCAAAACTGATTTGTGATTGCTAAAGATATTTTGGAAGTTTCGCTTGTGGAATATTCATTTGTACCTCCGCAGGTGCTTGCATTACAAAGATTAGGGAAGTAGTTGGCAGGGCTTTGAGCTTCTACAACAAAGCCAGTTTTGCGTAACCCATCATCTATTTTGCTATCAAGCATCCGAGCAAGGATTGATAGTATTGCGGTTGTTGGATAATTAGAGCTGTTAGACACGCCAAACAACCAAAACCCATTTTTATTACTTTTGGTGTATCCAGCACCTAAAAGGTCGCAAGTAAAAACAGTTGGCATTATATATCCATCTTCAGCAATTTTGGTTGAAGGGGCAGCAGCTTGCGCTACACCACTTGCATTAAAACTAGTTTGGTTAGTGTATCCAGCATAAGAGCCATCAATAAGTTCTGCCTGTTGAAGATGATACCAAAAATCATAGGATTCATAGCTATAAGGACTATTCCACGAAGCAGTTCCATATTGAAAATAAAAACATGGAGCGGCAACCCCTGACGCATACGCAACTAATTGGTCGCCATTTCCATTTTTGCCTGGTCCTGCGCCTACACCCAATCCAAAAGCCTCTGCTTTTTTACAATCCCCAGGAGTACAATTGTATTTTGTTCTAAAAGTATTTGCAGAAATATTGAATTTATCAATCTGAGAGATTTGCGAATTCACTTTTGCAACTCGAATCAATTCCTGCCCTGCCAGTACGCCACCGACCAACAGGCCGATGATAACCAGAACTATTGCAAGTTCAACTAATGTAAATCCCTTTCCCATTCAGACATTGAATACGAAAATTCTCTTCGTGTCAAAATGAAATAAGAGATGTAAGGCTTTCGCCTTGCTTCTCTTGCCTTTTGTTGCTTCACAATGTGTTTAAGCAAACGCATTGTGAAGACGGCTTTTTAAGTGCTGGCCGCCTTTTCTTTGTTACTTTCTTTCGTGGCGATTTGACAAAGAAAGTAATAGTTTGGAATGGGTTTGAAGCATAATAATAGGGGCTTGTTGCCCCTATTTTAATACTCTGCTGCTTCGGTTGCTGTTTATGGTCTCGCTACCATATTTATCCCTTATTTCATCAAGGGTTTTCTTGCCGCCTTTGGTCTTGTATTCCTCTGCTCTGTAATACCAAGCCAGCTTCTTAGATGCAAAGAATAACCCAGCTTGTTTTAACTCTTTTCGCACCGGGTATGTGTTGCCTGTGACCCATACCCAGTTGCCTACTAGCTCAATTATTATGCCTGTAAGGTTGATTATCTGTTCTATAACCTGTCTGTACTCTTCTGACAGCCTTATCTGCTCGTTTATATCCTCTGTGCTTAAATCCTCGCCCTTGAGGATCTTGGCACAGGCAAAGGCATATTCTGTGTTAATAGCCTGCATGGTTACAGTATCACCCCCGCAATCAGGATGATACTGCTTTGCCAGTTGTTTGTAAGTGGCTTTTACTTCTTCAATCGTTTTACATTCAGAAAAAAATTTCATGGCTCTGGGTTTATAGGGTTACAGGATTAAATAATGAGATTTGGCTAAGTGCTTTTGGCTTTACTGGTCGATTGTGGTTCAGCTTTCTTGTGAGGTAAAAGATTGCTACATCTTCATTGGTAACAATTGTCCAAGCTGCCTTTAATGCCTTAGAGCGTGAATTGGCTTTACTGCGCTGAATGTCCCAAGACATTTTCATCAGCCTTGAAAGAAATTTTGTGTTTTGCATTGCTATTGATTTTTATAAACTCGGCTTAATTGCCTCGTTCGTTCAAACCGATAGCGACAGCACATTGTCCCTGTGGAGCAAAAGACAAGGATTTGCCTGAAAAAATACTACCTCTGACAAACGCTACTGTGATAGCAGGCAAAAGCGAGGTGGAGATTTTTTTATGCAAACCTGCGAGTGAAGCCCAAGCGATAGCCTGGGCGAAACGAAGTCCTTTTCTTTTGACGGAACAGGGCAATATCTTTGCGGACGGAAAGACGGACGGAATAGATTTAAGAGGTGTAAGGCTCTGCCTTTCTCCTCTTACCACATGGAACAGAGCGGAAGCGGTTGACAAATGGCTTTTGCGATACGCTATAAGGGAACTGCATAATAGAGACTGGAACGATGAACGGAGCGTCGCCTTTACATTTACATCGACATTCATAGCTTGTAACAAGACAGTTTGTTTTGTTTCTCTCTATTTTGTGTCAGGCAAAATGGTGAACTAAGAGCGTCGCCAGGTTCAAACCTAACCGTTGCATCAGACCATTTTGTTTTTTAAAAGGTTATTCAACTTAAATAGAATGCCGGGAATATAAGCCCAGTAAAGGCGTGAGTGTATTTAACCTTATTTATTACTTCTTAAAAACTGCTTGTAATGAAAACATTATTTGTTGGTATTGATGTGTCCAAGCTTTGGCTTGATTTATCCGTAACTGGGGAAATTGGAATAGAGACACATCTACGTATTGATAACAATCTCTCTGGATTCAAAAAAGCCATTCAATGGCTAAAAAAAATGAAGAAACAAGAGGAATGGTTTATCTGTATGGAACATACAGGGGTTTATGCCCAACCATTGTGGTACTTTTTGAAAGAGAAAGGAATTGAATATAGTGTAGTATCAGGGTCGGTCATATCAAGTGGATTATCTATAAAAAGGGGTAAAAATGATAAGCTCGATGCCTTAACGATTGCACGTTTTGCTAAACGCTATTCCGATGAGTTAACGCCGCATAAACTACCTGCACAATTGCTAAGAAGATTAAAAACGCTCTTTGCTTATAGGGAAAGATTGGTAAAAGCAAAAGTGATATTGGAAGTCCCAGCAGGAGAGTCCAAAAATTATGCTGAACAGGATAGCAAAGAAATGTGCAATGAAACATCTGAAGTTGTCGCTTACTTAAACAGCCGCATAAAAAGGGTTGAAAAGCTGATGCTTGAGCTTGTTAAAAGTGATGAGCAAACGTCTGAATGCTTTAAATTGATCTTATCCGTTCCTGGATTTGGAATAATTACGGCTTCATATCTGCTTATCATTACAGAATGCTTCACTTTGTTTTCAAACAGCAGACAGATAGCCTGTTACAGTGGCATTGCGCCATTTGAACATAGCAGTGGCAGCAGTATAAAAGGGAAAACAAGAGTTTCTGCCAAAGCGGATAAAAAGTTAAAGGGATTACTTAGTCGCGGTGTGAGTACACTTCTATTACACCATGCGCCAACCAAACAGTATTTTGAGAAGAAGATAGCTCAAGGTAAACATCAAAATCTTGTCAGAAATAACTTAAAGAATAAAATGCTTCATACTGTTTTCGCTGTAGTTAGAAAAGCTACACCTTACGACCCATTATACTCACTTGATTTTCCTAGCGCCGCTTAGTATTGACACGACGGGTAGCAAGAATGTGATTACTGCGCTTCTGAAAATAACAGCTTGTTTCCAAAAGGATCTACAACTTCCATACACAATGATTTCCAAGGAGCTGTTTCCAGTCCAGGAGCGTTATACGCATATCTTTTATCGATCAATTTCTTGTGATAAGATTGTAATCCCTTACATTCTATATATACTTTGCCTCCTGGAGTACAATCCCCATGATGTTCGGTGAGGTGAATAACAATTCCGGATTTTGATACTTGCATATATACGGGGGGCTTCCCTTCTGAAAACGTATGTTCCCAGTCTATCGAAAAGCCAAGCCAGTTCACATAGAATTCTATCGCTTTACTCTTATCAAAAATCCGAAGCATCGGAATAGTCTTAGTCTCGAGCAATGTATCTTCTTCGGCTGTATAGTTCGTCTGAATGTGCCTGCCCGCAGATTTTGAACGGTGTTTGAGCAAATTCAGGATGGTCAAAATTGTGATAAGGGAGAATAAGCCTATACTAGCATAAAGCTGAGTACCTCCCAAAAGAGGTATAGCATAGATAAACATTGCAGTCATGATAGAGTTTACTATCAAAGCAATGACTACAGCAAATTTTGAAGTGATTCTTTCTGTAGCTATGAAATTGAGTAAGCCTGCAAAAACTACCGCAAATCCTCCACCAAGAAACCACAGCTTTTCCTCACCTTCAAAATGGCAAAATAAGGCAAAATAAGTATGTACTAAACCCAACAGGATAACAGCCGTAGCAATAATTCTGATGATGATCTTCATGTTGAATGTTTTAAGCGCAACAAGATTTATCCATTTGTATAGGTGGACACTTTACAGTTCCATAACTGCAGAATACGCAACAATCACCTGTTTTGGGTTTTAGACGCGTTCCACAGCTTTCACATTCGTAAAAAAAAGTGCAAGCATCTGTTGGCATAGTTTCCTCTTTCTGATGCCCACATTTGGGACATGTAATGATTGATTGCAGTTCCACTTTTTTGCTTTTTTTATATTGGCGTGTTCTATAGAAATCGGCAATCGATGAAAGCAGCATACCAAACATGCCGGCGTAAAGAATATTGAGCCAATAATCTGCCTCCACTAAATAGTAACTAAAAAATATCAAAGTTGCCGATGGAATAGCTATTAGTAAAGGGTGTATGGATTTGTGCATACGGTATGAGAGAGCTAGCCCTCCAAGAGACAGCAACGTCAGAAACATGAATATAGTCATTGACCACTCGCCGAATAACTCAAAACTGCCTACGCCCAAGGCTGTAAGAATAAAGCCAAACAAGGGAAAGCAACACGGGGAAGTAATTGCAGTTAGGAATAACCCAAGAGTTCCGATCTTTTGGAGATGAAGTCTCATTTATGCTTTATTTGGCTAATCGCAGCTTTCAATTTCCGAAAGTTTTTTTTCATAGGCGTGCGCTATTTTGTCAGCTTTTTCCTTTCCAACACGATTAACAATGATGTTGTAGGCATCTTTTCTCCACCTTTCTTGTGTTGAATCACTTGTAAGGTTCTCCAATGTTCGCACTTGCACTAACTCAGTTTTGAAGTAGTTTTCTATATCGCTTTTGATTGTAGCTGCCTGAGTGCTATCAACAAAGCCTTCCTCTAAGGCAAAACCAGTAGTTTGAGACGCAATTACCCCTGCTTCTTCTATGCTTAGTTGATCGACATCCATTCCTTCGTACCATCTACCTTTGTCTCGGAAACTTGCACGCAATTCCTTTAGAATTGATGTATCGGTAATAAGTTCTGCTTCTATATTGTTTTTGACAAATAGGTCTTCTAACATTTGCTCATTAATAGTATTATGACCGTTCCAAACAAATGCTATCACCGTCCCCTGGCGATTTGTCCAAGACTCTTTTACAGCCTTCTCCTTCTCTGTAGCTACAAACAAAGGTTTAATACGGCTACCGCAACCTATTTCAGGCGCAGCACCACATACTAACGGCACTTTATAAAAGGAAACATCTTCTTTTACGGTATTGGGATTCGATTGGCATCCCAATAAGAACGTTGCTGCAATTGTAATGAAAAAGATTAGCTGCTTCATATACTATGATTTTATAGCTTCCTGATTATGATTGATATGCTTGAAAAATGGAGTAAGTATCTTTCTGTGGTTTAACTTAAGAGAATAGTAGATAGTTTGTCCTTCTTTGCGAGGCTCGATAATATTTCCATCCTTTAGCTTTCTTAAATGCTGTGAAATAGCAGGTATACTCATTCCCAGTATGTCACTTAGATCACAAGGACACAGTTCTTTTTCTTCATCTAGCAGATAAAGAATTTTGAGTCTAACTTCATTACCTGCCAAGTCTAATACACTTGATAGCTCTTTAAATGAAGAATCACATGTTTTAATTTTTTCCCTGCAATCTGTTATCTGCTCTTTGTCGGCAAATTGCCTAATGCACGTTTCCATATCGCGAAGATATGAATTTTCTTATTTAAGCAAATGCTTAAATATTCTTTTAATTGGATCAAAATCCTAAAGACGATATGCGAACTCGAATAAAAAGAAAGAGCGAATATTTGGATAAACCATAGAATGCAACGAAGCCTTATCACTATACTACAGCTTAATTGCAATAAATTCAGTAGGATAGCATCAAACCTCAATTAATCTTTTCTTAACCATTTTGTGGTAAGATATTACAAAATGGCATGAGGCAGAAAGGTGCTGAAATATTTAAAGAAATTCATTGAAAATGAGGCTAAAGGACTTAGGCAAATTGGCAATATCTATAAGGAAGCTATAAGGCAAATTGAGGCTATATATTGGAAAAGTGAAATTGAATTGGAGAAAACCCCTTTAAAAGCTGAGCAGGATATTGCGATGGCGATATCTGAAAGGGCTGGCGTTCATCCAGATTCCCTTAAAGTTACAAGTGAGACTTTCAATTCCTGTTACGCAAAAAAGAAATCAATTTATCTGTCTTTAGAGCTTATTGAAAAAGGAAGTGCTCAAAGATATGTTGGTGTTTATGCACATGAGCTTGGTCATGTCAAACATAGTAAATTGCATGCCATATTAAGTTACTCCCTGATTCCTACTATGGTTGCAATGGCTGCAACCTCATCGTTATATACGATAGGCTTGCCAATGCACTATGCTTTAGATAATGACGTAGTGCTTAATGTAGCGAATAATGTTGCAATGGCTTCAACGATTCCTGCTGCAATTAATTGTTTAAGTATAGCCGTTCGCGAACATATGGCTGACATATTCGCTTATAATAATACTGGTTTATTACCCTCGTCTCTCCTTATGGAAAAAAGACATGGTATAATTGGCAATGCTTCAAAAGTCCTTGGAGAAATAACTGGCACAATAATGGGTGGTTATCCTCCAATGATAATGAGAGATTTAGCTTGTAAAGTGTTTGGAAAAAAACCTCAAGATGTATCATTTGTTGAAAGACTAGAAGCAGAACGTCAACAACGTAATATACAAAGTGCCGAGATTTCTTAGTTCTATATCTATTCTGTAATACCTACTATAGCTGGGGATGTTTCAGACTTTATTTTTGCCCTTTTCCACTTAAAGCGAACATGATAGGCCTCATTCAGTTTAAATGCAAAAGATGACAAAAGTAGTGGCCCACCCAATAGTGGATGTATGAATAGAAGTATAATACTCCGACTAATACACCAATCAGGTTCATACTGAGACCAAGCTTGAAAAAGAGAATTATAGTCTTTTATGTGTTTCTTATATAGTAAAGAATCGCCCCTGTAATTTATATTTTGCCATTCTTTATTTTCAAATTGTGCCTGTTCTTCCAATGGAAAATCATCAGTAAGGTTTTCTGTAATTGCCCCTATTTTAAACTTGAATATTAGTTCAATCCCCTTAACAATAACTGCTAAGCCTATCGCTAACAATGACAAATAGACTATAAAAAGTAGTGTCGGGTTAAAGTAATAGTGCATAAGCCAAATGTCAGGGTCTGGTTTTATACCTCTCTCTATCCCGCCCATCACTTCACCTCTCATAATTCCAACTAGAAAACCGCAAATGATAAAGTATAAGCCACCTGTAAGGGTTTCTCCAATTTTCAGAGTATTCCTGCCAAATTTTTCACGTAAAAGGATTTTCATTGGAGCAGCTATCATAGCCAAGCATCCTAAAATGATAAATATTCCCAAGACAAACTTAAAAAGGACGACAATTGCCCAGCCTAATTTTTTGGCAGTTTCACCCGCCACCCCCCATGCAAGGCTTTTATTGGATGGCATAGAATTGGGGAGTAAAGATTTGTTTGATTGCAAGCTGCTACTCATACATGTTGTTTTTAGGTTGTGCAAATGTTGTTTCGATAAAGTTTTTCTTATTACTCCAAGGTTTGCCAGTTATAAACACAATTGCATCTGCAAAAACTTTTTCTTCGCTTATTTTCACCATTAACATAGTAAATTGTCTTGGAAATACTTGAGGCATAATTGTTTCATTAATTGAAGTGCCAGAACTAAAATTCATGTTCATAAATCCTTCGTTGCTAGACTTTACCTTTGTCTCGCCTTTGTAATTCCCTATTAATCTACTGGCGTATTCATTAGTTTCTGCATCGGCATTCGTATGAAAGATTTTAGTTGTTAAATTACCCATTAGACTATCGACTTTCGCCTTGGAATCGCTACCTGAACCCATTACAGCATAGTAATTACTTATAGATTGTGTAATATATACTGTTGAACACATGGCACTTCTGGCTGTTGTGAGGAATAACTGGTCATACGGATTTACAAACATGTGAGCTTCATCTGCCCACAAAAAGACAGGCTTGGTTTCATTCTCAACGATTATACGGCGCTCAACTGCTTGTTGAAATAATAACTTAAATACTGATTGAGCAATGATGCCAACATCTAAATATTCTTTAACGGGGAAGTTGACTACTATGATTTTTTTGTCAAAAACAACCTCTGGACTTAAGTTGTTTTCTCCTGCGAAATGTTTGTTTAAAACACCCGAAAGAAAGGGTTCTGCAATACCCATTACCATTTCAATGATTGTTGTCTTTGTTTTTTCAGCCATTGAATTTAAAAATTGAAAGAAATAATCCTTTATCTGATTGTACTGCCTTTCCTTGTAGTTAAATTCTTTCTTTCTATTAGTATCGTCATTTATTTCAGCGTTTTCTTTGTCCAATCTTAAATCAGCCAATGCTATACACATTGGGCAGTAGTATTTGGCAGAGCAATATTTTTTTACCATCTCCTTATTAGCCTTTCCTTTCACAACCAGTGAGCAATGTTCTAATGTCTGGTTATTGAGTACAGAGCCATTTTCATCTTTTGATGAACAGGACAGTAAAATATTGTACATGTTTTCCATGCTTAGAGATTCATCAGCTAGTTTTAATAGTTCAATCATTCGACCTAATATCCGCTTCATAGCAGAATCCCAAAAGCGCTCACTATTTGAAATGTCACCCTCGTGAGCAATTCTATTACCCATTCGATAGATATTCATAAAAATATTGATGATGTTCTGTGTGTCTCCGCTTCCTTTAGTCCCTCGCTTGAATTCATAATCAAGCGGATTAAAAACCATTACGTTGCCGTTACTATCTTCTGAATTTTCTCCAAAGATTATAAGGTCATCGAGTCTATTGGTCTCTTTACAATAGTTTATCCAGGTTTTAACTTCGTCAGGTTTAACTGTTAGCACAACACCTCCCCAACCTTCATTTAAATATGTGTAAGCAATCTTTTTGCCAGACGTAGAGGACTTTCCTGAACCTGTAGCACCAAGTATTGATATGCCTCTCAGAGCATCATCAACCGTCCAAGGGTCAATGTTGCCATCTTTATCATTTAAGTTGATTAAGAATTTCGCCTTATAGTTCGATGTCTGGTTCATTTTTATCAATGTTTTTATCATTAACCTTTAGTTCTGGTGAACTGTTTGTATTTTTTATTTCATTAGCCATTCTTGGCTTGTGTGATGTTACATCAACTTCCTTTTGAACTTTATTTATGCTCGCCATTATTTTCTTCTCATACTCATTTTCTTGAGGTCGCCCATTAATCGGTTTGTTATCTGGGATGCATTGTTTTGATATTTCAGTTATCTTACTATCAATGCTCGGGTTTAGGTTTTTGGTTTTGTCAACAATTGCTTCTTGTCGCCTAATTGCAGCTGGGTAGTTTGGTTCTCCATCTTTTTTGTAAACTTGATTAAAAGGAATCTCCTTTCCTCTTACGTCCCGTATGCTATTTGGGATTCTCCGTGACCTTGCCATAAAAAATGATTTATGGAAAATTAAAGAATGTTTTTGGGCGCCTGTGGCTTTCGACTGTATTCTTGTCCACCGTTTTTTATGTTTTGGTTCTTTTTTTACCGTTTTAGTTCTTTCTGGTTCGTAATGATTTTTAGTATCTGCTACTTGCATAAATTGGACTGTCATTCTTAGGCTTAGCTGTGCTAAGGAGAGATGTCTGAAAGAAAAAACAGGTACTAAAATGCTTAGAATAGTCGTCAATAATTCATCAAAAGCCGCTAAGTCTTACTATGCCGAGGCACTTACTAAAGGGGACTATTACACCAAAGGGAAAGACACTGAAATAATCGGTTTGTGGGGTGGCGAGGGTAGCCAACTACTAGGCTTGAAGGGTGTAGTAGGCCAAGTGGAATTTTCACAGTTATGCGATAATATAAACCCATATACAGGTGAACAGTTAACTGCACGTAATTCTGAGAACAGACGCATTGGGTATGATATAAACTTCCATGCGCCTAAATCGGTTTCACTGGTTTATTCTATCAATAGGGATGAACAGATATTAAAAGCCTTTCGACTTGCTGTAAATGAAACAATGACAGAGCTTGAAAAGGATATGAACACCAGAGTTAGAAAAAAGGGCGCGTTTCATAACGTTCAAACCTCTAACGCGGTCTATGCTGAATTCATACATACAACTTCACGACCTGTTAACGGTGTTCCTGACCCTCATCTACACGCCCATTGTTTTACGTTCAATGCAACCTTTGACCATAACGAGCAGCAATGGAAAGCTGGGGAGTTTGGAAAGATTAAAAAAGATGCCTCCTATTTTGAAGCTTTCTTCCATTCTCAATTTGCGGATAAACTGAAAAATCTGGGGTATGGCATTGAACAGACAAAAAACGGTTGGGAGATTGCGGGCATTGAAAGAGGTACGGTAGAAAAATTTTCTAGGCGAACATCTGAGATTGAGGACTTAGCCAAACAAAAAGGCATCATAGATGCCAGAGAAAAAGACAAGCTTGGTGCAAAGACCAGAAAAGGGAAGGATAAAAACCTATCAGCTAATGATCTGGTGAAGGAGTGGCTTTCCCGAATGACCGACAAGGAAAAGACAGATGTTCTGACCATAAAGGAACGCAGCCAGCCAGATAATTTGGCTGAACTGCCAAAGCGTTATATAGACCTTGCGGCAGAACATATACTTGAACGGAAATCAGTTGCAGGGGAACGGGAAATATTAAGACAGGCTTTGAAGAAATCTGTAGGGAAGTGCAACCCTGAGCAAATCATGAAAGCCTATAATAATGATGGGCTGCTAAGGGCTAATGTGAAGGATGAGATTTTCTTGACCTCACGGGAAGCGATAAATGAAGAAAGAAACCTTGTAAGACTGGCAACCGAAGGGAAAGGGAGATATTTCCCCATTGCCAGAGAATATGAGTTTGAGAATAAGCACCTGAACAAAGACCAGCAAAAGGCAGTTAAACATGCCTTGACCTCTAAAGATGGCGTTATCGTCATTGAAGGTGGAGCGGGAACAGGAAAGACTACGCTAATGACAGAATTGAAACAGGCAATTAATAAAGCGGGTAAAGAGATACACCCATTTGCACCATCAGCGGAAGCGTCAAGAGGTGTGTTGCGAAGTGAAGGATTTGAAAAGGCGGAAACTGTAGCACAGCTATTACAGAATAAGCAATTACAGCAAGCTGTTAAGAACGGCTATATATGGATTGATGAGGCGGGGCAGCTTGGCAACAAAGCAATGGTGGGTATTCTTGAATTAGCTAATAAGCAAAATGCCCGTGTCATACTTACAGGCGATACAAAGCAACACAATTCGGTTGAACGAGGGGACGCTTTAAGGCTGATATTGGAAAAATCAAAAATCAAATCAGTTCGTACTAATGAGATATTAAGACAGAGGGTTAATGATATTTATAAGGCTGCGGTAAACTTCATTTCAAAAGACAAACACAGTGAGGGATTTGGCAAGCTGGATGAAATGAAAGCTATACATGAAATAGCTGACGGCAGACAACGTTATCAGGCTATAGCAAAGGACTATTGCGATTCGGTCAGAAAAGGTAAATCTGCGCTTGTTATATCACCCACCCACAATGAAATCGAGATTGTAACAGCATATATCAGGGATGAGCTTAAAAATGGCAAAAGGCTTGGCAAAATTGAAAGGCTTGTCGATATACAAAAGAACCTTTCACCGACAGAAGCGGAAAAGAAAGACCTGGGCTATTATCAAATGGGGATGTCGATACAGTTTAACCAGAACGTCAAAGGCTTTAAGCGGGGTGGCATATATGACATTGTAGGCAAGGATGAAAAGACCCTGACTGTTACAGATGGTGGAAAGCAATTTTCAATGCCGTTGAATGACACAAAGAAATTCTCTGTTTATGAGAAAAGGCAGATAGAACTTGCCAAGGGGGATATTATACGCATTAGCCAGAACGGATTTAGCGAGAACGGCAAGCGGCTGAATAATGGCAGCAACTTGACAGTTAAGGGTTTTGACGAAAGCGGCAATATTGTAGCTAACACAGGGGTGCAGGATGTAATTCTGAATAAGGACTACAGGAATTTCAATTATGGTTATTGTACTACCTCTCATTCATCACAGGGAAAGACGGTTGATAAAGTTATTATATCGCAAAGCTCGATGTCTGGCAAAGCTGCATCTAAGGAACAATTCTATGTGTCCGCTTCAAGGGGTAAAAGTGATATAGCTATCTATACGGATAATAAAGATGATTTGAAACGCTCTGTGATTGGTTCTTCACAACGAATGAACGCAATTGATGTGTTTAAGAGTGCAGAAATAGATAAAATAAAGAAGGCCAGAGAACAACAGAAGCTAGTTAGCAGACTGGCTGCATTGAATAGAATTTGGCAACAAAGAACGCAATCAATCTCTAAAAATAGCCCTACCAGATGACAGGATTCGCACAGAGAATCAGAGACGATTCTGACGATATTAGATATTATGGAATAGAGCCACAAATAGCCTCAAGAGCCTTGATGTTCGAGTTGCGAACAAAGGATGGTAAGCGCAAGGCATATTCCTATTCTTATATGACTGAAGCTGATTATGAGCCTGAATTGGGCATTAAAATCAATGTTTCAGATGTTGTGATAATCATTAAAGGACGCAAGCTAGATGAAATATATAGCTATCTAATTTCAAACAGGCTTACCTATGTTCAAGAGGACTATTCAGGCTATGACATGGAGGATAATAGGATGTTTGTTGAATCAATAGAAATTAGACAGCGAAATACTTAAGTATAAAGATTCTTATTCAAAAAACGCGATTATTTGTAGAAGTTACGACTTAATCTGACAATTGATATTTATTATTAATTTTCAAACA
>CAZUMM010000030.1:0-57919 GCA_964621795.1 uncultured Flavipsychrobacter sp.
TTTCTTTTCATAAAAAATGCCCCCCATAAAGTCTAACTTTTGGGGGGCAGTGCACGTCCGGGAGGCATTTTTACATTTCAAAATACCTGATGATACATTCTTTTAATAGCTGTTCCTGTCCTTTCATGTCTGCTGCGTTCACCTGTTCAACCTGTTCGTAGTGCGGCCAGCCGTCTTTATCCCTGCCGGCATACTGGTAATAACCTTCTATACTGAGCAACGCACACACAGCTACATGCATCAGGTCTTGCTTTTGTTCTTTAGAGAATTTACGCCTGGGCATTGCCCCCAGCTCGTTCACACCAATGAGGAAAAGGATGCTTTCCATATCGGGAACTTTTTCAAACCTGCCATGCAGCATTTGTTCTACATTTTTCCACCGTTGTTCGAAATTTTCCATAGTTCTGTTAAAGGCCAAAAATAATTAATTTGGTTTAACGCAGTTTTAACAGGCATAAAACTTCCTTCGTAATATTTTTGGGATGCCTTATATTGCTAAAGCATAAACGATATGTAACAATGGATATGGAAACAACAGCAACATCTATCGATATTCGCGAGTTGAATGAACGCATTCACCAGAAAAGCGCTTTTATAGAGCTGCTGAATATGGAGCTCAACAAAGTAGTGGTGGGTCAGAAGTATATGGTAGAGCGATTGATGATAGGCTTACTGGCAAACGGCCACGTTTTGCTGGAAGGCGTGCCCGGGCTGGCAAAAACACTGGCTATAAAATCGCTGGCATCTGCCATACACGCGCGTTTTGCCCGCATACAGTTTACGCCCGACCTGCTGCCTGCTGACGTGTTGGGTACGATGGTGTACAACCCGCAGGCACATGAATTTGCCGTGCGCAAAGGGCCGATATTTGCCAACTTCATACTGGCCGATGAGATAAACCGCGCCCCGGCAAAGGTACAAAGCGCCCTGCTGGAGGCTATGCAGGAAAGACAGGTAACTATAGGCGATAACACGTATAAACTGGAGGAGCCCTTCCTGGTGCTGGCTACGCAAAACCCCATAGAACAGGAGGGTACGTATGAACTGCCGGAAGCACAGGTAGACCGTTTTATGCTGAAAGTGGTTATTTCTTATCCCAAAAAGGAAGAAGAACGCCACATTATCCGCTATAACCTGAACCCTAAGGGAATGGAAAAGATAAATGCGGTAGTAAGCACCAATGATATACTGGAAGCCCGCCAGATGGTACGCGAAGTATATATGGATGAAAAAATAGAACAGTATATACTGGATATTGTTTTTGCTACCCGTTTCCCCGAAGAATATAAACTGAACAAACTGAAACCGTTAATCAGCTACGGCGCTTCGCCACGTGCCAGCATAAGCCTGGCGCTTGCTGCCAAGGCTTATGCCTTTATTAAACGCCGCGGGTACGTTATACCGGAAGATATACGCGCTATTTGCCACGATGTGATGCGCCACAGGATAGGCGTGACCTACGAGGCTGAGGCTGAGAACATTACCAGCGAACAGATATTGAATGAAATATTGAACGCCGTTGAGGTACCATAGCCTAATGGCTCAATGGCGTAATAGCTCAATAGCTCAATGAAAATGATTGCCCGGCTTAAGCCGAGCTTTTCTATTTTTTAACCGTGGCATTATACGCTATCCGCTGTTCACTATCTACTATACATTATATTTGCCCCAACAAATTTGATATATGCTGCCCATACAATTATTCAGGCAAAACAAAGAGCTGATACTGGAAGGATTAAAAAAGAAAAACTTTAAAGAGCCTGGACTGGTCGATAGAATCATTGAACTGGATGAACAACGCCGGCAGACACAGGCTGAAAATGATACCCTTGCCGCTTCGGTAAATGCAGCATCGAAAAGCATAGGCCAGTTAATGGCCAAAGGCGAAAAAGAAGAGGCGGAAAGAATGAAGGCGCAGGTAGGGCAACATAAAGAACAAATGAAGGAGCTGGCCCAAAAGCTGGCAGACCTTGAACATGAACTGCACGAAACCATAGTGAAACTGCCCAACCTGCCGCACAGCAGTGTGCCGGAAGGAAAAACGCCTGAAGAAAACGAAATAGTACGCACCGGAGGGACAACGCCTGACCTGAGCGCACAGAAACTGCCGCACTGGGAGCTGACTGAAAAATATAACCTGATAGACTTTGAGCTGGGCAATAAACTGACCGGAAGCGGCTTCCCCGTATATATTGGCCAGGGTGCCAAACTGCAACGCTCGCTCATCAGCTATTTTCTCAGCTATAATATTGATGCAGGATACCTGGAGTATTACCCCCCTTATATGGTAAACGAGGCCAGTGCGTACGGTACGGGGCAACTGCCGGACAAAGAAGGGCAGATGTACCATGCCACTGCCGACAATTTTTACCTGATACCTACGGCCGAGGTGCCTGTAACGAATATATACCGCGATACTATATTGCAGGACAGCGACATGCCGGTGAAGATGACGGCATACACCCCTTGCTTTCGCCGCGAGGCCGGCTCTTATGGTAAAGATGTACGCGGGCTGAACCGTGTGCACCAGTTTGACAAAGTAGAAATTGTGCAACTGGTACATCCCGATAAAAGCTACGAAGCGCTGGATGAAATGGTGGCGCATGTTGAAAAACTGTTACAGTCGCTGGGACTGCAATATCGCATATTGCGCCTTTGCGGCGGAGACATGAGCTTCACATCCGCCCTTACTTACGATTTTGAAGTATATAGCGCCGCACAAGAGCGCTGGCTGGAAGTAAGCTCAGTATCCAATTTTGAAATGTTCCAGGCCAACCGTATGAAAATACGTTTTAAAGAAGGCGGCGGCAAAACGCAGCTGGTGCATTCATTGAACGGAAGTTCGCTGGCACTGCCACGCATCATGGCTTGCCTGCTGGAGAACAACCAAACGCCTGGTGGCATAAATTTACCGGAAGTACTGGTGCCGTATTTTGGGGGAAATATTATTAAATAGGGGCAGAGACCGGAATTAGTAATTTGAAATGTTACTATTTTGAATTTTTACTTTTTACTTTTGAATTTACTATGATACAACGCATACAATCACTATGGCTGCTGCTGGCAGGGCTTATAAATGCAGGACTTTTTTATTTTGCACTGTACCATGCCGAGGTCATGCAAAACGGGGTTGCCGTTATGCAAGACCTGAGGGTAAATGATCATTACCCTTCGCTGCTGATGGCCTTGGTCATTACAGTCCTACCCATCATTTCCATTTTCATGTTCAGGAACAGGACCCGGCAGCGTAACCTGGTTTTATTCAGCGTAGTAGCTACCATTGGCTTTATAGCGTTCACACTGATGCGTGTCAGCAATTTTAACAATGGTACTTCTGCTCCTGTAAACGGTAGTTACTGGATAGGTTCTATCCTGCCGGTCATTTCCATTATCTTCCTGTTTATGGCACTGAATGGCATCCGTAAAGATGAAAAACTGGTAAAATCGGTAGACAGGCTGCGATAAGCTTATAAATCTATCGACAACCCTGCTGATAAGCCTATTGTACTGAATGGCACAGTTCCGGCAGGTTGTTTACTATTGTTTTTACCGCTTGTACTGTATTCAATATTCTTTTTTTCTTCAGGCATATCCTTTAGCTGGTCAAAGCCGTTTACCGTATATTCTGTATAGGTCATCTTTTTCAGGTATACGGATAAAGATGAGAAGCTGCCTTCTACCCAGAGATTGCAGGCGCCTGCCAGTTTAACAGACAAACCTACACTTCCTGCTGCACCTGCCGAGAAGCCTGTTTGGTATTCCAGCTTACCTGCATATTCACCCGGTATATAGTTTTGCGTAAATGAGCCCTCAAACTCACCTTTCATCTTTGTAGCTAAAGGCAGCAATAACCCCACACGTGTATACAGGTACAAATCCCCGCTTGTTTTCAGCACTATTGCAGGGTTTAATATTACAGGCATTTTAGATTTTAGCTTATCCGTCTCACTAATGTACAGACCATTGGCTGCGGGGTAACTTTCTGTACCCGAAAAAGCTTTGGGTGCAATTCCCACCGATGCATTCAGTTCAAACGCTGCATGTTTTCCTACGTTCAGCCCTATACCTATGATGGCTTGTGCACCTGCACCAAACGAAGCGCCTTTTATATCGTAAGAACTGATTTCACCAGTGGCGGCGCTATAAACGACGGTACCGTTATAAGGCCAGCGGGTTGCAGAAAATGTTTGCCCTGCCAGGGGAGCCATATAACCACCCCCTGCTTTTACATAAATTTTTTGGGCTTTTGCCGCAGTTAACGAGAACAAGGTAATACAGGTTAATAAGAGCTGCTTTTTCATTTTAAGATTTTATAGGTTTCGTAATAATTTTTTAGCGCTCTAATATATTGACTTATATTCTTTATCCCATTAAAACCTGATTTATTTTGCCCTGTATCAAACAAAAGGGCAGCCTGCCGGCCGCCCTTCGCGTGTTTCATTTACTAATAGTATCAAGGCTGTTTTACAAAAGTGCGCACGGCTGTACCGTAGCCGGGTGCATCAAGGCTATACTGCAAGATTATTTGCCCGCCGTCATTAATGATTTTTTCATGGCCTCCGTCTATTTCAACACCCAGTGACTCCGATATCTGAACACCGAGGTCGAAAGTGCTGTCATTGAGTACTGCTATATATGCGGCATCGTCCAGCCCGGCACCACCCATATCGCTGATTTTATACATGGCCCGCGATACTTTTGTTACCTGCACTTCTATACCCGTGGCTTCGCGAAGGTAGGTGCCTTCCAGGTTGATATTATCGTTATAATCCGTAACCGCTATGTACCTGCCTGCTACAGTTTGGTACCCGTTGGCATTGGTGGCTGTATAGCTCATATAATATAAGCCCGGCGTATTCGGGTCCAGGTTACCGGCATCTGCACTGATGGTGGTTTGTGCGCCCGTCACATCATCAACCGAAACGGCACCCGGGTCGTCATAGTTTTGACCGGGATTAAGCGTTACATATTTATCGCCGTTCAGGTTTATATCAGGACTGGAAATGTCCACCACCTTTGAAACATCATCTTTTTCCTTTTTACAGGCTGTAAAGCATATAAGAGATGCGGCTATTAAAAACATTATTTTTTTCATAGTAGTTGTCTTTTTGTGTTATTAATTGGCATCCCACCATACTTTGGTCGTTACCTGTTTCTGGCCCGGGAAATTGGCATTTCTCGTCAGTTCCGTATTGGGGTACAGAAACCTTGCAGGGAATACCTGCCCGATGATGGATGTAGCCGAATACACGAAGAAATCGGGATAACCTGTGCGGCGCCATTCCGTCCATGCCTCAAAACCTTGTGTACCGTTCATGGCAAACCATTTCTGGGTAACTATGTGCCTGATTTTTTCCTGAACGGTACCGGATGAAGGATAAACGCCCCAATAAGAAGGCGCTATGCCTAACGTAGAATCGCCGTCTACATAATATTGATAGGCAAGTGATGCAGACAATACGACTTTGGGAGAATCGGATAAGACTAATTCAAGGTCAGTAAATTGAGGTGCATAGTCTGCAAAGCTGGCAGACAATCCATCATAGTACAACGCCTTATCGTCTCCCCCGCTCAGCCATCCTCTTGCCGCCGCCTCAGCCTGCAGGAACAGGCTTTCATAACCAGTCAGTAGTTTTACAGGTGCTTCCGCAGAGGCGGAGTTCCTGGCCTGCGCACCTGTAACAGCAGATGGATAGGAAAGCGAAGAGGTGGTAGATGCATTGTAATTACCCTGTTTCAGGCCAACTACATCACTGCCAGGGACAGTATACACTATAAAGCGCCTCCAGTCTTCATTGCTGCGCATAGAGTCAACAGAAGTAGCACTGGCAACAAGGTTTTGCGTGTAGTTAAGACCTACTATTTCCGAATACAGCGGGTTCTGGTTACCTGCCGTAGAAATAAAATTGACCTGGGCATCTTCGCCCCCTTCGAGGAAAGAAGCACCACCCATAGCTGCAATGCCCGCCTGTGCCTTCGCAGGGTTCACTTCCGACATGCGCAGGTATGCCCGCAGTTTCAGTGTATTCCCAAACTTCTCCCATAAACTCATATCCCCGCCAAAGACCAGGTCATCCGTTCCCGGCTGGGCAGGGTCAGAGGGATCTATAAGTGGCATAGCCTGGTTTATGAGGTTAATGATACCGTCATAAACCGCCTGCTGGTTATCATATTTAGGAGCCAGTACCGCACCGCTTTCAGGATCGCCCTGCAGGGCTTCTGAAAAAGGCACATCTCCCCATGCGTCTGTTATCAGTTGGAAAGTATACGCCTCCATCAGCTTGGCTATAGCAATATATTGTTTCTGGTTCTGCTCCGTGGCTATGTTTTCCATCTTTTTAAAATCGGCAAGCGCACCATTGTACAATATTCCCCACTCGCGGTCGTAGTCAGAGGCTGTGGGAAGGTATTGTTCCAGCTCTTTGTACTGGCTGGAGTTCGGCGACTGTGTCCAGTATTGCGCCCAGATAGAGCCATTGATATTGAAATCGACACCAAGTGCTGCAGCCAGGTTCATTTGTCCCGAAGACAATAATAGAGGTGGCGTAATATCACGTGCTATATTGGGATCCTGGTTCACATCCAGGTATTTGCGGCATCCTGTTGTCAGGGTCAGCAGGGCCGCTGCTATATATATACTTAATAGTTTTATCGTTTTCATATACACTTTTTTGATGGTTTAAAATGTCAGCCTCAGGCTCATACCGTAGTTGCGCAAAGAAGGAGAGGCTGTAAAATCAAAACCCTGTTCATTGCTGGAGCCTCCTGAATTGACTTCAGGGTCGACATATTTATTCTCTGCAGCTGTCCATAAGAACAAATTGTTGCCGTACAGACCCACGGTAAATGAGCCGAACGGTGAATGGTTAAACCATTTTGCGGGCAATGTGTAATACAGGCTGGCTTCCCTCAGCTTTACATAGCTGGCATCTATTATCTGCTGGCCCGACGGTATTACACTTGTATAGTATTGGTAAGGCACATACTTGGTGGTATTAGCGATATAGTTGCCCTGGTCATCCACAGTAACAGAGTTGGGAAATATCTGTTCTTCCCTGTTCTCTGTTTCTTTTGCCGTGCCTACAAAGTCCATAATGTCTTTGGTGCGCGAATAAAACACCCCACCCTGTTTGGTATCGAACAATACATTCAGTGTAAACCCTTTGTACTTCAGTGTTGTTCCCCACGAGGCTATAAACCTTGGCTGGAAAGTACCTTTATATACTGCGGTACTGGTCAAACGGGGCAGCCCTGTTCCGGGGTCAACTACAACATGCCCTTCAGGGTCTGTTTGGAGGTCGGTTGCATAAAATGCACCATAGGGCTTACCTACGGCGGCTGCAATAGACATGCCGCTTACCCCGCCTAAAACAACCCTGTCTACACCATTGGCCAGTTTGGTTACTTCATTTACGTTTTTAGTATAAGTACCGAATATATCCCAGCGGAAGCCGCTTGCAGTGACTACGGGGGTACCTCTCAGGGCAAGCTCTACACCTTTGTTTTGCACATCGCCAAGGTTAACCGGGATAGAAGTATACCCGGTACTGGGCGGCAAGGGTACAAGAATTATCTCGTCGGTTGAGAGCGACTGGTAATAAGTCAGGTCGGCAGAAATACGGTCGTTCAGGAACGAAAGTTCCGCACCTATCTCCCAGGATGTTGTCCTTTCCGGTTTCAGGTCCGGTTGCCCAAGGCCATTTTCCAGTGTATAGCCCGGCACACTTCCCGAGGGATATTGTATGGGGAACTGAATTGTTCCGAAATTGGTTTCTATTAAGCTGCGTATATAACCGGGATTGTTGTTGGCATAAGCAGCGGCACCATTACCTACCGAGGCAATGCTGGCCCTTAGTTTACCATAGTTAACTGCTTTACGGGTAAAATCTTTATTCTTGAATGTTTCGGTAAATACCCATGAAAGGTTGGCGCTGGGGTAAAAGAAAGAATTGTTACCGGCTGCCAGGGTAGATGTCCAGTCGTTACGTGCAGTAAGCTCCAGGAACAATGCCCTCATATAATCGAACTGGGCACTGGCATACACCCCCACCAACCGCGATTCAACCAGGTCATTACTTGTATTGACCGGGCCGTTCGCATTCGACAGGTTGTAAAAACCGGGAATTACAAGGCCATTTGTTTCAGGATCAATTTCCACCACATTGGCCATCGTCCGTCTCAATGTGACGTTCTGCCCCAGTAAAGCACTCAGGCCCAGTTTCCTGCTCAATCTTGTATTGTACTGGCCTATCAGGTCGTTGTATAAATAAAGTGAATTGGATGTATTTTCCCGGTAGCCCCCCAGCAAGGTATGGTTAAGCCCGTCGTAAAAAGGGTCGAAAGGCGCTACATCATACTTGGGAGATTTGAAGGTAGAGCGCTGGGCGCTGATGTCACCTCCAAAGCGGTTGTATATATTCCAGCTACTATCGGGGCGGAAACCGAGGGTTACCGCACCCAATACCCGGTCGGTATAATTACGGTTATCGAAGTTATCAGCCACCCAGTACGGGTTAAGCGTATAGGCGCCATAATAACCATAGCGCGGCACACCATCCTCATCTACTGTTTCCATACTGCTGAATATGTCGGTTTTATAATCTTTCAGCTCCCAAAGCGGTATATCGCGCGGGGTTTGCAGTACATTATCATATACGCTGCCCGTAGCCTGCCCCTGCGATTCAGCACGGGAGCTGACATTCAGATAGTTAATGTTGACAGACGAGTAAAACTTATTGGATAAATCAGTGGAGCCGTTAAACCGTACGCTGTATTTATCGTAATAATTATTCGGTATTACCCCCGTATTGTTCATGGTGTTCAATGAGAGGTAATAGGTTGAACTTTCTCCGCCGCCGCTGATGGAAAGATTGTTCTCCCACGTTTTACCTATGTTGAAAAAGTTGCGCACATTATCAGGCTGTGCCGAATAAGGTTTTACCTTTTGCTTCCCGTTTATTTCCTGTCCCCAGGGTAATACCTGGTCATTAAAAGGCTCACCCCAGCTGAAGTTTTCACGGCGGTCGTGGGGTACATCATACACGTTACCTTCCCCGTATTTATTCTGAAACTCAGGGAGCTTCAATACACTGTGGAAAGTATAATTAGTCTGGTAAGTGATTTCTGCCTTGGAAGGGCCGGTATGCTTACGTCCTTTCTTGGTAGTAATCATAATGGCGCCATTGGCACCTATGGCACCGTAAAGGGCTGCGGCAGCCGGGCCTTTCAGTACCGTAATCGATGCGATATCTTCCGGCGGTATGTCATTGCCCATGTTACCGAAGTCGACCTGCTCGCGGCTGTCTGTATTATCGCGCAGGCGGGTATTGTTGTTCACAATTACACCATCTACCACAATAAGTGCGTTATTGTTGCCCGTCAGCGATTTTTCACCTCTCATTACCACACGGGTAGAACCACCCGGGCCACCTGTGGTGCTGGTGATATTGAGGCCTGCGGTCTTTCCCTGTATAGCCGTTAACGCACTGCTGCTGTTTCCGGCATTCAGGTCTTCATTGTCCAGCGTTGTGGCCGAATAACCTATTTCACGCTTCTCGCGCTGCACGGCAAGCGCCGTTACCACAACGCCCTGCAGTTGCTGGGCAGATACCGACATGGTGGTATTGACGACATCTCCCGTTATAGGCACCTCCCGCGTAGTATACCCAACATATTTAAAAACCAGTGTAGTAGCAGTTCCGGGCACATTACGAAGCGTATAATTACCGTCTACATCCGTGACGGTCCCTATAGTTGTACCCTTTACATTAATAGTAACACCCGGGAGCCCTATCCCGGCCTCGTCCTTCACCATACCTGTAATGGTGCGGTTTTCATCGTCCTGGGCGTAAAGGCCCGTTGTGGTAATGATAATACATACCAGTAGTAGCATGATTTTTCTCATACAGTGTCAGATTTAAAAATGAACCTCTTTACCCCATATTGCAACAGCATGTGGATACGTCTCCTGCAAATCGTAACCCGCAGCAATTGAATGAGATGAATTATGTTATAGTCGCTTCCAAATTTTTTAAGGCCTGTTCTTATCACCCCAAACGGGGTAGTTTAAAGGAATGTTAAAAAACCGTGCCTTAAATCCGTGGGGAAAAAGTTTAGTTTTCGGGGTTGAAAAGCAGCCTCTATGAAAATTATTTTCCAAAATTTAATTGATTATCAATTAGTTGTGAAATATCAATAAAAAAAGCTAATGAATTTTTTGGCGTATTCATTCCATGGATTTACCTTTGCCCTCCCAAAAATCAACACCTGTGGATAACTGCCGTAAAAAGCGATAAACGGGTGAAAAACAAGAGAAAACATAAATCAGGAAATGAGACATCTTAGTTTTAAAACACAGTCGGCCAACGAGAATATCGTAAAGCGCGAATGGTATGTAGCAGATGCTACCAACCAGACACTGGGCCGCATGACTTCAAAAATTGCGCATGTATTGCGTGGCAAAAACAAGCCATACTATACACCTCACTTCGACTGCGGCGATTACGTAATCGTAATCAACTCTGCGAAAGTGAAATTTACCGGTAACAAGCTGGAGGACAAAGAATACCTGACTTACTCAGGTTACCCCGGTGGCCAGAAGGCCGCTACTGCGAAGGTATTGCTGCAAACACGCCCCAACGTGGTGATAGAGCGCGCCGTAAAAGGTATGCTGCCTAAAAACCGCCTTGGCCGTGCCATGTACAAAAAACTGTTTGTGTACGAAGGTGCAGAGCATCCGCACAAAGCACAGCAGCCTAAAGAAATGACGTTTTAATAAACATTAATATCCTCTAAGGATTTTCTAAAAGATATTATTACATAATAATGGAAAAGCAAAAAAATGCCGTTGGTCGCCGTAAAGAAGCCGTTGCCCGTGTATATATGAGCAAAGGTGCCGGCAACATCACGGTTAACGAAAAAGAATACAAAGCGTATTTCCCCATTATGTACCTGCAAAACCAGGTAGAGCTTCCGCTGAAAACAGTTGATGCCCTTTCTGCTTTCGACATAGTGGTGAATGTACAGGGCGGTGGCCCCAAAGGTCAGGCTGAAGCGATAAAAATGGCAATTGCCCGCGCACTGTGCGAGGTAAACCCCGAATACCGCCCGGCACTTAAGAAAGAAGGCCTGATGACGCGTGACCCGCGTTCTGTTGAACGTAAGAAATTCGGTAAACGTAAAGCTCGCCGTAGCTTCCAGTTCTCTAAACGTTAACCTGGTTGTATTCTTTATTTTTTTAACCGACAAGAAAAAATTACAATGGAAGAAAATAAAAGCTTACACCAGCAGTTACTTGAGGCTGGTGTACATTTTGGCCACCTGAAGAAAAAGTGGAACCCCAAAATGCTGCCGTACATCTTTGCTGAAAAGAACGGTATCCACATCATCGACCTGAACAAAACCATTGAAGGGTTGGATGAAGCCGCCGCTGCACTGAAATCTATCGCGAAAAGCGGTAAGAAAATCATGTTCGTGGCTACTAAAAAACAAGCTAAAGAAATTGTTTCTGAAGCGGCTGCCAAAGTAAACATGCCCTTCGTTACCGAGCGCTGGCTGGGTGGTATGCTGACCAACTTTAGCACTATCCGCAAAAGCGTAAAGAAAATGCAGAGCATTGAAAAAATGCTGCAGGACGGTACCATGGACAGCGTAACTAAAAAGGAGCGCCTGACCCTGACCCGCAGCAAAGAGAAAATGGAAAAAGTGCTGGGCGGTATTTCTCAAATGGGTCGTACACCCGCTGCATTGTTCATGGTCGACATCAGCCACGAACACATTGCACTAGCAGAGGCAAAACGCCTGGGTATTACCACTTTTGCAATGGTAGATACTAACAGTGACCCTACTAAAGTAGATTTCTCTATCCCTTCAAACGACGATGCTACCAAATCTATTGCTATCATCGTACAATACCTGACTGCTGCTATTATGGAAGGCCTCCAGGAGCGCTCTCAGAATAAAGAAGAAGAAGAAGCACCGGAAGAAGTAACTGAGCGTCTGCGTGGGCTGGATATAGATGAAGAAGCGGACGGTAAAGAGAAAGGTGAACGTCGTGGACGTGGTGCTGCTGCAGGTAGCGGTGGTGGCCGTGGCCGCCAGGGCGGCGGAGCAGGACGTGGTGGTGCCGGCCGTGGGGCAGGCGCAGCAAAACGCTAAGCTTAACTGTTCTTAATAAAATATAATACTGACTTAAAGCCCCATGTTTGGGGCTTTAAGCTTAGTTCCCGAATTTCGAAAACGATTTTTATAAACTTATAAAGGAGATATACAATGAGTAGCGTAACAATATCTGCTGCAGATGTAAACAAGCTGCGCCAGCAAACAGGCGCAGGTATGATGGATTGCCGTAAAGCACTGATGGAAAGCGACGGCGATTTTGAAAAAGCGATCGATTACCTGCGTAAAAAAGGACAAAAAGTGGCTGCTAACCGTAGCGACCGCGAAGCAAAAGAAGGTGTGGTGATTGCCAAAGCTTCTGCTGATAATACATACGGTGTAATCGTAAACCTGAGCTCTGAAACTGATTTCGTAGCCAAGAACCAGGAGTTTATCGATTTTGCCAACCAACTGACTGATATAGCACTGGAAACCAAAGCTACCGACATAGACGCGCTGAAAGCTGCAGCTATGGACGGCGCTACAGTAGGTGAAAAACTGCTGGAAATGGTAGCTAAAATAGGCGAGAAAATAGATATCATCCGCTTTGAGCAGGTATCTGCCGACGCGGTTATACCTTATATCCACGCCGGCTACCGTATAGGTGTGCTGGTAGGGCTGAATAAAGCCGCCAGTGAAGCCAACACTACTGCCGGTAAAGATGTGGCGATGCAGATTGCCGCCATGAACCCCCTGGCTGTAGATGCAGACAGCGTACCTGCTGAAATGGTTGAGCGTGAAAAAGCGATTGCGGTTGAACAGGTAGTAGCCGAAGGCAAAGCTGCTGATATGGCTGAAAAAATTGCTATGGGCAAACTGAACAAATTCTTCAAAGAAAACACACTGCTTCCCCAGGCTTTTGTAAAAGACAACAGCAAAACTGTTGCTGACTATCTCAAGTCGGTAGAAGACGGGCTGACCGTAACTACCTTCAAACGTATAGCTGTAGGATAAATAAGCGTCTACTTTTAAAAAACCGGCTTTAAGGCCGGTTTTTTTATGCTTTTACCTGTACCGGACAGGTAAAAATTACCCACCGGGGGTATACCTGGTTTCAGGTACGGCAATTTATTCTGCAGAAATAGCAATCCTATAGAAAATAATTAACAACCTTGATATAAGCTCTTTTATTAATTAAAAAGATTTATTTTTTTTGTACAAAATTTAACATTTTAACTTATTTAATAATAATCAACTCCCCCCGTATGAGAAAAATTATACTTGCACTTTCGGTAGCCGCCATGCTACCGCTTGCCAGCCAGGCACAGCGGTACTTAGGTATAGCTACCAGCAACTGGAGCGGTACGAACAGTTTGTACCTCAATCCTGCGAATATTGCCGATTCGCGCCACAAGTTTTCCATAGACCTGCTGTCGGGGAACTTTGGCATTGACAACAACCTGGCAACCCTCAGCTTCAGCAAATTCAGGGAAGCCGTCAGCAATTCGGAGGATTTTTCAGATGCCTTTACTTTTAATAATAAAGAGCAGTTCAGCGTTATCATGCCGATGGTAGAAGTACGGGGCCCGGGCGTTATGGTCAGCATTGGGTCTAAACATGCCATAGCACTAACTACCCGCGGACGGATACTGAACCAGTTCCACAATTTCAACCAGAATCTCTTTAAACTGATAACGGACACCGTAGCTACAGACCTCACGCAAAACCAGCAGCTAAAAGCAAATGATTTTAACTGGACTGCACAAGGATGGAGCGAAATAGGCCTGACTTATGGCGGTGTGATATATGACAAAGGGGAACACATGGTAAAAGGCGGCCTTACCCTGAGATACCTTATGGGGGCAGCCTATATCAGTGTACTCAGTAAAAATATTAATGCTGTTTACAATTACCAGCCCGGCGTAGATGCAACACTTACGCTTACCAATACCGATTTCCAGTACAGCCAGGCAAATTCTTCAGGTTTGTTAAACGGTGAATTTGGTGACCAGCTTGGCAAAAATGCAGGGAAAGGCATGGGTGCCGACCTTGGGGTGGTATACGAATGGCGACCCAATAAACAGAACTACACCTATGATATGGATGGCAAAACCGGAATTATAGACAGGAGCCGGAACTCTTACCTGCTGCGTTTTTCTGCTGCCATTACAGATATCGGATCAATAAAATATACCAACTCCAGCAATCTTGTTTTTAATACCAACAGTACGACACCCGCTGTTGTAAAAGGAACAGAAATCGCCGATATTATAGATGATACTGCAGCGTTGAGCCATTATCTTGAAGCAAGGGGTATGACTGCCCAGAGAAACACCAACAGTACTAAGGTGAAACTTCCTACAATGATGGTAATAGGTGTAGATTATCATGCCTACAAAAAGTTCTATGTAAATGCAACTTACATGGGAAATGTTGCCTCGCACAGCAAGCCCGGTAATACTTTTTACGGCCAGTTCACCATTACTCCCCGTTACGACACACGTATATTCAGTGTAGGCCTTCCTATTACCTACAGCTCCTTATCATCTACAATTAGAGCAGGCCTGGGCATACGTGCAGGCGGGTTCTTCCTGGGTAGTGATGATATTATTGCTTTCGGCAAAAGGTATAGTGCCAACTTCTACTTTGGTGCATACGTACCTATTAACCACAAAAAACCTAAAGATAGTGACGGTGACGGGGTATCTAACCGGAAAGATAAATGCCCTCACGAAAAAGGGGTATGGGAAATGCAGGGCTGTCCTAACCCTGATAAAGATGGTGACGGTGTACTGGACAAAGACGACCTATGCCCTGATGTTGCAGGTTCCAAAACTGCTCAAGGCTGCCCCGATGCCGACATGGATGGCGTAGCTGATGCGGAAGACCGCTGCCCCGAGCAGGCAGGCCCCGTGGCTATGCAAGGCTGCCCCGACCGCGACAATGACGGTGTAACTGATATAGATGATGTATGCCCTGACCAGCCCGGTCTTGCACAATTCCAGGGTTGTCCTGATACAGATAACGACGGCATAGCAGATAACGAAGATAAATGCCCGAATGATGCCGGACCGATAGCTAACCAGGGTTGCCCTGACAGTGATAATGACGGTGTAGCCGATAATGTAGATAAATGCCCTACCGTACCGGGTACTGCTTCCAATTCAGGTTGTCCTGAGGTTAGCGTTGAAGTTAAAAAACGCCTTGCCTTTGCTGCTACTGCTATACAGTTTGAAACAGGCAAAGCAACTATTAAGAAAACATCGAACAAAATACTGGACGAAATCGTTCAAATACTGAACGATTACCCTGATTACAATATGAGTATAGAAGGCCACTCTGATAATATAGGTAATGCTGCTAACAACCTGAAACTCTCTAAAGAACGTGCTAACAGCGTAAGAAATTACTTTATAGCTAAAGGCATAGCCCCTGAAAGATTGCAGGCTGAAGGCTTCGGCGATACCAAACCTGTAGCCAGCAATAAAACCGCTGCAGGCCGCGCTAAAAACCGCCGTGTAATGATGGACCTGAAACTGAAAGATTAGTTTATAAACCTTTAAAATAAAAACCAGGGGCCGGTATTCATTTACCGGCCCCTGGTTTTTTGCTATCAGGAGATTACTCTATATCATCTATTTCTACCGGCTCAGCAATACGTACCAGTTCGTATTTCTTTGCAAAATTGCACCAGTAACAATCTTCCTTGCCGCACCCCCGGTCAAACTCATGGTTCATAATGCGTACGTAGGTATCTTTAATTTGCTTGCGCACTATTTCTTCATCATTGGCAAATACAGGAACTTTTATCCTTTTATACCCGCCGTTCTTTTTACTCTTTTCCAGGTAGTCAAATATGCCCATTGTCACATGCCAGTTGCGGTCCTGGTAGTTTTCCATTAGTAGCTTATAAAAAACCATCTGCCGCCAGTAATCTCCACCCATAGGTTCTTTCTCATTAGGCGGTGCAGTATTGGCTGTCGCTGACCTGTCCGGGTCGCCCGTTTTATAATCTATTACCGTACAATTGTCTCCGTCCAGTTCTATCTTATCTATTTTTCCTGTTACAGGTACCCCATCCAGCACAAAACGCGGTATCTTGAATTCTACTTCCACATTGGTGGTGAAACCGTCTATATAATAATCATAGTAATCGTTCAGCAATGTTTCACCTTGTTCTTTCCTCCTTTCATACTGTATATTGGTAAATGAGCCTGATTCTGCATAGAGTGCAGCATTGAACATATTGACGACTTCCTCTTTGGAAGGAAATACACCTTTATTGTCTTTCATGGTTTTGAACATACGTTCCAGCGCATAGTGAACGGCGCTACCAAATGCCAGCGCATCGTTTTTCTGGAAAGGCACTTTCAATATGGTCTCATAATAGAAGGTAAGCGGGCAGCGGATATATTTGGAAAGCGAGGTATAGCTCATGATAAACTGTTGCAGTATATAGTCTATCCATTGATTATTGGCCAGCTCTATACGTACATCGGGTACAGGGTCTAAAGCCCACCGTATATGGCTGACTACATCCCCGGTGGCTACAGATTGTAATAACCGCTCTTCCGGTATGCTTACCTCATCTATAAACACAGAGTTCTCCAATGGTTTTCCCTGGTTATCGGCCTGTGCATAAGATATATACAGGTGTTTCTTAGCACGTGTCAGCGCTACATAAAACAACCGCCGCGCCACTTCTGTTTTATAGGTCTTATCTGTATCATCGCTGGTACTGGTGATGGTATCGGGCAATTTATACTCGTTGCCTCCGCCTCTTTTGGCTTCCCAATAGTTTTTGGTACACCCTACCAGGAATACATATTCAAATTCATTTCCTTTTGCACCGTGTGCCGTATAAAATTTTACCCCATGTTCATTCTGCACTACCTTCTGTATGGGCAGGGCTATGCCTTCGTCCTGCATACGAGTAAGCATCCGCAGCAGTTCCGCAATATTGATGCGTGCATTACTACTGTGCAACTCTTTTACATAGTCGAAGAAGGTATTCAGCACCTGTATATTCCAGGTATAATCTTTTGTTTGCAGCAGGTATTTCACAATACCGCTTTCATAAATGATTTTTTCAAGCAGTAACGGCAACGGCAACCCTGCCTGTTGGCTCAGCCAGTTTTCAATATTATTGCCAAAGCGGCGTATAGCTTCTGCTGTTTTCAGTTTTTGGGTTTCAATCAGCAATCCGTTATTAATGACCAGCCGCCAATAGCCAAGGCTTTTATCTTTCGCTTTATTGGTTTGTATGTAGAGGGATAATTGTGCAATATCTGTAGGGGATATGCCATAAAAAGGTGCATGCATGACCTCAAACAGGATAGCTTCTCCGCTAAAGGCCTGTTTCTTTTCGTCTTCAAGATACTTCAGCACATTCATCAATTGCTGTATCAGAGGCAATTGTAAAATGTCCACCGGCTTCTTTACATTATAGGGTATCCCTTTTCGTTCAAAAAGCGCAATAATATTATCAGCCTGCTTGTGCTGGGCATATAGGATAGCGACGTCTTCCAGCGGCACACCTTGCTTTTGCAGGTTTTCCACCTGCATTACTATATCCGCTTCTTCATGCAATATGCTATTGTATATACGCACCTCCGGTGCAACAGATTCCCTGCCATCTTTAAACCTGTCGGCTGAAGCACGTATATTTTTATCCAGCGACAATTCATGCAACTGGTATATCAGGCGCTCATTATTATGCTGTATAGTAGCAGTAGCTTTATCAAGTATAGGTTGCGATGAACGGTAATTATGCGGCAGTACCACAATCTTTATATTCTCCCGGAAACGTTCGTAAAAGTAGATGATATTACGGATGCGTGCCCCCTGGAATTCATAAATAGACTGGTCGTCATCACCTACTACAAAAATATTGGGGTCATCCCAAAAGCGGGTCAGCAGGTTGAGCAGTTCACTTTGTGAACCATTTGTATCCTGGAACTCGTCTACAAGTATAAACTGGTGCCGCTCCTGGTAGCTTTGCAGCAGGCCGGGATGGTTTTCAAAAGCATCCAGCACCCACAGTATCATATCGTTAAAGTCGTAGCGGCCCATTTCCTGCATTCTCTGCCTATATACATCAAACAGCAAGGCTGCAGCGCGGGTGGTTTCCATACGCCTTATCTCATCATCTATCTCTGCCTGTTTCAGGTCGCCCTTTTTATATCCTTTACCGCTTCGTTTATACACATATTCTTCCCGTTCGGGCAAGCTTTGAATATATGCATCTATTGCCTGTGATATTTTTTCAGAGCCCAGGTTCTCACGCTTCATCATATCAAACAGTCGATTCAGACGGCTGGCATCATAATAGATATTACCGCTCAGTTTACGCAAGACATGGCCTTGCGGCAATGTTTCCAGCATATCATATAACAATTCTGTCCGTTCCAGGTCTGTGATAGGTTGTAAGGAACGCAGGCTGAAATATTCGCTGTTGTTCTGAATAACATTGTTGCAAAAAGCGTGGAAAGTGACAATGTTTACTTTGTGTGCAGCAGTACCGATAATTTGTATCAACCTGCGGCGCATGGCGTTGGTTGCCTCATCAGTATAAGTGAGGCAAAGTATTTCAGACGGCTGCACCTGCGCATCGCTGCGCAGCAGGTTGGCTATGCGCATGGAAAGCACCTCGGTTTTTCCCGTACCCGGGCCTGCTATCACCATCACCGGGCCGTATATGGTATCTACAGCCTTTTGCTGTTGCTCATTCAGCTTATTATATCGTTGCAGGAAAATTTCTTCGTTGACAATCATGTGTGTACAAAGTTTCGGGCCTATATGAAATTAGTAAAAATCCCGGCTGCAAACTGCGGCCGGGACATTATAAAAAATTGTAAGCAAAGAAAAAGATCAGACAGCAAAGCTCTCCCCGCAGCCACAGGTACGGCTGGCATTGGGATTGACAAAGTGAAAACCTTTACCATTCAACCCATCTGAAAAATCAAGAACGGTATCACAGAGGTACAGGAAACTTTTCAGATCGGTTACCAGCTTGATGCCTTTGTCTTCGAACACCTGGTCGTTAGGTTGCTCTTCATTATCGAAATCGAGCTTGTAAGACAAGCCGGAGCAACCGCCGCCTACTACACCTACACGAAGAAAATAATCGGGGGTTAACCCGGCATCCTGCTGCAATTGCGTTATTTTCTCCTTCGCTTTATCACTGATGCTGATCATCTACAATAAGGTTTAATGTTTTTTCTCTTCAAGTTCCAGTGCCGGGAGGCCATTCTTCACACGGTAATCATTGATAGCTGCTTTGATGGCATCTTCAGCCAGTACCGAGCAGTGTATCTTTACGGGGGGCAGGTTCAGTTCTTCCACAATGTCCATATTATCAATAGTCAAAGCCTGGTCAACTGTTTTGCCTTTCAGCCATTCTGTAGCCAGCGATGAAGATGCAATGGCCGAACCGCAGCCAAATGTTTTGAATTTTGCATCGTTGATAACGCCGGTGGCTTCGTCTACTTCAATTTGCAGACGCATAACGTCTCCACACTCAGGTGCGCCCACCAGTCCCGTGCCTACGTTTTGTTTTGATTTATCCAGCGTGCCCACGTTTTTGGGGTTCTGGTAGTGGTCAATTACTTTTTCTGAATATGCCATTGTAATATTTTTTTAAATGTTATGAAATTAGTGGTGCGCCCATTCGATGGCATTGAGGTCAATACCTTCTTTGAACATTTCCCAAAGCGGGCTCATTTCGCGCAGCTTTGTTACAGTTTCCTTTATTGCTTTGATGGTATAATCTATTTGCTCGTCGGTAGTGAAGCGGCCAAGGCCAAAACGAAGTGAACTGTGTGCCAGGTCGTCTCCCAGTCCTAATGCCTTCAGTACATAAGATGGCTCAAGCGATGCAGAAGTACATGCAGAACCGCTGGAGAGGGCAATATTTTTATTAAAGCCCATCATCAGGCCTTCACCTTCCACATATTTGAATGAAATGTTAGCTACGTGCGGCAGGCGGTGCTCTTTGCTGCCGTTTACATAAGCCTCTTCCAGCTCCATAAGGCCTGCTTCCAGCCTGTCGCGCATGGTGCTCAGGCGTTTGGCTTCCGCTTCCATTTCGTTCATGCATATTTCGCAGGCTTTACCAAAACCTACTATGCCGGGCACATTCATGGTACCGCTGCGCATACCACGCTCATGGCCGCCGCCATCCATCTGGGCGGTAACTTTTACCCGCGGGTTTTTACGACGCACATACAAAGCACCTACACCTTTAGGTCCATACATCTTGTGTGCGCTGAATGCCATCAGGTCGATGCCATCGGCCTGAACATCCACAGGTATTTTACCTACTGCCTGTGTACCGTCAGTAAAGAATAGTACACCATGTTTGCGGGCAATAGCACTGATTTCGCGTATGGGTTGAATAACGCCAATCTCATTATTGCCATACATGATGGTGATGAGAATGGTTTTATCGGTAATAGCTTTTTCCAGTTCCTCCAGGTTTATCATTCCTTCTGCATCAACTTGCAGGTAAGTAACCTGGCCGCCTAATTTTTCAATGTGCTTGCAGGTATCCAGTACCGCTTTATGCTCCGTAGTGCAGGTAATAATGTGGTTGCCTTTGGAGGCATACATTTCAAATACGCCTTTTATAGCAAGATTATCTGCCTCGGTCGCACCCGATGTAAAGATGATTTCTTTAGGGTCGGCATTAATCAGTTTGGCAACCTGCTCGCGTGCATAATCAACAGCTTCTTCGGCCACCCAGCCAAATGCGTGGCTGCGGCTGGCGGCGTTCCCGAATTTTTCGGTAAAGTACGGCAACATCTCTTCTACAACACGGGGGTCGCAGGGGGTAGTTGCGTTATTGTCCAGGTATATCGGCAGTTTAAGTTCCATAAATTTTGAGTGCTAAGTGGTTTCCTTAAGGCTACAAAGTTAAGCCAATTGTGCTACTTTCGGGCTAATAATAGCCATTGTAGCTATAAATATTGCTATTTGTAAAACCTATTCGGGCAAATGTTAAAAATTGAACATATCGGCATCGCCGTTAAAGAGCTAAAAAACTCCATACCGTTGTTTGAACAACTGTTGAATACTCCCTGCTATAAAACGGAGGAAGTAGCCAGTGAGGGGGTAAATACAGCATTTTTTGCTACCGGCGAATCTAAAATCGAACTGCTTGAGGCTACGAAAGACGGCAGCCCCATCCAAAAATTTATTGATAAAAAAGGCGAAGGCATACACCATATCGCTTTCGAGGTGGAAAACATCGAGGCTGAAATGAAACGCCTGCAGGCACTGGGCTTTGAGTTACTCAATGAACAGCCTAAAAACGGCGCAGATAATAAACTCGTATGTTTTCTTCACCCTAAATCTGCCAACGGCGTCCTGGTTGAGCTCTGCCAGGAAAAGAAGAACAGTTAATTATCTCCTGCCCCTGAAAACAGGTATCAGGAAATAAAGCATAATGATATACAATATTGTCCCGGCCACGAGTCCCATGAGCACCACAGTAATTATGGATTTTCGAACTGAAGTCGGGGCAATCGCATCGTCAATTACCTGCACATTGGCAGGCATTGATTTTTTGCGTTCTAGTTCCTGCTTTCTTTTATACAGTTCATACGAAAACTGGTAAATGGTATTTGCTGAAACGTTAGTATAATTCGAAGCCTTCATATCGGATACTGAAATGGAATTTGCATCAAATTTCCTTTTCAGGCTGTCCATAAGGTTCAGTTGCTCATTTATAAAATCCAGCTCCTTCTGTATCTCTTTTATTTTAATACTTTTCTTTTCGGCCATATAAGCATTACCCTCTTCGAGAAAGCTAACTATCCGCTCCTGAATTTCAGGGATTTTGGAAGTATCCTTAACAGTAACAGTTACGATGAAAGGGATACGGTCTGTATTCATATCCTCTGTAAGGTCCTGTCCCAGTATGTTGCTACCTTTTACTTTTACAAGTGTTTTAGCTGTATTTACCGGCAATCCCAGTAAATAAGATACTTTCCCGTAATTTCCATGAGTAATCAGGGCATTGATTTTTTCAAGACGGTCTCCATATATTTTCCGGACCAGGTCATCATAAGCTACCGTAAAAGACGACTTATACTGATTCTTTTCAGCATTGTTTACTATCACTAACATAGTGACAGGTATTGCCACACAAACGATAAATAAAATAATATTTTTGCCTATACCTAATATGAAACGGTGTAATACTGCAATCAGCCGGTCGTACAAACCAGATACGGAACTATTGCTTTTAACTGTTTTATCGTCAGATAATTGGGACATGAGTAGCTATGTTTGTGGGCTTTTGTAGGAATTTAATCCGCAAATTTAGTGTTTCTGTATGTAACGGAATAAATATAGACAATAAATTTTATGTACGTTTTTTTGTACATTTAGTACTGTAGGAGTATCTTTACTTCTGCCCGCTTTTACCACAAACTATACCCTTCTTACTCCTGCTGATTATTTAACCCGGCGCATTGCGCCCAAAGCGTTATTCATGCAGGCAACAACTACACAGCATCCAGATTATGAACTGGAGCAGGGAATTGTAGATACACTAAAGTATTTTCACATGTTCAGGCACCCTCTGTATACAGAGGATATATACACCTATCTGCGTAAAAAAGCCGGAAAGGAAGATTTACAATCGCTGCTGCATACAATGGTAGCCGAAAGGAAGATTTACTGCCATGAAAACATGTACATGCTGGAGGATAACCCCGGATTTTCACAAAAAAGATTGAAGGGCGCTGCTATGGCTAACCTGGTAATGAAAAAAGCCGTTAAGGCCGCTACAGTGGTCTGCAGCTTTCCTTTTGTAAAAGGCGTTTGCATTTCAGGCTCGCTTTCCAAAGAATATGCCGATGAACGGTCTGATATAGATTTCTTTATCATTACTGCTAAAAACAGGCTATGGATATGCCGTACCCTGCTGCACTTCTATAAGAAATTCACATTTATTACCGGCAGGCAGCATTCCTTTTGCATGAATTACTTCCTTGACGAATCACGCCTGCAACTGGAAGAAAAAAACATATTTACAGCTACCGAAATGGCCACATTGTACCCGGTGTATGGCTATGAGGTATATACTGATTTTATAGCTGCCAATGAAGAGGAATTATCCCGGCAGTTTCCCAATGTTGCCTCTTTTTATAAAAAGGGTGAAATAGTACGCAAACGTTTTGCGGCTTTTAAAAATGCGTCTGAATTCGTTTTGAATTTAACCTTCCCGTCCACGTTCAACAAATTTTTAATGAGACTGACAGATACATGGTGGCAGTATAAATGGCGCAAAAAAAAATACCCTATGCAGGATTATGACCTTGCAATGAAAACGCGAATATATGTTTCAAAAAATCACCCTGCCAATTACCAGAAAAAGGTGTTGAATAACGTGCATAAGGCCCACTCTGCAGTTAAAACGGGAGCGTTGCAGGTACAATGATTATTTTTTGACCCACCATTCCAGTAATGGCTTTTTGGTAAACCAACGCCGGGTATTCATGTTATGAAAACCTAATTTTTTTACCGTATCATAAGCATGATGAAAATAGTAATCCGCCATTTGCGGAAAGCCAAGGCGGGTGTAGTAATCTATACTTCTTTGCCTGGCAGCAGGCAATTCTTTGCGGTCATAGAACATTGAGTCATACAAGTGTATTTCTCCACCATTGTGCAGCAGGCCGGAGATATGGGATGTCAGCACTTCCAAATCGGGAAAATATTGGCAACTGGCAGCAAACAATATAATATCAAACCGCTCACCTATATCATCATTCAGTATATCCGCATACATCCATTTTAAACCTTCCGGCTCACCGAAAATTTCTTCTGCCTGTTTTAGCTCGGTAAGGTTCAGGTCAACACCGGTTACAGAATAACCTTGCTTATATAACGCATGGCTCATCCAGCCATTACCGCATCCTACGTCTAATATTTTAGTCGGCTTTTCGAATTTTTTTTCCAGGTATTGTAAAAGCCGGAGCAGGTTTTTGGCCCTTGTATCCCATTCATTTTTATAAGGATTATCCGCAGGTACATAAGGGAAGGACTTTACCACATCGTTTGCCGGAACGCGTCCTTCTGCATCCCGCACTTTAATATACAGCGCTTCTTTCTCCTTATACATTTCAGGATTGGCAACTATTCTCATTTTTGAACCTGAGATTGTAAAATGTTGAAAATTTGGGTTGCACTATTTTTCATATCATTCACCAAAACACGTTCCGGTACCCACTGTTGCAATAAAAGCTGCTGTAATGCCGCGCTCATTTCTGCCGGACCTGTACATACTATGCTGTTGTTAACGGGGGCATCGGCGGGGGGTACAAAGGACACCACTTTACAACCCGAATATAAAGCCTCGAGCATAACAGTACTATGTCCTTCATACGATGAAGGGTGTACAAAAATGCGTGCATGGTTCATCAGGTCTAACAGGTTTTGATGCGAAACCTTATCCACAATATCCAGGTTGTTTTCCAATCCATATTTATCACGCAGCTTCAATAAGCTGTCCATCAATACGCCTTCACCTGCCAACACCGCTTTTATCTTAACCCCGTTTTTAATGATTTCATGCAGCAACTCGATAAACAAATCATATTGCTTTAATGGTATCAGGTTGCCTGCGGCTAATATATCTATTTCTCTTTGCCCGGTATTGAGTGCAGGAAATATTGCGGGATTGATTCCATTATTGATTATATACCCAGCTTCCCTTTGATAGCTTTGTTGAAATATATGGTGTTGCCATTGCGATATGGCCGCCAATTGATATGGCAAGGGGTTTATCCTGTTCACATATTTATTACCCTGCCTGGCATCCTGTCCGTGCATCCATACCAGGTGCGGAATTTTATTGGCATCAGAAAAATACTTTCCCGCAAGGGCGGCATCTGTAAGCCAGAAACTGAGTACGGCATCTACCTTATTATGCTTATGTATGCTCCTTGCCCTCCGCATCGCTTTCCAGATGGTGACACCACGAAGCAGGCCTGCTTTATTACGGCCATTGATAGGATAGATATTTATTTTATTCCACTTATACGGTAAGGACGTAAACGGATAATGAAGGCTGACAACTGTAATATGGATTTCGGGGTACTGCTGCTGAAAGCTCAGTAAAAACTGCTGCACAGCCGGAAGGCAGGTTGTATCTTCTTCAGACGAAGGAAAGCCGGGTGTAAATATCAGCAGGTGTGAAAACGGCATGGATACATCTTTATAACTTTCGCATAGTAATGATGTAGTGGTCACACCAGTGATTAAAAGGTCTTTTATCCCATAAACTATTTTCCATTCGCTCAAGAACTTTAAATAAGGACGGGTGTTTACTCATAAAACCTTCAATAAAAGGCGGAGGAACGGTAATAGACAATCCTTTCAAGGAGACCAATTGATACCTTGCCCCCATTGTATTAAAAATGTATGATGGATTATAGTAGTAACATTGAAAATACTTCCCTTCGAGGTGAGCATTTGCTCCTTTAGAGAAACGCCTGAATGCAGTTTTGAAATAGCCTTTAAAAAATGTTAGCAATTCCCAGGGACAAACCGTGGGCATAATGACCAGGGAAAAATACCCGCCCTTATTTAAAAGCCTATCAATATCAGTCAAAACTTTACCCAGATTTTCTGTACAATTTAATCCGCCAAAATTTGAAAATATGTAATCAAACTTCCGTTCACCTAATTGTTCTAACGCATTAAAGGAACATTTTTGTGTCCTTAAAACATCCTGCAAACTCAATTGCTGAATCTTTTTATCTAATTGCTCCAACATTCCCTCTGCATTATCTGTAGCCAGAACCTTTATACCCTTTTGTGCAAAATAAACAGAATCGATACCGGTACCGCAGTTCAACTCAAGCATGCCGGAACCTGCAGGTATATACTGCAATACTTCCCTTCTTATGCGTTCACGCATCCAGCCAATAATATCATTCTCCCTATCTATCTTATCGAAAGAAGGAGCTTGTCTTGAAAACGCTTCACTTACAATTATTTCCTGTTGTATATCGGCCACTAACTTGTAATTGTTTGTATTTTGTTCAACTTGGCAGATTCACGATTTGCCTGCCAGTCGTAATAAGGCAATTTAAACAACTGCACCAGCTTTTGCAGGTTCAGTTGCTTTTGTTGTATATTTTTGCGGGCGCGCAACCTGCGGAAGTGTGCATGAACATAGCGGTGAAGCTGCTTATAAAATTCCGGTTCGTAGGTGTTTTTAAACATCAGCGCCAGTTCGTCGCTGTCTGTCCAGTTCGCTTTCTCCCCAAGCTGCTCCCTCACCTTCTCATAGAATTTTGTTCCCGGCAAAGGGTAGGAAACGGAAATTCCGATTTCTGCCGGTATGAGGTCTTCCAGCATTTTCAGCGTTTTCTTTATATCGTCTATCGTCTCCCCGGGATAACCAAACTGCAGAAAAAAAGCCGGTTTTATACCGTGTCGTTTCAGCAATGCGGTAGCTTCTGCTATCTGCCCTACCGTTGTGCCTTTGTCCATCGCATCCAGTATACTTTGCGAGCCGCTTTCCGCGCCCATCCATACTACTTCACAGCCTGCAGCAGCAAGCGGGGCTATCTGCTCATCTTTCAGCAACAGGTCTGCCCTCGATTGTATTTTAAAGCGGAATTGCAGGCCGCTTTGTTTCACCAGTTCGGCAAATCTTGCTACCCAACCGGGTTTTAAACCAAAAATATCGTCACAAAACCAAACATGGTCGATGCCATATTTATCATCCAACAGTTTCAATTCCTGTACCACGTTTTCGGGGCTGCGGGCATTATACCGGTTACCATAAATAGGTTTTGCACACCAGTTGCACTTAAACGGGCAGCCGCGTGTCGTACCCATATTGATAGAAAAATAGCCTGTGCTCTGCAGCCATGCTTTACGGTATTGTTCTACATCCACAAGGTCCCATGCGGGAAATGGCAGGGAATCGAGCTCAGTCATCACCGGGCGGGGAGGTGTTTTTAATATACCTTCTCCTGTTTTATAGGCGAGGCCGGGTATTGTATTGGTATTATCCTGTTTCTCTTTCAGTGTATTAACAAGTTCCAGCAGTGTTTGCTCTGCCTCACCTATGATGATATAATCGGCACCGTTATCGAGGTATTCTGCATAATGGTCTGTAGAGTCTGATGAAGATACAATTACGGCGCAACCGTATTCCTTAGCCCGTTTACTCATATCGAATGCAGCCTCCCGCATATTCGTGAGGCACATCTTGGTGAGGTAATTAAACCCATCGTCATAAACAACCAGTACATCGGGCCGGAATGCCTGCAATTTCGGCTCAATGTCATCCGGGCCATGGGCAAACATAACATCATGCAGTTGCACATCATACCCTTCCTGCCTCAGCAAAGCTGCCGCATACATAGTACCCAACGGTGCATAAGGCTGCATCAATCCCCATTGCTTAGGGTCGTACCGCAGGAAATAAGAATGTGTAAATAGTACTCGCATAGGCATCCCTAAATAGCTTGCAAAGTTATTATATAGGGTTGCGGGCACGGATAAAGAGCTGATATATCAGCATATAATACCAATGAAGCAGGAAAAAGGCATATCGAAAACCTCTTAAACTGTTCTAAGTATTAATACGAAGATACATTTTAATATATCTTTTAAGTGGGGTAAGACTAAAGATATTATACTTCCATGCCAATAAATAATGACTGCCTGCTTTCCTTTTATCCTTTGTCAGCAACATTACATCCCCGGCATGAATATGCGACTTGAACATTGCAGATTTTACTACTGTGGGGGATAGCCTCCCGGATGCAATAAATCTATTAACTGTTTCAAAATACTCTACATAGTCTTCGTAAGAGTTTGCGTTGAAATTGTTTCCGGGGTGTAACCGGCGATAAAACAGGGGCTCGTACAGTATTACAGCATTAAAATAGTAGCACAGCTCTGCAATGAAGCTATAGTCCGTAAATACCCTTGTTTCTTTAAAAAAACCTGTTTTATCCAGGCATTCCCTCTTTAACAATAAAGTAGGCGTTCTGATTCCGATATCCGTATTACAAAGCTTATTGAATACATGTTCTACTGATACCCCGTCGAGACGGTTATAAAAATACTCTTCCGGTTTATACGGTGTGGTAAAATTAAATCCATTGGTAAACGAAAATCGGGCTTCAGGATGTTGCAATAATGCATTAACCTGCTTTTCCAGCTTATCGACCGGCCATAAATCGTCAGAATCCATAAAGGCTAGCAGTTCACCCCTTGCCTCCCTGATGCCGAAGTTTTTCAGCTTGCCGGTAATGCCTGTACGTGGAAACTTATAGTATTGGATACGCGCATCCTGTACTGATTGTACAAGTTCTTCCGTATTGTCTGTTGAACCGTCATCAATCACAAGCAGTTCCCATTGTGCATACGACTGGGATATGATGGACTGTATCGTCTCCAGGATATAGCCTGCCCTGTTGTAAGTAGGCATAATGATACTGACCAATGGCATTTTCTGTTCCATTTAAAACCAGCCTTTTCTTTTGAACCAGATAAGCATCAGCAAGGGGATAGCCAGCATAATGCTCACCGTAATGAAAAAACCCATTTGCTGGTGCGTAAGCGGTATCACGTCAAAATTCATCCCAAATATGCCGCCAATCACAGTGGCGGGTGCCATCAGCGTAGCCAGCAATGTGAATACTTTCATCACTTCATTCATACGCAGGTTTATCTGGCTCATGGATAGGTCCTGCATGTTCATCAGCATATCGCGATAGCTCTCCACGTACTCATTGGCCTGTACTATATGATCCTGCACGTCTTTATAATACTTTTCATGCTGTACCTCCAGCAGGTCGCTGTCGCTGCGTATGAAACTGCTCACCAGCTCACGCACGGGAGATATAGACCTGCGCATTACCATTATTTCCCTGCGCAGGATGCTGATTTTTTCCAACGCCGCCCTTTCTTTCTGCAACAATAAGGAATCCTCCAGCCGTTCAATGCGTTCGCTTAGTTTATCTATTATCCCGAAATAGCTGTCTACAATCACATCTATCAGGCTATAACACAGGTAATCTGCAGAACTTTGCCTGAGTTTTATATTTCCTACCCGTATTTTTTCCCGCACAGCATTAAATACATCGCGTTTAGGGTCTTCCTGGAAGGACAGGAGAAAATCTTTACCCAGCACCATACTTACCTGCTCCGATTCTATCTGCCCCGTCCCATCATTATAATACAACATAGGCAACAGGCAAAAAATAAGGTCGCCGGTCTCATCCATTTTGGCACGTTGCCCCATGCTCAGTATATCTTCCACTATCAGGGGATGCACCTTATACGAGGCACATATTTTTTCTACATGCTTATTGTTCAGCCCGTCTATATTGATCCATTTGATGTTCCCATGCACCTTATCAGCCTGGCAGGCAGCATCCAGGTTCAGCTTTTCTTCAATATACCCGCTTGCATTGTACGAGAATAAGGTGTATTCAGGCTGAGCCGTTATTTTTCGTACAATATCGACACGGGCGGGGTTGTAAGATGCTATAGGCTTGCGTTTGGTATAGTTCCAGGTCCATTCGGGAAGAAGCCTTGCAAGGCCCCGAACTTGTTTTTTTCCAACCATACGGCATTTTTTTATTGTCCACTAAAGTAGTTTTTTGTAATTATGTTCCCTCGTTAATCACTCACAATTGTTTATGAAAAAAATATATTTATTGCTGTTAAGCACCTGTATGGCCATATCTGTCTTTGCACAAACAACAAACAAAGACAAAGTAGTAATAGAAACCACCTTTGGTAAAATAGTGATTGCGCTGTATGAAAATACGCCAAAACACCGGGATAACATGTTGAAGCTTGCGAAAGAAAAGTTTTACGACAGTACTTTGTTTCACAGGGTCATCCCAAATTTTGTGGTACAGGGTGGCGATCCGGAGTCGAAAACGGCCAAACCGGGACAAATGCTGGGCGAAGGCGACCTGGGGTATAAAATACCTGCTGAAATAAACCGTGTAGACTTTCACCGACGTGGTGCGGTAGGCATGGCGCGCGATAACAACCCCGAAAAAGCATCCTCTGCCTGCCAGTTTTATATTGTAACCGGCCGCAAGTACACCGATGAGGAGCTGGATGCTATTTCTAAAAAAACAGGGCGCATATTTACCCCTATGCAACGTAATATATATAAGTATAAAGGCGGTACACCACATCTTGATGGCAACTACACGGTGTTTGGCATTGTGGAAGAGGGCATGGATGTGGTAGATAAAATTGCAGCCCAGCCCACAGGTGCTAATGACAGGCCGGAAACCGATATCAAAATGATAAAAGTGCGGGTTAAAAAGAAAAAGTTTTTGGGAATATTTTAAGCTGGTAACGTGATGACAGAAGATGTGAAGCGGTTGAAAAATTTACTGGACGAAAAAGTAAGGCTGTATAACCAGCCTTCTTTTATTGATAGGGACCCCGTCTCTGTTCCCCATCGTTTTACAAAAAAGCAGGACATAGAAATATCCGGGCTTTTTGCGGCTGTCCTGGCATGGGGCAACAGGACATCTATCATTAATAACTGTAACAGGCTGATGCACTGGATGGACGAAGCGCCGCATGATTTTATTTTGCATCACAAGGAAACAGACCTGAAACGGTTTCTCACTTTTGCCCACCGCACCTTTAACGCAACCGACCTTTTATACTTCATTTCTTTCCTGCAATACCATTACACGCATTCCGCTTCGCTGGAAGATGCGTTTGTGCCTGCCAATACATACAGGCATGAAACCGTTGAGCAGGCACTGGTACATTTCCACGATTATTTTTTTTCGATAGAACACCCTGAACGTACGCGCAAGCATATAGCTACCCCTGCCCGGAAGTCGGCCTGCAAACGCATCAATATGTACCTGCGCTGGATGGTGCGCAAGGACAATAATGGCGTGGACTTCGGTATCTGGAAGAAATTGAGCCCACGCCAATTGATATGTCCGCTTGATGTACATGTGGCAAGGGTTGCGAATCGTTTGGGGCTGCTGGATAATGATAAATCGAACTGGCAAAATGCAGTGCTGCTTACCGAAAAACTCCGGCAGCTAAACCCAACCGACCCCGCAGTGTACGATTATGCCTTGTTTGGATTAGGTATGGCAGAACGGTTTTAGCATACAGCCGGTTCTGCTTCCTGTATAGTGTCCGCCACAGGACTAAACACGGTAAATGCATCGGGCAACAAAATGAGTGAAGTGCCCTTCTTCTTCCACCATTTATTTTCAAGCAGACGCGAAAAGTGAATAATGCCTACCACACTGCATCGCTCATCATTACTGCTCCACTGGATAATACGCTCAAATATCTCGTGCGGCACGTTATACAAGGCATCGAAGCTGACGTATACTTTCAGGTAGAAGTCTTTTGCTAAAGCAACATCGGCTTCCCGGCTCAGCTTCTTATACTCGTACCTATAACCATATCGCAGGGCAGATATATCGCTCAGTACTGCCGATGCTGTAGGGAAACTGCCTGCACCTTTCCCGTAAAAAAATTGTTTATCCGCCAGCCCGCTTTCGATAACTACACCATTATATTCATTCCGGATGTGGCTAAGCTGGCTGTAGGCATCGACAAACTGTGGAAGCACAAAGGCCGCTACTTTGCCATCGGCCTGCTTACACGCCTGCGCCACCAGTTTTATTTCTAGCCCTTTTTCTTTGGCATACACAGCATCCTGCGGGTGGAGGTTGGTAATGCCATTGTGTATAATATGACCGGGTTGCTCAACAAGGCCATAAGCATGTGCAAGCAGTATAGACAGTTTATTGACCGCATCTGTCCCTTCAATGTCCAGTGAAGGGTCACTTTCCGCAAAGCCTTCTACCTGTGCCTGCAACAGCGCATCATCAAAGCCAATACCATCTTCAAATACTTTGGTAAGTATGTAGTTGGTAGAACCGTTTACCACACCGCTGATACTTTGCAGCAGGTCATTATCATAATACTCTTCCAGGTTGCGGATAACAGGTATACTGGCGCAACAGGCTGCCTCATACAGAAAAGGTGTATCGTATTTCTTTTGCAGTTCCAGTAATTCAGGCAGGTTTTCCGCTATCATTTTTTTGTTGGCGCTTACCACTGCTTTCCCTGTTTTCAATGCCGTGGTCACAATGTGGTATGCCGCTTCCGCATCATCAATCAATTCCACGATTACATCCAGGTTTTCATCTTGCAGCAATATACCGGCATCGGTCGTGAATAGTGCCGCAGGGGCATTCCTGCTTTTTTCAGGATGTTTGATACATACTTTGTGTATCTGTGCGTTCAACGATGCTGTTTGTTGCAATACTTTGTAAAGGCCCTCGCCTACTACACCAAAGCCAAAGAGGCCGATATTGAGTTTCTTGTTTTGAATAGACATTTTTTTAAGTTTTAGTTGTTTAGACAGTTTGAAATGGAAATGATGACTTACTGAAAGGCCGGTACATTTTCTGTTGATTCGACATATACTTTTTGTAAAGCCTGTTCAATGTCCTGTACCAGGTCGGCAACATCTTCCAGTCCCACGCTCAGCCGGATAAGGCTATCGGCAACACCTGAGGCATGGCGCTTTTCGGCAGGAATGGATTTATGCGTCATCGTTGCAGGATGGCACAACAGGCTTTTCACGCCTCCAAGGCTTTCGGCCAGTTTGAAATAATGTGTGGCAGTCACAAAATTTTTTGCTGCTGCTTCCGTATCGTTTTTCAGTGTAAATGAAACTACTCCACCAAATCCTGACTGTTGTTGTGTCGCAATATCATGATTGATATGTGTTTTCAGCCCCGGGTAGTACACTGCCGCCACCGCCGGGTGGCCTTCCAGGTATTCTGCTACGGCCTGTGCATTCCGGCAATGCTGCTGCACGCGCAGGTGCAATGTTTCTATACCACGTATCACCAGCCAGCTATCGTGCGGGGAAAGAATAGCACCACTGGCATTTTGTATGAATTTTATTTGCTCACCAATCTCATTATTGGCGCTGATAACCAGACCTGCTATCAGGTCGCTGTGGCCCCCGAGGTATTTGGTCGCACTGTGTATCACAATGTCAGCACCCAGTTGTATCGGCTGTTGCAATGCGGGTGAGGCAAATGTATTATCCACGCATAGCAACAGGCCGTGTTGTTTGGCTATCTGCGCTATCGCCCTGATGTCGCTTATTTTCAAAGTGGGGTTGGTTGGCGTTTCCAGCCATATCAGCTTTGTTTTGGGGGTAATAGCATCCAGTACGTTCGTCACATTGGTGGTATCGGTATAGTTTACTTTGATGTCGAACTTGCTGTAGATATGGGTAAACAGGCGGAAAGCACCGCCGTAAATATCATCTACTGCCAATATCTCATCCCCGCTTTGCAGCAATTTTACTACGGCATCTATGGCAGCAAGGCCGCTGGCAAATGCCGAAGCACGTACGCCGCCTTCCAGTTGCGCCGCTATTTTTTCAAGGGTTTCGCGGGTAGGGTTATTACTGCGTGCATAGTCGAAACCCTTATGCTCGCCGGGGGCATCCTGTACAAAAGTGGAAGTCTGGTAAATGGGTACCGATACGGAACCTGTAAGCGGGTCGACCGGGATGCTGTGGATGAGTGTTGTTGCTTTGTTGCTCATATTCTTTGATTTTAATTAGTGACTTACGTATGCGTTCGATGCGACCACTTACCAAAGAATATCCTTACCGGAAGAGCATTATCACAGTTGATATACCTGCAATAAAAAAGCTCTTCCGATAAGTCAGAAGAGCTTGAGTTATGTTGCGCAACTTTCGTTGCTTCAGTTAAACTATTGCGTCTGACTTATCTATCCTGAATCTTTCAGGATGGAAGTAGCACCAGCTCTCAGCTTACGCTGAGGAGGTTGCTAAGGCTTCATCGGGCCATTTCCCTCTGCCTTTCTTGATAAGTGAAATTGTAAAGAACTGTCGCAAAGATATAAGCGGCATTTTCAATTTTCCAAAAAAATATTTTTCACCTGTTTACTAACGAACAGGTAAAAACAGGCCGGAGATTACTAATTTCTTAATTTTCAAGTAACTTGCACTCCCATCTATCCAAAATGCATGGATATTCCTGAAGGTAAAAAGATTTATTTCGCTTCCGATTTTCATCTTGGCATCCCCGACAAGGCAAGCAGTCTTGCCAGGGAAAGGCGTCTCTGCAACTGGCTGGACGAGATAAAACACGATGCGGAACAGCTATACCTTGTAGGTGATATATTCGATGTATGGTTCGAATACAAGAACGTAGTGCCTAAAGGATATACCCGCTTCCTGGGCAAGCTGGCCGAGCTTAGTGATACAGGATTGCATATAGAAGCCTTTACCGGCAATCATGACCTTTGGATGCGCGGATATTTTGAAGATGAGCTGAATATTCCCGTCCACCATCATCCCATCGAAAGAACATTCAACGGCAAAAAATTTTTTATTGCTCATGGCGACGGCCTCGGCCCGGGCGACCATGGATATAAAGTGCTGAAAGCAGTATTGCGCAACCCGTTTGCACAATGGCTGTACAGGCGCCTGCATCCCGATACGGGTGTGGGTGTGGCAGGCTGGTTCAGCAGGCTGGGGCCCAAACATACCGAGGGGGAAGAAGAGAAATTTTTAGGCCCCGAAAAAGAATGGCTGGTACAGTTTGCACTCGACAAGCTAAAAAAAGAACAGGTAGACTATTTCATTTTCGGGCACAGGCATATAGCTATTGAGTATGCGTTGCAACCGGGCAGCATGTATGTAAACCTGGGCGACTGGATACGGTATAACAGCTTTGCCGTTTTTGATGGTAAAAATTTAAGCTTACAATTCTATAAAGGAAAGTGATAGTATGAAACGGACATTGGTAATGATACGCCACGCCAAATCGAGCTGGGCGAACCCGTTACAGAGTGATTTTGAAAGACCTTTAAACGACAGGGGCCAAAAGGATGCGCCAATGATGGGGGAGCGGTTGAAGAAATGTAGCCTGAAGCCCGACCTCATTATCTCCAGCACCGCTAAAAGGGCCAAGCAAACAGCTAAAAGGGTAGCAACCGCTTTCGGCTACGACGAAAGCAAAATAAAATGGTATGACAGGCTTTACCATTGTATACCCTCGGTGTTTGAAGAAGTATTGTACGAACTGGACGATAATATACAAACGGTTTTTATAGTGGCACATAACCCCGGCATCACGGAATTTGTCAACCAGTTATCGCCCGATTTTAAAATAGACAATATGCCCACCTGCGGCATAGTAGCTGCCGAATTTGATTTGGATGAATGGAACGAGTTTAGCACAAAAGGAAAAAGAGTAATTTTATTTGACTACCCCAAGAAAGAAATATGACCGCTAACAAATCTTCGGCACAGGCAATCAGCACACTGGAGAAATTATTTGAAGAACAGTTTGGCGTAAAGCCGGACAAAATAGATGTACTGCCCGTTTCGGGCTCAGACAGGCGTTATTACAGGCTCAGGCAAGGTAACATTTCAGCCATAGGCACCCAAAATATGAACGTAGCGGAGAACAACAGCTACTTTTATTTTACCGAACTGTTCCGCAAACACCATATAAACGTACCGGAGATATATAAAACAAGCAAGGACCGCCGTTTTTACCTGCAACAAGACCTTGGCAGCACTTCTCTTTTTGATATGCTGATGAAGGATGGCCTGACGGAAGAGGTACGCAAGTACTACCACATGGCCCTGGAGCAACTGGCACAGGTACAGTGGATGGCCGGCAGGGAAACCGATTTTTATCAGTGCTTCGCCACCCGCCAGTTTGATGAGAAGGCTATAATGGCCGACCTGCTCTATTTTAAGTACTATTTTGCCGACCTGCAAAAGATACATTACGACCGCACTTCGCTGATAACGGAAATGGAGCAGCTCAGTAAAGAACTGGGGCGCATACAGCCACAGATGCTGATGTACCGCGACTTCCAGAGCCGCAACCTGATGATACATGAGGGTAAAGTTTTCTTTATCGACTACCAGGGAGCTATGCAGGGGCCGCCGCAATACGATATTGCATCATTACTGTGGCAGGCAAAAGCACAATTGCCCGATGCCTGGAAAGAAGACCTGCTGAACGGCTATATCGCCAGTCTGAATAAACTGCATATCTCACGCGTTGATGAGATACATTTCAGAAAAGGCTACTTACAGTTTGTATTACTCCGGCTCATGCAGGTGTTGGGCGCTTACGGCTTCCGCGGGCTATTGCAAAACAAACCCCACTTCATCACCAGCATCGGCCCGGCACTGAAAAACCTGGAAGCGTTTCTTTCCAACAACCCGCAGCTACCCGCTTATCCCGAAATGCGCTCGTTGCTGGAACGTATCAGTTCACCAGAAATGCAGGCACGATACAGCCAGCCAGTAAAGACAGATAATATTAAGTTACAGGTACAGGTATATAGCTTCTCTTATAAAAACGGCATCCCCAAAGACAAAGGCATCCACGGCGGCGGATATGTGTTCGATTGCAGGGGCTTGCTGAACCCGGGCAGGTATGCTGCCTACAAACATCTTTCCGGGCAAGACGAAGCAGTACGACAGTTCCTGGAGCTGGAAACAAGAATGCCGCAATTCCTGTCTCATGCATACGGGCTGGTATCGCTGAATGTAGAGGACTATCTTGCCCGCGGCTTTGAAAACCTGAGCATTGCATTCGGATGCACGGGAGGACAGCACCGCTCTGTGTATGCAGCCGAACAAATGGCCGCTTACCTGAGCAGCCGATACCATATACCGGTCACCGTTACCCACCTGAACAGGGAAAAATGGGTGACACAAGCCGAAATAACCAAAGAGTAATAACTATCTTTTCTTAACCCGCTGCATATACAGCGGGTTTTTATTAATATTCATTTAATATATCGGTAATCTTCGCTTTATAGTAAAGTTGTCACTTTGCATGACCGGACAAGTTTCAGGTCAGAGACAATTTATTATATGGCGAAAAGAGAAGTGGATATTGTTGTGCTGTCCGACATCCATCTTGGAACGTACGGCTGTCATGCAAAGGAGCTCCTGCAATACCTGAAAAGCATTAAACCTAAAGCAGTTGTCCTGAATGGGGATATTATCGATATCTGGCAATTCAGCAAACGTTACTGGCCCTCCACACACATGATGGTGGTAAAACACCTGATAGGCTATATTGCCAAAGAGATTCCCGTGTACTTTATACCGGGCAATCATGATGAGATGCTGCGCAGGTTTAAAGACTTCCAACTTGGCTCGCTCAAAATCACCAATAAGCTTTCCCTGAAAATAGACGGCGCAAACGTATGGATTTTCCACGGTGATGTATTTGACGTGGTGATGCAGCACAGTAAGTGGCTGGCAAAGCTCGGCGCCATTGGTTATGATACGCTGATTCTTATTAACCGCTTTGTCAATTTCCTTTCTAAAAAAATGGGCAGGGGCAAAGTATCCCTGTCGAAGAAAATAAAAGACAGCGTAAAGGGTGCCGTAAAATTCATCAACAAGTTCGAAGACACTGTTTGTGGCATTGCTGCCGAAAATGAATATAAATACGTTATCTGCGGCCATATACACCATCCCGAAATACGCACGGTGGTGACAGAGAATGGCCCCGTGGTATACATGAACTCCGGCGACTGGATTGAAAACCTCACCGCACTGGAATATAATGATGGCAACTGGAGCATTTATAAATACATGGAAGACCCTGTAGCACAGGCTATAGAGGTGAATAATAAGAAAAAACAAACCGGCGACAGCCCCAAAGAATTAATGGCCAGCCTGCTGCACGAACTGAACGTGCACACCAAAACTATGAACGGGAATATCCCCGGCTTTAATAATTCAATAGAAGCAGCCTGATGAATATTTTATTTGCTATACAGGGTACCGGCAACGGTCACCTCAGTAGAGCACGTGATGTATATCCCGAATTGGCAAAATATGGTAATGTAGATGTACTTATCAGCGGCATACAGGCTGATGTGGATGTGCCCTTTCCTGTAAAATACCGTATGTACGGTATGAGCTTTATTTTCGGCCGCAAAGGCGGGGTAGATATATGGCAGACTGCTAAAAAACTGAAATTATTCAGGCTGGTAAAAGACATCCGCAAACTGCCGGTTGAGAACTATGACCTCGTAGTAAATGATTTCGAACCTGTTTCAGCCTGGGCCTGCAAACTGAAAAAACTCCCCTGTATAGGCCTTAGCCACCAAAGCGCCGTGCTCAGCCCCAATGCACCCAAACCATCGCACACCGACCTGAAAGGAAAAATTATACTGGAAAAATACGCCCCTGTAACTGCTGCCTATGGTTTTCACTTCAGGCAGTACGACAGTAATGTATTTACACCTGTTATCCGCAGGCAGGTAAGAGAAACAACGCCGACAGATAATGGCCACTATACCGTATACCTTCCTGCCTATGATGACAAAACGCTTGTAGCCCACCTGTCAAAATTTGAGCAGGTACAATGGAATGTTTTTTCCAAACACAATAAAGAAGCCTTTACATTCAAAAATGTAGCGGTAAAACCCATCAACAACGATGCATTCATTGCCAGCATGGCATCGGGCAGCGCCGTACTTTGCGGTGCCGGTTTTGAAGGCCCTGCCGAAGCGCTTTACCTGGGCAAAAAACTACTGGTAATACCTATGCAGGACCAATATGAGCAACAATGCAATGCCGCCGCGCTGGAAGACATGGGTATACCTGTCATAAAAAACCTGAGCAGTAAATATTATGCTACCATCACAGGCTGGATAGCTTCCGATAACAGGGTTCCTGTCAATTATCCCGACCAGACTACGGAGATAATTGCCCAGCTCATAAAAGAGCACGCCTATGCAGGCAATGCGCGTATGAAGAAAGAAATACCAGCTTTGGCTAAATAAGCTTATCTGCCTTTGAAAACAGGTTTCCTCTTTTCGAGAAATGCATTTACCCCTTCTTTAAAATCTTCGCTGCTTCCGGCCTGTACCTGTAGCTCTTTTTCCATATCCAGTTGCTCCTCCAGGTTGTTGTTAAAAGTATGGTTCAGTAGTCGCTTAGTTAGTCCCAGGCCTTTTGTAGGCATTTGTGCGAGGTTTTTAGCTACGCCTTTCGAATAGTGCGCAAAATCTTCATCGGGTATGCTCTTGTATATCATACCCATTTGTGCGGCTTCATCGGCAAGTACTTTATCACCCAGCATCATCAACGCTGATGCTTTTTGCATGCCCACCAGCCGGGGCAGGAAGTAAGTGCCTGCACTATCCGGTATCAGGGCTATTTTGCTGAATGCCTGTATAAAAGAAGCCGACTGTGTAGCGATAACTATATCGCAGGCAAGGGCAATATTGGCGCCTGCCCCGGCGGCCACACCATTCACGGCAGCTACAAAGGGTTTTTCAATATGGCGTATGCGGCGTATAATAGGATTGTAGTGCTCCCGTACTATTTGCTCCAGTTCAGGGCCGTTGGGATCCATCGCTTCTGCTAAATCCTGCCCGGCGCAAAATGCCTTGCCGGAACCTGTGATATGTATGCAGCGTATGGTTTCGTCAGCCTCTGCCTTATCCATACACTCCTGGAAAGCCAGGGCCATTTCACGGTTAAAGCTGTTGAATTTTTCGGGGCGGTTAAGCGTAATGTAGGCTACACCCTCTTCTACCTGGAATAGTATGGAACTCATGACACAAAAATAACAGAATAAACCTATTTACGCTTTGGAAACACGTGGTTTTAACACCTTGCCTGATAGATGCTTGCCAATGCCCACTATGCTGGTGAAATTCAGCGGAAATTCCAGCAATACATGCAGGAAGCTCAGGAAAAACAACCATTTCAGCCCGGTAACATAATTGTAGAGATATAGCGCCACACTGGCAATCCATACTACCAGCACAAGGGCAAACCTGGACTTAGGCACCTTATGCCATTGAATCACCCTTGTTTTTGAAAACCAGTTCAGGTAATGATATGTATAGGCAAACGCGATAAACCGCATGATCATAATACCTGTCCTTGAATGAAAAATAAGGTCGTCCCAGGCTGCCATGCTAGGCTGCTTTTCAAAGCCGAACAAGGAAATGAACATATTAATATTCACCACTTTGAACGATTGCATGGCACCCACACTTTTTGCCGCAGGCACATGAAAAGCTGTATTGGGATAAACATTATATAGTATGAACGGGCATAAAAGCAATATAAAAACAGACAGCAGGCCCAAACGGCTGTTGCTTTTCAATGCCCCATACAGCATGAATAACCCTGTAAACACATATACATGAATAATGGTAGGAAGGAACACAGTAAAGAATACCAGGAAATGTTTGGACAGGCTGGAGGTAAGTATCAGTAAGGCAATGCCTGCAAAACGGTAAAACTTGTTTTTAACCGTAATAAAAATGAGTGATCCTAAAAAGGTTATGTATAGCACATTGGCATCGAAATTAGCGGGGAATTCCAGTTCGATATCTGACTGCAAGAAATTCAGAGTGAGGATGGCACCTGCCGCCAGTAAAATGAGTACATCATACCGCTGTTTGGTATAATAGTTTTTATCGTGCAGCCACGATATTTCCGTCAGGTAGTGAAGCGGGCCCAGTATAGCATACGAAAACAAAAACAGCTCAAATGGTAAATATATTGCCACTGCACAGGAAACAAACATGAGGGCAATATTGATGACGTCAATCCGTTCAGAAGCCTGGAGTGCCATGTGTATAAGATTAAATAGTAACCGATTGCATTAAAGTTATTAAAATTTTTGAGGAATGGAAATGAACAGCATGTTAAGCTGATAGCGTATCTTCACCGATATTACCATCATCAAAAGCATGCTCGTTAAAGTTTTCGGAAGCGCGGTACACGGCGTAGAAGCATTGACCATTACCATAGAAGTAGACACCCCCGGCGGTAAACCGGAGTATATTATTGTTGGCCTGCCCGATAGCGCCGTTAAAGAAAGTATAGAACGTATCGTATCTGCCATAAAGAATGTAGGAATGGAAAGGCCGCGTATGCGTCTGGTAGTAAACATGGCCCCTGCTGACATTAAAAAGGCCGGTGCTTCATACGACTTACCTATTGCTATAGGCTGGCTGGCAGCATCGGGGCAAATACCTGCCGATGAACTGAACCAGTATATCATCATGGGAGAGCTTTCGCTCGACGGTTCTTTGCAACCTATAAAAGGGGCATTGCCCATTGCCATACAGGCACGTGCAGAAAAATTTAAAGGACTTATTATACCCAAAGCAAATGCACGTGAAGCAGGGCTGGTGAATAACCTTGAAGTGTATGGCGTTGACCATATATCGGAGGTAATCGGCTTCTTTGAAAAACGCACCGAACTAAAGCCAGTTAGCGTAAATACCCGTGAGGAATTTTTTGAAGCACAAAACCATTTTGAACTGGACTTCAACGATGTAAAAGGACAGGAAAATGTAAAACGCGCTTTGGAAATCGCTGCCGCAGGCGGGCATAATGCTATACTCATTGGCCCGCCCGGCGCAGGTAAAACCATGCTGGCCAAACGCCTGCCCACCATCTTACCGCCGCTCTCTTTGCACGAGGCTTTGGAAACAACCAAAATACATTCGGTAGCAGGCAAGCTACCTACCAATACATCTCTTGTAGCACAACGCCCGTTCCGCTCACCGCACCATACCATCAGCGATGTGGCGCTTGTTGGCGGTGGCGGTGTACCGCAACCGGGAGAAATATCGCTGGCACATAACGGCGTACTCTTCCTGGATGAGTTGCCGGAATTCAAACGTACAGTGCTGGAAGTAATGCGGCAGCCTATGGAAGAGCGACGTGTTTCCATATCGCGCGCCAAAGTAAGCATTGACTTTCCTGCCAGTTTTATGCTCATAGCTTCTATGAACCCCTGCCCTTGTGGCTATTTTAACCACCCGGAGAAGGAATGTACCTGCGCCCCTGTAATGGTGCAACGGTACCTCAACAAGGTATCCGGCCCACTGCTCGACAGGATAGATTTGCATGTAGAGGTAACGCCGGTTTCATTCAACGAACTTTCTTCACAAAAAACATCGGAGCCCAGCAGTGCCGTACGAGAGCGTGTACTGAAAGCTAGGGAAAGGCAGGCAAAGCGGTTTGAAGGGCAACAGGGCATTTACAGCAATGCCCAGATGAGCAGTAGGCAACTGAAAGAAATATGTGTCATCAACAGTGTGGGCCAAAACCTGCTGAAAACAGCTATGGACAGGCTGAACCTTTCGGCACGTGCATACGACCGCATACTAAAAGTATCGCGCACTATTGCTGACCTTGCAGATAGCGAAGAAATACGCCCCGAACACCTTGCCGAAGCCATACAATACCGCAGTTTAGATAGAGAGGGTTGGGCAGGGTAACCGCTATGAATCCGGATACTAAAGAGCTGGTACCCGGCATATATACCGTTAAGCTTTTTGATGGTAAAAAAGTGCATATAGGAAAGGTCATTAAGTAGTGTAAACAGACGGTAAGGGTTACACCAAACACATAATAGCCTGCATTTTATAGTGCAGGCTATTTTATTTATGGTCGTTTATACTTCAGTTGCAATCAACGGATACCTATATGAATTTTACGGTTATTTCGATATCTGTGTTACGTCCTTTATCATCCGTACAGGATATCTTTATTTTGGGAGTTTCCGGTACGAAAAAAAGTTTTTCACCGGGACTGGCACTTTTATAAAACCGGTCGTTTATATACCAGTACACCTGCCTCACATCATTCGCGGCCGTGCAAAGCAGTTGCAGTTCCTGCGATTCTTTATCTACAATTATATAATTCAGCTTGTTGGTAAGTGATGTGATGACCGGGGGCTGTCCTTCAAATATTCTTGAGCAAAACGGGTTGTGCGGGGGTATTTTTTGATAACTGATGTGATTGCTTTCATAATATGCCGCTAACTCCGCAGAAACATTAGGATAGGATTTTGTTTTATACCCGCTGGCAGGCAAACAGGAAGTGCAATAAGAGATTTTATCATCAGGCGACAGCCACGCATTAATGAGATGGGAACAACGCTTTGTGGAGGATACGCCGGGGATATAGTAATCCATTATTTCGTCGTGACAATATTCGTTAGGTACTTCCCCTGTTTCAGCACATACCAACCGGAACTTCAGCGATGGAGGCGGCGTCAGCCATTCAGCCGATACATTGCGGTCAACTGCATCGAATATACGGAAAAGAAGCGGCGTAGCCGTTCCTGCACCGTTTAGCCCGGCCACACCTGTCCCGTTAAAGTTTCCCACCCATGCACCTATCGTATAACGTTTATTGTAGCCTACACTCCATGCATCCCTGCGGCCGTAAGAGGTGCCGGTTTTCCATGCTATGCGCGGGACGTTGAAAGCCTTATCAGCCAAATTAGGCAAATCAGGACGGTGTAACTCGGTTAAAATATTACTAACCATATAGCTTGCTTCCGGGGACAGTACTTTTGTGCCTTTTTGCTTTTTTGTTTTTATAGTATCTGTTATAGTATATACAGGTGCATAGTACATACCGTTATTCGCAAAGGAAGAATACATAGCAGTAAGCTCGGAAAGCCGCACACCACAGCCTCCCAGTATTACAGACAGCCCCAGCTTATTGCGTTTATCCCAAATGGAGGTAAAACCCGTATACGCGAGCTTTGCAATAAATTGTTTTACTCCTGCCCTATGCAATAGTTTTACAGCTGGTATATTCAATGAATTTTTCAGCGCATCTTCGGCAGTAATATTTCCGCGAAAATGCAGGTCGTAGTTTTCGGGGGTATACCCTTCATAGTTAACCGGCACATCCGCAATGACTGTTTTGGGAGTTATTATGCCCATATCCATACACATGCCATACAACAATGGCTTCAGGGTACTGCCCGGCGAACGGATGGCCTGTGCCCCGTCTACCTGGCCGTTATGGGCCCGGTCATAAAAATCGGATGAGCCTATGTAAGCAACCACCTCGTGTGTGGCATTATCTATAATGAGGACCGAGGTATTATGAATGTTATCCAGCTTCAACGCCTGTGTGTAACTATATGCAATATCTTCTGCTTTCTGCTGTACAACAGGGTCTATGGCCGTGTGTATGATTGTAGCTGCCGGGTGCAGCATCCGCAGCCTGTATGCCAGTTGCGGTACTGCCCGGGGCGCATTTCTCCTATATGCATGCAATGGCTCTTCCAGTGCATCATTAATAAGAATTTCAGGGAATACCCCTTCTTTTTTGAAGCGCGACAACCATTTATTCCGCTGCTGTACTATGAGGGTATTGTCTTTGCCCATTACTAATGAGTTGGGACGGTTGGGAATAATGCTTAATGCTGTTAGCTCTGCCAGGGAAAGTTGTGAAGGCATTTTATTGAAATACAGGATGGCTGCAGCTTTCACTCCCTGAATGTTCGAACCATAGGGCACAAGGTTCAGGTACATCTGCAGTATTTCATCTTTACTGTAATGAAATTCCAATTGCAGGGCCCTGAATATTTCTATGAACTTATTGGCATAGGTCCTTTCCTTAGGCTGCAGCATACGCGCTACCTGCATGGTTATAGTAGATGCCCCTGATGTTCGTTTATGTTTCAGCAAATTATTGACAACAGCCCTGCATACAGCAGGCAGATTTATGCCCGGGTGGTAACGGAAATATTTATCCTCCTTATAGACAATCGCCTTTTTCAGCTCCGGTGTTATCTCATCGTCCTGTGTTTTAAAACGCCACTGCTCATCATGTGTGAGAAAAGTATGCAGAACCGTACCATCGCGTGCAAGCACCACCGGCGTATATTCTATGTCCGTTTTTACAGGAAATATTTTATCCGCAATAACAAAAACAACAAAAGTTGCTGCTATTGCCATTAAAATATGCCGTGCCACGCGTCTTCTTTTCACTATTCCGTTACTCTTATTATACCTGCGCCGTTGTACGAATGGTAAGCGCCATTATACATAGCATCGGCCTGCACAGGCCCTGCCTGGAAAATGCCGGGCGATACGGCGCGGACCATGTAATAAAATGATTTCGGTTTTTTGCCGATAGAGGTAAACAAATTTATCCGGTCATCCCTAATATCGAGATAGTCCGGTTCCTCGTTATTCTTTATCCATTTTATTTCCGGCAAATTATTGAGCCGTGCATTTTCAATTTCAAAACCGGCAGGCAGCATATCCGTTATTACTATATTGTCAATCGTACCATCATACTGTGCCTCCAGTACCAGTTTTACTATGATAAGGTCATTTTGCCTGAATGTATTATCAGTGATTGCCTTTCCGTCCCTGTCATAGTAAGTGCGCCTTACTTTCAGATAGCTGTCTTCTTCCTTATACTTACCGGTAGCCGATATACCCGACACTTCAGCAAAATAGTAGAATGCACCTTTACCTTTTACCTTTATCTGTAGCTGGTCGGCACCGGTGTTTTTCAGGTCTATATTTACATCCTTTCCGGTAGTAGCAGCAATGACCTTCCCGTTCGCCAGTATCTCCGCAGTCGCATTTGTTTTATTTGCCCGTTGCGCTATTTTGCCAAAGGCAAGTATCGAAAAGGCATTTTCCTGCGTATTCAGGTACCGTTCATTCATTATCTGTTCAGACAATGAATGCGCCAGCGTAGCCACCTGCGGTGCATCAGGATCTATTTCCAGCAAGGCATTCAATGCAAGTGCCTGGTCCCTGATATAAGAATAGAAACTTCCACCTGTTACCTGCTTCGACTTCTCGCCGGAAAATGAACCCGGCAGTACCTGCCTGGCTTTATCAGGCTGACCTGAAACCGCATACGCTGCCGCCAGCATATACTTACTGTCAATGCTCAGCATATCCAGGTGCGCTTTATAATAGTTCATGACCGGTACCTGCGGCTGTCCGGCTATTGACAGTACATACAGAGAGTAGGCAATTTCTTTTGCCGCTATTTCCTTCTTCAGGTTTTCATTATAGTAGAGTACCTCTGTTGCATGCCTGCCCAATTGCTGCTTCTGGTATTTCAACAGGCGGTCAACCGTTTTTCCATTTACTTCGTACCCCGCTTTCCGTGCTTCCAGCAGGAAATGGGTAGCATATACACTGCCCCACCAGCTTTCACTGCCACCATCAGGCCAGTACGATAAAGCCCCATTGTATAACTGCATTGACTGAAGCTTCATTATAGCCTGCTGCACATTGTATGCAGGGTTCATATCCGCATCTTCCTTACCATACAGGCTTTTTACCAGGTCGTGATAATACAATTGAGGGAAAGCGGCTGATGTGGTTTGCTCTACACAGCCATAGGGATACCGGACAAGCTCAGACAGGTTTTTTGAAAACCTTGCCAGGGGAGATGTTGACACCAACAGTTTTCCTTTGACAGTACCCGGCAGGAAGTCATTCCTGAGATCAAGGTTTGCACTGCCTGCACCTTCTGCCCTCCCGCTTGCATATATGGTTTGTAAAGAAGCCTGCGGCCTGATGCTGATTTCTGTTTCATTGGTGAATGTTTCCCCCTGTCCTTTAACAGTTACCGTTACTTTGCCCGCGCCGATAACCGGGTTGGCAGCAATATGAAATATGACACGCTGCTCACTGTTTGCTTTTATACTGACCTTTTGATTGATATCACCCTGTATATTCAAGGGGCCTGATACTGTAGCAGTTACGGTTACTGTTGCATCTTTTGCTGTAGTATTACTTAGTGTCACCGGCATAATCACTTCATCTTTCGGGCTCAGGAAACGTGGCAGAGCAGTACTTATAATAACAGGGTCGGCCACCTTCATATGCCGCTCTGTACCGCCAAAAGCTTTGCCTTTATAGGCTACAGCCATCACCCGCAGGTCTCCCGAAAACTGGGGGATATCTATATTGTACTTCACTACACCGTTTCTGTCTGCCTGCATGATACCACTCCAGTACGATACATTTTTTACCCTGTTCACAAACAGCGGGTTTACACGCATTTCAGTCTCCGCACCACCATCGCCGCCGGTACTGGAACGTATGGTTTTAATCTCCGGCAACAGCAGGGGGTATATATCATAGCTATTAGTCGACAATGCTACTTTCTGGTAGAAATATTTATAAGGGTCGGGCGACTCATAGTTGCGCACCTGCAATATGCCTTCATCTACAGCCGCCACCGTTACGTATGCGCCCGGTGCTGTTTTTACGGTGATGGCCTGCCGGGTTTTAGAGCGCGATTTGCTGGTCACAAGTATATTTACCGGCAGTTGGTATTCAGGGTTTTCTACCTGCACAGACCTGAAACCATGGGCCACAACCAACGGCATGTCGCTCCCATCCATCGGCCTGAATAATGTTGCCGTTACATACACATTTGGCACAAATGCATCGTTTGCCTTCAGGGTTAATGTGGCCGACTTGTTTTGTGTATTCAGGTAATAATGTTCCATGATAGTATTTCTTTCAACCGTTACCAGCATCCTTCCTTCAAATGGCGTGGTAAACAGCAGTTTTACATCGCTGCCGGGGGCATATTTATCCTTATCCGGTTTTATGGTCACATTACCTTCGTTGTTCACTTCGAAAGAAGTATACTGCGTATCCCAGCCGCCACCGTAAGCATAAAACCGCTGCGATACATAGTTATCCGTACCGGGGAGCGATACCCTCAGTTCATACTCACCGCTTAATTCAGGTATCAGTGTATATGCCGTGGCTGTACCGTCTATGGTAATATCCTGCTGCCTGATTACTTTTTCTTCCGACTGGGAAACATAGCGGTAGCTGCTTCCTTGCTGTTGTATTACCGTATGCCATTCTTTCTTTACCAATACAATTTTTGCCTTTATGTTGCGTTGCGCATCTCCGTTTTTATCAACAGCTACAAGCATTACTTTAACCGGCCTGTGCGTACTCACATATTCATCCATATTGTGTATGCCTATGAATGAGCGCTGTGTATATACAGATATATTCTGGTAACGGTGAACAGGCCTGCCTGTTTCATCAGAAACCACGCACATTACATTACCCTTCAGCAAACCTGTATTGGCAACAGTAGCAGGAATGCCAAAAACGGCAGAAGCCGAACCATTGTCAAGGGTCTTTCCTTTTTCTAAACTAAAGTCTACATTGATATCGTTCTTAATGCCGAAATAATAATCGGGGAACTTCGCTGTTTTAAAATCCGCTTTGCTAAGATTGAGCATGCATTCGTAATACCGCCCTGCCGCAGGTGTACCGAAAAGATTATCGGCCTGTATATACGCTTTCACAGAATCGCCCGCTTTATATTCCGTCTTATCGGTTTTCAATCCTACCTTGAGCCGGTCAGGCATAAAATCCTCTACACTTATATTGTAGCTGCCCAATAAAATATCATTACCTGTATATACCTCCAGCATATAAGTACCTGTGGTGGCTGTAGGCGGTATTTTGAACGAGGTTTCACAGGAGCCTTCTGCATTCAGTATTTTTTTATGATTGGCAAATTCTTTCCCGTTGGGCATTAACAACTTCAGCTTTACGGGTATTTCTCCCGGGTTGCCCCATCGCTCGTCACGTAGTATTGTACTGGCATATATGGTTTCTCCCGGGCGGTACAGGTTACGCTCTGCATATATCATGGCATTCAGGTTGGTTTTGTTGGGCATACGGCCACCCACGTCAAACCGTGAAGTTTCTACCCGGCTTTTATTCAGCCATACAAAGCTGAACTCATCGTCCAGTTTCGCAGTAACCATTGCTACCTGAAAGCCGGGGCTGTTTTGGCTGATATTTTTAAATACGGCTGTTCCCTCGTTATCTGTTGTTGCAGTATAGAGACGCTGATTGGTACTGCTGATAAACGATATTTTTACGTTCGGCAAAGGTGTTGCATTTCTTATCGAATTGGCGAAGACATACATATTATCATTGTCTTCCTTTACGATCATTCCTATATCCGATATGGATAATATCTTCGAGTGTTGTATCCATTTATGATCTTTTGAGGCAACGGTCAAAACGTATACTCCGTCATATCCCTTTATCTTATCGCTAAAGTCGACATGCAGTACCGATGCCGAATTGAGCCTGGGCAATGAAGCGGTTTTGTATGTGTGCTGAAATACGGTATCGCCAAGGTTGCGCGTTTCATAATACCTGTAGCTGCCATACTCATCGCTCTCCTCATCATATTCATAATCATAGCCCATACCCGCACGCATGAAAAATTCAAGGTTATTCTCATACACCTTTATTACCCGCACCTCAACCTCGGAAACGTTTACAATATTTAGTGCAAGATTTTTATAGCCTTTGGAAGAAAGGTACATCCCCTCCGAATTAACAAACTGTATGGACGGTGTAAGCTTTCCGAATTTTACCTGCTCATAATAATCTGTTTTCAATTTACCGCCGAAAGCACCCTCCAGTTTTTTTGAAACAGTTAGTTCATAGGTCTGCTCGGCTTTCATTTTTTTACTGCTAATAACAAATCCTCCATCGTTAAGTGCCACTTCAAAGTCAACGGAAGGTTCAATTGATATGCTTTCTTTAAGCTGCTCATCCAGCACAGGTTGAGAGGTGCTGACGGTGATAACACCTTCTGTTCCCGTATGCTGTGCTATAACCCCTGTGACCGCCAGGTTGTAACGGGATGGTATGATGGTGTGTATAACCGTATCATGCTGTGCAACTATATTTCCGTTTGCGAGCGGTATATCTTTCAGCACTTGTGCCTGCAACGGTGTTTCTGCATCCAGTTCATTGACCGGGGCAAACTGCAGGGAAACCGTTTTTCCTGTTCCACCGTTTACCAGGCTGCTTACAATGCCCATACTATTGGCACTAAGCTTGAACTTAGCCGCAGCCTCGCTGATTTTTACATCATAATTAAAATCAAAATCAGCTTGCACAACCACATTATTCATATTCTGGCTGCGGGTCCAGAATACACGGGTGTTTACAATACGTAACGGTGCCGTATGAAATTTAAAGGTGGTATTATTCAACGCATATTTTTTCCTGCTTTTATTCAATACGTTGCGGGTTATAGTGGCTGTATAGGTTGTTCCGGGCAAAAAGCCACCGGCAGGAGAGAAGGTCAGTTCACTTGAACTGTTCCATTTATAAGATCCCTTCACTTCAGGAGTAAATTCTATATAATGCGTGGTATCCCAGTTTTGTAGCAGGCTATCGGGAAAAATATCCTTATCAAAACTGAACTCAAGGTTTTGATAAGTTTCAATTTCGTCGGCAAACTGTTTTTTAATAGTGATACCGTTTTTATTGCTGCATGCAAACAGGCATACCGATACCACCACCAATAAGGCTATGTAAAAACTAAACTTAGGTTTCATAGAATGCGAATATGATATAAATATAAGCCGCTTGCAGCAAGCATTCTATTAAATGAAAGTGATTTCCCCTTACCAGGGCTACATTTTCAGCGCCCCGCAGGGAGTACCGGCGGGTGAAAGCTATTTTTGAAGTGCTGCTTTATATGCTTCCAGGCACCGCGCCCTTGCTCCTTCATGTTCTACTATTGGCCGTGGATATTCTAAAGTGTCCAGCTCAGGTATCCATTTACGGATATAGGCCAGGTCCGGATCAAATTTTTTCGTTTGAAGGTATGGGTTGAATATGCGGAAATAGGGTGCAGCATCACAGCCGCTGCCTGCAGCCCATTGCCAGCCCCCGTTATTGGCAGCAAGATCATAGTCCAGCAGTTTTGTAGCAAAGTAAGCTTCCCCCCAACGCCAGTCTATCAACAAATGTTTAGTAAGAAAGCTGGCTGTAATCATTCGTACGCGGTTATGCATATAGCCTGTTTCATTCAACTCCCGCATACCCGCATCCACTATCGGGTAGCCTGTCAGGCCCCGGCACCATGCATCAAATTCCTGTTCATTATTGCGCCATTGTATATGGTCATACTCTTTTTTGAAAGACTCTCTTACTACCTGTGGAAAATGCCAAAGTATCGCCTGGTAAAAATCCCTCCATATCAGTTCATTCAAAAGCGTTTCATTCAGTTGTTTTGCTTCGGCAGCCAGCTTGCGTATACTGATAGTTCCGAAACGCAGGTGCATACTTAATCTTGTAGTGCCGTGTATGGATGGGTAGTTCCGGGTTTTATCATAGTTTTTGGCAATGTGTTTATCCAGCTTTGCGGCAACAGGGTGCACATCCGTTTTCTCAAAGCCTAATTCTTTCAGTGTAGGAATACGTATAGGACCCTTCTTATGAAAATTGGGAACATATTTTTGAACAGGATATGGCTTGAGATAAAAATCATCCAGTTTGGCTTTCCATTTTTTACTATACGGTGTAAATACAGTGTATGGCTCACGGTTATCTTTTACAATTTCATCCTTTTCAAATATAACCTGGTCTTTGTAACTATGAAAAGCTATACCGTTCTCTTTTAAGAAACCTGCAATTGCTTTATCCCGTTTTTTTGCATAAGGTTCATAATCATTATTGGCGTAGACTTTTGCTATATCGTAGCTGCCTGCCAGTGTTTTGAAACATTCACGAGGTTTGCCATGCAATACATGCAGCGTACTGCCATACCCTTCCAACTCGTGCTGTATATTCATAATACAGCGGTGGATAAAATCGACGCGTTTATCTGCCCTGTTCTCTAATGCCTCCAGTATCTCTGTATCAAATATAAAAACGGGCACCACGGGCAAGCCAGACTTCAGCGCATAGTATAATCCTGCATTATCATTCAACCTTAAATCGCGCCGGAACCAGAAGACGGACACCTTTTGTGACATATACATGATAAACAATAAACCATATCATAATGTTGACACAGCATATTTTTTTATTTTTATGGTTTTACAACCCTTTATGCGTATCAATTTCCGGACCGGGTTACTTATTACCATCCTTGTAACAGCCCTGCCATTGTTCAGTCACCTGGATACTTTACCTATACAGGCATGGGATGAGGCAAGGGTAATTACCAATTCGCTTGAAATGTACCAGGGCAGGGGTAATAATATTCTTGTGCCTACTTATTATGGTGAACCGGAAATGTGGAATACCAAACCACCACTGCTGATATGGATGCAGGTACTCAGTATGAAAATATTCGGGGTAAATGAGCTGGCCGTGCGGCTGCCTACGGCTATTGCAGCACTTTTTACCTGCCTGTTATTATATTGGTTTTGCGCCCGTAAGCTGAATAAACCTTTGCTCGGTATTATAGCTGCCGGTATGCTTACTACCAGTGAAGGGTATATACGTGTGCATGGCACGCGCACCGGCGATTATGACGCCCTGCTTATTCTTTTTACAACGGCCTATACACTTTTCTATTTCCTGTACCTGGATACCCGGCACAAGAAATATATTTATACTGCAGCAGGCATGCTGGCACTCGGCTGCCTGACTAAAGGCATAGCGGCCCTGTTCTTCACACCGGCTTTATTCCTGTTTACTTTGCTCTTCCGCAGGCATTATTTTGTATTTAAATCGAAGCATTTTTATATAGGCCTGGGTATTTTTCTCTTTATCGGTTTAGGATATTACCTGCTTCGTGAGCACTTCAATCCCGGTTACCTGAAAGCTGTTTGGGAAAATGAGTTGGGTGGACGCTACAACGATACACTGGAAGACCATGTTGGTAACTACTGGTATTACTGGGACTGGATAAAAAGCAAAGGCTTTGAACATTGGATAATATTTTTCCCCATAGGAATCTGGCTGGCATTTACTTCTGCCAGTAAAAAAATAAGGTATTTCTTTCTTTATGTGCTGTTGCTGATTGTTGTACAGTTCACTATTATCTCCACAGCACAAACAAAGCTGAACTGGTATGAAATGCCCCTATACCCCTTCCTTTCCCTGTTCAGTGCTATACCCCTGTTTACATTATTCCGGGTGCTTTCCCGGTTTGCCCGAAAAATTAATAGTAAAAAATATATCGCATTAGCGTTTTCATTATTGTTTTTATTCTTCTATATCCCTTATAAAAACATTTTAGACTTTGTAGAAAGCAGCATTCCACCGAACGTAGATGTTGAAAACATGAATATGGCCATCTTTTTAAAAGATGCCAAAGATGGCAAGCATAATATTGATGGATATAAACTGGTATGGGATGAGTTTCAACCTAACCTTATGTGGTACGTCTTTGCATATATGGACAAACCGGAAAATGTAGTCAAATACAGCCGAGAACTATTTCCCGGGGATATAGCTGCCGTATATAAAGAAGGTACCCGGAAGTATATGGAAGGGCTGTATACTTATAAAATTATTGACAATTACCACGGCGTAGTAGTATACAAGATACTGACACGAAAGTTCTGAACTTAATATGCTGTAACAACCTATGAAAACCTACTTATCCAATTATTACCCAGAGCTAATATTACTCTTAATAGTTACAGCAATACCTGTATTCAGCCATCTTAATACATTACCTATCCAGCCTTATGACGAAGCCCGTGTTGTTATCAACTCACTGGAATTATACATCCATAAAGGCAACGTCCTGATACCAACCTACGGAAACGCACCTGATATGTGGAATACAAAGCCACCGTTGTTGATATGGTTGCAGGTCTTGTCCATGAAAATTTTTGGCGTTAACGAAATCGGGGTACGCCTTCCTTCTGCCCTTGCGGCGCTGGGCACCTGTTTACTATTGTTTTGGTTTTGCGCCAGGAAACTCAATAAACCGTTATTGGGTCTTTTAACCGTACTCATATTGGTTAGCAGTGAAGGCTACATCCGTATTCATAGTACCAGAACAGCCGACTATGATGCATTACTCACATTCTTCACCACGGCATACTGCCTGTTGTTTTACCTTTTTCTTTCTTTTAAAAAGGGTAAATACATTCTTTGGTCATTCTTATGCATGACCTTAGCTGTGCTGACAAAAGGAATTGCAGCGTTATTTTTTCTTCCTGCACTGGGAGCATTCGTTCTCCTTCGCCCGTCGCACTATTTTATATTCAGGTCGAAACATTTTTATATTGGGCTACTCGCTTTTATTGTCGTTTCGCTGGGTTATTATTTCCTGCGCGAGCAGTATAACCCCGGGTATATCGATGCAGTCATGCAAAATGAACTCGGGAGTCGGTTTAATACCGTCATTGAAGGCCATATAGGTGAAAGATGGTTTTACTTTTACCGGATTACCGATATAGGTTTTAAATACTGGGTATGGATGGTTCCCTTCGGGTGTTTCATAGGGCTGACTACTGCCAGCAGGCGTATCAGGTATTTTACCCTGTTTACAATCATGCTGGTATTATGCCATTTTTTCGTCATTACACAGGCTGAAACGAAAATCGATTGGTACGATGTACCTGAATACCCATTCCTGTCATTACTGGCCGGTCTTTTTATATTCTATTTGTTGCGCAGTGTATCTGTAACCTTACATTCCCATAGAAAGCTCAGAAATAAATGGTTGTCCTACTTATTTGCATTCTTCTTTTTTACTATACCTTACTATAATATCATAGAGAGCGTGTCTGACCCAAAAACCGGCCCATGGCTTACGGAGAATCTGAATATGGGTACATTCCTGAAAGATGCACGGGATGGCAAACATGATATCAAAAACTATACTATAGTATGGGACTGTGATGAACCCAATATATATTGGTATTTACTTGCCGACAGGGGGAAAAACAATCTTAGTGGTAAGTATAGCAATGAGCTGCAACCGGGCTGTACTGCTGCAGTTTTCAAGGAAAGTACCAAAAAGTATGTCGAAAAGACTTATTTTTCCACCGTTGTAAGAAATTACAACGGAGTAACTGTTTATAACATCTATGGCCACAGGTAAAAAGATAGAATTATCCATAGTCGTACCGGTTTTCAACGAAGAGCAAATCATTGAACAACTGGTACAAAGAATGTCGGCTGCAGCAGCAAGCATTACCGACAGCTATGAAATCATTTTTGTAAATGACGGCAGCCGTGACAGCAGCCTCTTAAAGCTGAAAGAAGCTTGTGCCCAAAGCGACAAGCTACATTACATCAGCTTCTCCAGGAATTTTGGCCACCAGATAGCCATTACGGCAGGTATGGACTATGCCAGCGGAAATGCTATTGTAACCATAGACGGTGACCTGCAGGACCCGCCCGAGCTGATACCCGAAATGTACCGGCAGTATAAAGACGGCTACAAAGTAGTATATGCCAAACGCAGCAAACGTAAAGGGGAAACTTTTTTCAAACTGTTTACGGCAAAAATGTTTTACCGGCTGATGGCCAAGCTGGTCTCATTCGAAATACCGCTGGATGTGGGTGATTTTCGCCTCATCAGCCGCGATGTGCTGGAATACCTGAAGGAAATGAAGGAGTATGATAAATACATCCGCGGACAGATAGCCTGGCTGGGCTTCAAGAGCACTTATGTGATGTTTGAAAGGGACGAACGTAAATTCGGTAAAACCAATTACCCTTTCCGCAAAATGCTAAGGCTTGCCTTCAACGGTATCACTGCCTTTTCCGATTCTCCGCTAAAGCTGGCTACCAGCCTCGGTTTTATCGTATGCATTATCTCGTTTTTTATAGGGGTATTTGCCGTGTATAGCTACCTGTTCAATAAATCTACCCTGCCGGGATGGGCTTCTACTATTATCAGCATCACCTTTCTCGGAGGCGTACAGTTGCTGTCACTGGGCATTATAGGCGAGTACATTAGCCGCATCATCAATAATGTGCGCGACAGGCCGCTATACGTTATCGACCAGACTACGCTTAAAAAAGATACAGAATAAAAAAACGCGGCTTCCGGGCCGCGTTTTAATTTATGGTCTTTTGCGTGTAGTACGTTGTTCTATCCGTTTTTCGTAATGCTCGCCTTTAAAAATGCGGTGCACATAAATACCCGGGGTATGTATGAAATTGGGGTCCAGTTCTCCGGCTTCAACCAGTTCTTCTACCTCAGCAATGGTTATTTTACCTGCCATAGCCATCAGGGGATTGAAATTGCGGGCGGTATCCTTAAATATCAGGTTACCCTGTGTATCGCCCTTCCATGCCTTTACGATTGCAAAGTCCGAATCAAAAGCATATTCCATCAGGTAATCTTTACCATTGAAGTTGCGCGTCTCCTTACCTTCAGCCACTTCAGTGCCCACTCCTGCGGGTGTATATACAGCGGGCATACCATAACCGGCAGCCATGCAGCGGGTAGCCAGCGTGCCCTGCGGCACCAGTTCCACTTCCAGTTCACCGCTTAAAAGCTGGCGTTCAAATTCTGCATTCTCGCCCACATAAGACGATATCATTTTCTTTACCTGCTTTTTTTGCAGCATCAGCCCTATACCAAAATCATCCACCCCCGCATTGTTCGATATACAGGTAAGGTTATTAACCCCTTTCTTTACCAGTGCATCAATACAATTTTCGGGTATACCACACAGGCCAAAGCCTCCCAACATCAATACCGCACCCGATTCTATATCTTTTATCGCTTCATCAGCGTTTGCAACTACTTTATTCATCCGGCTAAAAATTTGTGCTAAAATAAGATTAATTTGAAACCTGCCGTACTATACACCGCGGTTCATGCTTTACCGGGAAATTGCAGGAGTTTGCAATAAAACATTTCCGGTGTGCTACATCGTGCAACTGGTTCGCTTTTTCTATCATTGAGCTATCTGTCACTGTAACTACCGGGTGCAGTACTACTTCCGTAAAATGCCCGCCACCATCTACATTCTGTACCATAGTTCCTGTTGCATTATCTGTATAGTCCGTCACAACTACACCCGCATCGGCGCACAGGTGTAGATACCAGAGCATGTGGCAGGAAGATAAAGAAGCGACCAGCATATCTTCCGGGTTATGCTTTGTGCCATCGCCCCTGAACGGTATATCTGACGAGCACATGATATCCTGTTTCCCATCTATGGACAAGGTGTGACTGCGCTCATAAGCATCGTATCGCGATGTGCCTGTGCCCTTATTTCCTGTCCACCTGACAGCGGTAGTATAATGATGATATTTTTCAGTGCCCATGTTATACTATTTTGGAGTGCAATTAAAGGTAGCTATATCTGCACAGATTGATTTACCTGCAGGTTTGCCTTTATTAATATTTGCTCAAAGGCCTTCGTACCTGCTATATCTGCCGTTTTTTGGGGAACAGACGGATTTATGATGTGGGGTAAAAGATGGAGCTGGTACCAGTAATTACTATGCCATTCCCCCAGCTTGTAACCAATATTCCTGTACACGCCTATTTCTTCAAAGCCCATTGCCCTATGGAATGCATTGCTTTTCATGTTGGAGGCCAGTACACCGGCATATACATTAATAAAACCCTGTAGTTTCAATATTTCGAATACAGCTTCATAAAGTACCCGTGCAATGCCCCGGCCGTGATAGGTCTCATTAAGGTATACGGTCGATTCGGGCGACCACTGGTAAGCGGTCCTATCACGGTGTTTGTGTGCATACGCATACCCGGTTATTATTCCTTCTTTTTCGCATACCAGCCAGGGATATTCCGGGATTATCGCATTTATTCTCTTACCGAATTCTTCAACCGAAGGCACTTCATACTCGAACGTAATCGCCGTGGTTTCGACGTAGGGTTTATATACGGCAAGCAACCCCGCCGCATCATCCATTGTGGCGGGCCGGATTATATAATCAGTATTCATGTTATTGTATTAATTAATTGATTGAGAAAGTAAAAAGCCGCCAAAAAATTAGAGTGCCCCCAAAAGTTTAGACAAAATTAGTAATTAAGTTTTAAGGTGATGAGCTCGATATTGTATCGGGCTCATTCCATTTAGGTTCAGTTTTATTCTGTCTTTATTATAGTATTTAATGTATTTACTGATGTCTTCTTTCAGCTCAAGGACAGAAGTATATTTTTTTAGATAAAATAATTCTGATTTGAGTATGCCAAAGAAGTTTTCAATCACAG
>CAZUMM010000031.1:0-45756 GCA_964621795.1 uncultured Flavipsychrobacter sp.
GATGCTGACCACGCCTGCATGTCCGCTGAAGGAGATGATAGAAAAAGCCTGTATCAATGCCATTCACCTGCTGGTAGATAAAGAGGCGGTGGTGAAGGTGCACATGGATTCGAACGTGAACAGCAACCGGAAAGATAATAAAGCCGTATTGCCGGGTGTGAAGAATATCATTATGGTTGCATCGGGCAAAGGCGGGGTTGGTAAATCAACCGTATCGGTAAACCTTGCGCTGGGCCTTGCACAGGAAGGTGCGAAGGTGGGCTTGCTGGACGCGGATGTTTACGGTCCGTCGGTTCCTATTATGCTGGGCATGCGTAATGAACGCCCGATGATGACCGAGGTGAATGGTAAAGGCATGATTGTACCGCTGGAGCGTTACGGTATCAAAGCCATGTCTATAGGCCTGCTGGTAGACGAAAAACAGGCGGTGGTATGGCGTGGCCCTATGGCCAGTTCTGCGTTAAAACAATTCATTACAGATGTACACTGGGAAGAGCTCGATTATCTTGTAATAGACCTGCCCCCGGGCACAGGAGATGTGCACCTGACACTGGTGCAGGCCATACCGGTTACCGGGGCGGTTATTGTATCCACACCACAGCCTGTAGCATCGGCTGATGCACGTAAGGCTATTATGATGTTCAAACAACCGCAGATAAATATACCCATACTGGGTGTAGTGGAGAATATGGCTTACTTCACACCTGCCGAACTGCCAGAGAATAAGTACTATATATTTGGTAAGGGCGGTGCGCTGAAAATGGCTGAGCAGTTTGAACTGCCTTTCCTCGGCGAAATACCTTTGATACAATCTATACGGGAAGGTGGCGATAGTGGGATACCTGCTATACTGGAAGAAGGCAATCCTGCAAGGGAGCTATTTACCCAACTGGCGCAAAATGTGGCCCGTAATGTATCTATCCGCAATGCTAACCTGGAGCCTACAAAAGTAGTGCAGGTAGTATAGCAGTGCCGTGTCAGGGTGCTGTTCTCGTAATAAGCGCCTGTGCCGTATTGCAGTCGATACGGTCATAATATTTATCGTATTCGGCATTGTTGGGAAAGTACTCTTTACCCGTATTCCTGTCAAGGGTAGACTGTTGCTGTTTCAGTACATCCTCTTCGAGGCGGAAGCTTACATTGATGGAGTCGATTGTGCCTTCCTGCATATAAATCCATTGGGCATTTATTTGTTTTCCATCTTTTATGCCTGAAAGGTTTCCGCGCCTGCTGTCTTTCTCATAAGGCATGTATATCATCAGGCCCCTTACCGTGTCGCCTGTAACAGCCAGTTGCACAACGGTGGAATCTTTACGGGTAAGCCCCTCGGTAAGCAGGAAACATAAACTGTCGGTCATTACCATTGCAACGTTACCGGTATCTGCCTGTATGGTGTTGGTTTGTGCTGCCGCTTCCTGTTGTGTTGCATTTCTGCAGCTAAAGAATGCGAGTACTCCTATAATGACAAATAAACCGTATTTCATAGCGGCTTTTATTGTTAGTAGCCAAAATATTGTGCCAGTTACATATACTTGCCTGTGTAACTTTCCTTTACTGAAACAAGCCCTTCCGGCTCGCCTTCGTAAAGCAGGTACCCGCCTCCCGTGCCCCCTTCCGGGCCAAGGTCTATTACCCAGTCTGCACTCTTTATCACATCCGTATTGTGCTCGATAACAATAATGCTGTGTCCCTGTTCTATCAGTGCATCGAACGAAGCCAACAGTTTTTTGATATCGTGAAAGTGGAGGCCTGTTGTCGGTTCATCAAAGATGAATAATATTTTTTCTTTTGCATTCGATTTGCCGAGAAAAGATGCAAGTTTTACGCGTTGTGCTTCGCCGCCGCTAAGCGTATCGCTGCTTTGTCCCAGCTTTACATACCCCAGGCCTACATTACTGAGCGGTTGTATGGCATTGGCTATTTTCTTTTCATCTTTAAAAAAGTCGATAGCCTGGTCAACGCTCATTTCCAGTACATCGTACACATTTTTACTGCGGTAAGTTACTTCCAGTACCTCATCTTTAAACCTTTTGCCACGGCAGCTTTCACATACAAGGTGCACATCGGCAAGAAACTGCATTTCCACTACTACCTCGCCTTCTCCCTTGCAGGTATCGCAGCGGCCTCCGTCTGTATTGAAGGAGAAATGCTTTTCTGCAAATCCCCTCATTTTCGATAAGGGCTGTTTTGCGAACAGCTTGCGTATTTCATCCCACGCCTTTATATATGTAACGGGGTTGCTGCGCGATGATTTGCCTATGGGGTTCTGGTCTACCATCTCTACATGGGCTATACGGTCAAGGTCGCCGCCCAGGTAGCGGTGCAGGCCCGGCCTGTCCGTGCCTTCGCCATAATGCTTTTGCAGGGCCGGGTACAGGGTCTGTTTTACCAGCGTGGTTTTGCCGCTGCCACTTACGCCTGTTACCACGCACAATACGTTAAGCGGAAAATCGACATCGATGGTTTTCAGGTTATGCTGGCGGCAGCCTTCTATACGGATGCTGCCTTTAGGCTTACGTTTGACCGGGGGTACTTCTATTTTCATAGCCCCGCTGAGGTATTGGCCGGTCAGGCTCATTTTATTTTTGATGAGCACATCATAAGGTCCTGCGGCTACCACTTCGCCACCCAAATGACTGGCAAGCGGCCCCATGTCTATAATGTAATCTGCTTCCCGCATGATCATCTCATCATGCTCCACCACCACTACCGTATTGCCCAGGTCGCGGAGCGATTTCAATACTTTTATCAACCGTTCTGTATCGCGGCTGTGCAGGCCTATACTGGGTTCATCCAGTATATACAGCGAATCGGTAAGATTGCTGCCTAAAAATTTGGTGAGCTGTATGCGCTGGCTTTCCCCGCCGCTGAGTGTATTGGCAAGGCGGTTGAGCGTTAAGTAGCCCAGTCCCACATCCAGTAAGGTGCGCAGGCGTTGCCGTATTTCTATAAGTATACGGCGGGCAATAGCTTCGTCATGTTCATTCAGCTCCAGTTTATTGAACCAGCTATTCAGGTCTGTGGCCGGCATGAACATGAGGTTGGCTATGGTGGTGTCGTTTATTTTTACATACATGGCTTCCTGCCGCAGCCTTGCACCTTTGCAGGTAGGGCATACGGTACGGCCACGGTAGCGTGCCTGCATTACACGGTATTGCACCTTATACAGGTTTTGCTCTACCATTTTAAAGAAGTCGTTGATGCCATTTACCTTGCTGTTACCTTCCCATAGCAGGTCATATTCGCTCTCGTTCAGGTCGGCAACGGGCTTATGCACCGGGAAATCGAATTTGGCAGCCGAACGGATAAATGAATGCTGCCATTCTGCCATTTTATCGCCTTTCCAGCAGGCAACGGCGCCCTCGTACACACTAAGCCTTTTGTCGGGTATTACCAGGTCTTCATCTATCCCTAATACTTGTCCGAACCCTTCACAATGGGGGCAGGCGCCATAAGGGTTATTGAATGAAAACATATTTGGCGTCGGCTCTTCAAAGATGATGCCGTCTGCCTCAAAGCGGTTGCTGAAGTTGTGGAGTGCCGTACCATCAATTTCGAGCAGGCATTCGCCCTCACTCTCATAAAAAGCTGTTTGGGTACTATCGGCCAGGCGGTGCAGGTCGTCTTCTTCAAAATATTTAGTTACAATACGGTCTATCAGCAGGTAAAGCTGAACAGGCGGAATTTCTTCGTTGCCGGACAGTATATCCTCTATTCTTATGGGCTTTTCCACCTCTTTGGCATATATCCTGCTAAAGCCTTTCTGCATCAGGATGTTCAGTTCCTCGGGTATGGTGCGGCCATAGTGGGTAACAAGCGGTACGAGTATCTGTACTTTCCTGCCTTTATCAAGGCCGCTGATGAAATCTACTACATCGCTTACACTGTCCTTTTTTACTTCTTTACCGCTTACGGGGGAATAGGTACGCCCCACGCGGGCAAAGAACAGGCGCAGGTAGTCGTATATCTCCGTCATACTGCCCACGGTACTGCGTGGGGTACGGGTAGTTACCTTCTGTTCGATGGCAATAGCGGGGCAAATGCCACGTATGTAATCCACATCGGGTTTGTCCATCCGCATCAGGAACTGGCGGGCGTAAGCGCTCAGGCTTTCAGCATAGCGGCGCTGCCCCTCTGCAAACAGGGTATCCATCGTCAGGCTCGATTTACCGGAGCCGGATACACCCGTTACCACTACCAGTTTATTGCGGGGTATGGCCACATCCACATTTTTCAGGTTGTGCATACGCGCCCCCTTTATGAATATAGCATCATCCGGAGCGGTATCACCTGTACCGACATTCGATAATGGTATATCTTCCTGACCGTTATGGTTTTCCCGCACAGTATTTTTGGTTGTTTTTACAGCTGTTTTCTTTGCCGCACTGTTAGCCTTAGCCTTTCCTGTTTTCTTTTCTGCCATAATATATCGAGGTATGCAAATTTAAGGGATTAAGGTATAGCGTTATGTCCGGGAATATTGATACCCCCAACAAAAAACCGCCCGTAAACGAGCGGTTTTTATTATATGTCAGCCCTGTTAAAACTATTTCAATATCAGTTTTTCGGTTTTGATGATGTTACCGTTGCTGTCTGTTACCTGTACCATATATACCCCCGCTGCATTTCCGCTGAGTGAAATGGTTTCGGTATCTCTTCCTGCAAGTGGTTTGTCTATGATTTTTTTACCGGTAAAGTCTGTTACCGATACCCGTCCTGCAGCGCCTTTTGTATTCAATATGTTCAGCGAGCCGGATGAAGGATTGGGATATATGGCGATACCGTTCTGGTCTGTACTGAGTTCTATACCGGTGCTTCCCTGTTTCATTTGTGCACCACCCCCCTGTTGCTGATCGTTACAACTGGCAGTCAGCTCCATTTCCCATTCGCAGCAAGGCGATTCGCCGGGTTCCCAGTTATTCCTGATAGCAAATACTTTTACTTTTACAATACCGCCGGTAAGTGGAGGTAAAGTAAAGTTCTGAACATCGGTTGTAGCCGAAGTGTATACAATGAAGTCGGGCGAGCCGGGAACACTCCATTCGTAACCCAGTATAGTGCCGCCGCTTCCGGGGTGTGCATTAGCCGTCGCAGTAAAGGTGCAATTCCCCCTGAAGTCGTACCCGGTATGCACCAGGCTCAGGTTGGTGTTGTTAAAGCAAGGGTCGCAGGAATATTCCGGGTTATTACACATTTGTGCGCTGTAGTCAATGTTGTACTTACATTTCAGGTATTGGTTTACATCGTGCTGTTCAGCGGGTGACAGTTTCCGGTTATATACCAGTACTTCCATAACGTACCCTTTCCAGTAGCTGCCTATAACTGAACTGGGAAGATTTGAGTCATGGCGTGCACCGATGATGATGCCGCGGTCAACTACAGAATAATCCCATGGGGCGCTTTGCGTGTAAATGGATTGGGTAGAATGAATATCGTTAATGATGAAATCTATATCCGCTTCATCCATGCCATATATCCCGGAAAGTATGGCCGGCCTGTCGGTAGGTACACTGTTGTAGCACTGGTGGCGTAAATGTTTCCAGTTGCCTGAGGAAGAGTGGTGCTGTACCCAGTCGGAGCAAAGCGCCATTTCGTTGATCCAGCAGTTTTGTTCGGCTACAGATACAATACACTGCAGGCCGTTGGCAGCGTCATCGGCCGAGTGGGGGTCGGCAATACGCACTACAAAAATGCTGCCCTCTGTATTATCCATCGTAGAGTTAATTGTATTAACCATGTACTGGCTGGTTCCGTTAAAGTAGATGCCATCAAAGCCGGAGCCGGCTACATTGGTCGTATAAACAGGTTCCACGGTATTACTGGCAGCAAACATATTGTTGGCTGCGCCGGGTGAGATGTCGGCCCAGGTGGCTGCACCTGTGCCATTGTCATTAAAGCCGATTGTAGCGTCAAGGTGAAGTTGCAAACCGCTGGTTACAGGAACCTGGGCATAGGCAAAGATTGATACCATCGCCAGTAGGGCGATAAGGGTGATTTTTTTCATGGTGTTTTCGATTTAAGGTTATAAAATGTACACTAAAGGTACTATGCCGACGATATCTGAAACAAGGGTGTTTTCACTGTATAATCAAAATTTATATTTATTGATTCTGAATGATTTAATCAAAAATAAGAGAGACAGATACAGAGCCGAAGAAATGTAAAGCGGGATAAGCTAACTAATCCCGCATTCCATATAATATTGGTCGATGCTGTTTTTCAGTGAACGGGAAAGCAGAAAATTGCATGTTTTTTCAGCAGATTCTTCAATGTTAATTACCCGGACCTGTTTAGTAACGTTTGCAATACCATCGAATAAAGCATTGCAATACACATCGGCAGCCACACCAAACTGGACGATATGGCCATTGGGTTTCAATATACAGTAGCCGGCGAGGTGGGCGTTGTCGTATAATTCCCAGCAGTCGAAGTTGTCAGGGCCGGAAGCAATCAATGCTTTATCATTATGCTCCCACGAAAAGCGGCAGCGTTGCAGTGTAGTATAGGTTGGCCAGTCGGGCCGTGCGGTTTTTGAAAACCGTAAACCGGCGGAGAGTGCCCCTGTTGGTTCGAGGGTGCCAAAAAAACATTTGTACCGTTTTACGGTTTTAAATCCTGCCCGTTCATAGCTCTGGCAGGCAATATCGTTTTGGGTTATTACTTCGAGGCCGCATTTTTGTACACCTTCTTCCTTGAGCATGGGGAAAAGATACTGGTACAATTCCTGTACAAACCCCCTTTTCCTGTATTCGGGCAATATGCCTGTGGCACAGTTGAATGCGGTAAGAATGCCATTGTCATCTGTGTCTATACCATGGAGTATAAATCCGACCAGTTTATTGTTATCGAAAATGCCGGCTGATAAACCATAGTCTACCCGGGCCGCTTTCCAGCGGTTGATCCAGTAATCATGGTCGGTAGAAACCTTTACGTAATAATTTTCAAACGCCACAGCAAGGCAGTTTACCACATCGCCCGGGTGTGTTTGTTTTAAGCTCCTGATTATCATTTTACGAGGGTGGCAATAACGTGAAAATACGCAATGCTTGCGTAAAAATTGTTCTTAAGGTAAGCCAATTAACGCATTTTAAAGCCAAACCGGGTAATAATACTCCTTTTAAAAGCTATAACAGGAGACTTTACTAATTAAAAATAATTGTATCAATTATTAACCGTACCTTTGCGCCTTCATAATAACTAAAGTTCTTTTAATGACTTCATTTTCGAGCTTCCCTATGCGGGAAGAACTGACTCGTGCCGTATCGGACCTGGGTTTTGAGACTCCGACCCCCATTCAACAAAAAGTAATACCTCAACTCTTAGCTCAACCAACTGATATAATAGGCCTGGCTCAAACAGGCACCGGCAAAACTGCCGCTTTCGGACTTCCGCTACTGCACCACACCGACGTTGCACAGAAACATGTGCAAGCCCTGGTTCTCAGCCCTACACGTGAATTGTGTATGCAGATCCAGGAAGAATTTAAAAAATATGGCCAACACATGCGTGGACTTAAAACTACGGCTGTGTATGGAGGTGTGCCCATAGGCGGGCAAATTCGCGAGGTAAAAGCGCACCCCCAGATAATAGTGGCTACTCCGGGCCGCCTCATAGACCTGCTGGAGCGTAAAGCGATTTCGCTGGACCAGGTGCAATACGTAGTATTGGACGAGGCTGATGAAATGCTGAACATGGGTTTCCGCGAGGATATCGAGTTCATCCTGAAAAATACACCCGAGCGTGAACATACATGGCTGTTTTCCGCTACTATGAGCAATGATGTGCGCAACATTGCCAAACGCTTCATGAAGGAGTGGCAGGAGTATGCGGTAGCTGCAGCCAATACTACCAACGAGAATATTGACCATCAATATTACATCACCAATCATCACAACCGTTTTGAAACGCTGCGCCGTCTGCTTGACTTTACACCGGGCATTTATGGTATCATCTTTACCCGTACCAAGCAGGATTGCCAGGACATATCGGAAAAGCTGATGCGCATGGGCTACGATGTAAGCCCGCTGCATGGCGATATGGACCAGAAGATGCGCAGTAAGGTAATGGAGCGTTTTAAAAACAAAAGCCTGCAGGCGATTGTTGCAACTGATGTTGCCGCACGCGGTATTGATGTGAATGATATTACCCACGTTATCAACTACGAGTTGCCTGATGACCCTGAAGTGTACACGCACCGCAGCGGACGTACTGCCCGTGCCGGTAAGTCGGGTATCTGTATGTCGATTGTTTCACCTAAGGAAATATCCAGTATCCGCCAGATAGAGCGCATCGTAAAGTCGCGCTTTCACCGCAGCGATATACCCGATGGTGCGGAAGTGATACGCAAACGCCTGTTCTACTACCTGGAGCAAATTGAAAATGCGGAACCACAGGACGATTTTGCGAAAGTGTACCAGGCTAGTATCCACGAGCGTTTCGAGGATATGGACAAGGATGAACTGATACGCCGCCTGATATGGCTGCAACTGCGCGAAACCATAAATGCCTATCATGATGCGGAAGACCTGAATGCGGGCTATGAGAGTAAGGCGGGTAGTAAAAGCACAACTGGCCGTTCTGTTCGCCTATTCATTAATATAGGTATGAAGGATGGCATTACCTCTAATGAAAAATTGCTCCAGTTCGTTACTGAATCGACTGATATTGAGGCGGGGCTGATTGACCGTATTACGGTGCGCGACCTGAGCAGTTTCTTCAACGTTGGTGCCAGCGCTGCCGAATACATTATACAGGCCCTTTCGCAAAAGAAGTATAAAGGCCGCAGGGTACGTATAGAAGAAGCGGAGCAACGTGACCGTGGCGGTTTCAGCTCGAGGCCGCAGCAAGGGCAACGTCGCGGAGGCGGCGATTTCCGCCAGCGCGATGGCCGTTCAGGTTCACAGAAGTTTAACAAGAGGTATTAATTTATTTTTATATTTATTGTTGGATATTCGGTTCAAAACACCTTACTTTGCGTAAAATTTAATGTGTATGAGGCTGTTGTTAATTTTTACTCTTTCTGTATTTACTGCGTTTAGCACACAGGCACAATCAAAATCAGCCGGTAAAAAAGGCATAGCCAGCTTTTACCACGATAAGTTTGAAGGGCGCCCCACTGCTACAGGTGAAGTGTTTGACAATGACAAGTTCACTGCCGCATCCAATACGCTCAGGTTAAACACGTACGTAAAGGTGACCAATCTTTCGAATGGGGAAGTGGTGTATGTACGTATCAATGACCGAATGAATAAAACCAACAAACGCCTGATAGACCTTGCCAGCATCGCGGCTAAAAAACTGGATTTCCAGTCGAATGGTATAGCTGACGTAAAGGTGGAAGTAGTACCTGAAGAAGAAGGCCGCTGTGGTATACTTGCCCAGCGCGAAATGGAACAAATGTCTCCGGTTAATAAACTGTAAGTTTAATTCTCTGTAATAAATAAAGAAAGCTCCCACACGGGAGCTTTTCTTTTATAATCAAATTGAGTTTATCCTGTTATTTCCACCACCTGCTGTTTTCCCAGGTAGAAGCAAAAGGCATAATGACGATGGATGTGGTGAATGATGGTTTCCCGATGAGCGAAGTGGTGTTTTGATAAATATTCCCCTGTGCATTCGGTTTGGAATTGTCTGTATAAATGTAATCGATGCCTCCAAAATTGTATGCCAGTCTTACTTTAAAGCACATGCCCGCCAATAACCCTGCTTCAAGCCTGATATAAGGCCGCACTACTATTTCACTGTTCGAAGCACTGTTGAGGGAAGTGCTGGCTGAGCCTGCATTGGCACCTACTCCAAAACCGCTGCACCAGCGGTAGCCTTTATCAGGATAGGCATCGCCGCCAAATTTTACATCAAAACCCAGTGGCATGCCTATATGTGTGGTGTTGCCGGTCATAATAATTTCTTTATTATTATCAGGGGTCGCCTCCTGGCCATCGATACTGGCATTGTCCCATGTCAGCATATTCATCTGTGCTTCTATACTAAAGTTGAGCGTGCTGGCTTTACCCAGCTTTGCCACACGCAGGTACGTACCGAGAAAAACACCGAGGCTGCTGGTAGGTTTTACTTCGAGCGATATGGTAGTATCCCTGAACGTGTCATCTATTTTCAGTTGTGCAGGGTTAGGCACAGGGTAGGTACGTTCAAAAGTCGCTTTTTCAGAAAGAAACGAGTAGCCAAGCTGCAGCCTTTTGAACACGCCCGGCGTTTGTGCCTTTGTCATTACAGGCGCTATTCCTATACACAGTAATAACAGTAGTCTGGAAAATGAAAAAAGCCTCATGTTTAGCTGTTTGTAAAGCAAGATAAAACCTTTAAGCATAACTTTTAAGCATATAAGGTTTAAATAATGCAGCAGGGGCATAATTTTACTGTGGTAAAGATTGGATAAAATGCTTCACAAAGAGCTATATGTAGCAGAAACCGAAAATAAAGGAAGAGGAATGTTTACGAAGGCGCCGATACCGGCAGGCACTATTGTTGAAACAGCCCCGGTAATTGTAATGACTGCAGCCGAAAGAAAGCTGCTCGACCAGACGCTTTTGCATGATTATATTTTTGAGTGGGACCCGGAAGAAACAAACGACTGCTGCATGGCACAGGGGTATATATCCGTGTACAATCATTCTTATACCTCCAACTGTGAGTATTTTATGGATTACGGGGAAAAGACAATGCTGGTAAAGACTGTAAGGGATATTCATGCAGGCGAAGAACTGACCATCAATTATAATGGTGATTGGGACGACCGGAAGCCTGTATGGTTTGATGTTAAAGAATAAAAATGAATAGTTATGGTACCACAAAACTGGCAGGAAAAAGATAATGCGCTGTACCGCAGTTTTACATTCAAAGATTTTCCGGAGGCTTTTGCCTTTATGACGCGGGTGGCCTTTTTAGCAGAAAAGCAAAATCATCACCCCCGCTGGACAAACGTGTGGAACAAGGTGGAAATATGGCTCAATACCCACGATGCAGGTGATGTAGTGACGGATAAAGACAGGGCACTTGCTGATGCTATCGGTGGGTTGGTTGATTAAGTTGATTGAGTTAAGTAGGTTAATAGGGTTAATTGAGTTAAATAGGGTGGCTTATTAAATGAATTGAATTATATCATATAGAGCTTTACGACAACTGAATTGACATAATTAACTGAATCAACTTAATCAACCCAATTAACCAACCCGCAAGTTACTCAATCCTGAAAACGGGATAACGCATGTGTACGGACTCGTAGTGACAGGAGTGGCGGTACACAAAATCGAGCTGGGCTGCGCCGCTATGTGCAAATGCCGTATCTGTTTTTACTTTTTCTTCCAGCAGTGCTTTCAGGGCAGCATCTTTTTTCAATATCGCTGCCGCTTCGTCTTCAAATACATAATCGCTGAAATACTCCTTTTGTTGCAGGATGGCATCAAAGAAACCCCATGCCAGGAAAGCGTCCGGTGCAGTAGGTTCCAGTGTTTCCATCAAATATCGTTTGGCGGGTTGCTGTACCGGTATGATGTAGTCGCCTTTCAGCAGGTGTATGGTTCTCGTTTCAGGTCGCACTTTGACTGCGGTATGCAGGTAATGCCCTTCGTAGGGGCGGTTGCCCGTTTCAAAGTTTTCTATGTAGTATATCCGGACAACCATATCCGTATCCCGTTGCAGCGGGTACATCTTCACACCGTTTGTCTTCAGCCTGCTGATTACCCTTCTCCAGCCGCTGCCAATCACGTATGCTTTGGGGCAGGCTACTTCCTGTTTTACCGTATAGGCATCCCAAAAAGGTATTTTTTTGGTATAAGGTTTTGAACGGTCGTAATAAAGCCTTGGGAAACCGGAAACCTCACTGGGCTTATATCCTGCCTCATAGCCTTTGAAGGTGATAGTAGAGGGCCGGGTAGTATCTGCCTGCCATTCTATAGCCAGGCTACTTGCATTTTGTATGGCAAGTCGGTCCTGCATACGGGTGCGTTGTATATCGGCAGCATTTTCAGCAGTTGTTTTTATCATACTGAGCATGAGCGCATAAGTAGCCGCTACACGTTGTTTGAACGGTTTCAGCATGTGCGTTTCTGATACAAAGCCATAAATTTGAAAGAGGGATGTGAACCCGCTGGCAAACCTTGGCCCGTCGTGGAAAGCTATCCACCCTTTGTCCGGTGTATGCCCCCAGTGGTTTACATAAGGCACGAGGTCGTAGTCTCTTTGCTTCATATCTTTATACAGCAGGGGTATAAAGGTTTCATTCATATATTTTCCCATGGTACCGCCCAGTTTATCATGTAATGTGGCCAGCAGGGTCATTACATGCTGGTAATCGGCACCATTGCTTACGTGGTTGTCGAGGAAAATCTCCGGGTCAAGATGATGGATGAGCTTTACCAGCGATTGTGTTTCCTTGGCATCCATCTTTATAAAATCGCGGTTCAGGTCCAGGTTCTGCGAATTTCCGCGGAAACCGTAGGCTTCAGGCCCATTCTGGTTGGCACGGCTGCACGAGTTCCGGTTCAGCGCCCCACCTATATTGAAAACGGGTATAACGGCCAGCATGATGTTATCAGGGATATGTATCTTCCCTGAGGCTATATCGCGGAGCATCATCATACTTGCATCAATGCCATCTGGTTCGCCGGGGTGTATGCCATTGTTTATGAGCAGGATGAGGTTGCCTTTGGCTTTCCAGTCACTTATGTTGAAATTGCCGGCATTGTTATAGTATACTACGTGTAGCGGGTAGGGCGTATTGGTTGGGCCCGCTTCTTCCATGTGTATTTTATCATATTTTTTATCAAGTTGCCTGTACCAGTTGACGGCCTGCCTATAGGTTGCCGAGCGGGCACCGTTACTGGTTTCGAAAACAGATACCATATTTTGGGCAAAAGATGCCACGTTTATACATAGTACTGCCAGGGCAAAGACGATTTTTCTCATGGCGATAAATATAGTCATGATACAGGTGTATTTACAAGGTAAAAAAGGGGGAATTTCGGGCAGGCTGCCGCCTGGTACGGTATTTTTTTCCAGGTATTACAAATATGAGCGCTATGCAGGAAGACATGCTGAAACAAATACTTGAAAATACATTTGCCCGTATTGCCTGCCCGTTGCAGGGTAACGGCATATATGAAGAACTGCAAAAGGCAATAACGGAAGCTTATAATATAGGGAAAATGCAGGTCGGTGACAGGGATACATCATTACCTGCGGTTGCAGGCAGTTAAAGCCGTATAAATCAGCAGGTAAAAATACAGCCGGCACATTGTGCCGGCTGTATTATCTAAATATGTGTATGATATGTTTTATGCTATCTCCGTTGTTTTTTGCTGCACGGGCATTACCTGTACAAATTTTTTAGGTCTGTTGGGGTAGGTGCGTTTTATTTTGCGGATGTGATAGTGCTGTGGTGTAGACCTTATATAATGCGGATTGCGGGGAACACCGTAATAAGGCGCACAGGATGATACTAAAACAGTTGCTGTAAATAATATTGCTGCTATAGTAACGTTTTTAGTCATATCGGGTAATGTTTGCTCTAAAATAAGATAAAAATTAATTAGTAGGTAGCTTTTGTTGGATAAATCCTATGATTTTAATACCTGCGGGTCGGGTTGTGCAGCCTGCATGCAAAAGCGCTTTGGAGGGTTTCTCCGCACACCGGGGCACCCCATAATATTGGCAGGTGTACTGTAAGATGCATTGAGGCAAACAGTAAAAATACCGGCAAAAGCAAATAATATAAATCGATACACTGCGTTAATTATTGATAAACAGGCGCGAATATTCAGGGTAATGCTAAGTTAATAAGTATGAAGTTATTGCAGGCACCCGTTAAACGGCCACTTATCAAAAAATGACAAATTTTGAACAATATGTTCCTTTAGTTAAAAATATGTTTTTGTAGAAAAAATAATAAATTGTTATAAATAAAATGCCTGCAATACCCAACTTCTTTGTAGCTTTGCGTTGTCTTTATACATAGCAATCAAAAAGATACCATACGCATTCTGCGTTCAATATATTTCAAACTCGTGTTTCATTTACGTACTATTTTGACGTAATACAAATCGCCCGGATTCTTCCGGGTTTTGTATTTCTATAAGACCGGTTTCCTAAATTCAACAGCAATTTTTTACTTTGTGCCATAGCAATATCAATGACAGAGATAAGAACAGCTACTACTGATGATATAGACATTATCAGGGAACTCGCGGAATCTATATGGTGGCCTACCTATAGCTCCATTCTTTCGGAGGCGCAATTGCAGTACATGCTCGATACCATCTACAGCCGGGACACGATTTTGGCGCAGCTAAAAAGCGGCGAACAAACTTATATCCTGCTGTTTGATGATAATACACCTATTGGCTTTGCCTCATACGGCCCGCGTATGAATGAACCGGATGTTTACAAGCTCCATAAATTATATTGCCTGGTGCATACAAAAGGAAAAGGATACGGGAAACTGCTGATGCAGGCGGTAGAACAGGCAGTACAGGAAGCAGGAAAAAGTGTACTGGAGCTGAATGTAAACCGCTATAACCCTGCAAAAGGGTTTTATGAAAAGCAGGGCTTTACCGTAGCGTATGAAGAAGACATAGCCATAGGCAACGGGTACTGGATGAACGACTATGTGATGCGGAAAGAGTTGTAAATAAAAAAATAAATACATACCGAAGGATTTTACCGCAAGGCACGTCTATTCTTTTGTACTCAACACCTACGGTTATGCAAAAGAAACTGGTTCACCCCATGGCTGTAATAGCATTTGCCTGCTGTGCTGCATTATTGCCATCCTGTAAAAAAGACCCGGGTACAACTGTAACAACAGGGGCCAATACCACGGTAACGCTTACCGATGAAGAGGTATTGGCAAAGACGCTGAACCTGCCATCTGTATATTTCAATTATGCCAACCCGGAAGTGCCCGCCTATATACAAAACCCGGCGTTGCAGGCTGCCAACAATACAGGCAATAATATAATTACGAACGAAATAGCAACACTGGGCAGGGTTATTTTTTATGACAAACTACTTTCAGCTAATCAGTCTATTGCATGTGCCTCCTGCCATAAGCAGGCCTATAGCTTTGCCGACCCCGAGCCGTTCAGCAAAGGTTTTGACGGCGGCGCTACTACGCGCAACTCTATGAGCCTTGCGAATGCGATGTATTACCAGCCCGGTACTTTCTTTTGGGATGAACGTGCGGCCACGCTGGAAGACCAGGCACTCATGCCTATACAGCACCCGGTAGAAATGGGCATGACACTGGACAGTGTAACGGCAAGAATGCAGGCCAAAGATTATTACCGGGTACTGTTCCGCCAGGCCTATGGCGATGAAACAGTGACCAGCGTGCGTATATCTACCGCATTGGCGCAGTTCGTGCGCTCTATGGTTTCCTATCATTCAAAATATGATGATGGGCTCACATCCCTGGGTCACCCGCCAAGGCCCGGGGATAATATGCCCAATTTCACCGCAGACGAGAATACAGGGCTGCAATTATACCAGCAGCATTGCGCCCCCTGCCATGGTACCGTGTTGCAGATTGCCAATCAGGCACGGAACAACGGGCTGGATGCGGTATATACAGATAAAGGCGTAGGGGCTATTACCAACAACCCGGCCGATGATGGTAAGTTCAAAGTGCCCTCCTTACGTAATGTGGCCCTTACGGCACCCTATATGCATGACGGTCGTTTTGGTACGCTTGCCGAAGTAGTGGCACATTATAACAATGGTATAGAGAATACACAGAACCTTGACCCTCGCCTAAGGGTACCCGGTAACGGGCAGCCCATCAGGCTGAACCTGACACAGCAGCAACAAGAGCAACTTGTTGCTTTCCTCAATACATTGACCGACAACCAATTTATAACAGATATTAAATACAGTGACCCGTTTAAGGCGCACTAAAAGTTGGTTTACTTACAAGGGGGTAGTAAATAAAAAAATCCGGGTCTTTACCCGGATTTTTGCATGTTTTATGTCAAGGCTGTTCCTATTTTAATATAGTACGGCTGATAACGATTTTCTGCACTTCGCTGGTGCCCTCGTATATCTGCGTGATTTTCGCATCGCGCATCAGGCGCTCTACGTGGAATTCTTTTACATAACCGTAGCCGCCGTGTATCTGTACCGCTTCGTTGGTTACCCACTGGGCTATTTCAGAAGCATACAATTTGGCCATTGATGCGGACAGGGTGTAGTCTTTGCCTTCGTCTTTGGTCCATGCGGATTTAATAACCATCAGGCGTGCAGCTTCAATGGCAGTTGCCATATCGGCCAGCTTAAACGCAATAGCCTGGTGGTTCGATATTTCAGTACCGAAGGCTTTACGCTCTTTAGAATATTTCAATGCGAGTTCGTAAGCGCCACTGGCAATACCCAGAGCCTGTGCAGCAATACCGATGCGCCCGCCCGCCAGTACCTTCATAGCGAAGGTGAAGCCGAAGCCATCATCGCCAATGCGGTTTTCCTTCGGCACTTTAACGTCCTGGAACATGATGCTGTGCGTATCGCTGCCGCGTATGCCCAGTTTATTTTCTTTTGCACCTACCGTTACACCGGGCCAGTCTTTATGCACTATCAGCGCATTGATGCCTTTATGTTTTTTATCGGGGTATGTTTGTGCAATAACAAGATAGTAAGTAGCGGTGCTGCCATTGGTAATCCAGTTTTTAGTACCGTTCAGCAGGTAATAGTCGCCCATATCCTCGGCAGTAGTGCGTTGCGATGTGGCATCCGAACCCGCTTCGGGTTCGCTCAGCAGGAATGCACCTGTCACCTGGCCCGAGGCAAGAGGTACCAGGTATTTTTGTTTCTGCTCTTCGTTGCAGAATGTTTCCAGTCCCCAGCATACGAGTGAATTGTTTACACTCATACATACAGAAGTGGAAGCATCTATTTTGGAGATCTCTTCCATAGCCAGCACATAAGAAACAGTATCCATGCCCGAACCGCCGTATTTCGGGTCAACCATCATGCCGAGAAAACCGAGTTCGCCCAGCTTTTTTATTTGCTCGGCAGGAAACTTCTGGTGTTCATCGCGCTCAATAACACCGGGCAGCAGTTCGTTTCTTGCAAAGTCACGTGCAGCCATTTGCACTGCTTTTTGCTCTTCTGTAAGTTGGAAGTTCATATTATTAATAAAGTCGTAATGATTTTTTAAATAGTGGTGCAAACGTACGGTTTTTATGTAATAAACTCAAACCATACAGGCGTATTTACCAGCCTGCTTTCAGGGCATTATACTCCTGAACCAGTAAACCATAACATGCAGAATCGCAGTATTGTTCACCGGAAAAATAGTGTTCCCGCAACACCCCTTCCCGGGTAAAACCGTATTTCTGCACCAGTTTTAGTGAAGGGGTATTATCCGGGCTAATGAATGCTTCCACGCGGTGCAGGCCCATATATTCAAATCCGTCCATTAATACAGCTTTCATAGCTTCCCGCATAAAGCCTTTATTTTTCTGTTCTTCTATTTCCATGCCGTAACCTATCTCGGCACGGTGGTGCATGGCCTGCCAGTTATGGTAGCCGATTCTGCCAATGACCACGCCCGATGTTTTGTCCTTCATCAGGTAGGTTTTGAAGCTGATACGGTAGTTAGTAATGCCTCCGTCTATCAGTTTTTGTTTTTCTATGTTTACCAGGCCGGGCCGGTGTAGCCCCATCCTGTTTTTTATTTCCTCGTCGCTATACCGGGTTAGTATATATTTCCATAGCTCCGGTGTCACCTCTTCCAGGTACAGCCGTTCTGTTTCCAGTGTGCGTGTCTGCGGTTCAATCATAATCATTAAAATTAAAAACGCCCGGACTAAAACCGGGCGTTTCAAGTGAAAAAATGTTCGGTTTTAGTATTGTACGTTTACCAGTTCGTCGCGGTAATCCAATATCATAGTACCCGGCGTGGTAGGGCTGTCATCATACTCTTCATCTATCAGCATGTATTCCGTTTCATTATACCATATTTTGTTTTCAAGGCTGTTGGCATCACTGCTTTCCACATAATAGGCATTGTTGAATGTGCCTTTGGGTACCGTTACTGTCTGGTTTGTACTAACGACCTTGCAGGTCTGGTCGCTTTCGTCAGTCCATGTATCATTTACGGCTGCCGATTTTTTGTATTTCAACCTGGCACCTGAGCTGCTCATGATGTACATACCGTCGGTGGCAAACTTTACCAGGCCATACTGGCCGTTGGAGTGTTGCAGTATCATCCATTTTTCATTATTGATAGTACTGTCCCTTATTACCGTAAGTGTATAGTTGGTAGTGCTAATGACATTCGTACCCGTCTGGTCGTCATAATCCGTTCTTTTGAAGGTCCATTTGGAACCAACCTTTATTGTAGATGTTGTGGTGGTAGTGTTGTTAGGATTTGTGGTAGAGTTGTTATCGTCTTTTTTACAAGCCGAAAGCAAAAAGGCAAATGCGAGGGGTAATAAAATGATTTTCTTCATAAGGAATTAATTTTCAAATGTTATGTAAATAAAATTTAATTATTCTTAAAATGCAATACGTTGTGCGCTTAAAATGTTTTGTATATAATGGTATAAGATGTAATTATGTTACACCTTTACTATTGTATATACATTTGTTGTGAAAACAAATAAAAACAATAAGAACAATGAAAAAGATGATTGCATTTGCAGCTATAGCCCTGGCGCCGCTGGCTGTATTAGCCCAAAAAAGTACAGGCAAGCTGATAGCTGCCGCTCCTGAAGCCTCGCAGTGGAGCCTCGATAAATCCCATTCTTCTGTAAAATTTACAGTAGAGCACCTGGTGATATCAGAAGTGGAAGGCAGTTTTAAAATGTACAATGGTAGTATCCATTCGCCCGCAACCGATTTTACCGGGGCTAAGATTGATTTTACCGTTGATGTGAACAGCATCAATACAGATGATGATAAACGCGACGCCCACCTTAAACGCGATGACTTTTTCAATGCAGAGAAATACCCGTCCATGAAATTTACCAGCACATCTTTCAAAAAGATAAAAGGAAATATGTATGCGCTGACCGGAGACCTGACCATCCGCGATGTAACAAAGAAAGTAACTTTTGCTGTAGTATACGGCGGTACTATAAAAGACCCCTGGGGCAATACCAAGGCCGGTTTTAAAGCAAGCGGTAAAATCAACCGGAAAGATTTTGGCCTGAAATGGAATGCTATGACCGAAGCCGGTGGTGCCGTAGTTGGTGATGAAGTGAATATGGTGATTAACGCAGAGTTTGCACAACAGAAATCTTAAGAGTGGTTTTCATAAGTGGTGGTGATTAGTGTAAGCGGCACAATAGGTGCCGCTTACTTTTTTAGCTTAATTTCTAAATTCCTGTGTAATCATCAGGCCGTAAATGCCGCCGTCTATAATGCCAATGCCCACCCGGCCAAAGGAACGCTGCAAAATATTGGCCCTGTGGCCGGGTGAGTTCATCAGTCCGGTATGCGCTATTGATAAAGTTTGTGCAAGCGCAAGGTTTTCTCCCGCTACTATAAAACCGATGTGGTGTTCCCTGATACGCTCGTCGGGTGTCTGGCCTTCGGGGCTGATGTGGGAAAAATATCCCCGTGTGAACATATCCTCGGAATGCTCCCGTGCTACCGCTGCCATAGCTGAATCGGCCTGCAAAGGTGGCAAGTTCTGTTTGGCGCGTTCTTCGTTAATAAGCCCCAGCATTTTTGTTTCAAGGTCGTGCCGCACTTTGAAGTGTTTAATCTTCGGAAGTTTTATAGAACGTTCGGAATCCGGCTCGATGGTCATGCTGTGCATGGTGCGTTTCACAGCCTTATCAAAAATAGGCGAGAGCTGTATTTCAATTACTTCTGCTTTTTGGGTAAGCACATCCGCTATTGCACTCGTCCTGGTCTTTTCGCCGAGCCATCCCATAAAGGCAGTACCAGGAAAATAATAGAAAGAATAGTAGCCCAGATAATTCCGTTTATCAATCCCGGGATGATACCTAATATCCTGTTATAGGGTGGGTGTGTGCACCGCGTGGAATAGTTCTCAATGCATTATATAAAATGGCGCCCAAAACAACCCTTGCAAATATTACCATGATAATAAAGGCCAGCGGCATGGTCCATACATTGAGCGAAGGGAAATGCTTTTCGAAGAAAGCAGAAAGATAGGGGTAAGTATAAAAGCCGGCAACAAGACTGCCCAGCCAAAGCGCAAGCTCCACGATGCTGATAATGAACCCTCTCTGTACAGCACTCCATACAGAAAGAAGAATGACTATGCCCAATATCACATCTACATAATTCATCAGCACCTTGTTTGTATAGCATTTTATGCTACTGGCATAAAAAGCCTGCCATGTAAAGGCAGTGCCATTACGAGGATAATCATAGAGTCTATTAAAATACTAAGCGGCGCAATAATGCGCCACTCGTTTGTATGGGTGTATAGAAAAATGGGACTTAATTGCAAGAGACGACACTTTGTACCTCGAATTGGGCATCCCCTTTCAGCGTAATGAGCTCGCCGGTCTTTTTATCCGTAAGTGTGTAGATGAAACTTACTTTGTACACGCCTGTATCGGAGGTATTAACGGTTACATAGCCATAATCGAATGGGATAGCCTCTACTGTTTTTGCTGCTGTATCGTATACCAGGTAATTGGCCAGTGTATAGGCGTCTTTTTGATTTCCCTGCAATATCCTTTCTGTGGTAAATATACCTTTCCTTACAATGCCTATGTGAAATTGTTCTTTCGGGTCGGCAATAGCTATGCTCGATTCCTTATCTGTATATACGTAGCTATCGTCAGTTAGCACGGTGTCGGCAATAATGAGCCGGGTGCCTATATGTAGTGTATAACGGATGCTACCACCTACGGCCTGAACACCTATGGCTGGATTTGCAGCTTTCGCATTATTGACTGATACGCAAAGCTGTGAGCAAATCATTACTACGATAGCGATGATGTTTTTGATCTGTTTCATATTAATTGTGTTTTAGATTGTTTTTTTAATCGTTTTTCGATAACACAAAGATGCTATGGACAGAAGCCGTTTCAATTAGTTAAATGACCAATTATTGGGTGTATTATTACGACAGATATTTACGTGATTACACCTGTTTACATGCTTTAAGGACGCAGGTACGTGAAAACACGTAATCTTAGCTGTGTTTTCACGTTATGATTACTTATAATTTGTATCTACTTTAGTAGAAACTAAAAAAACACAAGTAATTATGAAACAAATATTATTGTGGCTTGCAGCAGCGGCAACATTAGCATCGTGCGGCAGCGAGCAGGGCAAGAACCCTGAAAAGGCAGATAGAACTGTTATTAATATGGCCATGCCATCTGGTGATGGATCGCAGCCTGATTATGGCAATGCCCTGATTGCCATTCATGAAGCAAACATCTTGATAGATAACTATCATCAATTTGTGCATTTCGCAGAAGATACGACACAAAATGTGTCGTTCATGTTAGAGGCCAAAAAGTTGAGGGACTATCTGAATAGTGACACAACAATGGAAAAACTGGATATATACCTGGCACGTACGAGTCCGGACAGTAGCGGGCAAATGAGGCTGGTATATATTGGAGCGTGGAATGTGGGTACTGCTGACAGCCCAATGTATAAGGAAACAGCAATAACCGAAGGCGGAATGGAGTATATGCTGGACCATGGCATACCTTGTCCTCATTGTAATAGGGAGCCACTCCATCATCCTGCCCGTTAACAAGCTTATGAACGAACCGATATTTCTATTAGGGTATTTCGTACTGCTTGCCAGTGTTATTGTTGGTATCGTGAGGTACAAGTACTATGATAAAGCAACGAGGATAATTTTATTGTTGTTGAGCATCTCTTTGCTTTCCGAGATAGCATCTTATGCTGCTGTGCGTTTGGAAGCAATAGATTTAAAGGATGTGATTTATCATTGCTACAGCATTGTTGAAATTGTTTTAGTAACACTGTTCTTCCTCGAGGCCATTAAACCCTATCGCTATAGAAAACTAAAATTACTCGCTATTTTTTTATGGCCTGTAATGGGAATACTAAATGTTATTTTATTGCAGCCACTTAGAAAGTTGAATACCAACATGCTTATGTTAGAAAGTTTTAGCATTATTACCATGAGCCTTTACCTGATATACTGGCTATTGAAAAAAAATAGCAATGAGAATATTGTAAAGAACCCGCATTTTCAAATGGCAGTTGTGTGGTTAGTGTATTGGAGTGGAACTTTCTTTTTCTGGGCATTTATCAAAATATTGTATGGTGACCGTTGGCCATACATTCACACTGCGATTACCTTGCAGAGCATGTTGCTCCTTGTTACCTACCTCGGTTTTTTGCTCATCTTTTTATTTTATCCTAAAAATACCCGAACCATTGAAAGCAACTGAAATTGCCATTATACTTATTACTGGTACGCTCACTTTGTTAGTGTTTGTGCTATTCCTGGTATTGATTGTGATAGAATATAGAAAACGACAAGTGCGCCACATTACCGAAAAGCTGGAGTTGAAGCACCAATACCAGAACGAAGTGATGCAAACCCACCTGGAAGTACAGGAGCAATCGTTCAAATATATTTCTGAAGAACTGCATGATAATATTGCACAAACCCTGAGCCTTGTACGGTTGAAGCTATACAGGACGGCGGACAATACTGCCGATGCTGAACTGAAAGAAAGGGTAGAAAGCAGTAATGAGCTATTGGGCACCGTGCTGGACGGATTGCGCAACCTGAGCCATGTACTGAATGGCGGACTGGTCTCAAAACTCACATTGCAGGAAAGCCTGGAGAAAGAGCTGGGTTATGTACGTGATGTAAATGAAATGCATGTAAAACTGGAATTGGCCGGCATTCCATTTGATATAGGTGCGGAGAAAAAACTATTGGTATTCCGCATTGTACAGGAGGCAATTAACAATGCTATAAAGCATGGTAAAGCTAAAAGTATTCGTATCGCATTAGTATATAACCCGGAGGGACTTAGCGTTGAAATTGAAGATAATGGATTGGGTTTTGATGTGGGGAAAATGGATGATAGTAAAGGACTGGGCTTGCATAATATGCACGTAAGGGCAAAAATGTTGGGCAACCTGAATATAAACTCTGAGCCGGGTAAGGGTACATTCATTACAATAAACATTGCAACAAATGAACAATAAAATAAAACTGGCACTGGCCGACGACCATAATCTTTTTCGTAAAGGCGTGGAAGAGTTGATTGGCGATTTCGATAACATGGAAGTATTGTTCAGTGTAGAAAACGGGAAAGACCTGCTCGACAGGCTGAATACTGCCAAAGTATTACCGGATGTTTGCCTGCTCGATATCAATATGCCTGAAACCAACGGCTTTGAAACCGCTAAAATCATTAAACAGAAATGGCCCGACATAAAAATTCTGGCAGTATCTGTCTATGATTCGGAGTTCAACATCATAGGTATGTTGCGTGCGGGTGCAGGAGGATATATTTTGAAAGATTCGCAACCTGCCATATTACGTAAAGCAGTTGAATCGCTTTATGAAAATGGCTTTTATCATTCAGAACTGGTAACAGGGAAAATACTGCACCAGATTATTTCCAAACCCAATGAAGTGACCGTTACAGAACTGAATGAGAAAGAAACACAATTCCTGAAGCTATGCTGCAGCGAAATGACCTACCGCGAAATTGCCGACATTATGGGCATTAACCATCGGACAATAGATAACTACCGCGACCAGTTGTTTTCAAAACTGAAAATTAAATCGAGAACGGGATTAGTGATGTATGCCCTGAAAACCGGGATAGCTACGCTGGATGGATAGGGATAGGTTATTGCCGGTATCCGTATATTTACTATACATTTTATTGCTCAAACAGCCCCGTATGAAATACTGTATTCTGTTATTTATCAGTTTGTTTTTTTCTGTTGCAGCAAATGCACAGGAAGCGGAAAAACAAAGCAATACATGGAACAGGTGGATAATGGATTCCAGTGCTACACCTGTACTTAATTACATAGCAGAATATGAAGGTTTGAATAACAGGAAAGAAAACATGGTAATAACGGTCATTAAACCGGCAGGGCAGCGGGCAGGCTTTTCTTTCTGGATGATAACAGGTGGCATTTATGAACCGGCGGGTATGCGTTTGCAGGTAGGAGATAATAAAACCCTGCTTCTTGAAAATATTAAGGGGCAGACATTTATAGAGAATGGTTATGCGTTAACAAAGGATGGTGCCGTCAAAGTTGACTTCCTAAAGCAAATAGCTGATAACAAAGTAATGACCGTTTGGTTTGATGATAGCCTGGGCATAACTAAAACGATTAAGGTGCCGCTTGAAGATTTTAATAAGATTTACGCTACTTTACATTAGTTCGTTTAGCAAGCAGCAAACTGATGCACATTACCAGCAAAGCCCCAATTACATTCAGCCAGAGAAAGGAAACGATTTCCATATTGTAAATAACGATGACTGCTATCTCGGCTATGAGTGCAGCAGTGAAAACCGCCCGGCCTCCTGCGCGTTTTACATAAAAGGCTACCAGGAAAATTCCCAGTATGGTACCGTAAAACAGCGACCCTAATACATTTACCGCTTCTATAAGCGATCCCATGCGCGTGGCGAACATAGCCACAGCTATACAGAAGATGCCCCACGCAAGCGTGTGCAGCCTGCCGTACACCAGTTGCTTTTCATGTGCTGTTGTATGCTCCCTGTCCAGCAGGTGTATATCCATCAGCGAAGAGGAGGCCAGCGAGTTGAGTGCAGCCGAAATAGAACCCCATGATGCAAGAAATATCACCGCAAACAACAGTCCCACCAATCCTTTAGGTAGTGTGTGTTTTACAAAATACAGGAAGATGTAGTTGGTGTCATTGGCATCTCCTGTTATGTTGTGCCGGTTTATCTCATTGCGGGCGCTGTCTCTTAATGTTTGTAATTGTTGTTGTGTTTCCTTCAGTTCGATTAGGTTCGTATTGTTGCCCTTATCATGTGCAGCGGCTATAGCTAAAGTCTCGTATTTTGTATGCAGGCTGTTGTACTGGTCTTCTATCGCCGCCATCTTTTGCGGGGCGGCTAGTCTTGCATCGTTCAATGCTTTTTGGTTGAAGTACACAGGGGCGGCCTGGAAGGAGTAAAACGCAAACAGCAGCCCGCCAATCAGCAGTATGGAAAACTGCATCGGTATTTTTACCTGCCCGTTCATTAATAAGCCTAACCTGCTTTCTTTGATGTTCTTCCCGCTGATGTAGCGGCCTACCTGGCTTTGGTCGGTGCCGAAGTAGGAGAGCGCCAGGAAGAAACCGCCGATGATGCCGCTCCAGATATTGTATTTATCATTCCAGTTGAAGTTGGTGGTAATCACATTCAGTTTGCCCGATTTTCCCGCTACGTACAGGGCATCTGTAAATCCTAACCCATCCGGCAACCTGTCTACTACAAGGTACCCTGCAATAGCCATTGAGCCGAGAATGATGAGGAACTGGAGTTTTTGTGTATGTGCTATAGCCTTTGCTCCACCTGTATAGGTGTATATAATCAATAACCCACCCGTAATGATATTGGTCAGGTAAATATTCCACCCCATAATGGAGGAAAGAATGATGGATGGCGCATAGATGCTAATGCCTGTAGACAAGCCACGCGAAACAAGAAACAGGCAGGAGGTCAGCAGCCTTGTTTTACGGTCAAAGCGTTGTTCAAGGTATTCATAAGCTGTGTACACATTCAGCCGTTGAAATATAGGGATAAAGGTAACGCTGATAACGACCATTGCTATCGGCAAGCCAAAATAATACTGCACAAAGCGCATGCCATCGGTATAAGCCTGCCCGGGGGCTGAAAGGAAAGTAATGGCGCTGGCCTGCGTAGCCATAATGCCCAGCAACACTACATGCCAGGGCATATTTTTATTGGCCAGCAAATAGCTATCGGCCCCGGTTTGCCCGCGGCCTTTATATACACCATATATAATGATGCCCCCAAGGGTAATAAGTAATATGGCCCAGTCTATAGTGCTCATGACCAGTGTCGGGTGAACCAGTAATACAGGACTATTTGCAGCAGCAGTGCCAGCAGCACTGCCGCATACAAATAATTCCAGTTTTGTTTTTTATCCCGGTTCAATACACCTTTATTTTTTAGCGGTTGATTTACCTGCTGAAATAAAATTCATCATTAAACGGATAGCTCCTTTGTTGCCCGCAGGTAACTGGCGCGAGAAAGACAATGCAGTATATACATAAGCGCCCTTGCCATAAGGTGTGTACAGGGTTGAGCCTTCCAGTGGCTTTTCGCCCGTGTCGTGCATGCTGAACAGGGGCTGATAATGCTTATCCCATTCGGAAGGGAAATATAAACCGCGCTCCTGTACCCAATCACTGAAATCGTCCTGCGTGATTTTATTGGGTGTGTTCAGCAGTTTATTGTCCTTGTCAACAAAAGTAACCTCTGCATCCTCTTCCGTTACACGCAGGCTGGAGAGGGTGAACGGGTATGGGCCCATATCGCGCGTGGCCAGGTCCTGCAAGGTGTTGTACTGCATCACCAGTGTGCCGCCGTTGTAGGCATAGCGCAGCAACTCAGGCATCCATACTGCCATTTCTTTTTTCGTATTTACTGCCCTGATGCCGGTTACAACGGCATCGTACTTTTTCAGGTTGGCAGCGGTAATGTCGCCGGGTTTCAGCACGTCTACCTGTACACCTGCCAGTTGCAATATTTCAGCCACATGGTCGCCCGCACCTTCTATATATCCAACCCGTTTAGCAGCAGAAGACCAGTTGTTTTGCAGCACTTTGGTGTACGGTGTAGTGAAGTATTGCAGGGTGGGTATGTGTTGATAGCTGATGACGTTCAGGCTTTTGGTGTACTCTTTACCCGCAGCCTGTATTTTGGCAAACAGGTTATAGTCTTTGTTCCTGTTCTGTTCATTTTCCTTAACAGTTACAGTAATGGTGGTATCCATGCCCGCTCTTAAGTTCAATCCGGAAATGTCCTGCACCGCCATATCGTTGTACACCACCAGTGAGGCATTCGGCACATCTTTATATGCATGTATATGCACATTTGCATGAGGCGGGTTCTTTCCGTCTTTTATGATAAGCCCTGTTGTAAAATCAAGGCTTACATCGGGCACAATGCGCAATTGTTCTACCACATCGCCGCGTACAGGGTCGAGTTTTTTATACGATAAAGGTACAGGCACGGCCATATCATACCCGTTGATAGAAATATGTACTGTTGTTGTAAGGTTGTTGGGCGTTTCGGGCAAGCCTGTAAGACTATCGGCAATAAAGGGATAATGCGAAGTGCCTTCTGCCGGTTGGGAAAGCCAATAAGGCTGTGTGAGCGGTGTTTTGGCAGGTATAGTAATGGTATGGGTAAGTGTTACCAATGTGTCCTTGCCCAGTTTTGCATTTAGTACCGTATCTCCGTTTGGCCATGCAATGTTTTTAACTGTAAAAGGTAAATCGCTACGGGCAATCAGTTTCATGGTAAACGGTACACTGCTGCCTGCTGTAGCTTGTGCCTCCTGCGTGTACAATTCAGCCATAAAGCCGCTGCAATCCAGTATGATGTTGTCCAGCTCTTCCAGCTTCAGTTTGCGCCAGTAGCTGTTCTTTACCGTTTCTACCTGGCTGCGCAGGGCAATGAGCGCAGGCAGGCTGTGCTGCGGTTTCCTGAAGTCGAAGTTTTTCAGGATTAGTTTAATAGCATCGCCTATTTCAGGGCGGTGTACCCGGTTCCATGTTATGTCAATACCATCAAACAGGGACGTGCTGATACTGCCGCCGTCCACCAGCTTGAAGTATTCAGTTTGCACCCCGGGAACACTTGGCGTACCAGCGCCCTGGCTTTTGTGCAGGCTGCGGCTGATACCCGCCAACTCGCCATAACCCATGCCGAGTAAAGAACTGTATTGTCCTACAGATAGTTTGAACTGGTCTTCAGAGGTTGTGTTACGGTTGCCGAAACGGTAGCTATTAAAAAGTATATGTATAGGCTGCCAGGGTTTTAGTTCCTGCAATTGTTCCGGGTACATATTTTTATCTCCCGCAGCCTTGAATGCTTTCTCTGCTATAACAGCCGAAGCGGCATGTTGCCCGTGCCCTGCATTGGCATCGGGCGGGAAACGGCATATAATTACATCGGGCCTGAACTTGCGTATCACCCACACTGCATCCGCCGTCAGTTTATTGGCATCCCAGTGTTTGAACGTCTCTTCGTGGTTTTTGGAAAAACCGAAATCGATAGCTCGGGTAAAGAACTGCCCCGCACCGTCCAGTTTGCGTGCTTCCAGTAGCTCGTGTGTGCGTATCAGGCCCAGTGCCGCACCTTGTTCACTACCTAAGATGTTTTGTCCCCCGTCGCCACGTGTCAGCGAAAGGTATGCAGTGCGTACATGTTTATCGTTTACCAGCCATGCTAGCAGGCGTGTGTTCTCATCATCGGGGTGTGCTGCCATATACAGCACATTGGTCAGGTTCTTAAGCTGTGCTATCTCCTGGTATATCTGTGCCGAGGTAGCAGGGCGCACCTGTTGTGCATTGCCGGTGTAAGTAGTAAATGCTATTGCTGATAAGAGAAATAATTTTTTCATGCGTATGATTAAAATAAAAACCCACAGTGTGTTGATGACTGTGGGTATTATACTATTGTTTCAATGATTACATTTTTTTCAGTTCGTCCAGTATTTTTTGGTTGTTGCGCACATAGTCGGCCTCAAAAGCAGAACCCTGTGCTGTTTCAATAGACTTTTCAGCAGCCATCTTTGCTTCGTCGTATTTATGCAGTTTCATAGCCAGTTTGGCTTTCATGTGCCACATGTAAAAAGCTTTGGGATTTTGTTCCAGTGCTTTGGTCACATATTCGTAGGCAACATCCAGCTTCTGGTTGGTTTCATAATAATAATTAGCCGCCTGCCAGTAAGGAACGCTTGGGTTATTGATGGCTTTTTCGATAGAAGCGGAAAGACGGGCTTCATTGTTTGCCTTTATGGGTATGGAAACGCCTGTTTTCTCCCAGGTAAGGTCGATGGTGCAGGTGCTGAAAGTGATGTTGGCCACCTCTATGGTGAACGAACTAACCGTATTAGCCAGCGTCATCGGTTTCACTTTTAAGCGTGCTACGTCTTCATCTTTGTTGTAGCCTGCATTGCCCCAGTTGCTTGTGCCCCTGTTGAAGATTACTTCCCATTCATCTTTTCCTGGAATGGTGTATAAAGCGTATTCGCCGGCTTTTACTTCTATGTTGCCGATGGTCACATCTTCCCCGAATTTTACTTTGGTGGCAGAATTTGCCCCTGTGCGCCATACAGACCCGTAAGGTACAAGGTCGCCGAATATTTTACGGCCACGTATAGAGGGGCGGCTGTAAGTTACTTCAATGGTAGAAGTAGAGAAGTCCTGTGTCAGTTTTTGACCGGGGCTGAGTGCCGGTAGCTTTAGGTCTTGCGCAAAGCTGAATGAAAACAGGCCGATGGTCAATAAAATAAGAAGTGAAAATCTTTTCATATATGGATGTGTTTTTGAAAATGGCTCTAAAAATAAGGTTGTTAAGGTAGCCACAAAACAGATATTATTTATAGTATGTTAAGCATTTTTAACAGATGCAGGATAACTTGCGCAAAAACAAAGAAATATGAATTATATAGTGAACCTTGCCATACAGGTGTTGCCCTTACAATCATCTACACAGGAAGAAGCTTATGCAATAGTTGATAAAGCAATTGAATGTATACAGGCATCGGGAATGAAATATGTTGTATGCCCTTTCGAAACCGTGGTAGAAGGTGAATATGATAAAGTAATGCAGTTGCTGAAAGATATACAACAGGCCTGTTTCAGTGCAGGAGCGCCTTCACTGCTTATTAATATGAAGTTGCATACCAGCAATGTAAAAGATATGGCTATTGATGATAAAATAGGCAAGTACAAATAATAGGTTTTAACTTTGCCGCTGTTTAATAATTCTGAGATATGAATCGTGCCCGATTAGTGGAAACCATCCGCGAAAAAAAATCATTGCTCTGCGTAGGCCTGGATACGGATATTACAAAAATCCCCAAGCATTTGTTTGCAGAAGAAGACCCGGTATTTGCGTTTAACAAAGCCATCATTGATGCTACTAAAGATTATGCAGTGGCATATAAGCTGAATACGGCTTTTTATGAAGCGCAGGGTGTGAAGGGATGGATAAGCATGGGCAAAACGCTGGACTATATTCCTAAGGACATTTTCACCATAGCAGATGCCAAGCGCGGCGATATAGGCAATACTGCCGAGCAGTATGCCAAAACCTTTTTCGATACCTATCCATTCGACAGTATAACGGTTGCTCCCTACATGGGAGAAGACAGTGTAAAACCTTTTATGCAGTTTGAGGGCAAATGGGCTATAGTGCTGGGGCTTACTTCCAATGCAGGCAGTGCCGATTTCCAGTTGCAGCAATGCGGTGGCGAGTTGCTGTATGAGCGTGTTTTGAAAACAGTTGCCGGGTGGGGCACACCGTCCAACCTGATGTTTGTAATAGGTGCTACCCGCAAAGAGCAGTTGCAGGAAGTGCGTCAGCTACTGCCTGAACATTTCTTCCTGGTGCCCGGTGTAGGTGCGCAGGGAGGCGATGTAGCCACTGTTTGCGAAAACGCTATGAATAAAGACGGAGGGGTGCTCATCAATGTCTCAAGAGGCGTTATCTATGCCGGTAAGGATACGGATTTTGCCGTACGTGCAGGCGAAGCTGCTAAAGATTATCAGCAGCAAATGGCAGCATATTTGTAATTTGTAGGGCTAAACCTCACAAATACCTGCTTATACCGTGCAAGAAAAATTACTGCAATTTATATGGCAGCATAGCCTGTACCACCCTTCGGGGCTGAAAACAGATGATGGCGAAGACATCACGGTCATACACCCCGGCAGATACAATACAAATGCAGGCCCCGATTTCCTGGAGGCGAAAGTGCGCATCGGGAATACGGTGCTGGTGGGGCACGTGGAGTTGCACGTCCATACAAGCGACTGGCTGAAGCATGGCCACCAGGACGATAAAGCATACCACAACATTATTCTGCATGTAGTGTATGGCAATGATGTGGAAAGGGTGGCAGATAATATACCGGTGCTGGCACTGGGCAATAACATAACAGATTCGCTTACGGGTAAATATGCGTCGCTGCTGAACAACAAACGTACGATACTGTGCGGCCAATACCTTTCCGGCATCCGCGATATAACCAAACATGCCTGGCTCACCCGCCTGCTGGCCGAACGGTGGGAAGAAAAACTGGTAGAGTGGAAAGAAATGCTGGCGCAGTCGGTAGAAGACTGGCATGACCTGCTTTATTGGCGCATGGCGTACAATTTCGGGTTCAAGGTAAACAGCGCTCCTTTCCTGATGCTCGCGCAATCCATCCCCCTGAATGTGCTTGCTAAACACCGGGAAAACCTGCAGCAGGTGGAAGCATTGCTGTTCGGACAAGCAGGTATGCTGGACGGTACTTTTACAGACACTTACCCTAAACAATTGCAGGCGGAGTACGACTACCTGAGAAAGAAATATAAGCTTACACCTATTGCGGGCCACTTGTGGAAATTCCTGCGGATGCGGCCTGCCAATTTCCCAACCATACGCATTGCACAATTTGCAGCACTGGTACATAAATCATTGCACCTGTTTTCGCAGATAATAGAAGTGAATACAGTGAAAGAAATTTCCCCTTTGCTGGAAGTACAGGGCGGCAGCTACTGGGATACACATTACCGTTTTGATGAAGAAACAATCGAAAAACCGGTAGCAAAAAAGCTTGGGAAATCTTCCGTTCAGAACATTATTATCAATACCATAGCGCCGATACAATTCCTGTACGCAGCAAGGCAGGGCGTTGACGGGTTGCAGGAAAAAGCACTGCAACTGCTGGACGAGGTACCTGCCGAAAAAAACCATATCATAGACGAATGGAATGTTACAGGCTGGAAAGTGCAGAATGCGGCACAGTCGCAGGCGCTGCTACAGCTTTACAACAGGTATTGTACGTCGAAAAGATGTCTTGAATGCAGCCTGGGGCACAGTATCCTCCGGTCAGGGCCAGAGAAATAGTACCGTCTTTTTGCAGTCGGGGTGCAGGCTCTCGAATACCGGGCAGGTAATGGCTGCATGTTCCAGTATTTTCTTTTCCTTATCGGTATAGGTCTGCGTCATTGGGAAACGGACATTTACCTTTATTTCGCCTATACGCCGCGGGTTGGGCACCATTATTTTCTCTATTTCACATTCGGTACCGTCAATGTTGATGTTGTGGGTACGGCCTGCAATACCCATAAGTGTGCACATGCAGGACGCAAGGGCAGTGGCTACGAGGTCGGTGGGAGAAAAACGTTCCCCTTTGCCGTTATTGTCTATCGGGGCATCCGTTTCGATAACGGTACCCGAACGCAGGTGGGTAGCTACGGTACGCAGCTCGCCGGTATATATAACTTTAGATGTCACTTCACGTATTTTACCTTAAATTTACAATTGTATGCCCGTAAAACGGTAAATAAAATTGTACCTTAAGTGTTTTAGTAAAACAGTAGCGCATGTAGCAGTATTACCCGGTAATATATTGAGCAATGAAAGGAAAAAGGATATGGATAGTATTATTGTTGTTGGCCTGTGCAGGCACTATAGATGCACAGACGGATAGTACTGCCGCAAAGGCTGTTGTAAAAAAAGCTTTGCCTCAATACAGGGTAACCCCAAGACCTAAAAAGCCAAAGTCTATCCGTACCGAGTTCAGCGGCGGGTTGCGGTTAAACTCTGATGGCTGGAGTCTGTTTGCTGATAAAGGCTGGGAAACAGGTGAAAACAGGAAGCGCGACTACTTCTATGATACTAAACTGTTGCAGGTAGAACTGTCTGAAAAAAAGCACCCCAAAGAGATAAGGAGCACCAATAACATTACAGCCCCTAACAGTGATGGCCGTCCCCGTTCTTTTATCTATGCCAAGATTAATAATTTCTATACGTTCAAAATAGGGTATGGAAAGCGCAAAATGATAGCCGGGAAGCCTGAAGTAGGTACTGTATCTATTCACTGGGTATATTTGGGCGGTATCTCGGCGGGATTGCTGAAGCCGTACTACCTGGATGCCAAAGTGCCGGTAGATAAGTATTCAACGGTACGAAAAGACATTAAATATTCCGACTCCACGAAAGATTTATTCCTGTCGAGGCTGAATATTTATGGCAGTTCGGGATTTGCCAAAGGGCTTAATGAGATACAGGTAGTACCCGGCATATACGTCAAAACGGGCCTGCACTTCGACTTTCATACCAATAAAACGCGCATAATGGCCATAGAGACAGGTATCAGCGCAGAGTACTATACGAAAAAAATAGAAATGATGGCCTTACAGGATGCAGTGCCTTATTTTGTAAACCTCTACGCATCCATACAATTTGGCAAACGTTGGTAATGATTGTAATTTGCACTTTCTATGCAAGAGTTGCCCATAATCAGTTCTGTTGACAACAGCACCGAAACAAGAGTGAAGAAGCCTAACTGGCTGAGAGTGAAGCTACCTACCGGCGAAGGCTACAGGCATGTGCGCAGCCTGGTAGATACACATAAACTACATACTATCTGCGAAAGCGGCAATTGCCCCAATATGGGCGAGTGCTGGGGAGAAGGTACTGCTACTTTTATGATATTGGGCAATATCTGCACCCGTTCCTGCGGTTTCTGCGCAGTAGCCACCGGGAGGCCGGAGCCTGTAGACTGGGACGAGCCACAACGTGTGGCGGAGGCTATATACCTGATGAAGGTAAAGCATGCCGTACTTACCTCGGTTGACCGTGATGAACTAAAAGACGGGGGCTCTATTATCTGGGCCAATACTATTAAAGCTGTGCGCGCATTGAACCCCGATACTACGCTGGAAACCCTGATACCCGACTTTAAAGGGCAGTGGAAAAACCTGCAGCGTGTTATAGACGTAGCGCCCGAAGTAGTATCGCACAATATAGAAACAGTAGAGCGCCTTACGCGCAAGGTGCGCATACAGGCCAAATACCACCGCAGTATGGAAGTGATACGCCGCCTGAAAGACGGTGGTATGCGCACTAAGAGCGGCATCATGCTGGGGCTGGGCGAAACGCAGGAGGAAGTATTACAAACCCTGCGCGACCTTGCTGATAACGGCTGCGACGTAGTAACTATTGGCCAATACCTGCAGCCGACGCAAAAACACCTGCCCGTTGTCCGTTTTGTCCATCCCGATGAATTTGCCTTCTATCGCGAAGAAGGGTATAAGATGGGGCTTGATTATGTAGAAAGCGGCCCGTTGGTGCGCTCGTCTTACCACAGCGAGAGACATGTGATAAAAGGAGAGGGCAGGCGTAAATGGCTGGAAAGTAAAGAAACAGTTTTATAACACGAAAGCACCGTAAGGTGCTTTTTTCATACCCGGGAATTTTGCACATTTGTGCTGCATTTATATATATGAAAAAACATTGCAGGTTGGCCCATGTCCGGTTTAATACGGAGTCGGACGGGAAATATTTATTATGGAGGTTGGTACTGGACGGAGAAGAATTGCTGGTGAACAGTATTAAGATAGAAAAAGCCTGTTTCACCAGTACAGACTGGCTGGAGGACAAGCAATGCTTTAAACATCATATTTCTGTGGCTGATGCAACTGTGGAGATTGATGATACTACCCTCGAAGCTATAGTAAGGTAATATTACATACACATCATAAATATCACATACATGAAAAAACTGGCCTTTCTTGCAGCCTGCATGCTTCCGTTTGTTTTAACGGCGCAAAGCACAGATAAATACCTGGATAATATAAGAGGTAATACGGCAGCACTGACAGCATTCTTTTCGCAGATGCCCAAAGGCGGAGACCTGCACCATCATTACAGCGGTTCCATTTATACCGAAACATACATAGACCGTGTAGTAAAGAATAATTGTTTCATTAACAAAAGAACCTGTATTGTGAGTAAAGACAGTGTACCCGGCAACGATTGGGTTCGCTTTTCCACCCTCAAAGATTCTTTGCCTTACTACAAGCAGCAGTTGATACAAAAATGGTCGGTAAAAGATTATAACCACGTCAGCTATCCATCAGATAAATTATTCTTTGAAACCTTTGGTTACTTCGGTGTAACCAGTAACGATAGCCTGGCAGCCGGTTTGCTTGAATTGAAAAACAGGGCGCTGAAAGAAAATGTGAGCTACATAGAAACCATGTTCATCAGTATACGTTGTACTGCAGATATTGGTAATACGGATGCCTTGACGGCGAGGCTGGAGAAAGCACAGGCAGAGAGGGACGAAAAAGCTGCGCAGGAAATACTCGGCGAAATATATGCACGGCTGCTGAGCACAGATATGAAAAGCTGTGCAAAGGCACATAATGAAAAGATAGAACAACTGCACAAAAGCCTGAAAATAGATGATAAGGACTTTACCATGCGCTATCAAAATTATGTAGTGCGCGTAGTGCCGCCTGTTACGGTTTTTAAAAGCCTCGTTACAGCGTTCGAATCTGCGGCCACTAGCCCGTTGATAGTAGGCGTAAATATTGTAGCGCCGGAAGATAATGAGACCTCAATGGCCGATTACTGGCTGCACATGCAGATGTATGCCTTTTGCCATAAGCAATACCCGCGTGTACAATATGGCATGCATGCAGGAGAGCTAACACTGGGCCTTGTTCAGCCTGAGCAGCTTACCTGGCACATCAACGAGGCGGTTCATACGGCAGGGGCGCAAAGGATAGGGCACGGTGTAGATGTAGCTTACGAAAAAGACTGTTTTGAACTGCTGAAATATATGGCGGCCAATAACATTGCCGTAGAGATAAACCTGTTCAGTAATGAATTTATCCTGCATGTAAAGGGAGATAAGCACCCGGTATCACTATACAATAGTTTTGGCGTACCGATAGTAATATGTACCGACGATGCAGGGGTTTTGCGCAGCAATCTCACCGACCAATACGTACTACTGGCCAAACGATACAAAACCATCAGCTACGAAAGAATAAAACAATTTGTTTACAACAGTATTGACTATTCTTTTATTGAAGAAGAAAAAGTGAAAAGGAAACTCAAAAAAGACCTTGATGTGCGGTTTGCAGCATTTGAAAAAGAAATTGCTTCACTTCCGCAGGTAAACTAATGACGAACGGCGTAGTACCTGCTACGCCGTTCCTTTTTGTTAGTTTGAAAATATCATTCTTTTTGAATCTACGGCCTGCCCGTCAATTACCAGTGTGTAGATACAGGTGCCTGCCATGTGGTAGCCATGTTCAAAAATCACTTCATTGACGCCCTGTTTCAAAGTGATGTTCAGCCGCTTTATTTCCCTGCCGGTAATATCGTGTATCGAAATAAATGCCTTTTTCCCCATCATATCCTTACTTGCAGCTACAGATATTATGGTGGCTTCGTCAAAAGGGTTAGGCTTGTTTTGAAGCAGCATGATGTCTTTCCCTGGCTGCACAATGGTATTGATGCCGGTAGTCACCATCAGCTCTCTTGAAAACAGGCTTTCCACACCTTTATTATCTACTGCTGCAACGCTTACAATATACTGCCCCGGTGTTACCGTAAATATATGATTGGCAGCACCGGTGAAGGTATATACAGAATCCCAGTCGTTGGTGGTGGTACGTACACCTACCCTGTAGTGTAGGTATTGCTGCGGGTCGGTAATGTTTACAGTCAGTTCTGTATTGGTATTGCTTGTAAGTGTGAAATCAGGCGTTTTTGGCCCTATGCCTATCATGGCGGCGGCATTCCCGTTAATTGCCGCATTCCTTGCCAGGTAATTGAAATCAACAAAAAAGCTATCGGTTACCTGGTCGTTATCGGTATCTACACCCAGTATATCGCCCGATGTGTGTTGCCGGTCGGTATATCCCGGCCCGTTACTGGCATCGCCGTGTTCGTTGGCAGATGTAAAGCGCATGGCAGTATAGTTTTTTTGACGGAAGGGGATATGGTCGCCGCCGCGGCCTGTGCGGTCTTCATCCGTCATGATGTGTATGCCCATTGGTACAGCGGCAAAAGGCTGTATCATCTCTTTATATTCCAATTTAATAAACCGGCATAACTGCTTGTGGGGAGAATTGAAGCCGCCGTAAGAAAACAACCTCACGTTGGTGCTGTCAATGTCATTCAGTCCGGGGCAGGAAGGGGGAGAAGATGTATGACCGCAAATAATGCCTCCTATAACATCGTTATTCAACACCGCCTTCACTAAAATATTTTTCTGTTTTACATAAGTGGCCAGTGCTTCTGCGCCCAATAACCCCTGTTCTTCAGCAGTAGTCGTTACAAATACGATAGTATGGTTATAGCTGTATTTACTCATTACCCTTGCCAGTTCCATTACCAGTGCCGTCCCGCTGCCGTTATCTTCCATGCCCTCGGCAAGGCACGTGGTATCGCACAGTCCCGAGCAGCGGCTGTCCATGTGCGCTTCTATGATAATAATCGATTTATCGGCAGTGTCTGTTCCTGGCAATATGGCCATTACGTTGCTGTGCTTTTGCATATTACAGATGGCGCCGTCAAACTGCAGGTAAGCGGATAACAGGCGGTTTTCGTTGCGGAGGCTGAATTGTTGAAATTTACCGTATATCCACCTGCGGGCAGCGCCGATACCCCTTGTATTTGAAAGGGTATCCGAGCCCGAGTTCCTGTTTTCGAATGTTCTTAACACCTGTAAATAGCTCAACAAAGAATCGGGTGAAACATGGGCCATTATTTCCTGGCTTATAACTGTGGGATCATTTATCACGTTTGCAGCCTTATAGGTAGCAGGGTCATAATTCCCCTGCATTACCTGTTCTGCAGCGGTGCCGGTGCAGATGATATTGGTTTGCCCGCTGACGGTCTGCATGAATAAGCAAAGCAGTAATGCGTTAATAATATGTTTCATACCCCTAAAACTAAGGATTATTTAAAATATTTTTTATTTAACAAAAATATCAACTGACGTTATTCTGCAATTTCTGTTGTATTTTAACCGCAGGTATATCATCATATGAAAAAATCATACACTAACCGTTTGTTCCTTGGTTTTGCCACTGCATTTATCCTGGCCCTCACCGTTGGTATCGTAACCTATTTGTCTTTTCAGAAACAGGCAGAAGAAAGCCGTAATGTACGGCGTAGCTATCAGATTATCAGGCAGCTTGGCGAAGTTCAGAATTATCTGGTAGACATGGAGACCGGCAGGCGGGCTTTCCGGATGACAAATGATAAAAAGTTTCTTGACCCGTACTTTGCAGGGAGCAGGCGAATCAATAACATCATTGTAGAACTGAAAAACCTCGTGGAAGATGATAAAGTGCAGTTTAGCAATGTAAAGGCGCTTGAAGATAGCATAGAAGATGTGCTTCGCTTTTGGCAAGGTCTGCCCTTAGATGCATCGGACTATACAAAAGAGGACATGGCCAGCATTACAGGCAGGGAGAAAGAACTGATGGATGTGGTGCGGAAAAATCTTGCAACATGCATAAGCTTTGAAGGGGACCTGCTGCTGGAGCGGCAGCAGCAAACGGGCAGCGCTTTATCTTTTTCCAATAAAATAGCCGTATCTGGTTCCATCCTGACCCAGGTAATCATACTGGTGCTTATTTATTTTATTGTCAGTGAATTCAACATACGCCGGAAAGCTGAAATGGCCTTGCAGGAAAACCTGGATCAGCTGAATACATTAAATGAGCAGAGTAATAACAGGAATTGGCAACTGACAGGTGTTTCACAGATTAACGACCGTATGCAAGGCGTTGAAGAGCTAAGTACGCTTACTACCGATTTATTAAAAACACTGTGTACCTACCTTGCTTGCCCGGCGGGTGCGTTATATTTATATAACGAAGAAAGTGGCAAGCTGATAATGGCTGCTTCCAATGCCCTCCCGGAATCGGCCCAGCGCAGCTACGATATAGAAGAGGGCCTGGCGGGGAGCGCTGCGGGGAATGATGGGGTGACAATTGTAAAGAATATACCTTCTTCCTATTGGCATGTTAAAAGTGGGGCAGGAGGGGTATTGCCCGGGGAACTCATGTTTATCCCATTGTGGTACAACAGCGACTTGAAAGGCGTAATAGAGCTGGCTTCATTTGTTCCCTTCACCGCACTGCAAACAGACCTGGCAAGCATGGTGATGAATAATATAGCTATTGCCCTGAATGCCGCAGATGCAAGGGAAAAGATCATACAGCTGCTGGAGCAGGTACAGGAGCAAAAGCTGAGCCTGCAAAACCAGCAGGAGGAGCTAAGGCAGACTAATGAAGAACTGACAAGGCAGGCGGAAGTATTACAGGCTTCGGAAGAAGAACTGCGTGTGCAGGAAGAAGAACTGAGGCAGATAAATGCCGAACTTGAAGAAAAGAATGAAGCAGTGGAGCTTTCACGGCAGGCACTTTCCATGAAAGCCCGGGAACTGGAAATAACCGGTAAATATAAGTCTGAGTTTCTTGCAAACATGTCGCATGAGTTGCGGACGCCGTTGAACAGTGTATTGATACTTGCACGCTTGCTGGCTGAGAATAAGGGCGAGAACCTTACTTCCAAGCAGGTAGAGTATGCCAATGTGATACATAAATCGGGTACGGACCTGTTGAATATTATCAATGATATTCTTGACCTCTCTAAGATTGAGGCCGGAAAAATCGATTTCAACTTTGAAGACACGTCCGTAAAAGGAATCGTTCATGATGTATCGCAAACCTTCCAGGTAATAGCGGAAGAAAAATCGATTAAACTCAACAAAAAAATTACCCCGGCTACACCGGCAGTTATACATACCGATAAACTGAGACTGGAGCAGGTATTGAAAAATATGCTGTCCAATGCCTTTAAGTTTACTCCTAAAAAAGGAAGTGTCACTATTACTTTCGATGTGACCTCTGATACGGATGCGCTACAGGAAGAGCATTTAAGGTCGGCAGATGAAGTGCTGGTAATTTCCGTGGCAGATACGGGTATTGGTATAGCGCCTGAAAAGCAGCAACTTATTTTTGAAGCGTTTCAGCAGGCCGACGGTTCTACCAGTCGCAAGTATGGCGGTACGGGGCTGGGGTTGTCTATATGTAAAGAACTGGTGAAACGATTGGGTGGCGAAATGCAACTGGAGAGTGCGGAAGGTAAAGGCAGCACATTCTTTGTTTACCTGCCGCTTGGGGCTGTAAAGGAACATGTATACCCTGTACATGCAGAGCCTGTGGAAGTAAAGGATGTAGACTTATCGACGGTAACAGAACAAACGAAGCTGCCCGACGACCGGGATAATTTGAAAAAGGGCGACCGGGTTATGCTGATCATTGAAGATGACCCGCAGTTTGCATCGGTAGTGCAGGATTTTGCCCGCAATAAGAAATACAAAACTATTATTGCTTTGCAGGGTGATGAAGGGCTGTATTACGCACGTAAATACAAGCCTTCTGCCATCATTCTCGATATTCAGCTACCCGTACTGGACGGCTGGACTATATTGAAACTGCTGAAAGCAGATAAAAGCCTGAAAGATATTCCCGTGCATATCATGTCGGCTACAGATGATGCGCAAAAAGGCGGAAATACGGCAATAGCATTTCTGAAAAAGCCTTTGGAGAAAGAAGGCCTTGAAAATGCATTTGTCACTATCAATAAACAGATACATTCAGATATTAAGCAGTTGCTGATATTGAGTGGCACGCACCTGAAAGATGATTTACTGAAAGGGTTGATCGGGGAGCGCAACTTTGATGTTGAATGTGTGTATGTGAGCACGGCTGAAGAGGCTGCAGAAAAACTCAGGTCTGAAAATTATGATACCATAATAGTGGATATAGGTGCCGACCTGGAAAAAGGAAAATCTCAGCTTACAGTCATCCAGAAAGTAATTAAAGACCACCATATTCCCGTTATTCTTTTTCTCGACAAGGATATTTCCGCACAAGATGAAAGGCAACTGAGGAAACTTTCGGATGTGGTAATCCGTAATTCTTCGCAGGCAGATGCACGCCTCATGGATGAGATTGAGCTGTTTTTGTACAAAGTGCAGGAGGTGGAAAGTAAAGACCTGCCCAAGACCACCCGCATGCTGGCCGATGAAAATATGCTGAAGGGTAAAAAAGTACTACTGGCCGATGATGATATGCGAAACGTTTTCGCATTGACCAATATGCTGGAAGAGCGGGGCATGGAAGTGATAACGGCAGAAGACGGTAAAGATGCCATTGTGAAGCTGAATGAGCACCCCGATGTAGACCTGGTACTGATGGATATTATGATGCCCGAAATGAATGGGTATGAGGCTACGCGCATCATCAGGAACGATACCCGCTTTACGGGCCTGCCTGTGATTGCATTAACGGCCAAAGCTATGCAGGGCGATAGGGAGAAGACAATAGAGGCAGGTGCTTCAGATTATATTACAAAGCCGGTAGACGGCGCACGGTTGTTTTCTTTAATGAGAGTTTGGTTATCTGTATAGTGTATGAAAGATTTACACCTTGATAAGGAAGAAGTTGATGATATTGTGAAGGTAATAAATGAAACGTATGGTTACGACTTTGGAGACTATGCGATGGCATCGCTCAACAGGCGCCTGATGAGGTGTATGGAAATGGCCAGGTTGAAATCTGTATTCGACCTCAAATATAACCTCACCAATGATCCTGATTTTTTTAACTGGTTTTTGGAATCTGTTACAGTGAATGTAACGGAAATGTTTCGCGACCCTGACTTTTATAAAGACCTGCGGGCAAAAGTACTGCCTAAGCTGGCAGCTTATCCGATCATTAAGATATGGCATGCAGGCTGCTCTACAGGGGAGGAGGTGTATTCAATGGCTATCATGCTGAAAGAAGAAGGATTGCTGGAAAGGACAAAGATTTATGCTACAGACATCAATCCCGCCAATATAGAAAAAGCACGCAATGGTATTATACCCCTCCAGTACATGAAGGAGTACACGAAAAACTATATACATTCGGGCGGGCAGGGCGATTTTTCCCACTATTATACTGCCCGTTACGGTAATGCCATCATCAACAAGGAACTGAAAAAGAATATCCTGTTTTCGCAGCACAACCTTGTTACCGACCAGGTATTCAATGAATTTCAGCTGATATGCAGCAGGAACGTGCTTATTTACTTCAATAAAAAATTACAGAATAGGGTAATACGGCTGTTTTACGACAGCTTGTCCCCGTTAGGCTATCTTGCCATAGGTACAAAGGAGTCCCTGATGTTTTCGGATGTGCGCGGCAATTTTGAGACAATAAGTTCGGCAAATAAAATATACAGGAGAAAAAAATAACAGTATGTCGCAGGTTATCGCTATAGGAGGGTCGGCAGGTAGCCTGCAAACAACAAAGCTGTTGATCGAATCGCTGCCGTACAAATTTCCTTTTGCTGTTATTATAGTTATGCACCGGCTGCGCAATGTGCAAAGTGATATGAACCAGATACTTTCGGACAATAAGCGCGGTATAAAAGTAAAAGAACCGGAGGATAAGCAACCGATACGAAAAAATTGTGTGTATCTTGCCCCGCAAAACTATCATTTACTGGTAGAAGACGATAAGAGTTTTAGCCTCGATTATTCCGAACGGGTTAATCACAGCCGCCCTTCAATAGATGTGACATTTGAAAGCCTGGCATGGGTATACGGAAACCGGGCAACGGGCATATTGCTAAGCGGCGCTAACAACGATGGAGCTGAAGGGATTTCTGCCATTATTGAACAAGGAGGGACAGGTATAGTGCAAGACCCGGATACTACGGATTTTCCGTATATGCCCAGGTCGGCTATTTACAGGAACAGTAAAACCCAAATTCTGCCTGTCCATGAAATTGTTGATTATTTGCAAAGTATCAAAGCAACATAATAACTTTCTATGCACATTGCTCCTTCCCCAAAAATTACAATCCTGTTAGTAGACGACAGGGAAGAAAACCTGATTTCCCTTGAAGAAATACTGGAGAAAGAGGGGCGCACCTTTCTGCGTGCTACATCGGGGAATGAAGCCCTTAAACTTATTTTGAAAAATGAGGATATAGGGCTTATTATGCTGGATGTGCAAATGCCGGATATGGACGGTTTCGAAGTTGCAAAACTCCTCAAGTCGAATGCTAAAACAAGAGATATATCCATCATATTCGTAACGGCTATTAACAGGGAAGAACAATATATACTGAAAGGTTTTGAAACAGGGGCGGTAGACTATCTGCAAAAGCCGCTTGATATGAATGTTTGTAAGGCTAAGGTCAATGTATTTGAGCAACTTTATTTTTACCAGAAAGAGCTGAAGAGGTCTGTGGCCAATGTGAGCAAGATAAACAAGCAACTGGAACAGTTCATGTACATAGTGGCACACGACCTTAAATCTCCCTTATCGGGTATCGTTGGTATGCTTTCGGTACTGAATGAAGAAAAAGAGATAGCAGATAGCCCTAAGTTGCAAAGCTATGTAGGCCTTGTACAGTCGGCCGGTAACCACCTGTCGCAAATGATTTCCTCTATTCTTGAATATTCGATGCGCAGCCTTACGGAGCAGACTATCGAGGAGGTGGATGTAGACGAAATGGTGAGACAGATAGCCTCTCTTTTATTTCTTCCCGAACATATTAACATAGAAATAGAAGATAAACTGCCTACCTTGTATACCCGCAAGCTAAAGCTGCAGCAGGTGTTTCAAAACCTGATCAGCAATGCCGTAAAATATAATGATAAAGCAGAGGTGTGGATAACCGTTGGCGTAAGAGAGAAAGAAGAGGAGTACGAATTTTATGTACGGGATAACGGCCCTGGTATACAGGAGGCGGACAGTAAAAGAATATTCAACCTGTTTGAAACCACAGGCAGCCAGGCATCAGGAGAAAGCAGCACCGGTGTGGGGCTGAATATCGTCAAAGTTATTGTAGAAGAGCAGGGCGGTAGCATATGGGTAGAATCGCAGGCTGGTAAAGGAAGTGCCTTTTATTTTACCTGGATTAAATAAAAAAAAGATGGCACGCACATGCCATCTTTTTACACATTCAACCCCTTCTTCACTGTTACCATTGCACTGTCAGGTAGTCTGCCTTACCCTGTGTGCCTGCCAGTACTATATATCCTATCTTCGAGCCTGAAATATATTTTGCTGGTATCTCAAAGAGTTTGGTGTCATTTACATAAGCTGTCCAGTAGTTGCCTACCTGTTCAAATTCCACGTCATTCCATCCCGGGGAGATAGCTGAACTGTACTGCCAGTCGAGTATTGTTTTTACTCCTGTATGTGCATCCCCCTCATCGTACAAAGCAAAATACCCTGATTCGTCTATGATAAGTGAATAACCGTAACTGTTATTGGAAACCCCGAAAACGATACCCATAGCATAGTCTGAGCGCATCCTTGTCTGAATCAGGAAGTCGTATCGTGTATTTACGCCTGTTTGCACTGCTACTGTATTGCTGCCGTCGTTAACAGGCAGGTAGCTGTAGTTCAGGTTGCCCCCGTTGATGCTGACATAAGCATCATTTGCCGGGTCGCTGAACGACCAGTTGTTGGCATCGTAATTAAAATTATCGTCAAAAATATATTGGTACCCTGCCGGCGGCGGCGTAGGCGTAGTGTTATAATATTCTTTTTTTACGCAGGAGGAAGTAAAAAGAAGGCTTCCTGCCAGTGCTATTCCAAGTGCTGCTTTCAAGTACATAAAAACTGTAATTAATGATGTGCTAAAAGTAAATCAACAAACATGCCGTATGAAAAATCCGCATTACGGTTTAACAACATTCTAACAGATAAACACCTTTTGCTGGCACAATGTTTTAGGTACTATGGAAAACTTATTGTTATGGATAAACTGGAAATAAAAGGTAACTGGAACGAACTGAAAGGAAAAATTAAACAGGCAAATGGTAACCTGACAGATGACGATTTGCAGTATGAAGAAGGAAAAGATGATGAACTGTTAGGCCGCATTCAGAAAAAGCTAGGTAAGTCGAGGGAAGAAGTAGTAGACTGGATTAAGTCGTTATAGTGCCTTTCTGTACCCGGATTTAGATGTTTTTTGTATGGTGGCGCAAGTTTTCGGCCACCATACCTTTTTGTTCACTGTTTTTAAATGCACATGAATATGGAAACACCTGATTTTAAGAAAAAATGGCCTGCCTGGAAAGAAAAAATAAAGGCACAATACCCCGATATTTCCGAGGAAGACCTGATGTATGAATTGAATAAGGAAGAAGAACTGCTGGAACGCCTGCAGATGAAAACAGGTAAAACCAGGGCGCAGATTTATGAATGGCTGCACATAATGGGTTAATCCCTTATTCTATTTCAAAAATCATGGTTACATCCTTCTGAATGCTTATTTTATTGAGCGGGATATTTGAAGCATCGGCAGCAAAATTCATCGCTTTGTTATACATGATAGGATAACCGCCACCGCCTGTTGTTTCGTCTACAGAAAGCAGGCGGATATTTTTTACATGGGCAGCTCCGGCAATTATATTAGCTTTATTCATGCCGTTTTTTACGGCCTCTGCCATTACTTCATCTGTTTTTTCATCGCGGTCGGCCAATCCTATTTCGCTAATTACAAGATTCTTAAAACCATTCCCGACAAGGCCCAGTATAATGGTTTCATACTTTTTTAGGTCTTCGATGCGAAGTGTATAGTTCTTGTTGATATAATATTTTGAGCCGAACATGGAATATGCCTCGCTCGTATTGATGCGCTGCACACGCAGCTTCGACTCCGGTATGTTATGCTCCCGCAAGAAATCCATTAATGC
>CAZUMM010000032.1:0-42129 GCA_964621795.1 uncultured Flavipsychrobacter sp.
TATACTCATACCACTTGTAGGTAAAGCCGTTTTTGGCATGCAGCGGTGCAGGCTCACCAAAGCAGATAGCTGTATCGACAGGGGTCACGCTATAATCGTGTATGGGTACATATACGGCTGCCGAGTCAACTACAACACACCCGCTACGGCCTACAGTTGTAGCATAATAGGTTATAGTTTTAGGCACATAGGCCAGTGGTTGTTGTATGGTAGAGTCTGACAAAAGATTGCCGGGGAGCCATGTAATAACAAAAGGCGTATACGGCTCAGTATAATAAAATTTAAACCTGGGCCTTGTGTAGCTCCGCACAATTTTATTGGAAGACAGGGTTGGACATACATCTGCAGTCGCATCTGACAACAGCAGGGTAGACACGTAATCCGTAGGCACGAACCTGATTATCGGATTGCTTCCCGAAGGGTTGGTTACCGGGTTAGCGCTATAACAAATCTCAATAAACAGGTTTTGCGTAGTGTCCCAGTTGAATGCTTTATCGAAATCAAATTTATTAAGGCCTTCAGTAAATGCTATAGGGCCGCCTGCCAGGAAAACCTCAGTCATTCCTGCCTGGAAATCCTGGTTACAGCTTATGGACAGCTCAGGCGCACATCTCATCGATATTTTGAAATTATTATATTGGAAAGTAGGGTCAACATTTTTAGCCTCAAAAGCTATACTCTTTATAGAACTGTACAGGAGTCCTGATTCCAGGAGGTCTCCGCGCCTGATGAAAAATTGTTGTTTTACATTGGGTACATCTGTAGGGAAAGAAGCAGTTACAGGGCCCAGTGTATCGAAACTTCCTGCCAGGTCTCCATTTATCCATAAAGAATCTATCATTTTTTTATCGTCCTTGTCCTTAGATAAACCGCATGGAAGAGGTGTTACCTGGGGGCGTCCTTTGATTAACGCATCCAGTTGCAGGTAGTCAGGACGGCATAAAATGATCGGGTTATCGGGGATAACATTGATGCTGTTAGTTGTATCTGTACGAAGTACTAATGTATCTGTGTTTTTGCAGGCAGCAGGTAAGTCTGGTGCAGTTACTATATATTCTACCTTATCCCAGTTTGAGCGGGGAAGTTTGTTAGGGTACATCAAAGGAGCCTGGGCAGTATCGCTGCTCAGGGCTTTGGCTGGCCCGCCATCTATATCCGTCCATTTCAGGCGGTAGTTTTCAGCCCCCCTTACATAAAGTTCTACGGGTTTGCTGCTGTCGCCCGGGCAGTAAGTTTTATCAAAACCTGCATCAATGCTGGGTATTACCCGCAACACAAGGACTTTATGCTGCTTCAATACAATAGGGGAGTTATCGCATGAAGAGTCATAACCGGTAATAATCAGGAGATGTTCGCCAATATTACCAAAGTGCGGTGTCCATGTAAAAGTGCCTTTTACCTTATCTGTTCCTTCACCTGTTGTTTTTAAAGAAGTGCCGGGGAGGGTTTCGGTATTGGAAGTCATATAGAGCTTACGGTTGCTGGTTGAAGAAGTACATTCCATGTCGAATTGGAATGTACTTCCGGTACAAATAGTGTATTTGCCGTTAACCAGCGCACCATGCTGTACATTTAGCGGATCAGTTACATCGGGTAGCGGACCGTTGCAATTTGTAGTTAATACCTGTACGTCCCTGTGTATGAAACCAATTAGTTTCTTGGTTTTCCGGTCGTATTTGTTACAGCGGAAGGCTAAAACGAATTTCCCGATGAGTGTAGGGGTAAAAGTAGCTGTACCCGTAGCCGGGTCAACAGTATAAGGATCTGTAGCAGCACTGGCTATCGGGTTGGCCGCACTAAATCCTGTACAATAAAAATAGGCACCTGTAGCTGAACCGCGGGGTACTACATTGAGTACTTCTAACGAATCCCCCAATGCATCGAACGGCGCATTCAGGTAGGTGGCTGGCTGGTTTACACAAATGTAAGGGAGCGGTTGAACCGCAAATATCGGGGTCTCATTATTTACTTTAATCAGGTTATCAAGCCCGGCTTCGACGAATATATTACCCTCGGGGTTACATCCGTTTTGAGAGGTGCTGATATTGACAATGCCGCTGTTGCGTGCTCCGGATGACATATAAAAAATCCAGTCTGACTGCCGGGACGTTAATGCTATAGTTACCTCGTACCTGCGGTGCCGGAAACCGGGGAAGCCCGAATTTACCTGCAAACATGAATTTAGTGACTTATCGCAAAGCTGGTCAATCAGGTCTTCCTGTCCTACCTGGTTGGCAATAGCAGACCTGTTTCCCGAATACGGCGTATTACCTGCCCCACCTTCATTGGCCGAAAAGTAGAAGATTGAGAAGCTGGAACTTGGTAGTGCACTACCTTGTTCACACGCATAGTACACATCCAGTGACACTTTGTAGTCCAATCCTGTCGGGCCGGTACAGTCATATTTGACTGACATATCAATTGCCGCAAAGTGAGATGCTTTTGCTGTATATGTTCCTAATACAAAAGCAAACAGGGTTAATAAAGTAGCAAGACGCATGAACTTATTCATGATATGGTTTTTTTTTAAATGTAGATTTCTATTGCTCTAAGTTAATTCATCAATTTTAATTATCGCCGCCAGTTTAAATATTCTTACAATTTTAATCCTTTCATCATGTCCTTAGCCCCATTCCATAAAAAAATCCCGAAAAGTACTTCCGGGATTTTTTATTATCTCATTAGTCCTTTTTTACCTGATTAATGTCACAGCACCTTTGTAGGTTTCTACCAGCCCATCGGGATATCCCAGCCTGATGAGGTATTGGTAACTGCCCATGTCCTGCGGCACACCCTTCCATTTACCGTCCCAGCCGTGCTGGTTATCATTGCTGTAGAACACTTCCTGGCCCCAGCGGTTGAACACCCTGAACTCCAGTACCCTCTGGAAGGTCAGGTTAGCTATATGGAACACATCGTTCTTTCCGTCACCATTCGGGCTGAAAGCCGATGGGATGAACAGGTTATCGCGGTAGTCCACATCCACGGTCACCGTATCAAATGCACGGCAGCCATTTTTGCCAATACCACCCACTACATAATCTGTACGTTCTGTGGGGCGGGCTATCGGGTTAGAAAGGTTGGTGTTGTTCACACTTCCTGCCTGGAACCAGTTGTAGGTGCGGGCACCATTTACCAGTAACTGGATAGCCTGGCCGTATTTTACAATAGTATCATTGTTCAGTATATGTACATCCGGCAGCGGCATTACTTCCACCCTTGCAGTAAGGGTATCGGTACACCAAACGCTGTCGTATACCACTATTTTGTAGGTAGTGGTGGCTTTAGGCGTGAGTATGGGGTCGGCACAATCCCAGCAGGTAGCGTTGCGTGTAGCCAGTGTGTACACACCGTCTTTATACTCATACCACTTGTAGGTGAAGCCGTGTTTGGCATGCAGCGGTGCAGGCTCACCAAAGCATATAGCAGTATCGGCAGGTGTTACACTATAGTCGTGTACAGGGACATATATATTCAGCGTATCAAAAAGTTTACAACCGCTTCGCCCAAACGTTTCGATAATATATTGTTGCGTTTTGGGTACATAAGCCAGGGGCTGCTGTATGGTAGAGTCTGATAGCAAAGTGCCCGGAAACCACTTATAGGTAAGAGGAGCAGGCGGGGTTTCGCAATACTTAAATCTCAGGAGTGGCCTTGTATAGTGGCTGATCATCTGTTTCGAAACGAATGTGTCGTATACACTTAATACGCTGGGGTTAGGTGCCAGCGTCAACAAGTCATAAGGGGCCAGGTTCAGGCCTGAGATGTAATGTGTAGGGACAAACCGGAGAATCGGGGAGTTACATATATCAACAGTTGCATTGTCATGATAGCAAAACTCTATTATGATATTTTTTGTCGAATCATAATTATAAGCCGTATCAAAAGCGAACTCATTCCAGCCTTTGGGTATTTTTATAGGGCCAGGGGCCGTATATACCCGTTGCATCCCTTTTTCAAACCCGTCTTTTATATTCAGTTCGGTTTTGTCTGTGCACTTCATGGAAATAGTAAAATTGCTGTATTCATGGTCAGGACGCTGTGCATCTACCACTTCAAAGGCAACCGACTTTATACTGGAAGGGTCCAGGCCATAACGCTTCATTTCATCCTTACGTATCAGGAATTGTTTTTTGGAAGTACGCACCAGGTTCGAGAAGAAAGGGGTAGAAGAACCGAGGGTATCGTAAGTTACCTCGTATTCGTAAGCAAACGAACCGAAGAAATCAACAGATAAAGGGCTCTTGCATTCTACAGGTTTGTTTATGCCGCAGCTTATATTATATAAGGGAGGCCTGCCGCTGAAAATTGCATCCAGTTGCAGGTAATCAGGACGGCAGAGTACATACGTTTTATCTGTTATGTTAGTGCTGTTGGCATCAGGCTTAATATCTATCTTATCACTTTCATCAACTTTTAAAGCTAAAGTATCCTGGTTTTTACAACCGCCCGAAAGGTCAGGAGTGTAAACAAGGTAAGTTTGTTTGCCTTGCGCCTTGATAACAGGAGATTTACTGTTGGGCGAATCAATACCCACGGCAGGGCCGCCATTGATATCGCTCCAGTGTACGCGCAGCTTATAATCTGTACCCCTTACTAAAACCTGGTACCCCTTGGGGTTGTATTGACAGGTATACAGGTCGGGGCCTGCATCCAGGCCGGGGGTTACCCTTATTACAAATACTAACGGGGTTGGTAAAACTATGGGCTGGTTATTGCTGCAGGTAGAGTCTTTTGCAATAAATGTAATAGAATGATCCCCCACGTCACCTTGGGTAGGGGTCCAGCTAAAGTGCCCTGTAATTTGCGAGGTGCCTTCTCCTCCCTTTGTAAAAGTAGCAGTGGGGATTACGCTCTGGTAATTGGATGACCAGTATAAATTGTTGGTAGCTAAAGTGCTTTTTGCATTTATGTCAAAACTCATTTCGCTGCCCGGGCAAACGTAAATAGCACTGTCGGTTTCCGAAAGAGGTTTCCATGTAGCATTTGTCAGGTTTTGCGGCATGGTATCAGTAATAGGGGCGGGTTGCCCGCAATCCAGTACAGATACCTGTACATCGCGTGTGGTATAGGCTATCAGTTCATCGTCCCACAGTGTATCGGGGTTATTGATTGCCCACTTCTCTATACGAAAAGCCAGTACGTATTTACCCTGGTTCTGTGCAGAAAACTTAGCGGTTCCGCTTACGGGATTTACACTGTAGCCAGTAGTGGAATTGATTGGGTTAGCGGCATTAAAGCCGGGATTATATGTATAAGGTGTAGTTGCATCTCTCAGTGGTACCTGTGGGGCTACAACCATTCTTTGCCCGCGGGTATCCGCATCGGGGTCAAAAGGGCCGTTCAGGTATTGATATGGAACGTTATTACATATATAGGGTAAGGGATTGCTTGTAAACCTTGGGGTGCTTACATTGAATTTCTTAAGATTGTTTAACCCCGCTTCTATATAAAAAGACCCTTGCGGGTTGAACAGATTGGCAATGCCTGCATTACGGGCGCTTCCCGAATACCAGAATCTCCAGTCGGTTTGTGGTGATGGAAGTGTAATTATCTTATGAAATACCCATTTTTTGAAACCCGGGTACTTATCTTGTGTCGTAGGGTCAACACAGGAGTTTTTTCCGGCTTCATCGGGGCAGAGCTGGTGTACCACCTGGCCGTCATAATTTGTGGGAGCGACGTTTCCGAATGAATCCAGTGCTATCATCGGTACGTTAAGCTGTGTAAAACCGGCATTGGCCGAACCATAGTTAAAAAACTGATTGACACCAATTGTAGCGCTTTTAGTAGGTATCCATTCACAGGCACCGTATAAAATAAGGGTTACATCGTACTTGTATTCAGGCGTGCCCTTACAGTTATCAATGCCAGCTCCTATATATGTTACGTACAAATCGCCGGCTGCAAAGTGCGTTGCCCTGGCAGGTGTTACCCCAATGGCGCTTAGTAACAAAGTAACAGCAAAACAGAGTAGCTTATTATTGAATTGCATAGCTGTGATATTTAATGGTTTTTGACAAGTGCAGGCCCCTGTATAGGGGGCCTGCACTTGTTATTATCTGATAACTGTAATATTTCCTTGTTTATTAAATCTGCGTCCTGCGGGTGTTACAGCTTCTATTGTGTACACATATACACCCATAGGTTGTGCTTCGCCGTTATAGGTTCCGTCCCAGCCGCTATTGATGTCTGCCGTTTCAAATACTTTAATTCCCCAGCGGTTGTAGATCGAGAAGTTTTTCAGTGTAGCATCGCCAACCCTTACTGCTTTCAATACCGATTTATTACCGGGTGTAAATGCATTCGGCACATCTATATAGCTATCCGGCATCACCAGCACTTCAATCGAATCGACAGTAGTGCAACCGTTTTCTGTTTTTGCTTTTACGATGTAGCGGGTATTTACCTCGGGTTTGGCTACAGGGTCAGCAACATCTGCATCGCTGAGGCCTGCATTCGGGAACCAGCTATATACAATGGCATTACCGCCGGGATGCATCTGGTAAGACTCGCCCGGGTATAGTTTTACAGATTCCGGCAGGTCAATGATAGCGCGTGGTTTTACTACTACTTTTGCAATCTGTGTATCGCGGCAACCGTTTGTATCCAGTGCAAACGCAGTATAAGATGACGTTACATCAGGATATACATACGGGTCTGCGCTTTTCAGGTTGCTGATCGTATTATCCCCCGGCTCTACCCATCCGTACGATGATAATGCAACGCCGGTAAGGTGTAGTTGTACCGTATCGCCCGGGCATATCACCGTGTCACTCACATTGATAAATTTGGAAGGTATGCCTGTCAGTGTTACCTCGTCTTTGTCCGTACATCCTGCAGAGGTTGTAGCGCTGAAAGTAAGCGTAGTAGTAGTACGGGATGTGTACACCGGGTCTATTTTATCCGGGTTATCCAGGGCCTGTCCCGGTGTCCAGTTATATTTATAATCGTATGCCGGTGTTACTGTCCCGGTCAGGTGAACCGTATCTCCAAAGCATACATTGGCATCCAGAGGTGCAGTAACATCCGGTATGGGCTGAAGCTCTACTTCAAATTCATTCAGGCTGTCCGGGCAGTCAGGGTAAGAAGCTTTTAACGTATAGGTCCATTTGCCTATAGTCTTGGGGGTAAGTACCGGGTTCAGTACTGTGGGGTCTGAAATGGTTGACATATCATAGGCCGACCATGAGTAGGTATACCTTGAATCGCCCGTTACATTAGCCTGAACGCTTTCCCCGTCACATATTTGCGTATCCACATTATTAATTCTGAATCCGTCCAGTACATCTACCACAACTGTGTCGAAACCGCGGCACTTGTTATCGCTCGACTCTACAATTATATGATAAGTTACATCATCATAAGGTGTTACAGTGGGTGCTGTACTATTGGTACTGCTTAAATATTTGGCAGGCGTCCATTGTAATGTGTATGTTACACCGGCGGGAGGATTAATGCCCATATCAATGGTTTTTGATACGCCCTGGCAGGTTGTAATATCAGCAGGAGAGATAAACGGAGGTGTAGGTAAGGTAGTAACCGTTACCGTATCCCTGCTATGTTTACAGAATGATGTCAGTTGCGATACTACTTCATACTTACTTGTAGCATAAGGTGAAGCTATCGGGCTGGCGCCGGTGGTTGTATTCAGGCTGCCCGCAGGCCCCGAAACAATATTCCATTGGAAGTTACCTCCGTTGATAACATGGAGCTGAACCGGGTCTCCCGGACAGACAGAGGTGTCTTTGAACGCTTCCGTAGCGGGGGTTATCTGGAACGGGATAGTGACAGTATTGGTATATACGATACCGGGAGGGTAGCAGGTGCTGTCTTTCAGCGTAATGGAGAAAGCGAAATTCCCGCTTTGGCTCATGGTAGGCGTCCATTCAAAAGTCCCGGTTACATTAGCTGTTTTCTGGTTGCTGTACGTCACATTAGACCCAGGTATTGCTACGCCATGGTTGTCGGTAGCTACTAAAATCGCATTCGGGTCTGTTGAGGTCATACTGTATGTAAACGTTATTTTTTGATCTACGCACCCGCTAATGGTGCCATTGGGTAATGTAACAGCACCGCCTACATTGGAAGGAACACCAATTGTTGTTGGTATTTGTGCGCAGTTACCAAGTACCTGCACCTGTACGTCACGCATTACTGAGCCGATGAGCACCCCTTTTCTCCACTCCCTTACCCGGACTGTGAGGGTCCACGGTCCTACGCGGGTAGGTGTAAAATTCATCTGGCCGTTTGTGGCAATGCTGAATGAATTATTGGTTTGTAATGGATTACTGGGGAAAGAGATCGGTGGGTATCCGGCAGGCTGGGGGTTTGCCAGGCCTACGTTTTGAGGAGCTACATTACAACCGCTTCCTGTGAGGGGGTTGATGATTTCGCTGCTGAGCGAATCACCGTCAGGGTCAATAGCGCCATTATTATAGGCATAAGGCACATTTACACAGCAATAAGGAATCGGTTTGATAGAGAAATAAGGAGAAGAGTTGGTATCTCCCGCTACAAGGTTGTTAAAGTAAGTTTCAACGTAAAAGTTGGGCTGCCCGTTTATATTGAGCGAGCTGTTGCGTACACCTACCCATGTAGAAAATCTCCATGAGTCGCATTTGCCAATTAGCTTATGCGGGTCAGTTACATACCACCATTCACGGTATCCGGGCAGGTTCCCGGGAGGGCTGTCGCACTTAGTGCCAAACTGCGGGCCAGAGCAGCCCGCACTTACCGGCGACCCGTTTGCAACGCCGGGAGGTATCAGCCCGGTATATTTAAACATGGGCCACTGATACGTTTGGTTGGTACAGGGGTTGAACGCGCATAAAGTCTGCTGTCCGGGTTCAATAGACCCGCTGCAGTCGCGGTAAAATTTAAAGAACCACCGGTAAGTAGAGTCACTGATCCATTCATAGATCAGCTCGCCGCCTGCCCCGTGAGAGGCTTTTGCCTGCCTTGGTACTACAAGGCAAAAAATAAATAAAAATGCCAAAGCATAGGGTGTTAACTTTTTCATCAGATTTGTTTTAGGACAGTAAACAATTTTTCGGGTAATGGCAATTCTGAATAAAAGTTATGGGTAAATATTTCTATGGGTTTCTTACTGTTAAGACGTTTGTTAAAATAGTTTGGTTGGGGCTGAAACCAGGCTTAATAAACCAAATGTTACGACAGCAATTTTTTCCCGCATTTTTTTAATTATTGGTTAAAATTGTAATTTTCTATTATGCGATAGAATAACATTTTCTGGTCGGTGAGAATAAATTTCTAAACTTACAATGCTAAAAAATATGAACCACATGAAAAAAATAGGCATAATCGGTTCCGGCATAGTTGCCAAAACACTGGGTAGTGGGTTTATTAAGCATGGGTATGAAGTAATGCTGGGCACCAGGGATACATCTAAGCTGGATGAATGGAAATCGCAGAACGGAGATCATGCATATACCGGCAGTTTTGAAGACGCTGCAAAATTTAGTGATACTATTGTATTGGCAGTTGCCGGCAAAGCCGCCGTTGATGTTATAGAAATGGCCGGGCCGCAATACCTCGATGGTAAAGTAGTTATCGATACCACCAATCCTATAGCTGAAACCCCGCCGCGCGATGGTGTTCTTAGTTTCTTCACAGGTAACGATGAATCGCTTCTGGAAATATTGCAGGACAGGTTTCCGGCAATACATTTTGTAAAAGCATTCAACAGTGTTGGCAGTGCACGCATGGTAGATCCCCGGTTTAAAGATGGTAAGCCGACTATGTTTATCTGTGGCAATAATGAAGCAGCTAAAAAGAAAGTAACGGATATACTGGATAGTTTTGGATGGGAAACAGAAGATATGGGGAAAGCCGCTGCCGCAGGTTGTATAGAATCGCTATGCATATTGTGGTGCATCCCCGGTTTTATAAGCAACCGGTGGACACATGCATTTAAACTGCTCAAAACATAATTATTTACCACTTTTAAAGGTTATTTAGTTATTTTATTCCCTCAATGCAGCCAGCATTGGGGAATTCTAATTTATACCTGTGTATGCAACCAATCATAACAATCCATAGCCTCTCTAAAAGTTATGGTGACAAACAAGTACTGAACAATATTAACCTTGAAATATATCCCGGCCAGGTTATAGGGTATATTGGCCCCAACGGGGCAGGGAAGTCAACCACTGTAAAAATACTAACAGGCATTATACAGGACTATACAGGCGAAATAACGGTAGCCGGGAAAAACCTGCGCGATAATGTACTGGACGTAAAGCAAATGATGGGTTATGTACCCGAACTGGCTGAACTGTATGACCTGCTTACTCCCCGCGAGTATCTCACATTCATCGGCAAGCTCTATCACATGCCGGATGAACTGATCAATACACGCATGGAAAAGATGCTGGATTCATTCGGGCTGTTATCCAATATAGACGAACGCATGGACGGCTTTTCAAAAGGTATGCGGCAGAAAGTTTTGCTTACTTCAGGCTTACTGCACAATCCCTCCATTGTCATCTTTGATGAACCCCTGTCAGGACTGGATGCAAATGCGGTTATACTGGTAAAGGAATTGCTGCAGGTACTCAAGCAGGAAGGTAAAACCATATTTTACTGCTCACACATGATGGATGTGGTAGAAAAAGTTTCAGACCGTATAGTGCTTATCAACCAGGGAACGATAATAGCAAACGGCACCATACAGGAATTGAAAAATAATACAAGCGATTCGCTTGAACAGATTTTCTCCAAGCTCACTTCCGGCGAAGACTTCGGTAAACGCGCCGATAGCCTGGCTTCTGCATTCGGTAACCGTAATAATATCAACGAAACAACAAACTAATGAATAAATTTTTCTTGTGGCTGGTAATGCTGCCATCTGCGCTCTGGCGCAGCATGGGTGCAGATGTAGAGCAGCTCAGGGCTATATTGACTGTAAAGTTTAAGCTGGATGACCGCAAGCCCGTTTCGTTTGGCCGCAGGCAGTCAAATAAAAAGCACCGTATCAGTTCATTCCTGGGAATGCTGATATCCTTTTTCATGGGTTTTATTTACATTTTCCCCATGCTGGCATTTCGCGACACGGTTTTTTCCATGTTCGCATACTTTACCTTTTTCCTGTTTATACTCACATTTTCGCTGATAACAGATTTTTCCAATGTGCTCATCGATACCAAAGACAGGTATATCATTTTACCCCGCCCTGTTAATGATAAAACATTAATGTTGTCGCGCCTGCTGCACGTATTTATTTATCTTTTCAGGGTAGTATTGCCTATGTCGCTGCCGGGGTGGATTATACTGGCACTGGATAAAGACTGGACCTCTGTATTACTTTTCCCGATACCGTTAATAATGATGGTATTCATTTCCCTGTTCCTGGTGAATGCAGCATACCTGCTTATCCTGAATTTCGCAAAGCCCGGCCGTTTCAGAAAAATTCTGGATTCCTTCCAGGTGGTATTTACCATAGTAGTCATTGCCTGTTACTACCTGCTGCAAGGCATGATGAAAAGTACGGCCATGCAACATGTCGACCCTAAAGATTATGCATGGGCTACCCTTACACCTCCATACTGGCTGGCGTCTTTCTGGACCTGGATTGGTTATGATGCCGCTTTCCCCTGGGTAAAATGGTTGCCGCTGCTGGCCATTGTACTGCCGTTTGTTTGTCTCTGGATCACCATCAAATGGTTATCACCCAGGTTCAATCGCAAAATAGCCGAGGTAGACGGGCAGGAAATATCTGAAACGAAAAAAACACCCGCTTCGCTGCGTAAAGCGGGAGAAAAGAAACGTTATCTTCAACTGGCTGAGAAGTTTAATAAAGCAGATGCTGCCAAAGCGGGCTTTATGATCACGTGGCTGCAAACCACCCGCAGCCGCACATTCCGCATGCGCGTTTACCCTGCACTGGCTTACGTGCCCATGTATTTCTTTTACATATTGCTGATGGACAGAAGGCCTTTTTCAGAAGTATGGCAGGAGTTGCCCCAAACAAAATCGCACCTGTTCCTTTTGTATATGTCGGCTTTTGCTATGCTGCAGGCGCTCAACTATCTCAACATGTCCGACCAGTATAAGGCAGCATGGGTTTATTATGCATCACCGCTTAAAACGCCCGGCCAGGTTTTGGCAGGTGCCTTTAAAGCTTTATGGATAAAGTATTATTTACCATTCATTATGCTGATCAGTGCGTTTGTTGTATGGGTATGGGGGCCTGCTGCCATATGGGATATCATATTGGCTATGTCCAACATTACCATGTACACCATTTGCCTGATGCGTCTTTTGCACCGCAACTTTCCGTTCTCCGTGCCCGACCAGGTTAAATCGGGCGGCTTTAAAGGGTTTATGCGTACGCTGTCTACCATATTTTTAATGTTTTTCCTTGGTTTCGGGCACTATATTGCAAGTGTATTTTTATGGCTTAAAATATTATTCCTTATCCTTTCCCTGTTATTCCTGTGGCTGGTGTGGGACAGTGTGATGAATACCAGTTGGGAAAATATTAGAAAAGCAGAACAATAAAACTAATAGTATAAAATAATAATGGTTAAAAAAACTCTGGCTCCTCTTGCTATAGCTCTGGTGATAGCATCTTGCGGCAACAACAAACAACCTGTGGAAACTACCGCAACTGCTGATACTACTGTAGCGCCACCTGCTGCCCGGGACTGGCATACCCAGTCGAATGCAGACAGTGTAAAACTCACGCACCTTGACCTGGATATAAATGTAGACTTCAATAAAAAACAAATTTCCGGCGCTGCCACATGGGATATTGAAAATATAGCTTCGGTAAATACGCTCAAGCTCGATTCCTACGACCTTACTATCGATAGTATCGTGGTAGATGGGCAAAAGGTATTGTACACCAAAGGCGATTTTGTAAAATACCTGGGCAGTGCACTGAAAATCCCTATTCAGCCCCAGAGTAAAAAAGTAAGTATCTATTATAAAACAGGTGAACAGGCTACAGCCTTGCAATGGCTGGAGCCTGCCCAGACCATGGATAAAAAACATCCGTTTCTCTATACACAATCAGAGTCTATATATGCACGTTCATGGATTCCGTGTGCCGACGGGCCGGGCATCAGGTTCACCTATACGGCACGGGTAAAAGTGCCGAAAGGCTTATTGGCGCTTATGAGCGCTGAAAATCCCCAACAGGTAAATGACAGCAGCATATACCATTTCAAAATGGATATTCCTATCCCGTCTTACCTGATGGCGCTGGCTGTGGGCGATTTACGATTTAAAAGCATAGATGACCGTACGGGGGTATATGCCGAACCGAACATGATAGAAAAAGCCCGTTACGAATTTGAGGATGTGGATGATATGGTGCATACTGCTGAAAAGCTTTATGGCCCGTACAGGTGGGGAAGGTATGATATACTTGTATTGCCTCCGGGCTTCCCTTTAGGTGGTATGGAAAACCCGCGCCTCACTTTTTGTACGCCTACCATTATAGCCGGAGACCGCTCACTGGTAAACCTCATAGCCCACGAGCTGGCGCATAGCTGGAGCGGTAACCTGGTGACCAATGCTACATGGGAAGATTTTTGGCTGAATGAAGGCTTTACCATGTACTTTGAGCGTCGTATTACAGAGGCGATGACAGACAAAAGTTACGCGGATATGCTTTGGGAACTCGGTTACCAGGATTTGGTAGCGGCAGTAAACGACCTTAGCAAAGACAGTAAGGATACACACCTGAAACTGGACCTGAAAGGTCGCGACCCGGATGTGGGCCTGACCGATATAGCGTATGAAAAAGGTGCACACTTTTTAAAACTGATTGAAAATACAGTTGGCAGGAAGAGAACGGATGAATTCCTGAACAAGTATTTTAATGAACATGCGTTCCGGTCGGTTACTACCGAACAGTTTTTGCGCTACCTCGATAGTAACCTTGTAAAAGGTGATACAGCGCTTGCGAAAAAACTGGATATAGATACATGGGTATATGGCCCGGGCATACCTGCCAATTGCCCGCATGTGCATGCAGCCCGTTTTGATAAAGTAGATAGTGTCCGTAGTAAATTCCTCAGGGGTACACCTCCTGCTGAACTGGAAACAGGTAAGTGGACTACGCATGAATGGCTGCACTTCCTGCGCAAAATGCCTAAGCCGCTTGACCTTGAAAAAATGAAACAACTGGATGCCCAGTACCATTTTACACAAAGTGCAAACAGCGAAATAGCAGACCTGTGGTATGTAATGGCCGTAGCTGCAGACTATAAGCCTGCCTATCCTGCTATGGAGAAATTCCTGAGCACCGTGGGCCGGGAAAAATTCCTTGAACCTCTGTATGAAGAAATGATGAACAGCGGGAAAGAAGACATGGCCAAAAGAATATATAAGCTGTACCGGAAAAACTATCACCCGCTGGCACAGGCAACACTGGATAAAATAGTGTTGAAAGACCAGGCCAACCAATACCAGATAGAAATGTAATAAACAGATTATGTCATACTAAAAAACGGCAGGATGATTCATCCTGCCGTTTTCATTTATGCACTTTTACTTTTTACTAAAGAAGATTCGCAAATTTAAAAACTTTCATGTTGTTGCAACTACAGCAATAACATCTCCCCCTGGGGGGAGCCGGAGCGGGCTAATACGCCAACAACCATCCTATTTTCTCTGCTACTTTATCTGCATTGGGCAGCATGGCAGCTTCAAGCCCCATATTCATAGGTACAGCAGGCAAATCCAAAGCGCCCATCGTCTGCACAGGTGCATCCATGTGTTGAAAACAGTTTTGGGCTATGCGGCCTGCCAGCGCTTCGCAGAATGAGTTGCGCAGTTGCTCTTCGGTCAGCACCAGGCATTTGCCGTGGCGCTTTACCGTGTCAAAAACCAGTTGCTCATCGAGCGGGTATATGGTTCGCAGGTCAACTATTTCCACATGCCCGGGGTATTGTTTGGCGGCATTTTTCGCCCAATACACGCCCATGCCATAGGTGATGACACAGATAGATTCACCGTCTTCAATAGCTTGTGCCTCTGCTTCAAGTACCACGGTGCCTTTGCCTAGTGGTAGTACATAATCACGGTCCGGTTCTACCATTTTAGCATCATCGGTACCTGGTACCTTGCTCCAGTACAGGCCTTTATGCTCCAGCATTACCACCGGGTTCGGGTCAAGGAAGGCAGCCTTCATTAATCCTTTCATATCTGCTGCATTACTAGGGTAAGCTATTTTAATTCCCTTTATCGTAGCCAGTGTGCTTTCCACGCTGCCGCTATGATAAGGCCCGCCCCCACCATACGCACCTATAGGTACGCGTATAATGCAGGAAACAGGATATTTACCGCAGCTCAGGTAGCAGCTTTTACTGATTTCTGTTACCAGTTGGTTCAGGCCGGGATATATATAATCGGCAAACTGTACTTCTACTATGGGCTTCAGCCCTACGGCGCTCATACCCACGGTAGAGCCAATGATATAAGCCTCCTGTATGGCCGTATTGAAAACACGGTTATCGCCGAATTTGTCGGCCAGCGTAGCAGCCTCACGAAACACACCACCCAGCCTGCGGCCTACATCCTGCCCGTAAAATAAGGCTTCAGGATAGTCCTGTAGTATCTCTTCAACAGCATGTAGGGCTGCATCTACCATTACTGATTTATCCTTTCCTTCGGGGTACCGGTTGCCTGTTTCTTCGGTAGCCGGTGTAGGCATGAACACATAGTCGGCCACAGTAGAGGGGTCGGGGTCGGCGGCAGCTATAGCAAGGTCAAACTCACTTTGTGCATAGGCCCGTTCTTCTGCTTCTATCTGGTCAAGCTGTGCCTCGGGCACACCTTTTTGTAGCAGCAGTTTGCGTAGTTTGGGGCCGGGGTCGTCCACACTGTGTTTGGCAAGGTCTTCTTCCGTGCGGTACCACTCCTTGCGCACACCCGAAGTGTGGTGCCCCAGCAGCGGAACCTTTGCATGCACTAATATAGGTTTGCGCTCTTTACGCACCCAGTTTACAGTGTATTCCATGGTTTTATACGCATCGGCGAAATCGCTGCCATTTACCCGCACACGCTCCAGCCCCTTGAAGCCCGCGGCAAACTCGTAAGCGTCCATTGTGCGCGCTTCATCACTGCTTACGGATATGCCCCAGTCATTATCCTGTACCAGGTAAATAACGGGTAGCTGGTGCAATACCGCAAACTGGAATGCTTCACTTACTTCGCCTTCTGTCACACTGCCATCACCAAGAGAGCACACCACCACCGGTGGCAGCTCAAACTGCTCAAGTTTTTGCTCTTCAATATATTGTATGCCCTGTGCTACACCCGTTGTAGGTACCACCTGCATACCGGTTGCACTGCTCTGGTGAATGATTTTCGGAAAACCTTCGCGGCGGATGTTGGGGTGGTTGTAGTAAGCCCGCCCGCCGGTAAACGGGTCATCACCTTTGGCCAGTAATTGCAGCATCAGCTCGTAAGGCCGGTAACCCATACCCAGCATCAGGCTTTCATCGCGGTAGTACGGGCTCACATAATCGCACGGCTGCAGCAGGAAACCTGTGGCCAGCTGAATAGCCTCATGCCCGCGCGATGTACTGTGAACGTATTTGCAGATCTGCCTGTTGGCATCGTATATGTCTGCCATCGCTTTGGCTGTCATCATCAGCCGGTAAGCTTTGAGCAATGTATCTTTTGAAAGCATGATATCTATAGAAGCCGCAAAGCTAACTTTTCTGAAGAAAATAGCGAAGACATGATGAAAACACACAATGTTTCAGGGCTTACCTCGTTTAACCTATGTTTTTTATAAGAAGATTTCCTTTAGAAGATAGAACCGTTATTTTTGTTTTGCTAAATAGCACTTTATGCAATCATTCGACTTTAAGAAGATATTACCGCACCTGTTAATCATTGCAGGGTTTTTAGTCATGTCCCTGGTATTCAGTATGCCCCAGCTTAACGGGTTGGTACTGAACCAGACAGATATTGTGCATTGGAAGGGAATGGCACAGGAAGGCAAGGCCTATCATGAAAAAACAGGTGAGCAGGTTTTATGGAGCAACAGCATGTTTGGCGGTATGCCTACCTATACCTATTATGTAGCTGAAAGTCATAATTATATATATCTGCCACAACAATTCTTAATAAATCTGTTGGGCAAACCCATGGCTTTTTTCTTTGTGGCTATGCTTTTCTTTTACCTGCTTGCCAGTGTGTTAAACGTTAATAAATGGATTGGTTTTATAGGTGGGGTGCTGTATGCTTTCTCTACCTATAATGCGGTAATCATAAGTGCAGGGCATGAAACTAAAATGTGGTCACTCGCTTATTTGCCAGGTGTTATAGGGAGTTTATTGCTGTTATATCAGCAAAAATGGTGGAAAGGTTTATTGCTGTTGATAGTATCACTGCCGCTTATGCTTACAAACGCGCACTACCAGATTGTGTACTATACAATAATTATTATAGTATTCCTTGTTGTTACGCTGTTTATTATTGCGGTTAAGCAAAATAAAGTGAAGGAGTTCTTTATATCGTCATTAGTGGCATTGGTAACGGCTGCAATATGTGTTGGGCCTAACATGCAAGGTTTGCTCTCTACAATTGAGTATAATAAAGTGACCATGCGGGGTGGAGAAAGTGAGTTGACATTTAATCATGATAAAGAAAAGAAATCGGGTGGGCTTGATAAAGATTATGCCTTTGAATGGAGCAATAGCATAGGGGAAACTTTCTGTTTAATCATACCCAAGTTATATGGAGGTTCCAGTGTCGAAAATCTTGGAACAAACTCCAATACTTATGAAACCCTTACCAATATGGGCGTACCCGAGGCCTCGGCAGAGCAGGTTATTAAAAATATGCCTTTGTATTGGGGCGACCAGCAGTTCCTGCTGGGGCCGGTTTATTTCGGCGCCGTGGTGTGTTTCCTTTTTGTATTGGGTATGATGCTCATCCGCAGCCCGCATAAGTGGTGGATATTGGCTGTGTCTGTATTGGCTATTGTTATGTCGTGGGGCAAGCATTTTCCCGGGTTTAACTATTTCCTGTTCGATACATTACCGGGTTTAAACAAATTCCGTGTACCAACGATGATACTTGTTATCCCTGAACTGTTATTTCCCTTTGTGGGCGTATGGGTATTAAATGACATTATTACCGAAAAATATACCGGCGAAGAAATCTGGAAAAAAACAAAAACCACCCTCATATTTACGGCTGGCCTTTGCTTGCTGATAGCTGTGGCGGGCAGTGCTTTTTTCGATTTTAAATCTGTAAAAGATGCTGCAACAACACAAGGCTTTATACAAATGTTTGGTGGTAATGAACAGGCAGGTCACCAACTGATGAGTGCTATACAGCAAGACAGAGTAGATGTGGCAAGAAGCAGCGCCCTCTGGAGTGCTTTTTACATATTGGTAGCAGGCGGGCTTATCTGGGCATTCACGCGCAAAAAGATAAACGGCACGATAATGATTGCCGGTATAGGTCTGATAGCTGCAATCGACCTTATTACAGTTGATAAGGGTTACCTGAATGAAGACAATTTTGTGGAAGCAGTCAGTGATGAGAGCTTTTTCCCGATGAGGGACGTAGACAGGCAGATACTACAGGACCCCGACCCATATTATAGGGTGCTGGATGTAACAAGAAGCGTATTTCTGGATGCCACTACCTCTTACTACCACAAGACAATAGGGGGGCAAAGCCCAGCTAAAATGGAAACATACCAGGACCTGATTGATGTGCATATGACCGGCAAATTCAATAAGGCTGTCCTTGATATGCTGAATACGAAGTATATTATCTTCCCCGGAGGGCCTAAAGGGCAGGAGGCTGTGATGAAAAACCCGGATGCCTGCGGCAATGCATGGTTTGTTGACCAGATAAAATGGGTGAATACAGCTGATGAGGAAATACTATCATTAAAAGCGGAAAATCTTGGTGATACAGCCACTGTACCGGATGCATTTGACCCGGAACATACCGCCGTGGTAAGAAACACGTTTAAAGATGAGGTGGGGAATTATAGTTTTGGTAAAGACAGTGCGGCATCTATACAGTTGAGCCAATACGGCCTTAACCATATCAGCTTTACCTCGCACAATAGCCGGAACGGCTTTGCTGTATTCTCTGATATCTATTATCCCTACGGCTGGAAGGCGTATATAGACGGAAAGGAAGTGCCTATTATCCGTGCCAACTATGTGTTGCGTGCGTTGAAAATACCCGCGGGGAATCATGAGATAAAATTTGATTTCCACCCGTCTTCATTCTATACAGGCGATACCATAGCTGCGATAACCTCATGGATATTGATTGGCTTAGCTATCTTATCGATAGTGATGCTGGTAAGAAAGAATAAACAAGAGAAAGATGCATGAGTAAAGGCTTTTCATACACTGTAAAGAAAAGCTTCGGGATGAGGCCGGAAATGAGCATGGCTTTTTACCTGGCCGATTTCCTTTTCAGGAGAATATTCAGGCAAAATGCCGGAGTGAAGTGGGCGGTACACCACACCAGCACCATACATTCGCCCGGAAAGATTGTGAGGGGCAAAAACGTGTACCCGGGCGATTCCCCCGGGGTTTACATCAACGCCAATAACGGAGTGTATATTGGTGACTATACCAATATCGGGCCGAATGTAGGCATCATATCTTCCAATCACGACCTGGTAAATAACGATTTGCAGGTGGGGGGAGAGCCTGTACGCATAGGGCGTTTTTGCTGGATGGGAATGGGGGCAGTTATATTGCCCGGGGTAACGCTGGGCGATTTTACCATAATAGGGGCAGGGGCCATAGTTACCAAAAGTTTTCCCGGTGGCTATTGCGTCATTGCAGGTAATCCAGCAAAGGTTATCAAACAACTAAACAGAAAAGAATGTGAAGATTTTGCGGCAGGCAGGAGCTAATTCCTTTTCCGGTAATGCCTTCCTCATTTTCCTGATAAGGTTTTTCCCTTCGCTGGCAAATGCGGTAGTCATTATATTGTTTTCACACCAGCTCAGCCAGGATGTATACGGTACTTACCAAAACTTCTGGGTGCAGCTGCTGGTGTTGAATACCCTTGCCTGCCTGGGTTTCCAGGCTTATATTATTACCTACTCCCCGGGCTTTGTGGCTACAATACTCAGGCGGCTCCATGTACGCTACTACCGTTATTTTTTTTCCTGGATAATATTGTGTGCAGCCTTGTTTGCAGCCTTACAATTATGGGTAAACCATGTAGGGGCGTTGGTTTCCTTCCTGTTTTTTATTGTATATGCCTTATCGGTCATAGCTGAGGCAGTATTGATATCGTTCAGGAAGTTTGGCAGGTTGCTGATTGTAAATCTCCTGCATACATTGGCATTTATCCTGGTTCATTTTCTTTTTGTTTTTACCGGGTATCCTGTTATTGTTTTATTTTCTACCTTGTTGATATTGGCGGTGGGAAGGTTGTTTTTTCTTGTGCTGCCTGCTATAAGGAATGTTCAAAAAGAAGAATTACAGGTTGTTGATGTGTCCACCCTGCAAAAAGCGCGTAACCTGTGGATGCATATAGGGGTATATGATGTTTCCCAAATGCTTTTTAAGTGGATAGATAAGTTCATCATATCACTTTTGCTGGCCAAAGAATTATCTGCCCTATACTTTAATGGTTCGGTAGATATTCCGTTTCTACCGTTGTTGCTGGGGGCTGCGGGTAGCTCAGCGCTTATGCAACTGGCCCACAGGAAAGATGAAGATAGTATATCATTCAGCATTTCTCTTATCAACCATTCTTCACGGTTGCTCTCTTCTGTTGTATTTCCCGTATTCTGGTTCCTGTTTTTTTACAGAACAGAGCTTTTCAATGTTTTGCTCTCGGAAAAATATTTGCCCGCGATCCCTATTTTTCTGATGTCTATTATGGCCTTGCCTTTAAGGGCGTATAGTTTCACCACTATCCTGCAAAACAGGCATAAAGGCGCTATAATCAATACAGGGGCAATATTAGACCTATTGCTTGCCTGCAGTCTTATGTACCCTCTTTATAAACTAATGGGTTTGCCCGGTGTGGCGCTCAGTTTTGTTATCAGCAGCTACCTGCAGGGGGGCTTTTATTTATACCATACATCCCGTGTGTTGCAGGTAGGCGTAGGCAGGTTAATGCCATTTGGCAACCTTTTACTGAAGTTTATTGTTTTTGCTTTCTTATTTATAGTTATTCATTATTTATCCGTTCGATATTTTACACAACAAATTGTATTATTTTCGGGTATGTTGCTGGCTATAGCTATGGCAGCGCTCACATTGCTATTGGAATATAAGGCAACAAGAAAATAATATATGGCAGTTAACAACAGGAGAAACAGGTTTAAAAATATTGAGAATACCGGCTTTAGTACCAATAACAGCAATACGGAAGGCGGTAGACTGACCAATAAAGACGGCAGCATTAATCTACGCAAAACAGGTGTGCCGTTTTGGATACGGATTAGCCTCTACCATACTTTATTGAGGATGCCAAGATGGAAGTTCCTGTTTGTCGTTTTTGCCTTTTATACTACGCTGAACCTGTTTTTTGCCCTGATTTATGTATCGATAGGGGTAGACAGCCTGAGAGGAATAACCCCTGCAGATAATATGCTCAATAACTTTGAGCAGGCTTTCTTTTTCAGTTCGCAAACGCTTACTACCGTAGGCTACGGGCATATTAGTCCTTTCGGGCTTTCAGCCAATGTGGTGGCATCGCTTGAATCATTTACAGGGATTCTTTCATTTGCCCTGGTTACCGGCCTTTTATATGGGCGGTTTACACGGCCGCGGGCTTATTTATTGTTTAGTCATAATGTGCTGGTAGCGCCGCATAAAGGCAAGCGGGCATTGATGATACGTGTAGCATCGTACAAGAACAACCACCTGACCGATATGGAAGCACAGGTAACTATGGCAATGCATATGAGCGAAAACGGTAATAAAAAACGTGCTTTTTACAGCCTGCCGCTCGAAATAAAAAGAATTAATTCTCTTGCCCTTAGCTGGACGCTAGTGCATGTGATTGATGAAGAGAGTCCGTTGTTCCTGATGAGCCTGGAAGATATGAAGGAAGCGGACATAGAATTACTGTTTCACCTGAAAGGGTTTGACGACCACTTTTCGAATATAGTTCAGCAACGCACCTCTTATATTGCATCTGAAGTAGCATACGGAGCCAAATTTTTACCTGCCTTTCATCGTTCTGACGACCAGAGCACTACCGTGCTGGAACTTGACAAACTCAATGCGTATGAACCGGTAGAACTGCCGCAATGGGAAATCTCGGCGATTAATACGTAAATTTGTGTATGCTTAGTACTACAATATTATCGTCGTTATCGCAACAATATTTAGACAGGGAAGAAAAGTTCAGTGCACATAATTACCATCCTTTGCCTGTGGTATTGTCGCGCGGTTCAGGCGTGCATGTGTGGGATGTAGATGATAAGCGTTATTACGATTTCCTCTCCGGGTATTCAGCAGTGAACCAGGGCCATTGTCACCCTAAAATAATAGCCTCTTTCCTGGAGCAGGCGCAAAAACTTACATTGACCTCACGGGCTTTTCACAGCGATTTGCTGGGAGAGTATGCCGAATATATTACCACCTATTTCGGGTATGATAAGGTGCTACCCATGAATACAGGGGTAGAGGCGGTGGAAACAGCGCTGAAACTGGCCCGCAGGTGGGGGTATGAAGTGAAGGGAATTGAAAAGAACAAGGCCAGGATTATTGTTTGCGAAAATAACTTTCACGGCCGTACCCTCAATGTAATCTCATTTAGTACCGATCCTGATTCTAAAAAGGATTTCGGGCCGTTTATGCCGGGCTATGAAATTATCCCGTACAACGATATACCTGCTCTTGAGGCAGCCTTACAGGATAAAAATGTAGCGGCTTTCATGGTAGAGCCTATACAGGGCGAAGCGGGGGTTGTAGTGCCTGACGATGGCTACCTGCGTAAGGCAGCGGCCATCTGTAAAGAAGCCAATGTACTCTTCGTAGCCGATGAAATACAGACAGGCCTTGCCCGTACCGGTAAAATGCTGGCATGTGACCATGAGGATGTGCGGCCCGATATTTTGATACTCGGTAAAGCCCTGTCGGGAGGTACCATGCCGGTATCAGCCGTACTGGCCGATAATGAAATCATGCTGACTATCAAACCGGGAGAACATGGCTCTACCTACGGCGGAAACCCGCTGGCATGTAAAGTAGCTATTACTGCATTGCAGGTATTGAAAGATGAAAAGATGGCGGAAAATGCAGCAACATTAGGAACATACTTCAGGGAGCAGTTGCTTGCTTTCAATCATCCCAATATTGATATAGTAAGAGGTAAGGGCTTGCTGAATGCGATTGTTATCAATCATCCGCATCAGGATGCAGCATGGGAATTGTGCCTGCAAATGAAAGAAAACGGTTTGCTGGCAAAACCTACGCATGGCGATAAAATACGGTTCGCGCCGCCGCTGGTAATCACCCGCTCGCAAATAGATGAATGCCTCGGCATTATCCGTACCAGTCTCGAACATTTATGAGCACCCACAAAGAGCAGCACCTTAAAAGTTCCGATTTCATTACGGATATAGTTATCGGCATGTCCGATGGCCTTACTGTACCGTTTGCACTGGCGGCGGGACTAAGCGGTGCTGTAGATAGTACGGCTATTGTTATTACCGCAGGACTGGCGGAAATAGCCGCGGGTTCTATTGCTATGGGATTGGGCGGCTACCTGGCAGGGAGAACAGAGGCTGACCACTACTCTTCAGAACTGAAAAGAGAACATGACGAAGTAGATACCGTGCCGGAAAAAGAAAAACAGGAGGTGCGCGACGTATTTGCCGGAATGGGACTGAGTACAGAAACCCAGAATGCGATTGCCGATGAAATGGCAAAAGACAAAGAGAAGTGGGTCGACTTTATGATGAAATATGAGCTGGGACTGGATAAACCCGACCCCAGGCGTGCCCGCAACAGTGCACTGAATATTGGTGTATCTTATATAGTGGGGGGTATCGTGCCTTTATTGCCTTATTTTTTTACAAGTGCGCCTGTAGACGGCTTGAAATATTCTGCGGTAATTACCGTGTGTTGCCTGTTCATATTCGGGTATTTTAAAGCGAAATTTACAGGGCAAAACCCGTGGGGCGGGGCAGTAAGGGTAGCCCTGATAGGCTCTGTGGCTGCCGCTGCGGCATTCTTTATAGCAAGGTTGTTTACCTGATACCTTTTATCCTGCAATATCGTGATATATCAAAACCCGCAAACGGAAACCGAAGCTGAAGAATTACTGGAGCATTTAAAAAATATCCATGGAGGCGATTTGAAGCCTGTAGAGTGTGATGCATTGAGAGCGGTTTTTGTTGAAACCACCTATCCGGGATTACGCGACCTTATTGGGAGAACATTAGTTGAAGCAGCGGATGAAGATTTGTACCCGTTACTGATTCAAAAGCTAAAAGAAAATATTCATACAGACCATATAGGCCATCTTATAGGCTGTTGCACTTCTTATGAATGTTCGGATGATTTGCAGTTATTTATTGATATTGTCATACTGAAATCAGGTATATCCGTTTTCGGGGCAATAGATGTAATAAGTAATATGAAATATATTGACGAAAATGAAAGAGTGGATGCTATCAATAAGCTTGTTGCCTATCGTGATACATTGGACAAATCACATATAAAATATGAGAGTGTTGAAGACCTGGTTCTATTTTTGGAAAGTGAATAACCTCTTGGTGTATTGTTCCTGTTAGCGTTATTCCTTAACGCTGTTCATCAAATATTTCTGTAAGGCTGTTTTCAGGGTATTGTATATGTTCCAGGTATAACCCGTGTCCGGCAACACTGAAGTCTGCTTTTTTACAATCTTTACCCTCTATTATTTTTCTGAATTCCTCCATGCTGTGCCGTCCTCTTGCCACCCGCAATTGCGTACCCACCAGCCCGCGTACCATACCCCTTAAAAAGCGGTTGGCCTCAACCACAAAATGCAGTTCTTCCCTATGTTGCTCCCAGTAAGACTGGTGTATGGTGCAAAGGAATGTATAGGTTTGGGTATTCCGTTTCGAGAATGTTTCAAAGTCAGTGTATTCTTTTAATATGCTTGCCGTTTGGTGAAGTACTTCCGTATCTATACGGAAAGGGTAGTAAAGCGCCCTGTTCACCAGGAACGGGTCTTTATGGTTATAAATGCGGTAGCGGTAACGCCTGCTGATGGCATCAAACCGCGCATTGGCTTCGGGGTTGTTGGCCCGGTACATGTGTTTTACGCAAACGGCAGGTGGCAGTATCGCATTCATTTTGTACAGGAAGTTGGGGTGCAGCGGTATATCCGTATCAAAATGATAAAAATTGCATAAAGCATGTACGCCCTCATCGGTACGGCTGGCCCCGAATGTGATGATTTCCGTTCTGCATAGCGTACTGAGCGCCTTATTCAAAGCAAGCTGCACAGTAGGCAGGCCGCCCTGTAGCTGCGAGCCGTGAAATGCCATACCATCATAAGAAACTTCGAGGAAATACCTTGCCATAGCAGTGGGCAAAAGTAAAGTGCATTGTGCGGATAACCTAAAACCGCAATTTCCTGTGTGTCCTCTTTTTCCTGCTTTTCTCCAGCCAGCGGCCTATCAGCCAGAAGGAAACTGCCAATACGAGGAAGAAAAGCCCCTTGTTCATCGAATCCCAGAAGTATTCAAAATAGCGGCTGTACAGGTTGAGCAGGAGGTAAACCACACCAAGGTCGCGGGTAAAATCATCATCAAACTTTATACCTAATAAGAAAACCACTGCGGCTACTACGCCGAAAATGCCGCCGTATATCAGTACATATACCTGCCGCACTTTTGCCCATTCGTCAAGGTAGCCGAAGTTGCCGAACACGGATACGCCCCATAGCGCGGTAAGGAATATTAGCAGGCCGGATATATAGGTGAGCCGTTTAAAATACCGGGTGGGTTTAAACAAAGGCAGCAGGAATGAAAGGCCTGTTATCGCCAGCCCCAGCACAGTGAACCGCATTACATAGTTCATGCCGAGGAACATATTATCATGCCCGGCTAAGGTTGTAAAGGCCCCGTACCAGTTGAGCAATGCGACAATAGCCCCAATCCATAAAACGGAGGAACGGAATACAGCGCCGAGGGTAAATAATAAAGCCGATGCCGCTATCAGCATGCCACTATTGTACCTGCCGAAACCAATATCCTTACATATATATACCAGCGCACAAAGGCTGGTAAGGCCGCCCAGTACCATGTAGACCTCCCATGCAAAGGCACTGTACCTGTCCCTTCGCCTGTTGATGAACCAAAACCAGGAAACGGTAATGACGGCCATAATAGCGGCAATGAAAATATTGCTTAAAGAAAAGTAATGCTTGAACTTTTCCAGCAGTTTATCGTCAAGGAAAATTGCGCCGAATGATAAGAGAATGCAGGATATGGCTACAATGAAAAAGTAGCGTGCTACCTGTTGCCGGTCGTTTCGTTTCAGTTTTACCGCCTGTCTCAGTTCACGGTTTTTCTCAAGGGTTATCAGTCCTTGCTCTTCCCATCCTGACAGGGCTTTCTTAATCGCGTTCCACTCGTGCTTTTCTACTTCCATGTTATCCGAAGTATAAAAATACGAAAATCTACCCCTGCGGTACACTCGCTTTCACTTCAGCCTGGTTGGCATGTACAGAAGCTGCGCTGCCGGAGCGTATCACTTCGTAGCCTGCATAGATAAAGCATAAACCGATGAATTCTGTAACATACAGCACTTCTACATAGCCCGCCTTTGCAGAAGAGCCGCCAATGCCCGGCAGCAGGCCTCCTATCGCAATCAGTATGTTACCCCACATCCGGCTTTTGTATGTTTTATTGCTGGCATACAATACTGCACTGTAAATGGCTCCCCCAACAAGGAATATAAATGCATAAATATTAATGAACGGAGTAATGTACCTGATGAATGTCCATTCCAGTATAGAGCCTTCCAGCCGCACATGCGGGCCGGGCTTAAGCGGGGAAAGTATGACCAATACAGAAGATACAATAATCGTTGTAGTGAGGAGTGCAGATAAAATATTAGCAGTTTTTCGCTTCATCAACAGGTGTACCGTACCCTGTGCAAGCGGTGCGCCTCCCAGCAATGCGCCCAGTATATACCACGCCTTGAAATTGGCGTCTGAGTAACCTGCAAGAGTATTGATACTTTCCGTTACCGTACCTGCACCGTAAAAAAGCACCCCCAGCATCCACCATAAAATGTAAATGGAACGCCTGTGGGTTGACCAGTGTTTGTATAGCTTAATGAAAAAGTATAACGAGAAAATCGTTGTAGCTATCGGGATGTAATTAACAGGTGCCATAAACCAAAAGGGTATTAAAGTGCAAAATTAAACACTGTAATGCCCTTTTGTCCTGTAATTCGGTCCTGAATTGTCACGGAAATGACATAAGGTGCTTTGGGCTAATATTTAAAATTATATGTAATGCTCGGCAAAATAGGGAAGATAGAGACCTGTTTCACTTTGGCATCCACACCTGTGCCTACATTCCCTTGCAAATCTACATACAGGAAGTAGGGGTTCATGCGGCTATATACATTATACACAGAGAAGGCCCAGCTGCTTTGCCATTTCCTCGGCTTTTTATGTTGCGGTGTGTACACTGCCGAGAGGTCGAGCCTGTGGTAAGGGAATAGCCGGTAAGCATTCAGGTCGCTATACTCCGGTACAATGCCGCCTTCTATCAGGTAGTATACAGTAGGCAGGGTAATTGCATTGCCCGAACCGTAAACAAATACGGCTGAGAAAGTCCATCGTTTATCCATTTCATAAGTACCCACGATAGACAGGTCGTGCCTGCGGTCATACTTTGCGGGGAACTGGTTGCCATTGTTCAGGTCTTTAAATAGCCTGTTGGTCCATGCCAGCGTATAGCCAATCCAGCCGGTAAACTTGCCTTTGGTTTTATTGATGAAAAATTCTGCGCCGTAAGCTTCGCCCTTCCCGAAAACGAAATCCAGTTCCGGGTCCCTGTTGGTAGAAGGCAGGTAATTTTCCCTGTATTCAATCTGGTTTTTCAGGTCTTTATAGTAAATCTCTACCGAAGTTTCCACTTTATTGCCAAACAGGTTGCGGAAATACCCTACAGAGTATTGCCATGCCTGTTGCGGCTTTACATAATAGGTACTAGGTACCCAAAGATCGGTGGGCAAGGTGCTGCCGTTGTTCGATATCAGGTGTATATACTGGTAGGCTTTTGCTACGCTTGCCTTAATGGAAGATTGCTCATTCAATGCAAAACGCAGGTTGATACGTGGCTCCCAGCCGCCGTATGTTTTTACCAGCTCACCGCTTTTATAATCTGTACTATCCGATTTTTTGCCGTCAAAGCCATAGAAGTACTGTGTGTATGGCCCTACCTGCCCAAACCAGGAATAGCGTACCCCGGCGTTTATTTTCAGCCATTTGGTTGGGTCAAAGTCGTCCATTATATAAGCACCCCCTTCGTGGGCATACTTCAGCAATGCATTATCGGGGTTCAGGATGGTACTGCCGCTGCGGCCCGATATCTGGTTGGGGATGAATTTATGATAAGTATATGCCAGCCCTGTTTTGAAATGGTGGTTAAAACCGGAAAAATAATCCAGGTCGGTTTTAGCATTATAGTCGCGTATGCCCGATGATAATTTAAAGTCAAAATCATTTTGCCCCGCAGCAAACGAGAACTGGTAATCGTTATACACCGCAGTTGTATTCAGGAACAGGCGGTCGTTGAACTGGTGGTTCCAGCGCAATGTAGCCGTACTGTTTCCCCATGGTATATCGGCATTGAACGTGCCACCGGTATTTTTAAACGTAAACTTATCGCGGCCAAAGTAGCCACTGGCATATACGCGGTCTTTATTCGTTATTTTATAGTTGGCTTTCAGGTTGGCATCATAAAAATAATAGCCCGAACCTTTAAAGCTGCCGGTTACAAAAGGTTTTATCAGGTAGTCGATATAAGTGCGGCGGCCCGAAAGCATAAAAGAGCCTTTTTCTTTTTTGATAGGGCCCTCCAGCGTCAGGCGCGAAGCAATAAGGCCAATGCCGCCTTCACCGTGGTATTCTTTCATATTGCCTTCCTTCATCGATACATCCACTACCGAAGAAAGACGTCCTCCATAGTTGGCAGGCATGCCCCCTTTTATCAGGGTCACATTTTTCAGCGCATCCGTATTGAAAACAGAGAAGAAGCCAAACAGGTGGCCAGTGTTATATACCACCGCGTCATCCAGCAATACAAGGTTTTGGTCGGGTCCGCCACCGCGAACATAAAAGCCGGAACTGCCTTCTCCTGCCGATTGTACGCCCGGCATCAGTTGCAGGGCTTTTAATATATCTGTTTCGCCGAATATAACCGGGAGTGTTTTTACTTTGGCAGCAGATAAGGTTATAGTACCCATATCTGCACTTTTAATATTTTCATCGCTCCGGGTAGCCGTTACCTGTACTTCCTTCAGCTTCGATTGGTTTTGCATTTCCGCATCATAGGTCCTGCTATCGGTCATCTGCATTATTTCTGTTTTGGTGGCATATCCCAGGTAAGAAAAGATGACTGTATAAGTGCCGGCAGGCATAGATACCGAGTAAAAGCCATAATTATTGGTTTGCGTACCAACCCCCAGTTCTTTTACATATACGGTAGCGCTGATGAGCGCTTCACCGCTGCCAGCGTCTTTCATATAGCCGCTCAGGGTCACCTTCTGGGCCAGCAATTGGGTAGGTATCAACAGCAATACCAGCAGTGAAAGGGCTTTTTGTTTCGTAAATGATAAAAATTGCATAAGGTCTTTCGTCTTTTATAATGTGTCCGTTACCTCTCCGCACTCCAGCATGATGGTGCCGAAATACGGATTCCTGATTTCAGCTTCATTGCTCAGCCAGTAGGCCCCTTTGTCGTTAAAAGCCATAGGGCAATATTCCCGGTAAATACCTGCATGTTCCAGTCCTGTTTTTACTACAAGGCTATAAACAAGGTCGGAAACGGTGCTGAAAGGTATGCGTTTATATTCGGTCGTTTCGTCTTTTACGGTTATGAGTGCTGTGAGTGCCGCTATAAGGCTGTCGGCTTGTGGCTGCAACTGAATGGGATGCAGCGTATCGGCTGCGGTAATCTCCGCCAGTTCTACGGTATTGTTGCGCGTGGCAACTGCTGCTTTATCTGCGTCTGCTGCATTGCTTTCTACCAGGGCATCTTTCAGGCGGTAATAGCTGTGCAGTAATTCAACCATTTTCTGTGTGCCTGTATCGCCCAGCCTGCTTTCAGCAGGTAAGGCCTGCACAGATGTGTGCGCATCATTATCCCTGCCGCTACAACCGCATAAGGCTACAGAAAGGATAATAGTGTATAACAACAGGCGCAAAGCAGAAAAAATTTTGTGCAAAAATACAGTATGCTACAATGCTAACCGCAATGGTTGTAATTTTGCGGGCTCATGTTAGTTTCATTACAGAATATATCGTTTTATTTCGGCTCGCGCGCTATTGTGGAAGATGCAAGCTGGCAGATAGAGCGCGGCGAGCGTATAGGCCTGGTAGGCAGCAATGGCGCCGGTAAATCAACCATATTGCGCCTCATAACTGGCGCATACCGTGTAGATAGCGGGGTAATCAATAAACCTAAAGACGTTACCATCGGTTTTTTCAACCAGGACCTGCTGAGTTTTTCTACCGATGATTCCATATTGGCGGTAGGTATGCAGGCTTTTGAAAAAGCCCATGAAGTAGAAAAGAAAATGCAGCAACTGATAGCGGAACTGGAAACAAAACCGGAAGATGCACAGTTGCTGGATGATTATAGCCATGCCCTGCACGATTTTGAAGTGGCAGGCGGGTATGAAATGGAACACCGTACGGCTGAAGTGCTGGAGGGACTGGGTTTTTCTACTGCCGACCTGCAAAGGCCCTATAACCAGTTCAGCGGTGGATGGCGTATGCGGGTATTGCTGGCCAAAATGATGCTGCAACAGCCCGACCTGCTGTTGCTCGATGAACCGACCAACCACCTTGACCTGCCGTCGATTGAATGGCTGGAACGCTACTTGCAAAGCTATCCCGGCAGCGTGGTTATCGTTTCGCACGACCGTTATTTTCTTGACCGTATGGTGACCAAGATAGTAGAGGTATGGCAGCAAGACCTGCACCAGTATAGCGGTAACTATACATTCTTCCAAAAAGAGAAGGCTGAACGGATGGAACTGCAGCAGCGCGCTTTCGAAAACCAGCAGGACTATATACGCCAGCAGGAGCGTTTTATTGAGCGTTTCCGGGCAAAAGCTACCAAGGCGGCGCAGGCACAGAGCGCTATTAAAAGGCTGGATAAACTGGACAGGATAGAAGCCCCGGATTCTACGATGCCGGTTATGAACATCAACTTTGATGTGGCTGTGCAGCCCGGAAAAATCATTTGCACCCTGAAAGATGTAACCAAACGTTTTGGCAACCTCACCATACTGGAACATGCCGATGCAGAAATAAACCGTGGTGATAAGATTGCCCTGATTGGTGCTAACGGCCGCGGTAAATCGACCCTGCTGCGTATTATCGCCGGAACAGAGCCTTTCGATGGCGAACGCAAGGGCGGGCACAATGTAGAGCAAAGCTTTTATGCCCAGCATCAATTGGAATCGCTGAATGTGGAAAATGAGATACTGGAGGAAATGAAACTGGCAGGCAGCGGGAAAACAGAACTGGAACTGCGCCAGCTACTGGGTTGCTTCCTGTTTAGCGGCGATGATGTGTTCAAAAAAATCAAAGTGCTTTCAGGTGGTGAAAAGGCGAGGGTAGCGCTGGCGAAGACCATTGCCATGAAAGGCAACTTCCTGTTGCTGGATGAACCGACCAACCACCTCGATATGCAATCGGTAGAAATGCTGATTGAGGCATTGAACAAATATGACGGAACCCTTATCCTTGTTTCGCACGACCGTTATTTTATCAGCAAAACGGCTAATAAAATATGGCATATTGAAGATGCCAAAATAAAAGAGTTTACCGGCAGCTACGACGAATGGGTAGTGTTTGAAACGGACAGGCAGAAGCGCCTGCAGGAAGCGGCCAAAGCAAATGCCGCAGCCGTAAAAGAGGAAGAAAAACCTAAAAAAGACGAGAAACCTGCTGTAAACAACAACGATGCAGAAATCAGGGCATTAAGAAAAGAATACCAGAAACAGCAAAAACAGTTTCAAAAGCTGGAAGAAGAGCTGAATAAGATGAAAGAAGAAACTGCTAAGCTGGAAGCGCAACTGAGCGACCCTGCCCTGTATTCCGATAAAGAACAGTTTATGAAACTGGACGGGCAATACCGGCAACAGGCCGCGAAACTGGAGACTCTGAATAAAGAATACGATAAAGTATTTGAGCAGCTAATGGAGATGGAAGAAAAGCTGGGGTGATTTGATATTTAACCAATAATTTAATATTTTCAGAACAACGTAAATAATACGCTATGCCATCATTTGATATTGCCAGCAAGGTAGACCTGCAAACATTGGATAATGCAGTTAACGTGGTGAAGAAGGAGATAGATAACCGATACGATTTTAAAGGCTCACACGTGTCTATCGAGCTGAACAAAAAAGACATGGTCATCACCTTTGAAGTAGAAGGTGATATGAAGATGAAGCAACTGGAAGATGTGCTGATAACCAAATCTATGCGCCAGGGGCTGGAAGCAAACAGTTTCGACATGAGCAAAGAGCCTGTGCCATCGGGCAAATACCTGAAGAAGACCATACCTGTAAAGAATGGTATAGACAAGGATATGGCTAAAAAAATAGTGAAGCTGATAAAAGACAGCGGCCTGAAAGTACAGGCAGCTATTATGGATGATATTATCCGCGTGACCGGTAAAAAAATTGACGACCTGCAGGATGTGATACAACTATGCCGCAGCAGCAGCCTTGATATTCCCCTGCAATTCGTAAATATGAAATCGTAAGACTTAGCATAAAATATAAATGCCCGCAAACTGCGGGCGTTTATATTTAGTAGAATATTATTCCTAAAAGCCGTTTACAGCATCTTTCATGAATGGCTGTACCTTATCCTTGTCCGAAACAATCGCTTCAGCAATATCTATTTTCCAGTCGATATTGATAGCAGGGTCGGAGAAAAGCATACCGCCTTCAGCAGATTTATCGTACAGGTTATCGCATTTGTAAAAAACTTCTGCCGTTTCACTCAGTACGGAATAGCCATGCGCAAAACCGTGCGGTATCAGGAACTGGCGTTTGTTTTCTTCTGATAATTCTACACCGAACCATTGGCCATAAGTCGGGCTGCCTTTCCTGATGTCTACCGCCACATCCCAGATTATCCCTTGTAGCACACGCAGCAGTTTTGCCTGCGGATTGGGCGGGTTTTGGTAATGCAGCCCCCTCAATACATTCTTTTTGGAGCGTGCCTGGTTATCTTGCAGGAAAGTAATGTCCAGCCCCGTTTCCTCCCGGAATGTTTTGGCATTATAGCTCTCGAAAAAATACCCGCGGTCATCGCCATGTATCTTTGGCTCCAGTATGATTAATCCTTCTATCGGCGTTTTTATCACGTTCATATTAGCTCAGCGATTCTACGATTTCCAGTACGTTTTTGGTGATATATGCCAGTTCTTTTTCAGTCAGTTCCGTATGTATGGGCAGCGATATAACGCATTTATTCAGCATGTCCGTAGTCGGCAGGTCGAATGATGCACCGCCAAACTCTTTGAGCATTTCCTGTTTGTGGCTGGGCACAGGGTAGTATATCATAGAAGGTATCTTCCGCTCTGCCAGCATTTCATGTACCTTGTCGCGGTCCACATTTTTCAGTTGCAAGGTGTACTGGTGAAAAACATGGCGGTTGTACGGTGCGCGGTAAGGGGTAATGATGTTGGGGTTGTTTTTAAAGGCACTATCGTAATAATCGGCAGCGGCACGGCGTGCATCGCAATATTCGTCCAGGTGCCTTAATTTAATGCGCAGTACGGCAGCCTGTATCGTATCAAGGCGGCTGTTACAGCCTACTATTTCGTGGTAGTATTTTACCTTCTGGCCGTGGTTGGCAATCATCCTCAGTTTTTCAGCCAGGGCATCGTCGTTGGTAAATATCGCCCCTCCGTCGCCATAGCAGCCCAGGTTTTTGGACGGGAAGAAAGAAGTGCAGCCGATAGCGCCCATGCTGCCTGTTTTTACGGTTCTGCCGTCGGGAAAAGTGTAAGTGCCGCCTATGGCCTGTGCATTATCTTCCACTACGGGTATATTATGTTCATTAGCCAGTTCCAGCAATTCGGCCATGGCCGCACACTGTCCGTACAGGTGCACCGGTATGATTGCTTTGGTGTTGGGGGTAATGGCGTTGCGTACGCTGTCAATGTTCACCGTAAACGTATCTGCATCCACATCTACAAAAACAGGTTTCAGGCGTAATAGGGCAATTACTTCCACGGTAGCTATATAGGTAAAGGAAGGGGTGATAACCTCGTCTCCCGGTTTCAGGCCAAGGGCCATCAAAGCTATTTGCAATGCATCAGTACCGTTGGCACAGGGAATGACGTGTTTTACGCCCAGGTAAGTTTCCAGCTCGCGTGCAAAAGCATTCACATCGGTACCGTTAATAAAAGCGGTACTATCTAATACCCTGTGAATGGCTTCATCAATTTCAGGCTTTATTTTCAGGTATTGACGCTTCAGGTCAACCATTTGCAGATTTTGCATATTCGGAATTTAACGCGCAAACCTACGTCTTAGTATGCACTCATCAAAACTGTGTATTATATAAAACTCGTTTTAAGTTATTTATAACACTTAGTAACCGGGATATTTACAGTATCTTCACGCATCCAAGTTCAGGTGAGTATTTCATGAAAAAAATTATTCTTATTGCATCGGGCATAGCCTTAGTTGCATCTCATGCTTTTGCACAAGACGATCTTTTTGGCAATGAAAAGATGAAACCGAGAAAAGGTTTCGTATTGGGTGTAAACGGCAACCTCGATTTCCCTGCCGCTGATATGGCAAAGCGGTTCGGCACAAGCTACAGGGTAGGCGGCGCAGTGTATTATAAAACCAAATCGAACTGGATGTTTGGCCCGAAGCTCGATTTTATTCTCGGTAATAAGATAAAGGAAGATTCGCTGATGATAAATATGCGCGACGATACCTACCAGCTCATCAACCAGGACGGGCAAAGGATGCGGGTGCAGATTTATGAGCGCGGGTATCTTGCAGGAGTGCAGGTCGGTAAAATATTCAATACCTCTAAGAAGAACAGCGATATAGGCATACTGGTTATGACCGGCGTAGGCATTATGCAGCATAAAATAAACCTGTACGATAAGGATAAATCTATCCCCCAGTTGCGGGGCGACTACCGTAAGGGGTACGATAGGCTTACCAACGGTATGTACGTGGAGCAATATGTAGGGTATAACTTTTTTGATAACGGGGGCGCATTGAACTTTCATATAGGACTGGATATCACAGCAGGGTTTACCCAGGGCCGCCGCAATTATTTATATGATGTAATGCGTGCCGATAACGCCTCCCGTGTCGATATATTATTCGGTATACGTGGCGGGTGGTACATTCCCATTTTCAAACGTAAATCGGAAGAATTCTTCTTCGAGTAGCACTTATGTCTTCGGCTATATACTGGCTGGCCATCAGGGCGTATGCAGTTGTTTTAAGGCTTGCTGCGCTTTTCAACCCTAAAGCTAAACTGTTTGTTGCGGGCCGGAAAGACCTGTTGCGCAAAATAAAGTATGCACTTGTAAATGAGCGCAGGCCGCGTATGTGGATGCATTGCGCTTCGCTGGGCGAATTTGAACAGGGGCGCCCGGTACTGGAAAAGTTGAAAAAGGAGTACCCGCACTACGCCATCGTCCTTACCTTTTTTTCCCCCTCCGGTTACGAAGTAAGGAAAAATTACGACCAGGCTGATTACATATTCTACCTGCCGCTGGATAGTATATATAATGCCCGGAAATTCCTGCAAGCCGTGCAACCCCGGCTTGGTATTTTCGTCAAGTACGAGTTTTGGCATTTTTATCTTTCCGAACTGGCAAGGCAGAACATCCCCGCTATTCTTATTTCAGCCATTTTCAGGAAAGAGCAGCCTTTTTTCAGGTGGTACGGCAGGTTGCACCGGCGCATGCTCAATTGTTTCAGCCATATTTTCGTACAAAACAACGAATCTGAACTGCTGCTGAACCGGATTGGGGTGGAGCATGTTTCCATAGCAGGCGATACCCGCTTTGACCGTGTAATAGAAGCGGCTAAAACGCCTGCCGACGTAGAACAGGCTGAACTGTTTTGTGCCGGGGCCAAAGTACTGGTGGCAGGCAGCACCTGGGGCAGCGATGAACGGTTTTTATTAGATGTATCCCCACTTTTGCCGCCACATTGGAAAATGGTATGGGTGCCGCACGAGGTGAACGAAAAGCACATCACCGAAATTGAAAGTCTGCTGAAAGACAATTACTGTAAGTGGAGCACATGGACGGCACAGGATAAAGACAGGCGGGTGATGATTGTGGATAAAGTAGGGTTGCTGATGCAACTGTACAGGTATGCTGATGTAGCATGGATAGGGGGAGGATTTGATGCTGCCGGCGTACATAACGTGCTGGAAGCTGCGGTATATGGCGTGCCGGTGGCATTCGGGCCTGTTTACCACCAGTTTGCAGAAGCCCGGGAATTGTTATTGACACCTGCGGCTATATCGGTAAAAGAGGCAAAAGTATTGGCTGCATTTATATCACAACTGGAAAATGATGCAGAGAGCTATGAACATGCTTGTGCAGCCGCTGCCGAATATGTACAGTCGCACGGGGGGGCTACCGGTAAAATCCTGCATTATCTTTCCGCGAAGAACTGGCTTACAATGCCGTAAAAGGACTGTATAGTAATATCATCGTCATTCCACCCGCGTTCGTCCTGTATTTCATCCAGGTGAGCAGCCGCGGCCTCGTAGTTGCCATACCGGTTCAGCTCGCTGAGTACATCTTCATAACTTTCTTTATCGTTACCAAACAGTTCGCTGATAAACTGGTATTTATCGTTTATGCCTATCCATTTACGTATATCTGCAGGTGGTTGGGGAGAAGGCGCAACAGGAATTTCGGTTGTTGTATGTTCCGGTTCTTCATGGGGCGGTATTTCTACTTTCGTTTGTGCCTGTGGCGGGGGGGCAGGCTCTGGTTCCGGCTTCTGTACCGGAGTTGGTGGCGGGGCTGCCAGTTGGGGCGGAGTCGGTTGGGTAGCCGGAGCAGTGGGTGCGGATGTAGGCATAGTATTGCCATCCGCCTCTTCAAGCGAACTGTTGAATAACACTCTTGAGCGCCAGTCTATGAGATCGGCATACAAAACACGGGTATAGTCCATCATGAGGTCGATATCTATTACCCCTGCATCTTTGTCTTTAGAAGCTAATTCATTGATCTTTTGTAGAAGTGTGGTAATACGTTGCATACAGGCAATATAAAGGAAAATAACGAGGGGTATTTGCTTTATAACAAAAGTTTTAGAGTTCATTGATTTGTAATCAAATTGCAATATGTCATTGCCTGTGGTTCAAAGGCACAGTTTTTGGAATGTTATATATGATAGCAGCTCTGTAGAAATTATACTACTTGACTGAACTGTAATAGATTAACAGGTAAAATGGAAGACAATGTCACATCTCAGAATTAGCAAGAACAAAAAAGCTGTACAACGATTGCACACAAGACAAGGCGGGCTGGTAGAGAGCAGGGAAATGGACCAGCGGATTGTAGACACAGTGCTGAACAGGCTGTACAACAATTCCACCAAAAACATGCTGCACCTCGAAAGCGAAATTTATGCCCCTGCCAATATACAACTGCCCCCGGAAGATGCCGAACGTATATGGGAAGTAATGATAAGCACAGGCCTGGTTACCCCGGTTATCGGTTTTGGCAATTCGGGCAAGGTAGAGTTGACAAGGTCAGGCTACCAACTGATGGCGCAGTACGGGGGATATTCACAATACCTCGCCACTGTAAACCAGCCGCCACAGCCGCAAACCATCATATTGCCCATACAGATACAAGAAGAGCCGCAGCCGGAGCAAACACAAATTGTTTGTGAAGAAGAAGAGGGCCCCAGGCGCAAATTAAAGAGGCGTAACAGGAAATAATGTGCGCTACTCCCTAAATGTTTTACAAACACCTGTAAGGCATATATAATTTGAGCTATTTTTGTGGCATGCGCCAACTGCTTACCACCATTTTTATGGCCTGTATGTGCATACCGGTTATATCGAAAGCACAAGATGAGTCTCACTGGACACTTCAGAGGGCTGTACAGTATGCTTTACAGCATAATATTTCTATTCAGCAAAACGTACTGAATGAGCGGCTTGCGAAGCTTACGCTGCAGCAGAGCCAGTTATCACAATTGCCGAATGCGAGCATCAACTCTTCGTTAGGCCGCAGTTATGGCCGTTCTGTTGACCCCACCACCAACCAGTTTGTGGAGGGCGTAAGCGGTTATAACTTCATGAGCCTGAGTGGCAATGTTGATGTTTTATTGTTCGGCTGGTTTCAGAAAAGAAATACCATTGCCAGCAACAAATTAAAGCGCCAGGCTGCCGAGGCCGACCTGGACCAACTGAAAGACGATGTATCGCTGAACGTTGCTACAGGCTACTTAAGAGCCCTGTTGGCGCAGGAGCAGATACGCGTCAGCGAAAAGCAGGTGCAGCTATCTAAAGCACAACTGGAGCAGACCCGGAGTTTTGCAGAAGCCGGGCGCCTTCCTGAGCTGAATGTGGCACAACTGGAAGCGCAGCTTTCCGGCGACAGTGCCAACTTGATTACCGCTATTTCCGATTACAACTCGGCCATCCTGGATATTAAGGCACTTTTAAACCTCGATTTTTCTAGAGAATTTATTATTGAAAAACCGGAAGTTTCAGTGGAAGACCAGATAGCCCTGAATGCGCTTACTCCCGAACAGGTGTACGAAGCAGCAAGAACAAACCTGGGCACTATAAAAAGCAGTGAACTGAAACTGGCCGCCGCTCAAAAAAGCGTGGCAGCCGCCAGGGGCGGTTTGTGGCCGCAATTGGGGATAGGGGCGCAACTGGGTACCAACTGGGCCAGCACTTATCGCGAACCTACTGGCGTGAACATAACCGGCTCCCAGCCCAGCAGTTATTTTGTACCTGTCGGCGATACTATTGTGCAGGTATACCAGCCTACCTATGAATATAGTACACGTACTATTCCCTTTGGCACACAGCTTGAAAACAACTTCCGCCAGTCGTTTACGCTGAACCTGAGCATTCCCTTATTCCAGGCATGGCAGGCGCAATATTCGCTGAAACAGGCGCAGATAAACCTGTTTAACCAGCACCTGAATAAAGACCAGGCGGAACTGAACCTGAAAACGAATGTATATAAAGCATACAACGATGCCCGCAACTCGATACAGAAATACTATGCAGCCGAGCGGAGCGCACAGGCGGCACAGCGTGCATTCGATTTTGCAGAAAAACGCTATGACCTGGGCCTTACCAATACGGTAGAGTACCTGACCACCCAGAATACGCTGTTTACTGCTGAATCGAAACTGGCAAGCGCGAAATATGACCTGATATTTAAATTGAAGGTGATTGATTACTACCTTGGAAAGGAATTAAAACTTTAGTGTTATGGATGAACTGAGACGTGTATTGATGGAAGCTGCCCGGGAGGCAGGTAAAATTATTGCAGATTATTTCCAGGGAACTTTTATTATTGAAAATAAAGAAGGGATAAATAACCTGGTAACAGAAGTTGATAAACATTCTGAAAAAACGATTGTAGAGATTATCCGTAAACATTACCCCGGCCATAGCATTATCAGCGAGGAGATGGGGGAGGACATGCACGACTCTCCGTACCAGTGGATAATTGATCCCATTGACGGGACAGTGAACTTTGCGCACGGCATACCAATATGTTGTGTAAGCATAGGCCTTAAGTATGAGGATGACCTCCTGCTGGGCGCAGTGTATAACCCTGTGATGAATGAATTCTTTTTTGCCGAAAAGGGCAAAGGCGCTTACCTGAATGATGTGCCCATCAAAGTATCTGAAAAAAGTAACTTCGCCAAGGCATGCCTGGTGACGGGCTTTCCCTATAAATGGCCCAAAACTTCCGAGCACCCCATAAAAGTATTTGAACGCTTCATACTCGAAGGCCTGCCTGTTCGCAGGCTGGGCTCGGCAGCTATCGACCTGTGCTGGGTGGCTTGTGGCCGGTTTGACGGTTTTTGGGAATACAACCTCAACTCGTGGGATGTGGCTGCCGGTTACCTGATAGTGCAGGAGGCGGGAGGGAAGATTACCAATTTTGACGGCGAGCCATATAGTGTATTTGACAAACAAACACTTGCTACCAACGGCCGCATACATAATGATATGCTGAAACTGATAAAGAACAAACAATAAAAAAAGACATGGAAGGGCAACGTACGGAAATAGCATCCCTGGGCGAATTCGGGCTGATAGAACATCTTACCCGCAACAACGAGACAGTGCAGGCGGGCACTTTGCTGAGCGTGGGAGATGACGCAGCGGTTATTGAACAGTTTGGCAAACAAACGGTAATCACCAGCGATATGTTGCTGGAGGGCATACATTTTGATTTGATGTACACCCCGTTAAAACACTTGGGCTATAAAGCTGTAGCTGTAAACCTCTCTGATATATGCGCCATGATGGCTACGCCCACGCATATAACCGTTAACATCGGCGTATCGAACAGGTTTTCGGTAGAAGCCCTCGACGAGTTTTATGAAGGCGTTTATGCCGCATGCGAGCGCTACAGCGTAGACCTCATCGGCGGCGACACCTGCTCATCGCTGAAGGGGTTTGTAATCAGCGTTACGGCCATAGGCGAGGTAACACAGGATAAATTCGTTACCCGTTCAGGTGCTAAAAAAGGGGATTTGATTTGTGTTTCGGGCGATTTGGGTGCGGCATACCTCGGCTTACAACTGCTGGAAAGGGAAAAACGCATTTTCCTCGAAAGCCCCGGTGTACAGCCCGATTTGCAAAACAGGTCGTATGCGGTAGGGAAACTGCTTAAACCGGAACCGAGGGCCGATATTGTAAACTGGCTGCAGGAAAATGAAATTACCCCCACCTCTATGATAGATGTGAGCGATGGCCTGAGCTCTGAACTGCTGCATATATGCAAGAAAAGCGGGGTAGGATGTGCCCTGCACGAAGATAAAATACCTGTGCATGACGAAGCAAAGGCAATGGCGATGGAGTTTAATATTGATGCAACTACCTGCGCATTAAGCGGGGGAGAAGACTATGAACTGCTGTTTACCGTCAGCCAGGACGACTACGAAAAGGTGGCCCGGAATGAACAAATCAGTGTAATTGGCTATATAACTGATGCCGCAGAGGGCAGTGTGCTGATAACGAAAGCAGGCAACAAGCACCATTTAACGGCCCAGGGCTGGAATGCCTTTGCCGGCGAAAAAAATTAACACACCCTTTACAACGTGAATTTTTTTTGTATTTTAGGCTCAAATTAACACGATAGCATGAAGTTTTGGAAGCATACCCTCATATCTGCACTCGCATTCATTGGTGTATCCAGCACTGTATTATATACAGCCTGCGAAAAAGATAGCTGCCTTACATTAAAGTGCAGGAATGGCGGTGTTTGTACAGATGGCCTCTGCCAGTGCCCCCAGGGGTTTGAAGGCACTGAGTGTACACTGCATGCATCGGCAAGGTTTACCGGCTTTTACCGTGGCAGCACCGTAATTGATAACCGTGAGTATTATCTCGATTCTGCAGTTATAGAAGAGGTGACGGTTCCCGATGTTGTTGCATTCCATTTTTGGTCTGAGCCTAAAAAGCTTTACCAGGGCCGTGTAGAAGGCTCTTATCTGAACGTAAAAGATGAGACTACAGGTGAATACTTCCAGCTTACGGAAGACAAGGACAGGATTATCGTATTTATTGAAAAAACAGTAGATGGCAAGAAGCAGGTGATTAATTTTGACGGCTACCTTGTAAAATAATATATCGACTGAATGTAAAAAGCCGGGCTACAATAGAGTGCCCCCAAAAGTTTAGACAAAATTAGTAATTAAGTTTTAAGGTGATGAG
>CAZUMM010000033.1:0-37168 GCA_964621795.1 uncultured Flavipsychrobacter sp.
TACATGAGGCAACCGGGACTATCTAATTCTGTCAACTTTTTTCAGGACTATTCAGTTTACTTTGTCTTACGAGGAGCACCATTACCGGGAGGTGGTCGCTATAACCGTTTTTCCATATAGGCCCGGTAAATGAGCGGTGGGGGTATCCTTTATATCGCCCGAACCTTTCCAGCAGGAAATTTTTTTTGAATATTTCTGCTTTATAGAATTGCCAGTTGTGTTCATTTTTATCAAGAAATTCCCCCGACATAATGATCTGGTCGAAGAGGTTCCAGCTATCATGATATCCCAGGGTGCCGTTGCCCTGTTTATATAAGTCTACCCATGGGTTGTACAAGGATGTGAGCGTTGTTTCAGATTTTTCTTTTGTAACGCCTAATACTTTTGAAACGCTTTTATTTACCGGGTCATCATTCAGGTCGCCCATGATGAGTATTTTGCTGTGCGGGTTATGCCGTAATAATGAATCGGATATGTTTTTATTCATTTGTGCAACAATGGCCCGTTTCCCTTCGGTTGCCCGTTCGCCCCCATACCTTGAAGGCCAGTGGTTTACAAGTATATGCATGGTATCTCCTGCGAATATGCCGGTAACAAACAGGATATCCCGCGTTAATTCTTTTCCGCCTGTTTTTGCCAGGCTCACATGCACCGGCCTTGAAGATAATACCCTGAAATACTTAGGATTGTAAATCATGGCCACATCAATGCCCCTTGGATCCGGCCCTTCATACCATACGTATTTATAGTTGCGTGTTTTTATTTCAGGCTGGTTGATGAGGTCTGTCAATACCTTCCCGTTCTCTACCTCGGCAGTACCGAGAATAGCAGGCCCATCAGGACTTACGTCGGTGCCTAACTGCTGCAATACGGTTGCCAGGTTGTGCAGTTTTGCTTTGTATATATCTTCCGTATAATGGTAGGAGCCACCGGGTGTAAATTCATCATCATTTTTAATGGGGTCGTTATCTGTATCAAACAGGTTTTCGAAATTGTAAAAAGCCACAACCCCTACCTGGTAATCCTTCTTTTGTGCAAAGAGTTTCCCGGACGATAAAAGCAGCAATGAAAAGGCTATAATCTGGTATTTCAATGTTTTGAGTTTTTATAACGCAAAGGAATAAAAAATATCTACGCACCGCCTGTCTTAACGATACCTTAATTTAATCATGGCAACATTACCATGAAATTACTAAAGTATTAATTCTGTTCCGAAGCGTAATAACTGGGTATTTACTACTCTAATTTTGTGACCCATTATCACGCAGTATTATGTTTATCAGGGTATCATTTCTTTCCGTAGTCTTTTTATTTACTTACTTGTTTTCCTTTTCTCAAGCCAATGAAGCTTTGGTGAAGGGCAGGGTGCTGAACATGGCAAGCAATGAAGCCATAAAAGATGTTCAAATCATAATACCCGAGCTGGAGCTGGTAGCCATTACAGATGGTAACGGGGAGTTCAATATCAGCCATGTGCCCTTTGGTGAACATATAATAATAGTAGGTGGCGAGGTGGTAAAGCCGGATACATTGAAGGTTAACATTGATAATGATGTGGTAGAGTTGCCCGATATCAAAATGGCCGTCAATGAATCGGATATATCACTCCAGACCATTCAGATACCCACTATTGCGCTGGAAGAGAATAATATAAGCGGCGATGATGATGGTATCAATACGGGCTTTAGCGGAATGCTGACGGCTTCTATGGACCCTTTTGTCAGCACTACCGCTTACATATTCGGGCCTTACCGTTTTCGCCCGCGCGGCTATGAGCAAAACCAGCAGCAGGTACTCATCAATGGTATTTCGATGAACGATATTGAGACCGGGGATGCTTACTGGAGCCAATGGGGCGGGTTGAACGATGTGTTCAGGGGGCGCGAAAACATATATGGCCTCGGCCCTGCCGAATATGGCTTCGGCAAGCTGAACGGGATGACCTACTTTGATGCCGTAGCTGCCAACCAAAGGAAAGAAACACGTATATCTTACGCTATCTCGAACCGTACCTACCGCAACCGCCTTATGGTGACGCACAACAGCGGCGTACAAAAGAACGGGTGGGCATATTCGGTTTCCGCATCGAAGCGCTGGGCGAAAGAAGGGTATATACCGGGTACATTTTACGACGGGTATTCTTACTATGCGGGCGTAAGCAAGAACCTGAAAAAGCACCAGTTGAATTTCTTTACGTTCGGCTCGCCTACCCGCAGGGGCAAGAGCGCCCCGGTCATTAAAGAAATGTATGACCTGACGGGCAGTTATTTTTACAATCCCAACTGGGGGTACCAGAACGGGGAAAAAAGAAATGCAAAGGTAGCCGACTATTTTCAGCCTGTATTTGTGCTGAACCATCAATACAGGCCGAACAGCACAACCCTGCTGAATACATCATTTGCTTACCAGTTTGGAAAAAATTCCAACAGCACTTTGGACTGGTACAACGGTGCCGACCCCAGGCCGGACTATTATAAAAAACTACCCAGCTATTACAATATAGAATACCTGTACAACCCGGTGGCCATTGCAGAGATAAAGCAAACGCTGGCCGCAAATCCCGATGCCTTGCAAATAGAATGGGACAGGCTCTATAATGTTAACTATTCGAACTACGAAACGATAAATGACGTGAATGGCGAAAGCGGAAATGATGTGTACGGCAGGCGTTCGGTGTATGTGCTGGCTGCCGATGTGGATGATACGAAGAAGTGGACGGCCAATACCAATTTTGAGAAAATACTGAATGAGCATATCACTTTGTACAGCGGCTTATCGGTGATACTGCAGCGTACAGAAAGCTATAAAGAACTGCTTGATTTGCTGGGTGGAGATTTCTATACTAATTACAACCAGTTTGCAGAAAGGCAGTATGTTGGCAGCTCTGTTATCAGGCAAAATGATTTGCAGGCTCCCAACAGGATAGTAAAAGAAGGGGAGAAGTATAACTATGATTATATCAGCCATTACCTGACCGGCAACTGGTGGGGACAGGCTAAGTTTGAATATAACAAAGTTGACTTTTTTGCAGCGGCAACTGTGGGTACCAACAATTTTTACAGGGAAGGGTTATACCAGAACGGCCTTTTCCCGAATGCCTCTCTGGGTAACAGTGCTAAACAGAATTATCTGGTATACGGCCTGAAGGGCGGGATTACCTACAAACTGAACGGAAGGAACTTTTTATTTGTGAACGGTGGTATTGGTGCCGATGCGCCAACTATGGAAAACACGTTCATTTCCATCCGCACAAGGGACTATATTATCAACAATGCCACAACGCAGAAATATAAAACAATAGAAGGCGGCTACCTGTTGCATGCGCCTAATGTAAATGCCCGTGCCGTGTTGTATGCAACCGATGTTACGGATGCTATCGATAAGAAAAGGTATTACAGTGACTATTTCCAGAGTTTTACCAATAATATACTGCAGGGTATGAATATGCGTTTTACCGGCACAGAGCTGGCGCTGGAGTGTAAAATAAACTCTGCCCTGAGTGTGACCGGCGTAGCTTCCGTAGGACAGGCATTTTATACTAACCGGCCAACCATAAGCATTTATCTTGACAATGATACGACGCTGCTATCTACTCCGCGCACCGTGTATATAAAGGATTATTACGTAGGGGTAGGGCCCCAGTCGGCATACACCTTAGGGTTCGATTACCGCTCCAAACACTATTGGTTTGCCAATGTTCATTTCAACTACTTCAACAGGAATTACCTGGACCTTGCCCCAGACAGGAGAACTTCGGAGGCTATGGATTTAATAGCTCCCGGTTCAGAAACTGCGGCGAATATTCTTAACCAGGAGGTGCTGCCTTCCATTTTCAGTATTGATGTGTTTGGCGGTAAATCGTTTGTGCTTTCAAAATATTTTAAATTTTTACCCCATAGTACCTACCTGTACCTGAACATCGGTATCAATAACATTTTGAATAACAGAATCATTACCGGGGGCTTTGAGCAGTTGCGTTACGATTTCAGTTATAACGCCCCGGGTAAATTTCCCAGTAAATATTTCTATGGCTACGGTACTAACTTCTTTATCAATGCCAGCCTAAAATTTTAAATCATTTGTCTTTATGAGATATATTTCGTTTGTATTTATCTTATTATTTCCCGTTGTTTTTACATCGTGCCTGAAGAAAGAATTTGACAGGCCGCCGGATTTGAATAGTTACGACCCGCAAATACCGGTGACGGTATCTATTGCAGAGTTGAAAACATGGCCTTTGAACAAGCCGATTACGTCAGATTATACTATCTATGGTATAGTGACTGCGGATGATAAAAGCGGGAACTTCTATAAACAAATTGTTATAGAAGATTCAACGGGTGGTATTACGCTGCTGCTGGATGCAAACAGCTTATATAATGATTACCCGGTTGGCAGGAAAATATATGTAAAGTGTAAGAGGCTTTACCTGGGCAGTTATAATGATTTACCCCAACTGGGCTATACTCCCGATTATACAGGTGCTATTACCGGCATCCCTTCCACTTTACTGAATAACTATATTGTAAAGGCCAGTTATCCTAACGCGGTGACACCTCTGAACCTGCCGTTGTCAAGGCTTGCAGTCACAGACTTTTCTTTGCTGAACCGCCTGGTGACCATTGACGATGTTGAGTTTGATTCGCTAAACGTGTATAAAAAATTTGCTGACCCTGCGCCATCCAGCGGTACCAGCAGAACGTTGAAAGACTGTAACGGCAGTACCATCATACTGCGCACCAGCGGATATGCTAAATTTCAGCCGTACCTGACGCCTGCGGGCAAGGGAAGCATCACAGCCATATATACATCTTATAAAGGGACTCCCCAACTGGTGATACGCGATACCGGCGATATAAAATTCTACGGCAGCAGGTGCGACGGCAGCGTGATTAATCCTCCAGCAGCAGCATTGACCGTACCTATAGATAGTATCAACCATTTATGGAAAGGCGCTAACCTGACATTGGCCACGTATAAGATTAAAGGAGTGGTGATATCTGACAAAGCAGGGAATAACACCACCAGCGGTAAACTGCTTACCATACAGGATGGGAATGCCGGTGTTGTTATATTCTTTAACAGCAGCCATAATTTCGCAAAAGGAGATTCACTTGTTGTAGATATTTCAGGCGGCACGCTTACCAATTTCAACGGCGTGCTTGAAATATCAAATGTCAGCACTGCCGACGCTGAAAAAATGGGTACTTCAGCTATATCGCCTAAGGTGATGACTATTAAAGAGCTGGTGGATAATTTTGACAAGAACATATCTACCCTGGTGAAAATACCTGATGCTACTATAACAGATGGCGGTACCTACGAGGGCAGCAAAACGCTGACCGATGCCTCAGGCGCTACCATAGTTGTTTATACCTACAAATCTGCAACCTTTGCCAATAACCCTGTCCCTTCAACCCCCAAATCGTTTACAGCTATCGTGGGCAGGTATGGAACTACCAAACAACTGCTCATCAGAAATTCTACAGATGTACAGTAAGCTATACTGATAATTTTATGTAAAGGCCGGTATCGAATACCGGCCTTTGTATTGATGCATGTTAAAGAAATATAGCTTTAAAAGAAATGGCGGTACTTATGCGTACAATGCGTTAACCGGCAATTAAGTTATTATCAAAACTGGCAGGTGTGTGTATTGCGGCCTGGAAAAGTTAGTTATTTCGCATAAAGAATTTAACTGACCCGGGGAGCATTGTTGCAATTAACAGGCTCCTTTCCTATACGCCTGAACGATTTATTTCGATATCATCCATGAAAAACACTTACTATAGTTATGATATAACTAAGGTGATAAACGTTGTATTATTTATTATCCACAGTTTTGGAAATAAGATACACGTTTTGTTGCTTAACAGGATACTGTACGATGCAGACGTACTGCACCTGTCGCGCTACGGCTACCTGGTAACGCGTGATAAGTATATGCTGATGAAAAACGGCCTTGTCCCGGTAAATACTTACGTTTTGTATACGCATCTCCTGGGGGAGCATAGCTGGATGTCGCTGCGATACGATATCCGCGAATATTTTTTTACGGAAGGGAATTTTATCCATGCCCATCAGAATTATAACAGCGATATCCTTACAGGTTCAGAAGTGAGTTGCCTTTTTGAGGCCATAAGAAAGTATAAAAGCACGGGGAAAATCTTTAATGAGCCTCCACCTTATGTAGTATCGCTTAGTATGGCACTGTTTAACGAGATATCAGTGTTGCAGATTGCGCGGCTTATAGGGGTGAATAATAGTATGTATGCGTATATACTGGACTGTTTACAGGCCAATTCTTTTTCGGGGAAACATGAACGGAAATCCCTGATAGGGGAGAAAGAAAGCAAAAAGATAGCTGCTTTATCGGGCATTCTGACCGGCAGCATATTCCGGGAACATGTGTCTTCATCTACTTATATAGTTGTAGGTATGTCATTAAAGGAATATACCGTTGTGAAGCTCATAGAAAATGAAAAGATACGCATTGAAGAGCTTTACGAAGACCTGCAACGTTCCATCTTTCCACTATCTGCGCCCTATAGCTCATCTCCCGTTGTAAGCCTTGTGAATTGCGCGCAGGTATATTCATTTAGCTATGATGAATTATACCGCCTGGTTAAAACAGGGGAAATTACTTTTCCCGGGCAGGTTAGCGCATACGATTTAGGTAATATCCTGTCTGCATTGCAGGAAAGCGCTACGATACCGTTTCATGTTAAGGAAGCATTGGTTGCCTGAGTTTTTTTGAAATACTCTTCTTCCCGTTTACCCCGGCGTAATACCTGTTTGCGTTATCCACACCCCGCTTTACGTTTTACTAACAGTTGCGGCTGTAAATGCCACACCATAAAAAAACGTTAAGCATTAAGTTAATCCCGGAAAGAATTACCAACACCCGATATAACTGAACCATCTGCCAGGGTTCACTATCCCTTAACAAGCCATTAAGAATTTTATGGCTCACCAAAAAAACAATTTTATTTATGAGACTGAACTCGACACCGGCATTTGAAAAGAAAGCCGGTACAATGAAAACAAAAAATGTAAGGACGAGAGGGTTCATCAGGTCATGGCAGATGCTCAGCACTGCTGTGGTTTTCCTGGCATTCTCTACAATGAGTGCATTTGCCCAGGTTACCATACCCGGTACTACACTGAGCACTAATGCGAATTCGCCTACCAACACCACATCTTGTGTGAATGGTAAGTATGCAAGTGGCTGGAATGCTGCCGGTAAATACTGGGAGTGGACTGTAAATGCGACCGGTTACTCAAGCATTGAATTTTCTACGGCTATCTCTTCTTCAGGAAGCGGGCCTAAAAACGGTACCGTATGGTACAGCACCAATAACTGGGCTACCGGTACCCAAATCGGCAGTTCTTCTTATACATGGAGCACAAGCTGCGGTTCTATACCTACTATTAGCCTGCCTGCCGGCGCTAATAATGCAGCTAACCTGAAAATCAGGCTGATACCTACCGGTGCAACCAGTGCGGGTGGTACCAACCGTGTGAGCACTGATGCTATTAAAGGTGTTTCTTCGTCTTGCAGCTCAGTTACAGCAGGTTCTATTTCAGGTTCTACTTCTTATTGCGAAGGCCTGTCTACTACCCTGAACCTGGTTGGTGCAACCAGTGGTACGGACATTACTTACCTGTGGCAGTCGAACAATGGCGGCGGATGGGTGAATGCCAGCGGTACCAATAATGGTGTATCTTATGATGTTACTTCCAGCTATGCAGCCGGTTCTTACGATTTCCGTGTGATTGTTGAGTGTACTGCAAACGGTACAAAAGATACTACTGCAACGGCTAACGTAACTATCAATGCAAGCCCTGCAACTCCGGTTATCGATGGCTCTTCCGTGCCTTCATCTCCGCTGATTGTTGACAACTGGCCTACTACTACCGGTTTAAACCTGTTTGACCTGAACCTGACTTCAGGTACAGGCGGCTCATGGAGCAGCAACAACAGTGCTTTTGTTGTTGATGATGCTGCTACCGGACAAGGCCACATTACAGCCGGTGGTACCGGTACGCTTACTTATACCATTACTAACTTCAATGGTTGTTCTTCTTCTGCTTCAGCTACTTTTGATGCAGTATGGGATAATACCCTGGCCCTGTATGCCGGTCACGACGGTACAAGCACTGACGTAATAGTTGGTAAATCTCATGCTGTTGCTTCTGCGCTTTCTGCTACCGGTTTTGGTTCAGCTACTGCCTGCGGTAACGGTGGTTTAAGCGGTATCACAGTGCCTGTAAGTGTAACTACAGCAGGTGCTGCTTATGTGTCTTATGTTGTTAAGCCTGCTTCCGGTTCTTATGCAGTAAATGCACACCAGATACATGCTATGGTAAGGACATCGGGTACGGGTCCTACCAAAGCAAAAATAGGTTATAGCCTGAACGGCGGTGCAAGCTGGACAATGGGTGGCGAGGTTACGCTGACAAGCGGTAGCTGCGGTGCAAGCGCTAACGACTGGTATTACACTTTCACTGAAAACGGTATCACCGACAGCATCATCGTTGCGGTATTCCCTTACGCTCCGGCTTCAGGTTCGGGCACTTTCCAGGTTAACCAACTGGAACTGTATGGCGATGTAACTTCAAGCACACTGTGTGCTGCTCCTGTTACTGCAGGTTATATCAGGACACAGGATTCTTCTATATGCGATACAGGCAGCAGGTACCTGGAACTGGTACACCCGGGCGGTGTTGGTATTTCTTACCAATGGCAAAGGTATAACGGCAGTTCATTTGTGAATATCAGCGGAGCAACTGACGCTTTCTACTATACCGGTACACTGACAGCTTCTGAGCAATACCAGGTTGTGGTATCATGCTCTGCAGGTGGTTCTGCAACTACAGCTATTATTCCTATTACTGTAAACGCACTGCCTACAGCTACTATTACTAACAAAATCAGCAGCCTGGTTACAGGTGCCGGCCACGACTTTGACGGTAACACACCCGGCATGGGCGAAACTGCGCGCTGGTACAGCAACTATATCAGCACTGCTGCTATAGATTCACTGACCGGTAATGTTGCCAACACAATATTCCCTGCTAAAAATGTAGTTGTTTCTTACGTGGTAACATCTGGTATCGGTTGTTACAGTGTTGATAAAGATTCGTTTGATATCGTACCCGGCGGAAATGTGATTTCTTATTACCTGGGCGACGGCGGTAACAGCACAAGCATCGTAGATGTTCAGAATGTAACTTCTACCAGCCTGGCAGCTACAGGTTTCAGCACTGGTACTCCTTGTATCAAAGGTGGTTTGTCTGGCCTGGCCGGTGCCCCTGCTTCAGTTGATCCTGCTACGCGTGTTTCCTTTACTATGACCAACAACGAAAACGCGATGGTTGTTTCTGAAATCCGTGCTACTGTACGTTCTTCTAACTCAGGCCCTTCTTCATTCAACTTTGCTTACAGGGTGAATGGCGGTGCATGGGTTTACGAAGGTGGCAGCCAGTCTACTGATATCGACGATTGCGGTTACAGCGCTACTGAACTGTTCTGGGGTAATGCAGGCAGTGCTTCACTGCCACTGCTGTTTGCTACAGATGTTCTGGAAGTGGCTATCATGCCGTTTGACGCACCAAGCTCAGGTGGTACATTCCAGGTGAACAGCATCACTGTAAAAGGCAGGGCTGCTGACATTTGTGGTTCTACCACACAAATCCAGGATGCAAGCAATACGAACATCGATGGTACCAGCCTGTGTATCGGCGCTCATGCACTGCACCTGCAAACTGCTGCCGATGAAACATATTGGGTAGCTTATGCTCCTAATGACCCGTCTATTGCGTATTTCGATTATGCGAGCATTTCCGGAAACAGCACAGGTAACCTGGAGGTTGTAAGTGCTTCGTCAAGTGCAACTATATTCGCATTAGGCTACAGCAACTCAGGTTCCTGCCTGGCACTGAACTCTGCAACAGTTGACTACGGTTGTCCTAAAACTTCCGGTATCAACAATGTTGAGAATTCAGAAGAAGTAGCTTTCTATCCTAATCCAACCACTGATGTTGTAAATGTTAAAGCTAACGAAGCTGTTAACGTAACTATCAACAGCATAGATGGCAAAACACTGGTACAGCAAAAAAATGCTAAACGTATCAACATTAGCAACCTGGCCAGCGGTGTATACTTCATCCACGCTTATGACAGCAAAAATGTTCTGCTCAAAACAGAAAAACTGATTAAACAATAAATTTAATATATCCTCATCCTGAAGATGCTGCCTGTACAGGCAGCATCTTTTGCAATTCGGCTATTTCCGCTTTCACACTTTTCAATCATCATTTAACACATACTTTTATGTTTTCAAATACAAAAACGGCCCGGATACTTGTCCGTATTTGCCTGCTGGTAATGCTCCAGTTCGCCACCCGCCATGCAATCGCCCAAACCGACTCGGTTTACTGGAACTTTGGCACGCCGGGTACTGCATCTGCAACGGCTACCACTTCTTCCAATGCCAATGTTGCGGTAGCCTATTGTGTAGCCGATACAGGCAATGCCTGCTGCGCTTTTACTTCAGCATCGGGTTATACCACGCTGTACTTTACTACGCAGTTTTCAAGCAGTGGCTATCCCGGTGCTTCGGGAGAGCCTACGTTGAAGAATAATGCAAAAACAGGGTCATTCAACGCTGCAACAAGCAGTTATTTCAGTTTCTCTGTTACACCCAATACAGGCTATGCCGTAGAAATAACCGGCATTTCCTTTGCAGGGCTGAAGAATGCTACCGGCCCCACAGGCTATACCATACGCACAAGCGCCGACGGGTACAGTACCACTGTTGGCACAGGCTCATTTACCACCAGCTACGGCAGCAGCAAAAAAACGCATAGCGGGTTAAGTATAACAGGTGCTGCCAGTACTCCTGTAACCGTTCGTATATATACGCATAACCCGCTTGTGACAGGTACCGGCGGAAATGTATTCTTTGATGATGTTGTGATATATTATCATGTATCACTGGTTTCTACCTGCGACAGTCCTCCGTCTGCCCCTTCAGGCTTAACGGCATCGGGTATTACATTTTATGATGCCCTTATCAACTGGAATACTACGGCAAGCACACTTTCTTATGAGTATGCAGTGACCACATCAGCTACACCTCCTGCTTCGGGAACCAATACGGCCGATACGTTTTTTACGGCTTCGGGTTTGTCGGGCAATACACTGTATTATGTGCATGTAAGAAGCAAATGCGATACGTTTGCTTCCGCCTGGACTACCACCAGCTTTACTGCAGATGCTGTTCCTGCCTGCGATACACCGGCCGGCCCCTCTGCCGGTAATGTTACTTTTTCCGGTGCTGATATAATATGGCATTCTGTTGCAGGCGTACCGGGGTATGAATATGTGCTGAATACCTCCGCTTCGTCACCTGCATCGGGCACGTTTACTACCGATACATCTTATGCGGCTTCCGGCCTGAATGATAATACGGCTTACTATTTCCATTTGCGTACGGTTTGCGTAGACGAGCATTTGTATTCGGGCTGGATTACCATTCCTTTCTTTACCCCGGAAGATACTACCACCGATACATTTACCGTGATGACGTATAACCTGTTGAACTTTTCGGGTTCGGGCCGTGAAACGTATTACCGTACCATTACAGATAGTGTCAATGCAGATATTGTTGTGGTGCAGGAATTGAGCGGCGGTTCTACTTCGTTTAATAATTTTAAAAACAATGTACTGAACTATACTACTACCGCATATACAGGAGGAACTTTCATTGACGGGCCGGATACTGATAACGGCCTGTACTTCAAAGGTTCGAAATTCCAGTTTATCAGCAATACTGCTATATCAACATCGCTCAGGGATATTAACCAGTTCAAGTTGAAGCACATCCCGTCGGGAGATACATTGATAGTGTACTCTGTTCACCTGAAAGCGAGCAGCGGAACTGCCGAAGAAGCCCAGAGAGCGGCTGAAGTAGATGCATTGCGCGCGGTAACAAATGCGCTGCATACAGGCTCCTATTTCCTGGTATGCGGTGATTTCAATATCTATAAATCATCGGAATCGGCCTACCAGAAACTAATAAGCAACGGAAGCAATGCCGATGGCAAGTTCAACGATTTGCTAAGCCTGAGCGGTACATGGAATAATTCGGCATACGCTATACACCATACACAATCGCCACGTACCACTTCTTTTGGCGGTGGGGCTACCGGTGGCCTGGACGACCGTTTCGATATGCTGCTTTTCTCCAATGCTATAGTACAGCCCGGCGGCTTCAGCATACTCAGCAATTCGTATAAAGCTTATGGCAACGACGGGCAGCATTATAACCAGGCATTGAATACACCTCCGTACAGCATGTACTCTTCTACAACGGCTTCGGCCATACACGATGCTTCCGACCACCTGCCGGTAGTGGTAAAACTTACTTATACGCTGGGCTCATCCAAACCCGGAACTACTACTGCCATTGCAGGTGTTATCAATGATGCGCCGAAATTTACGGTTTATCCTAACCCTGCCGATAATATACTCTTCGTAAAGGCCAATGCAACGGTTGCTCAACAGGTGGTGCTCAACCTGTATGATTTGAACGGACGTATTGTAAGACGTACTACAGCTACGAATATTGATAAACAGGCAGCAAGGATGGATATTTCCGGACTGGCATCGGGGGTATATTACCTGAAGGCCGGCGCATATAATGATGTGTACAAAGTAGTGGTCAGGTAGTATTCATTTTGTGAATTCTTTAAAAAGCGGGCGGGATTACCTGCCCGTTTTTTTGATAATAATGATTTAATAAAGACCGTGGTCAAAAGGCAGGTTAATACAAAAGACATATTTGCTTAATGATTTCCCGGTTATTGTTTAATACCCATAACAGGCAGTTTATATTATCCGTTCACTTTTGCAAAAAAGTACACTTATCCATGAACATGCTTCATTTCTACTTCCTGAGTATTACACTGTTTCTGTCCCGGAAATTATTGAAAGCCTTTGCAGGATTTGTTGCTGTTGCCATCATATTATTGAATGCCTTGAACGCTACTGCGCAAACTGATTCGGTATACTGGAGCTTTGGCACGTCTGGCGCTGCCACTGCAAGCGCTACCAGTTCATCGTATGCGGGTGTGCCGGCTGCAGCCTGCCTGGCCGATACGGGCAATGCGAGCGGGAATTTTACTTCGGCATCCGGCTACAGCATCCTGTATTTTACTACCCAGTTTCCCAGCAGCGGCTATCCTGCTGCTTCGGGGGAGCCAACCATGCGCAACAACGCAAAAACAGGCGGTTTCAACGCCACCACCAGTACTTACTTCAGCTTTACCATTACCCCGAATACCGGGACGACCGTAGAAATCAAAGAAATATACTTTGCAGGGCTGAAAAATGCTACCGGTCCCACTGCCTATACTATCCGCACCATCCTTGACGGGTATAGCACCACAGTAGGCAACGGCAGTTTCAGCACCAGCTATGGCAGCAGCAAGAAAGCACATACGGGCTTAAGCCTGCAGGGCACATCAGGTACACCTATTACCGTCCGCATTTATGTGCACAACCCGCTTGTCACAAGTACGGGTGGGAATGTGTTTATCGACGATGTGGTTATTTATTATGATGCCACTACGTTTATACCACCCGCCATTGCTACAGGAACTGTCACCGGCAGTCCGCTGTGCAGCGGCACAAACGTAACTGTTCCCTATACCATTACGGGCATTTACAACAGTGGTAATACTTTTACTGCACAATTGTCGGATGCCAGCGGTTCTTTTTCAAGCCCTGTGAATATGGGTAGTGCTATTAGTACCACTTCAGGCAGCATCAATGCTACGATACCCGGTGGTACTACAGCAGGCAGCGGCTACCACATCCGCGTAGTGAGCAGTAACCCTGTAGTGACCGGCAGCGATAACGGCGCTGATATCACTATCAATGCTGCCGTTACACCATCGGTGACGGTAGCGGCCAACCCCGGCAGCACCATTTGTTCGGGCAGCAGTGCTACGTTTACGGCCACCCCGGTAAATGGCGGGGCCTCGCCAACCTACCAGTGGAAGAAAAATAATGTGAATGTAGGTACGAACAGTGCTACCTATACGGATAATGCCCTGGTAAACGGTGATAACATAACCGTAGTAATGACCAGTAATGCTACCTGTGCCATTCCTGCTACTGCTACCGCTACTGCTATCACGATGACTGTGAATGCAATGCTTACGCCTTCTGTTACCGTTACGGAAAACCCAGGAAGTACAATATGTGCCGGAACTCCGGTAACGTTTACAGCGGCCCCGGTAAATGAAGGAGCCAGCCCCAACTACCAGTGGAAGAAAAATAATGTAAACGTAGGTGGCAACAGCGATACCTATATAGATAATGCATTGGCGAACGGGGACATTATCACCCTGGAAATGACCAGTAGTGAATTGTGTGTCACCTCTGCCGTAGCAACGGGGAATGCAGTGACCATGACCGTTAATCCGTTGATAACACTTTCTGTTGGTATTTCAGTCGCCCCGGGAGATACTGTTTGTGACGGAACGCCGGTGACGTTCACCGCCACAACGCAAAATGGCGGCACCATGCCATCGTACCAATGGAAAATAAACGGCAGCAATGCGGGCGGGAATAGCAATATATTTTCAACCTCCACTCTTGCCGATGGTAATATTGTTACGGTAGAGGTGCTGGGGAATGCTACCTGTGCGGTTAGTACACCTGTGAGTTCTAACGCTGTGCCCATGAGTGTTTTGGCTGTTACTCCCCCCACTGCTTTGCTAACGGTGCAGCCGGGCGATACGATTGTGCCCAACCAGCAGGTGACGTTTACTTTATATATAGCCGACGGAGGTATAAATCCCGTTGTTACCTGGCTGAAAAACGGTGTGGAAATACCGGGGGCTACAGGGCTGGTATATAGTACAAATACTTTAACAAATAATGATACGGTGTACTGCAAGGTGCAAAGCAGTAACGCATGTGCTAACCCCGATACCACAATGAGTAATGCCTATGTAATTAGGTATTACGGAACAGGTATTTATGATGTGTTTCCTGCAAGCGAAGCGTTCCGTTTATATCCTAATCCCAATACCGGTTCATTCTATATTGAAGAGAATGCAGGCAGGGGCGGGAGCATAACACTGATAGTGAAGAATATATTGGGGCAGGTACTATACCGAGAAAACATGCATGCAAATGATGATTTTAAAACGCATGTAACGCTTTCGGGATTACCTGCGGGTAGTTATTTTATGCATATTCTTACTTCGGACAGCAACCATGTGATACCATTTAGCATACATTAAAAAGTGCCATTTTCCAAACCGTACTGTACTGGTAAAATATAGTTATCCATTAAATAACGATTGTTTAATAGCTGGAGTCGTAACGTGTAAGGCTTTACGCGCTGTACATATTTATTTAATAAAACATTTTTGTTTAAAGCGTTTTTGGTAACGGGGGGGTTAAATTATGGGATGACTTTTGGGCAAATTTTTATATGCCATGAGTATTACGCTACAATTAATGCCTTACAAAAATCATTCAAAAAAACTACTATCGATGTTGTACAAGAAAGTTAAGCCCCGCTTATCAGTATTGCCGTTTTTGTTGCTCATACTGAGTGCACTGAATGCTACGGCGCAAACAGACTCTGTGTACTGGAGTTTTGGTACACCGGGCACTGCCACCGCAAGCGCTACCGGGTCGTCGTATGCAGGTGTGCCTGCGGCTGCCTGCCTGGCTGATACAGGGAACATCAGCGGGAATTTCACCTCGTCATCAGGATACAGCACCTTGTACTTTACTACCCAGTTTCCCAGCAGCGGCTATCCTGCTGCTTCGGGGGAGCCTACCATGCGCAACAATGCAAAAACAGGCGGCTTCAATGTCACCACCAGTACTTACTTTAGCTTCACTATTACCCCGAATACCGGGACGACTGTAGAAATAAAAGAAATATATTTTGCAGGATTGAAAAATGCTACCGGCCCTACTTCCTATACTATCCGCACCAGCCTTGACGGGTACGGTACCACAGTAGGGAGCGGCAGTTTCAGCACCAGCTATGGCAGCAGCAAGAAAGCGCATACGGGTTTAAGCCTGCAGGGAACTGCGGGCACCCCCATTACCGTCCGTATTTATGTGCACAACCCCCTGGTTACCAGTACGGGTGGTAATGTGTTTATAGATGATGTGGTAATATATTATGATGCAACGGGCGGCAGTGTATCGCCGGGCATAACAACCGGTACGCTCAGCAGCAACAGCCTTTGCACAGGAACTAATGTAACCATACCATATATTGCCGCCGGCACCTACAACAGCGGGAATACGTTTACTGCCCAGTTGTCGGACGCCAGCGGTTCTTTTGCAAGCCCCGTGACTATAGGCAGCTTTTCCGGCACAGCTTCAGGAAACATCAGCGCTACGATACCAGCAGGTACCCCAGCAGGCAGCGGTTACCGCATCCGTGTAGTGAGCAGTAACCCTGTAGTGACGGGCAGCGATAATGGTGCGGACATAAGTATCAATACTACCGTTATACCGTCGGTAGCCGTAGCTGCCAACCCCGGCAGCACCATTTGTTCGGGCAGCAGTGCTACGTTTACGGCCACCCCGGTAAATGGCGGCGCTTCCCCCAGCTATCAATGGAAGAAAAATAATGTGAATGTAGGTACCAACAGTGCTACCTATACGGATAACGCGCTGGTAAACGGAGATAACATAACCGTAGTAATGACCAGCAATGCTACCTGTGCCAGCCCGGCCACTGCTACAAGTACAGCGGTAAACATGACTGTAAATACATCGGCAGCCAATTCTGTTACTATTGCTGCTTCAGCTACGACCATTTGCGCAGGAGACCCGGTTACTTTTACAGCAACAGTCCCTTCCGGCAGCAGCGGACCGCTTGTTTCCATATCAGGTGCAAACCTTACCTGTACCAACACAATGATTGCTACAAGCTCGTGTGTAGGGGCTGGCGGTTATTATGCAAACGGGTGGGGCGGCAGTGATTACTGGCAATACCAGATTAACACAACCGGTTATGGAAATATCGTATTTAATACGCCTACAAGTTCTTCCAATACCGGCCCGCACAATGGTGCTTTATACTATAGTACGAACGGTACTACATTTACCTTCGTACAAAATTATACATGGGGGTCAGGTACAACCTGCGGCTCTACAGGTAATATAAACCTTCCTGCCGCCGCCGACAACCAGCCCACGCTTTATGTAAGGCTGGTTATGACAGGTGCCAGCAGTACCGGCGGTACAAACCGTGTAAATCCCAATGCTTTTAAAGGAAAAGTTATACAGCCGGGCATTAACCCTATTTATCAATGGAAAAAGAATGGCAATAATGTAGGCACCAACAGCAGTACCTATACCGATAACGCCCTTGCAGATAATGATAATGTGTGGGTAGAGGTAAGCTCAACATCCTGTGTTACACCGGCTGTAGCCAGCAGTAATATTATTACGATGACGGTGAACCCTGTAGTTACACCATCTGTAAGCGTTGCGGCATCGGCTACAACAATTTGTTCCGGCTCATCAGTTACGCTGACGGCAACACCAGCAAACGGCGGTTCATCGCCATCCTATCAATGGAAAGTAAATGGTGCCAATGCGAGTACCAATTCAAATACGTTTACTACTACCACATTGGCCAATAATGATGCCGTAACATGTGAAATGACCAGTAACGCAGCATGTCCTTCACCAGCAACAGCAACCAGTAACGCTGTTAATATGACGGTTGACCCTACGGTTACGCCTTCTGTAAGTATTGCCGCTACCTCAACTGCTATATGCTCGGGTACTTCTGTAACGTTCACCGCTACACCTGCTAATGGCGGCAGTGCGCCGGCTTACCAGTGGAAGAAGAACGGTTCGAACGTGGGTACCAACAGCACTACTTATACAGATAATACTTTAGCCAACGGCGATGTGATTACCGTAGAACTGACCAGCAACGCAACCTGTGTCACTTCGGCTACTGCTACCAGCAATGCCATCAACATGACGGTAAGCGCCCCGCTGACACCTGCCGTAAGTGTTGTAGCAGCTCCCGGCAGTACGGTTTGTGACGGCACATCGGTAACTTTTACTGCTGCACCCACTAATGGCGGTGCTTCACCGAGCTATCAATGGAAGAAAAACAATGCAAATGTGGGTACCAACAGCACTACTTATACAGATAATAATTTAGCCAACGGTGACGTGATTACGGTAGTAATGACGAGCAATGCCATTTGCCTTGCAGCGCCTTCGGGCACAAGCAGCCCTGTTACTATGACTGTTAATCCTATTATTGTACCGTCTGCAACAGTAACTGTTGGCCCTAACGATACGATATGCGATGGTACCATGACGACCTTTACGGCTGTGCCTGTAAACGGCGGTACCGCACCGGTGTACCAGTGGATGAAAAACAATGTGAGCGTTGGCAACAACAGCACAACATACGCTGATAATGCGCTGGTGAACGGCGATGTGGTTACTTTCTCGATGACCAGCAATGCTACCTGCGCTGTTCCCGCTACTATTACTACTACTCCTGTTACTATGACGGTGAACCCGTTGTTGCCTACTTCGGTATCGGTAAAGGTTAGCCCTAACGACACCATATGTGCGGGTGTGCCGGTTACGTTTACTGCCAAATTTATGAACGGTGGTATTACCCCTGCTTTCCAGTGGAAGAAAAACGGTGCTAATGTAGGTACGAACAGCACCAGCTATATGGATAATGCATTGATTGACGGCGACAAAATATCGGTTGTAATGACCAGCGATGCCGTATGTGCTACGCCTGCTACTATCAGCAGCCAGTTGCCAGTTGCCGTTACCGTAAGGCCGGTATACCATCCTGTGGTTACTTTAACAGCTAAGCCGGGTGTTGTACTGGCAAAAAACCAGATGGTTTATTTCACGGCTAATATTTCCAATGCCGGGGCTAATCCTAAAATCCACTGGGAAATAAACGGTGTAACGATACCGGGCATCAAAGGTGATAATTATTTCAGCAGCATTTTGAATAATAATGACACGATTGTTTGTATCGTAGAAAGTACCGATTCATGTTCAATCGGTAATATGAATACAAGTAATGCGCTTGTTATGCAAATAGGAACTGGTGTACAGGACCTCTCCGGTGGTTTTGAACATATCAGGCTTTATCCTAACCCGAATAAAGGCACTTTTACCATAAAAGGAGCTATCGATACCCGCGAAGACGTGAAGGTAGATATATTGAATATGATTGGCCAGAGCGTGTATTCAGCTATGCTTCCCGTATCGGGAAATATGCTTGATCAGCAAATTACCCTTCCCGGGGTAGCGCAAGGCACTTACCTGATGAAAATATATGCTGCAGGTGAAGAGCGGGTACTGAGGTTTGTTGTTCAATAATAGTTTTTGTGTTTACATCTATACAGTATAGCCGGTTTATGCCGGCTATACTGCTTTTTGCAGGTACATAACTTTTGGATAACAGTAGAAGTATAAAATAGCATTCATAATGGCTAAGTCAAAAGAAAAAAATACGAAACACATACCTCCTGCTCCTGCAAAGGAAAACACGATACCGCGTAAAACATTTGCCTGGTTGCTGGTGATTGCCGCCGTACTGGTATATGCCGGTACCGTTAATCACGATTATGCATACGATGATTTCTCTGTTATTAAGGAAAATGTTATCGTAACAAAAGGCATCAGCGCCATACCGGAAATAGGGTCCACGCCATACAGGTGGGGGTATTTTCATACTTCTAACGATATGTACAGGCCGTTATCGCTGGTGATGTTTGCCACAGAGTACCAGTTGTTTGGCGGTGACCCTGCTATCAGCCATTTACTCAATATCCTTATCTATGTAGGGTGCATTGTATTGTTTTTTGTCTTTCTTGACCATCTTTTTTATCAACAGAAAACACCGGTAGCATTCATTGCGGCATTACTGTTTTGCCTTCACCCGGTACATACCGAAGTGGTGGCCAACATCAAAAGCAGGGATGAATTATTATGTTTTCTTTTTGCAATGGGGTCACTTGTGATGTTTATTAAATATGCTGAAAGGGGTAAACCGAAGCAGCTAATTACAGGCGCCCTTTTGTTGCTTCTTTCCCTGTTATCGAAAGAAACTTCCATTACCTGGCTGTTCATCGTGCCCGTTGTTTTCTTTTTGTACAGGAGGGAAAAAACAAACCGCAGTTGGCAAATAGTTGCAGCCACAGGGCTGGCTTCGGCGCTTTTCCTGGTATTGCGGTATACTGTATTGAGCAGTCATGAGGCGAACCATATAACCGATGTCTTATTTATAGACAATTTTCTTTCCGGTGCGCCCACCGCTTCTGTAAAAATAGCCACAGCGTTTCTGATACTGGGCAAGTATCTTGTCAAAATGGTTGTGCCATACCCGCTTATCAGCGATTATGCGTATAACAGCATACCCTTTGCCGGTTTTGATAATGTATGGGTATGGGTTTCCATTCTTGTTTATCTATCGCTTGGAGGCTTTACCATAGCACGCCTGCTAAAGAACAGGAAGGATGCCCTTGCATTTGGCTTATTGTTTTACCTGGTTACCCTTTCTCTTTTTTCCAATATATTATTTCTTACAGGCGCTGCTATGGCAGAACGTTTCCTGTTCTTTGCTTCCGCAGGTTTTTGCTGGGCAGTAGCGGTGTTGATGGAGCGATGGCTGGCAAAGGGCCGTCTTGTGCATTTAACGACTGAAAAGAAACTGACGGGTGTATTGGTCGCTGTTTCTCTTGCTTTTATTGTTCTTACAACGACAAGAAATAAAGAATGGGAAAATAATATAACACTGTTTGAAGCCGATGTGCAGAAAGCCCCCGGTAATGCAAGGCTGAACTATTATGCAGGTAATGAACTGTTCAAAGCGGCTTTTGCAGGCGCGTTTTCAATAGCAGAGGCCCCGCAAAAAATACAAGAGGCGGAAGGGTACCTGATGAACGCCATAACTATTTATCCTGCTTATATAGATGCATGGAAGGCGCTGGGCAAAGGTTATTTTATGATGAACAGTTATGACTCTTCTGAATATTTTTATACTAAAGCTTTAAGTATCGATACCGCTAACCTGGAAGTGCTGAGCGACCTGGACGTTCTATATTATAACAGTAAAAAGTATGAGCAGTCGATTGCGATATGCAAAAAAGTGCTGTCAATAGATAGCATGGCGATACAGAAGTATAAGAATATCGGTACCTGCTTTTCGCAGTTGCAACAGTACGATTCGGCGCTATATTATCTCCGCATCGGTATGAATAAGGCGGAAGACCCCCGGCCTTTCTACCATGATATAGCTGTGGTGTACCGGTTGACGGGCAATGTAGATTCGGCGCGGAAGTATGAATTACAGTAAGCTTTGATAAAAAAGAACAGGCCACAAATGCGGCCTGTTTTTTCATGGTTTGCGAAGGAGATTTGTTATTGAATAACAAAGCGCAGAACCATTGTTTTCTCCCCGGTTTTTATTTGCAGAAAGTAGGTGCCGGGCAGAATGTTGCCCTGCATATCTATTTCTTTACTGAAAGTATGGTTGATGAACATTTTATCCTTGTAAATAATCCTTCCTACTATATCCGTTACCTGTATCTCCGCATCAGATGATGCAGGTATATCTCCTGCAATGGTAAATACGCCTTTGTTCGGGTTGGGGTATAAGCGGATATCATTATTCGGGTCGGTGCTGTTGACACCTGTAGCGGAAGTGATGGCCATCTTATTGCTCTTGCCGAGGTTAGGAATGGCGCAAAGGTATTTGCTGATTACCAGGCAAATAATAGTATCGCCGGGCTTTAAGTCATTGGTAGTATAGGTAAGGCCGTGCGCGTTCGGGATGTTGACACTGTTCTTTTGCCAGTAGATGTCCGGGTTAGGCCCACCGTCGGTAACGCTGGCGGTAAAAGTAACCTGCTGTCCGTCGAAAAGATGTGTGCCCGGGTTGGCGGTAATGGAAACCTGCGGGAAATTGGTCACGCCTACATCCACAATATGGTTCATACTCGTTACCGTGCTGACACTGGCGCAGCTTACATTGCTGGTAAGCGTACAGGTTATTATATCGCCGTCATTCAGGTTGTTATCCGTATAAGATATACCGTTGGCTATGGTAATACCGTTTTTCTTCCACACATATACAGGTGCCGTACCCTCATGAACGGGCAGGGCAGTAAAGCTGGCCGGCATTCCTGAGCAAAGTGTGCCGTCCGGCGTCTGGTCTACCACTACCGAGGGTGTCAGGATGGGGTTTACCGTCATGGTAACTGCAGGAGAAGTAACGGAAGGTGGGGTAGCGCAATTGGCATTGCTGCCCAGCTCTACGGTGATAATGTCGCCGTCTGCAACCAGGTTGTTGGTATAGGTCGGGGCATTTGTACCTACGTTGATGCCGTTTAATTTCCATTGGTACGAAGGTGCGTTGCCGCCGTTGGCAGGCGTAGCGGTAAAGGTAACCGGCATTCCTGAGCAGATGGTATTACCGGGAGACGGTGCTATGGTTACGCCGGGTGTAACGGCAGGGGTAATGGTAACGGAAATACTGTTGCTTACCACTATAGCCGGTGTAGCACACGGTGCATTGCTGGTCATGGTAACCGTAATTACATCTGTAGATGCCAGGGAGTTGTCTGTATAAGTATCACTGTTCGTTCCTGTATTTATCCCGTTTTTCTTCCATTGGTAATTGGGTGAAACCCCGCCGTTAACAGGTGTGGCGGTAAAAGTTACCTGAGTGCCGGGGCAGGTAATTGTTCCGGCATCTGAAGTGATGGAAACAGAAGGGGTAACGATGGGGTTGACCGTATAAACAAACACAGGTGTAGAATCTTTGGTGCTGGTTGTTGCGGTACAGTTGATAATAACTTTGAAGTAGGTAGTGCTGGTTAATGTGCCGGGGCTATAGCTGGTTGCGTTGGTTCCCACGTTTGTCCAGTGGGTGCCGTCGGGAGATGATTTCCACTGGTACGAGATATTGGAGCCTGTAGTAGTGCCCGAAAGCGATAATGTGGGATTGCCTGAAACGCAGGCGCTGTTGCCGGGCGATGCAGTAATCACCCCCGGTATAATGTTACATACGGCCAATACTTCAAGGGAATAATCTTCGGTTTCTCCACGGTTGTTAATAGAGCCACAGGTGCTCAGCCCAGGCATTCCCGGCAGGGTAGCGGCGTAGTTGGATTCGTTCGACCTGATGCGCATACGTTTTACCCCGGGTGTTGCAGTGGCCGGTATGGTCAGCGTTCCGTATCCTGTGCTGTTGGCAGCTATGTAGAGTGGGGTAACATTGGGTAATGTGCTGGCGGGGTTGATATTCATATACTCGCCCGGGTCGGTAAAGTCAAAGTCGTTGTTCCAGTCTACCCATACATAATAATACTGCGCATAGCTTTGCGAGTAGGTACCGCCTGCCTGCGAATACTGGGTAGTCCACAATTGCAGGTTGATGGTACTGCCGGCATATTGTGATACGCTATAGCTGGTATAGTTCCTGTATGAAGGCTGGCCTACACCGTTTACACCGCTCTGGTTAGTAGAAGGCCCGTTGTTGATATTTGTTATACCCCCGGTTGTAACCACCCCGCCTATAGAGCGGTAATCGCCGAATGTATTGGAAGTGGTGCAATACTGTCCGAAGCTGAAAACCGGCAGGAAAAGGGCAATGAGAACCAGTGTAAAGAAATTTCTCATAATAAGGAATTTATTATGCGCAAAATTATCTTTGACATCTAACTAAAGCCGGCCGGTAATCTTATGTAAATGCTAAGTTTCGGTGGCGCTCATTGTGTTGTGCGGCTTAGTATTAAGCTATTGTTATGTATCGGGATTTGCGAATGTAACATTCGCGTAATGATGATATTACGTTGACAAAAGTGGGGGAGTCTTTTAATGCTTCCGATTATTTCAATCTTTCCAGTACCCCTTTGCGTTTCACAATATTCTTATAGTCCCACTGGATTTTTTTTGACTTATCGAGCCAGCGTTCCAGGTCAGTAGTATCTATTTGTGTTACGTCTGTGTAGCGTGCTTCGGCTGCTTTAAAACTACCTTCGGGCTGCAGGCCGGGCTCTTCAAACGATTGACCGCTCCAGAAGAGCAGCCGGATACCGCCTTTAAGTTTACTGTACCCGGCAACCGGGTTGCCATCGAGAAACCATACGGGGTGCCGGTGCCATATCTTATTTTCCGCTTCGGGCATACTGCGGCTGATTTCCCGGTAAAGTACATCGCAAATAGCCTTTTCACCTTCCGGTAAAGCTTCGTGGTATGCCTGTATGTCTTTGTTCATAGCACCTGTGTATACAGCCCAATATTAGATAATTTATTTTACTAATTGATTTGCATACAGGTAATGTACTGCTAACCGTCAAAAGCAACCGCCCCCTGGTTAACCTTTGTAGTTGTGTAGTTCGGTGACGGTCAGGTAATAGCCGTCCGGGTCCCTTAATGAGAATTCCTTTTTGGTTGAATTGGGGTTCAGGTGTACGTCTTCTTCCACAGGGTAGCCTAGTTTTTCAACGTTCTGCCGTATAGCCTGCATATTTTCCGTCCTGAAGTAGAGGATGAGGCCATTGCCGGGGGTAATGGAAGCGTCTTCCATAGTAGGGTGGCCGTGTGCCTCCCATTGGTGCAGGCAAAGCAGCACCTCATCGTTTTCAGCAACGAGGATATCAAATTCTTTTCCCCCGTGCATGCTTTTGCAGTTGAAGACCTTTTGATACCAGTCAGAACTTGCCTCTACATCTTTTACGGCTATTATCGGGTCCATTTTGGCCATGTGCAGGTTTTAATAAGTGCTTCATTTGATTTCGGGGTACTATATCTGCTCATCCCGCGTGTTATTACATAGCAAATATACAGTCTTATGTAAATGCCCCGGGTGGCTGCTGCATCATCCCGGCAACTGTAAAATAAGAATGGGGCCGGGGTGCCTTGCTATTTTCTTTAATAGCACAAAAAAATATTCTTATTACAAAAATGTAACAACAGGGTAGCAGCCGGATAGCTGTTTTATCAAGGGTTTTCAGTAGTTGTTTCTTCGGCAAGTGTTGCATCGTCCGGTGTGCCGGCCAGGTCTTTATCGAGGGCATACAGTGCATCGTCTTTGGCATGTTCGCCGCCGGCGACTTTCATTTTATCCAGCAGGTTGAGCGCGAGGGTTTCTTCTTCCACCTGTTCTTTTACAAACCATTGCAGGAAATTCCAGGTAGCCCAGTCTCCCTCATCATGGCTCATTTTTACCAGCCTGTAAATAGCTTCGGTATTATTTACTTCATGCTGAAATACTTTCTCAAAACAGTTGTTGACACTGGTGGGCAATTCACCCGGTGCAGGTATGGGCTGTATGGTCACCTCAGCACCGCGTTTCAAAATATACTCCAGTATTTTCATCATGTGGTTGCGCTCTTCATGGGCATGACGGAATAGAAAGTTGGAAATGCCCCCATAGCCCTGTGCATCGGCCCAGGAGCCGTAGGCAAGGTATATTTGCGAGGCGTGTGCCTCTTTGGTCATTTGGTTGTTGAGCGCTTCACAGATGTTTTTTGAAAGCCGGTTGGTATTCATAATTCGCTGGTGTTGATTTGTATAGCTTGCAACAAAATCATGCCATCTCGCCGGTTAAAATGAAGATACAGTGCAGCAATGACCTTTCAGCCGGGAGACAATGCAGTGAACAGGCATCATACCCGGCTCTGATGAATATCATTTTTATTGCATGTTGTTTGTGCAAGGTTTGCAGGATGATAGCAAAGTTCCTGTTTGCAGCATTGCTGCTGTTTCATGGCCTCATACATAGCCTGGGGTTTATAAAGGCTTACCGTATTGCTGCTGTTAGCCAGTTGAGCAGGCACATTGGCAAAACAGCGGGGAGCCTGTGGCTGCTAACGGCTTTGTTGTTCCTAATGGCCTTTGGCTTATTTGTTGGCGGAAGGCAGTGGTGGTGGCCAGGTGCGGTTGCGCTGCTGCTGTCGCAGGGGCTTATCTTATCAGCCTGGGTTGATGCCCGCTGGGGCACACTGGCCAATGTCATTATTTTAGCGGCGGTGGTTATAGCATGGGCCACGCACAACTATAAGCAGTCTACGCCGGTAAAAGACTACAAGGAGATAAACGGCTATCGTATTGCGGGCTTTGCCGAGGCTATTTATCATTATCCCGCAGGTGATTTTTGCTATGGCACTTTCAAAGTAAAGGAACTGAGGTATAGTGTAAGTGGTGGCCGTTGACCATAGGTATGAATGCTGCAATGCTTTTTGCTGTATGTTTCGCCAATCCGGAGATTAATTGCGAAGGGCGTAGTTGCTCACTACGCCCTTCGTGGATATTCGGGAATTCTTGTTTGATTATAATGACTTGTAACGCTCGCCTAAAATAACGGCATAAGGACCTGTGATTTCAGGGCGGTTGTGTATGGGGAGCCCGAATGCATTTTTAGACACCATTACACCCAGCAGGTCGTATTGGCCGGCCATGCTGCCACTGGTGTACTTATATAACAGGGTAACTCCGTAGTTGCCGCCCTCGCCTGTCTGCTTCCGTATTTCACCTTTCTCATCACAATCGAGCCAGAATTCTATATTGTCAGGCTCTACACCATGAAACTGGAATCTTCCCGTGCCATCGGCACGTAGCTCAACAATCGGGTAACCGTCTTTTGTATCGCATTTATACAGGCCCAGTATTTCCTTCAGGTCGGCAGGAATATCTTTGGTGACTGTGTGATTTTTCCCTTTCAGGTCAATGGTTTCTACTTTTACCTGTGCCATTGCTATGGTGGTAAGGGTAATGGCACATAGCAGGCTGAAGATGGCTTTTTTCATTGTATTTATTTTGGGTAATATTATATTATTTTCGGTTGTTAAGCAACAGTAGTTATACGTGTTTTTTACTGGTTACGAGCAGGTTGCCTGTTTTGTGATTTGTTGTGATTTTCCGCAATCCTGCGGTACAGATGTTGTCGTTTTTCATGGTTTTTACTTTTCGCGAGTAGGTATTCGCTGCAGTGCCATGCTTAGTCTCGCCAATCAGGAGATTGGCTACCGCTGGGACGTAGTTGGAAACTACGCCCCAGCGTGGGATATTATTTAGTGTAAAATAACCAACAATTCAGCCATTCTTATGTAACGGACACTTTTAACAAGTGGGCGTTGCAAACGCTGTTCCAAAACATCCTCGTTGCAAACGAGGACGAGTAAGTTATGTTCACTCATACATAAAGTTTGTATAATGTAGTATTCTTAAATATATCAATAATAGTTGAATAAGTCAATGTCTACGTCTTTAAGGTGTGTCAACTTTTAGATTTGTTTCATCCGCCACATATCCAAAAAAATCCATCTCAGGATTTTCTAACGTTAAGTTATTGGGTTATGCTCTTTAGCTATCTGCTTGTCTTCAGCAAGTTCTGAGTTGCAAACTCAGGACAGCAGTGGGGGCTTTAAAGACCTCCCTTACTTATTTTATTATCGGTTTACCGGACAGTAGTAGTGCAAATTCAGGTCAGCCCCAACTTAGATTAAAACGGCAAATCATCACTTCCTCTTTTCCCAATAATTTTATCTGAATCTAATTCTTTAAAAATAGAGTCAATTGTTTCATCTACTTTGTAAAATGATTTTTTTGCAACTGTATGAAGTTGCATAATTGAGTCATAGTCAACGGTGCCTTTTGTCCGAGAAATTGAATCAACAATATCACCTCTGTCGTTTCTTAAATTAATATCCACATGCATTTCAAACTCATGTTCCCAGTTATCAACTGTTATAGATCCTTTCCCTAGTTCAAGTTTGTATTCATTTTCACGACTAGTTTTATCCCAAATAGCCTGATTTCTCTGAGTTTTGTCTATTAATTTGTCTATTAATTTTTGGTAATTATTCGGTATCATTTTGTACGCTTTTTAATTTATTCTCACATTCCGAAAGGATGTTCTCTATTTTTTCTAAATTTTGATTGATCTTAATAAAGTTTACACCTTTTTTGTGCCCTGAAATTAAGCTGTGGATATTTGTAATGTCAATACTTAAATCTGTTATCAATTCTAAAAAATGTGTTTCTTGAGCAATAACTTTTAAGTCTTCGTTATATTTTGTTTGAATAAGTATAGATTTAAGGTCTTTTAGTCGCAACAAAAGTAATTCATGTTTTGAATTGGAAATATATTGCTGTGTTTCATGAATTATTTTGATTGCTTTTGAAATTTCAGAAACCGATAAAATCTGAGACATTCGTTGTCTGGTTAAAAGAACCACTTGATTTGTGGCTTGTGTTGTTTCTTTTATATTTTTTATCTGAATATATGCAATAATAATCCCGTATAATGATGCAAAGGTTCCATATAACGTAAATAAATTAACTATATTTTTAAGTTCATCATTAAGATTATTAAATAGAATAATTACTATTAGTGACCCTATTATGAATATTCCAACAGCTAAAAATCTATTGTTCATTTATTGGTGTGATTCGAATTCATAAAGATTAAAAATAAATAGGGTATATTCAACTGTGTTTTTACAGCATTACTTCAAGCAAAACTCACCCCTTCATATATCCAAAAAGTTTCCTACCTTTGCGCCTTAAAAATCGTAGGTTTCGGCTTACTATGCGTGGTCAAATAGCTGTTTTTCAGCAGGTTTTGGCCCCTTTTGACTTTGAATTTTTGACTTTTGGCCTTAATGAGATACACCGAGTACAAGCAACTGAATATGCCCTCCATCGAGCAGGAATTCCTGAAACGGTGGAAGGAGAAGGAGATTTTTAAGAAAAGTGTAGATATGCGCGATGGCGCAGAGCCATTCGTTTTTTACGAAGGCCCGCCCAGCGCCAATGGTATGCCCGGCATCCACCACGTCATCAGTCGTACGCTGAAAGACCTTATATGCCGTTACAAAACCATGCAGGGTTACCAGGTAAGGCGCAAGGCCGGCTGGGATACCCACGGGCTGCCCGTAGAGCTGGGTGTGGAAAAGGAACTGGGCATCACCAAAGAGGATATAGGACAGAAGATAAGCGTAGAAGAGTATAATAAGAAGTGCCGCGAGGCGGTAATGCGCTATAAAGACAAGTGGGAAGAGATAACGGAGAAGATGGGGTATTGGGTAGATATGAAAGACCCGTACATCACCTTCGACAATAAGTATATCGAAACCCTGTGGTGGGCACTGAAGCAGCTTTTTGACAAGGGCTACCTGTACAAGAGCGTGAGCATACAGCCCTACAGCCCCGCAGCAGGTACGGGCCTCAGCAGCCACGAGCTGAACCAGCCCGGCACGTATAAAGATGTAAAGGACACTACGGTGGTAGCTATGTTCCAGATACTGGACGTACGCCACGATACGCAGGCACCTTTCGGCAAAGAACTGGTGGAGATGGCATCGGAAGCATGGGCTACTGCCGAAGGCAAACCCATCATGCCGGTACATTTCCTGGCATGGACGACTACCCCGTGGACGCTGCCCAGCAACTGCGCCCTTACCGTAGGCGCCAATATCGACTATGTATTAATCAGGACATTCAACCCATATACCCACCAGCCTATAGCTGTAGTGATGGCTAAGCCGCTGGTAGGGAAATATTTCAAGCCCGAAGGGGAGAACGGCGATTTTATTGCATACGCCGAAAAAACTTCCTCCCCCGCGGGGGGAGGCCAGGTGGGGGCTTTGCCCTGGCAGATTGTAGCGGAATTCAAAGGCTCAAAACTGGAAGGTATCCGCTATGAGCAATTACTGCCTTATGAAGGCAATACCCGCGAAATAGCCGGCGGAGACCCCTGGCGCATCATCACCGGCGATTTTGTTACTACGGAAGATGGTACGGGTATCGTGCATACCGCGCCTGCATTTGGTGCGGATGACTACCGCGTAGGCAAAAAGAACAATGTCGGCATACTGACGATGGTAGATAAGGAGGGTAAGTTTACCGATTACATGGGCGAGTTCAGCCACCGCTTTGTGAAGAACTATAAAGACGACCCGGACTATAAGGATGTGGACGTGGACATAGCCGTGAAGCTGAAACTGGCAGGGCTGGCCTTCAAAGTAGAAAAATACGAACACACATACCCCCACTGCTGGCGTACCGATAAGCCGGTCATCTATTACCCGCTGGATGCATGGTTCATTAAAACCACTGCTGTGAAGGACAGGATGATAGAGCTGAACAAGACCATCAACTGGAAGCCGAAAGCTACAGGGGAGGGCCGCTTTGGCAACTGGCTGGAGAATATGGTGGACTGGAACCTGAGCCGCAGCCGCTACTGGGGCACACCGCTGCCTGTATGGGTGAGCGAGGACGGCACGGAGGTGAAGTGCATCGGCAGCATACAGGAGCTGAAAGACGAGGTGAAGAAGGCCGACAAAAAACTGGAAACGAACCAGTTTATAGACGATGCCACGCTGGACATGCACAAGCCTTATGTAGACCAAATCATACTGGTGAGCGACAGCGGCAAGCCGATGTACCGCGAGCCGGATTTGATAGATGTATGGTTCGATTCGGGGGCTATGCCTTATGCGCAACTGCATTACCCGTTTGAACCGCACCATAAAAGAGACCTGAAAAACAATTTCCCTGCCGACTTTATAGCCGAAGGGGTAGACCAGACACGCGGCTGGTTCTATACACTGCACGCCATAGGTGTAATGCTGTTTGACAGCGTGGCCTATAAAACGGTGGTATCGAACGGGCTGGTGCTGGATAAGAACGGGAATAAGATGAGCAAGCGCGTAGGCAATGTCATCGACCCGTTTGAAACAATAGAGAAACACAGCGCCGATGCTACACGCTGGTACCTGATAACGAATGCCTCGCCGTGGGACAGCCTGCGGTTCGATATAGAGGGCATTAAAGAGGTGCAGCGCAAATACTTCGGCACTTTATATAATACCTACCAGTTCTTTGCCCTGTATGCGAATGTGGACGGGTTCACTTTTAAAGAAAGGTATATACCCGTACACCACAGGCCGGAGATAGACCGATGGATACTTTCGGTGCTGCACAGCCTGGTGCAGGATGTGACGCGCTACATGGACGATTACGAGCCTACACAGGCCGGCCGCGCCATAGAGTATTTCCTGGACGAGCAACTGAGCAACTGGTATGTGCGCCTGTGCCGCCGCCGCTTCTGGAAAGGCGAATATGAGCAGGACAAGATAAGCGCTTACCAGACACTGTATGAGTGCCTGGAAACTATAGCGCAACTGATGGCGCCCATCGCCCCGTTCTTTGCCGACTGGCTGTACTGCAACCTGAACAGCGTGACCAAACGCTTCGGTGCGGCATCTATACACCACGTGGATTACCCGCAGACAGATGACAGCCTGATAGACAAGGAACTGGAGGAGCGTATGCAACTGGCGCAGGACATATCGTCTCTGGTGCTTTCGCTGCGCAAGAAGCTGAATATCAAGGTGCGCCAGCCGTTACAGAAGATACTGGTGCCTGTGCTGGATAAGCACATGCAGCAGCAGGTGCAGGCTGTGGAAGACCTCATCAGGAACGAGGTGAACGTAAAAACCATAGAATACCTGACCGATACGGAAGGATTTATTAAGAAGAAAATAAAGCCCAATTTTAAATCGCTTGGTGCCCGTATGGGGGCGAAAATGAAGGCTGTAGCTGCTGCCATAGGCCAGATGGGCCAGCAGGAAATAGCTATGCTGGAAAAAGAAAAAAATTATACATTGCAGGTTGAAGGTGAACCTGTTCAACTGGGTATAGCAGATGTGGAGGTTATAGCGGAAGACATTCCCGGCTGGTCGGTTGCCAATAAAGATAACCTGACGGTAGCACTGGATATAACCGTAACCCCTGAACTGCTGGATGAAGGCAATGCCCGCGAACTGGTGAACCGGATACAGAAAATACGCAAGGAATCAGGACTGGAACTCACTGACCGGATTGAAGTTAAGATAGAAGAGTATGAACCACTGAAATCGGCTATCATAAATTACGGTGACTATATTTGCGCCGAAATTTTGGCAGATAACATACAACTTGTTCCCGGCATCGAAAACGGTACCGAGATAGAGGTTAACGAAGCAATTCTAAAAGTGTTAATATCTAAAAATTCCTAAGCATGGCCACACAAAAGAAACCGGCAGCTAAAACCGCAAAAAACACCAAAGGTTCCGTATCAGGCGCTAAAAAAGCGGCGCCGGCCAAAAAGACCGTGGCAAAACCTGCTCCTAAAAAAGCAGCCCCTGCTAAAAAAGTGAAAGCTACTGCACCAGCTAAAAAGACTGTTGCCGCTAAAAAGGGCGCACCTGTCAAAAAAGCTGCTGCAACCAAAAAATCTGCACCAGCTAAAAAAGCAACCGTAGTGAAAAAAGCTGCGCCCGCAAAGAAGGCAGCGCCGGCTAAAAAAGCCGCCCCCGTTAAAAAGGCTGCAGCTGTTAAAAAAACAGATAATAAAAATATTAAGAACTTGAAAAAGACAGAGAATAAAAAAGCAACGGTAAAAGCTAAGTCAGCACCGGAAAAGAAAACGGCTGCAAAAAAAGCAGCTCCTGCCCCTGCTAAAAAGACAACAGCAAAAGCAGCGCCGGCCAAAAAAGCCGAACCTGCAAAGAAAGCAGCCCCTGCGCCTAAGGTGGCTGAAAAGAAAACAGCCCCTGTTAAAAAGGCATCATCCAAGTCTTCAGCGGCTGCCAAGCAACCTACTAAAACGGTAACTACTTTCGCAAAAACAGCTATACCTAACAGGCCATCTACAAGCGCCGCCGCAACCGCGTCAAGGTCGGCCGGCAGTTCTGCATCATCGCGCAGCTCGGCCAGGGAAGATAAAAAAACTAATGTGGTTGTAGCGCACCGCAAACTGGAAAACAAGTCGAAAGAGGCCGACAAGGCCGGAAAGACAATGATTAATTATCAACCTGAATTTACACGTTCAATATTAGACGAACCAGAAATGACACAAGGACCGGTTTACCGTTACAGCGACGAAGAGCTGAACGAATTTAAAGAACTGATAATGGGCCGCCTGGAAAGTGCCCGTAAAGAATTGGTGTACCTGCAGGGGCTGATTACCCGTAAGGACGAAGCAGGTACCGAAGATACGGAAAACCGCTATGCCAGTATGGAAGACGGCAGCGGGGCTATGGAGCGTGAACAGCTTGCACAGCTTGCCAGCCGCCAGATACAGTTTATCAACCACCTGGAAAAGGCGTTGATACGTATTGAGAACAAAACATACGGTATATGCCGCGTAACAGGTAAGCTGATAGACAAAGCCCGCCTGCGCGCTGTGCCCCATGCCACACTGAGCATCGAGGCCAAAAAGACAATGAGCGCTAATAAATAGTACACTCCTGATATAGGTTAAAAGCCACTGCATTTTTTGCAGTGGCTTTTACGTTTGTACTGTTGTTATGCTTTCTTAAAGTTCCGCAGTGTGTAGGTGAGGTTGAGCATAAAATACCGCTGCAACACATCGGTAGTACTTTCTTCGATATAAGTGTCGGTTACAGACTGGCCGATGCTCCGGTTTTGATTCAATATATCGTACACGGTCAGCTTCAGTTCAAGCGATTTGTTTTTCAGGAATTTATAACCCAGTCCTGCATTCCACAGCAGGAAGCTCTGGTTAAAGCTTTGCGTAAGGCCGCTATACAGGGTATGGTTCAGGGTTGTATTGAATACCACACCGCCCAGCAATATCCAGTTGAACCTGAGCGATGTATTTTGCAGGTAATAGGTATTGTCGAGGTCTGTTTGCAGGGTGTTTTCCGCTATGTTGTAGTTGCCGGAGTAGGCGAGCGTAAAATCTACATTCTCACTGATATTGCTGCCGATGGTGAGGCCTGCATTAAAATTGTAGGTGTTCGTGAAGTTGGGCAGGTTGTTGATGAGGGCAGGGGCGCGGGTATAGCTTACGCCGCCGTTCAGGTTCAGGTTGCTTTTAACCAGGTTTACAGGCATACCGTAGGTGACAAAGCTCCTTGCATTTACATACCCGTCCAGGTTTACCGGGAGTGTCAACTGGCTGCCCCTGTTTACTACCAGCCCGTTGCCGAAGGTGGTATCTTTTTCGGGTATAAAAGTAGCATTGGCAATATAGTTGCTAGCAAAGTTGCCCATCATAAAAACAAAGAAACTGTGTGCTGTTTTAGCATTGGTAACACCATAGCGAACTATGAAGCGGTGTTCATAATCCTGTTTCAAATCAGGGTTACCCGTTTTCAGCAACAGGGGATTGGAATTATCCACTATGTTCTGGAGTTGTGATATGGAAGGGGCATCGGTAGATGTACGGTACATGATGCGCAGGTTCCTGCCTTTGTCGAACCTGTAGTTCAGCATGGCCCCGGGCAGCAGGCTTTTAAAGTCGCGGGTCAAACCGAAACTGTACGGGAACTCTTGTGTGCCTTCCAGCGTGGCATACTGCCCGTTGATGCCCGCCATCAGGTGAAGTTTGCCCGTGTTATAGCGATAGCTTAGCCCGCCGCGGTGTGTTGTATAGGTGTTGTCAAACTTATTGGAAAGCAGCGTGTTCAAATTATCATAGGCATTTTCTGCGGGGTCCATATCAAAGGTTTCCTTGTCCGATTTATTGCTGGTATAGGAAGGGCTGTAGTTCACCATTACCTGTCCTTTATCTGACACAGGCTCAGTGTACACCACATTGCCGGAGAGGGTATAGCCGTTACTGCTGAGGTCGTAATGCTGGTCGAGCAGGGTAGTGTCTGTTCCGGTAAATTCGTTGAGTGAATACAGACTGCCGTTTCCGCTCCTGTTATTGACTTGTGTACCGATGTTTACCGAAAATGTACGTCCTCTTTTGTTAAACCTGTGGCGATACAGCAGGTCGTTCGAGAAGTTGTAGCCGGTGTTATCGGCAGTGTTCTTATTGTTCGTTTTGCTGTCCGGTATGCTTGCCAGCAGCGATGTGCCGGAAAGGCCCTGCTCATAGGTATTGTTTTGCAGGCTGAAGCGTGGGGTAAGGATAATGGAGTTATTGCTGTCGGCCTGGTATTCTATACGTGCGCTGATGCGGTGATTCTGGTTATTCGTCTGCGTCAGGCTGGTCTCGTTATAGATAAGGCCGCTATCGCCGGTTGTGATGTACTGGCGTTTAAGAGTGGTGTTGTTTTCATTGTTTGTTTGGTTGAAGAAATAGCTGCCGGTCACTTTTATTTTCCTGTCCCAGTTGTCGCTGTAGTTGATGCCGATGGCGTTGGTGGTAGTGATACCACCTTGCTGGCCAACGAGGAAATTGCTAATGTCATTACCGCCGCCGCGGCCACCCCTGTATGCTCCTCCCGGACGTCCGCCACCACGGCCTGAAAAGCTACCGCCGCCGCCACGCCCGCCGCCGCTCGACTGGTTGACCACTCCCAGCAGGTCTTCCGTGCTGAAGTTTTGCTGGTTGATATTGTTGGCAAGGCCGATGAGCGATATCCTGCGGTCGCCATTGAAGAAGTTGACATTGCCACCCGCTATATACCTGTTGTCTGTACCATAGCCTCCGTATATCTTTCCAAACTGGCCGTTATTCTTACCGGGTTTGGTCAGTATGTTGATGGTCTTTTCGCTGTTGCCGTCGTCAAAGCCGGTAAACTGTGCCTGGTCGCTCATACGGTCAAACACCTGTATCTTGTCTACCACCTCTGCAGGCAGGTTTTTAATGGCTGTATTCGGGTCGTCGCCAAAGAAGGGTTTACCATCTACCAGCACCTTTTTTACGTCTTCGCCGTTTACTTTCAGCGAGCCGTTTTCACTCGTCACGCCGGGCATTTTGGTCACCAGGTCTTCGGCGCTGGCGTCGGGATTGGTTTTGAAAGCATTAGCATTGAACTGGGTAGTATCGCCCAGTTGCTGCGCCCTTACCTGTTTTGCCTCTACAATCACATTCTTCAAGGTGGTGGCAGACGGTTGCAGGGAAACGTCACCCAGGTTGATTGTGGCATTTTCTACGGTTATATTCCGTTCATAGTTGTTGAAGCCAATATAGCTTGTATGCAGCCTGTAGTGGCCGGGCGCAATATTTTCGAAAATGAACCTGCCGTCAGGGTCTGTAACGGTTCCTGTTTTCAGGGAGGTATCCGTTGCATTTACCAGGCTGATATTTACGCCTATAAGTGCTGCATTATCCGTTTTATCCAATATCCTGCCGGTGATGCCGGGTTGTGCCTGTGTGTTTATTGCTATAAGCAGGAGGAGAAAAGTGAGTGGCTGTCTTAACTTCATCGAAGGCTGTTATTTATGCTGTTAGATACTGCAGGCGGCACTGTGGTTTAATGGATGCCGGCAGTTTTTAACAGGTTCGTTCCAGCCCTGAGCAATACAAATTACCTGCCACCGGATTTCAGGAACTTCTCCAGGTGCATATCGTTTTCTTTTTTGTTGTGCACGTCAAGAGAGGTCTCATTATCGGTATATATCACTTCTCCTTTTTCGAGGTAGTTGTTTTCTTCAAAAAAGTGTACTGAGAGTTTGCCGATTTCTTCTGCTATCTGCTGCCGTTTTTCGTCGCTCGCGTTATAGAGTTCTTTATCGCCGAGTGTAACCACTACGTCTGAGAAGTCTTTTACTTCTACGGTAAGCCTGTTTACGGTAGGGTACATTTTAAAAAGCGTGTCTTCCATTTTATGAATATTGCCCATGTTAGATTGCGGGTCTTTCATATTGCACGATATGATAACAGGCAGTAACAATGCAGTGTACAGTAGTTTTTTCATAGGAAATGTGTATCACCAAATATACCTAAAACATGCCGTAATTGTTTATGACAATACTTGTTGTAAAATAATATACAGGAGAAAAGTTGCAGGCAAAAATATTCTGCCTATCTTTGCAACCCCAAACAGGGAAACAAGTTCTTTCAAACGCAACACAAAAACAAAATTTTAAAAAGATTTTGCAGGAATAAAAAAGGTATTTACCTTTGCATCCCGTTCCGAAAATAACGGGTCAGTTCTTAAGAAAATATCCTTTTAAAAGTTTACGGTTTGAAGCAAAGGTTATTCGAAAAATAAAAATATCGAAAAGCATTTTGCAGAATGAAAAAAGCTTTTTACCTTTGCGCTCCCGAAGCGGTTAAGAGATAACGAAACGGTAACGGAAAGTTCTTAAAAAGGTAACAAAAAAGATGCAGCGGTTGAAGGCCGCGGAAGAGGT
>CAZUMM010000034.1:0-32798 GCA_964621795.1 uncultured Flavipsychrobacter sp.
CTCATCACCTTAAAACTTAATTACTAATTTTGTCTAAACTTTTGGGGGCACTCTAGTCACCGGCTTTCAGGTTCGCAATATTGCCGCCTGCTTCTTCCACTATGCCCCACCCTTCATGGCCGGGCGAGCCGGGAGCAACAGGATAATTGAACCATTCCCTGCCTTTCCAAACCGGGATGCTGGACGCACATATACCGCAACCTTCTACTTTTATCCTGACCTGGTTTTCTGTTATCGCAGGCTTTCCTGTTTTTTTATATTCAAATTGTCCGGGGGCGGTAAGTACTGCTGCTATCATTTTTTTATGCTATAATGGTTTCAACTTTTTTCGGTTGTTTTTCTTCTTTTTTAGCTGTAGTGTCAATGACATTTTTGCTGAGCCAGTCGTACAGCATGGCTACACCCTGCCGGGGATTTACAGCCGGGCTCCAACCTGTAGCCGACTGGAATTTGCGGTAGTCAGATACATAGTACTTCTGGTCGCTGGGGCGCCAGTCTTTGAATATCACTTCCGGCTTTTCTCCCGATACTATTTCCATCAGGTCAATCAGCTCTAAAAGGCTAACGCTGTTGCCTGCGCCTCCGCCTATGTTGTAGGCATTGCCTCCTATGGTATCTATGTTGCCCATAGCAAGCTGAAATGCATTGACAAGGTCGTGTATGAACAGGATGTCCCTTACCTGCTTGCCATCGCCATACAGCATAATGGGTTTCTTCTTCAGCGACTGTATGAGGAAGTGGGCTACCCATCCCTGGTCTTCATTGCCGCACTGGTGTATACCGTAGATACAGCTCATGCGGAAAACAATCGTCTTCAAACCGAATGTTCTTGCATAGTCCAGTATATATTGGTCTGCAATGCCCTTGGTGCAGCCATAAGGGCTGTGAAAATCAAGCGCCCTTTCTTCGCTGATGCCATGTGCTTTGTAGTGTTCCTTTTCGGGGTAGTAGCGCGTACAGTTCATGACAATGCCCAGGTCGTGCAGGTCGCCGTACACTTTATTGGTTGAGGTGAATATTACAGGCGGCTTATGCTCAGAGTTGCGGATGGCTTCCATCACATTGAGCGTACCGAGGGCATTTACTTCAAAATCGTGATACGGGTTAATGAGCGATGAGGTAACGGCCACCTGTGCCGCGAAATGGAACACCTGTTCTGCATTTTTCACGGCCTGCTTTACCGCAGATTTATCCCTGATATCCGCTATCATAATGGATAAACCATTGGGGTGTTTTTCCTTCAGCCAGAACAAATTGTTTTCTACGCCACTGCGTGAAAGGTTATCAAATACCAAAACCTTCTTCCCTTCCGAAAGCAGCCTGTCGGCAAGATTGATACCTACAAAGCCTGCCCCACCGGTTATCAGCGTGTACTTTTCTCCCGGTTTATGTTTTATTACCGGCTCTGTCATCCACTCGTAGCTGCGTATGTTCTTTATACCCCTGCCGGAAAGCAGTGTATATAACAGTTTGGGGGAACCATCCTGGTTTTTCATGCCAAAGTGGTATTCCCGTTCGTCCATATAAGTGCTTTTTCCTGCGGGCACATCGTAAGAAATGTCTTGCAGGCCATACCAGTACACACGCTCTACAGGTGTATCAGTGGCAGTAATAAATTCCTTTAGTTGCTTGCGTTCACCTTTCTGCCAGGTAGAGAACCCTGTTTCGGTTATCCATATTTTCGCCCCCGACTTATGCTCCTGCAGTACCTGCTGTATTTTTTCTATTTCGTTATCCCAGCCTTCCCAGTTGTAGTCGAAAGTATAAGGGAAGCCGTGAATGCCTACTACATCGATGTACTGCATTAACCCTTTCCGGAACATCAGCCGCAGCCATCCCGGGTCGATGGGCCGCATGCCGCCGAGCACGGTTTTCTTTCCTCTTTGCCGGGCCCAGTTGGCAGCGCTGCCTATCATGTTACAGAATGTGTTCCATTCTTCATCCAGCGTATAGTCATATTCCGCCTGGTTATTGGGTTCGTTCCAAAGCTCTATGTATTCGAAATAATCGCCATAAGCTGTGATGACGGTATCAATGAAATCAGCATAGTCTTTGGGATTGCACGGAGGAGCAGAAGATTTTTGACGGGTGGCGATAGACGGCGGCGTATAGGCAATACAAGGCAGCACCTGTAGCTGACTGCCCAATTTATGCATTACCCAATCGTACCACTCTTTACCCCCGGGGCGGTGCCAGTCGGCCCATGATATATTTGTACGTATATGATTGATACCGAGGCGGGTAAAATCTTCAAGCGTTTGTTCTACTCTTTCGTATTGGTCAACATCAAACCACTGTACCAGGCCTAAATCTCTTTTCCCGGCTGATGATGAATTGGATTGCATAATTATTATTTGTTTTTTAAACTGTTAACCCACGTACAGCTAATTCGTTGCTTGCTTCCTTCACTTTATCAACAGCAGTTTGTCCTTCCAGCCATTCGGCCAGTTCTGCCAATCCTTCTTCCAGCGATTGTTGGGGTTGATAACCAAGAATGTCGCGCGCTTTTGAGATATCAGCGAAGCAGTGCCTGATATCACCTACCCTGTACTTGCCGTTCACTTCAGGGGCCAGGTACTCTTTGTTGAGTATGCGTGATAATTTTTCCGCTATTTCGTTGATAGTATAAGCGTTGCCGCTACCAACGTTGAATACTTCATAAGCGGCCTCCTGTGTCTCCAGCGCCAGCCTTGAGGCGCGGGCTATATCATGCACACTCACGAAATCGCGTTTCTGGTACCCGTCTTCAAATACCATGGGCGCGTTATTGTTGAGCAGCCGCGAAGCAAATATGGCCAGTACACCTGTGTAAGGGTTTGACAATGCCTGCCTTGTACCGTATACATTAAAAAAACGCAATGCTGTTGTAGGAATGTTATACGCCTTCCCGATAAGCAGGCACATTCTTTCCTGGTCGTATTTTGAAAGTGCGTACACCGAAGAGAGGTCTGGTGTCTTTGTTTCCGGGGTGGGATATGGCACCAGGTGGTTCCTGTCTTTGTCATACATCTCCCAATCGCCTTGTTGTAAGTCTTTTAGCTTGCGCGATGTACCGGCCTTTATATTCCCCTCCCTGTCCTTATACAGGCCTTCCCCGTAAATGCTCATACTAGAGGCGACTATAAGTTTTTCAACAGGTTTTTCTATCAGCGCCTCCAGCAGAACGGCGGTTCCGACATTGTTCACGTCGGTGTAGTTTTTTATCTCATACATACTTTGCCCAACGCCAACCATTGCGGCATAGTGGTATACCGCATCCACACCTTCCAGTGCTTTCCTGACGTATTTGGGGTTTCTTACATCCCCTATCATAAGTTCTACGTCCTGATTCAGGTATTCAGGTCTTGTACAATTTTTTCCGTGCACCTGTTCGCTCAGGTTATCCAGCACACGTACATTATAGCCATTGGCCAATAATTCGTCTGCCAAATGAGAACCGATAAAACCCGCACCTCCTGTTATTAGAATTTTCTTTCCCATAATGATGTAAGTAGTGTAGCGGGTTATCCGTTAAAAAAATTATTCCATAGTAAACCATTGTTAAAAACAACAGGTTTGGGCATTATAGCCGCAGCTTCTTCAACAAAAACTGTTGAACTTTCCCCATATTGAGGCGAACAATTTTAAACATTTTCAGTAACTATTTGACAGAATAGAAATGGACTTGAAAACCTGAAAATTACAAATGGGGAAAATATACAAATGACGAGGATACAATACAGTAGCGGTTTCCAAGTGAATCTAATTAAAAATTCAATTTAGTCAATAATGAATACGGCTGTTAAATGAAGTGAAGGTGTTAAGTATTATTACGTTGCGAATCACACTTACACCGTTGTTTAAGCACATCACTTGCTTCCTTTAGTGCATTTAGTACCATTACCATGTAGTTCAAAAATCATGATGAAGTACAAAAAAGGCATCTTTCAACAATCGGTAGCAGAGAAAATGATACGAATAATTAATCAAGCTAAAAAGACGCAACATTGACACCTCAATCACAGAAGTGTTTTATGATAGCGATAATCGAGACTGGAATTCAAGATTGTCCAGGTTCAAATGGTCTGTAACTGCATTGATAACCCTTACAGGATGGTTGGACTCGATTAATTCCTCTAAATCCGGCGGAAGTAACATCGCCTGTTGCTGATTACAGGTCTTAAAGACTACTTTTGGTTTACACATATTCAATCACATAGACAGCTTCCATGTGAAAGAGGATGGCTTTCGTGCCATCCTCTTTATAATTATTTGAGGCTGCCTTTTTGAGACAGCCTCTTTTTTTATGACAATAATTAGGGCAGCTTCACAATCATGAAAATTCACATGGATTGTTTTACAACAAATCTTAGTTGCTGTAGGTCATTGCCGTCTTCGATTTTTAAAAAACATATACCCCTGCTGATAGCCCGGTTAATGAAATTCAGCATTACTCCGGCCAACCGTTTTAAATACCTGGCAGACATCGAAGACCGGCTGCTTCGGCAGATTTTTCCGGTGCCCAGGCGCTGTTGATAACGCTGCAGCAACACAGACCGGGGTATATAATAGCTCCAATGGTGCTGTCATTGCTGATGTTAACTGATAGAACACACACAATAATAGCAATTACACGGCAGGAAGAACAATTACCGGCAGCTATGCATGTGCCATTACCATCTTGTTGTACTTGTTGCGGTATTCAATAGGCGTAAGGCCGGTGATTTTTTTAAAAACATCGCGGAAAGCCTTAGTATCGGTATAACCTACATCATACATCACTTCGTTAATGTTTTTACGGCTGGTTTCGAACTGGCGCTTGGCCGCTTCTATTTTTATGCGCTGCACATATTCCCAAACAGAGTTGCCGGTAGCCTGTTTAAAGCGGCGCTCAAAACTGCGCCTCCCTATAGCTACAAAGGCCGCAAGCTCATCAATGGTCATCTTTTCCTGTATGTTCTTTTCAATGTATTCCTGTGCCTTTTTTATGGCTTCATCAGCATGGCTTTTCTGCCCTTTGAACATAGCGAATACCGCCTGGCTGTCGCGGTCTATATCAATAGCAAAATACTTGGAGGCCAGTATGGCTGTTTCTCTGTCGGTATATTTTTCTACAAGGTATAGAAGCAGGTTCCAGTAAGAGTTGGCGCCGCCGCTGGAGTATATCCTTTTTTCTTCGGTCACTATATACCCGTCTACTACTTCCACATCGGGATACATCTCTTTAAATTCATTGGTAAAGCCCCAGTGTGTCGAGCATTTCTTACCGTTCAGCAACCCGGTAGATGCCAATAAAAAAGCACCAACGCAAAGCGAAGCAACCTCTGCCCCGTTTTCATACTGTTCCACTATCCACGGCACCAGTGCCTGATTCTTTTTAACGGCATGCTGCATATCTCCGAACAAGGCAGGCACTACTATTAAATCTGTTGTTTCCACTTCTTTCAGTTGCCTGTTGGTATGCACGGAATACAATCCCTCGTTCAGCTTTACCTGTTTTTTCGCACCCACCAGTTCCACATCGAACAAAGGGGGGCGGCCCTGCGCGGCCAGAAACTGGTTGACGGCAGTAAACAAATACTGCGGGTCGGCAATGGCCTGCATTACCGACGACTCAGGAACTAATATGCTCACCTTTTTCATACAGCAAATATAAGAAATATGACCTGTCGCAATCAACACTACAAATTGTCGTTTATGCCACTCAAACATTTTGCAAATGCTTCTGACTTTTGTACCGGAATCAAATTGTACTTCATTAAAAATTTTCAGACATGGCAAACATCAATGCATACCTAACCTTTAACGGCAACTGTCGCGAAGCGATGAATTTTTATAAAGACTGTCTGGGCGGCGAGCTGGTTTTTCAAACTGTGGGCGAATCGCCTATGTGCGACAGTATGCCGGAGCAGATGAAAAATGCCATTATGCACTCCTCTTTAACAAACGGCGCACTGGTAATAATGGCTACCGACATGGCCAGCCCCAAAGGAGTGGTTGTGGGAGATAATATAGCACTGCTGCTCAACTGCGACAGTGAAGAACATGCCAGGGCGGCCTACGGGAAACTTTCGGAAGGCGGCGAACAAACGCATAAACTGGAACCCACCTTCTGGGGCGCTTTGTTTGGCGACCTTACAGATAAGTTCGGCAACCACTGGTTAATTAATTATATGGAAACCAATAATCAATAAAAATAAACAGCTATGAAAAAGACAAAAATTCTTTACCGCGTATTTACGGCGTTATTCGCCTTTATGATGCTGGGCTCGGCTATCCCCGATATTATGAGCTCGGATGTAGCCATCGAAGGGATGCATAAGGGATTGGGCTATCCCCTGTACTTTATCCCTTTTATAGGTGTGGCCAAACTGCTGGGGGTTATTGCAATCATCACCCCCGGTTTTCGCAAACTGAAAGAATGGGCTTATGCCGGCTTTGCCTTCGACCTGATTGGCGCTACTTTCTCTATTATTTCATCAGGCCAGCAGGATGCAGGAGTTTTATTTATGGTACTTCCATTGGCATTGGGGTTGCTCTCATACCTTTATTATCAGAAAATTTACAACCCTGCACCACAGGACATCAGGAAAGCATTTAGTTAAACTATTAGTTGAAAAGACATGAGTATTATTATTACCATAGCCGGTATTCTGGCCGTATTGCTGATTGCAGCCCTGCTGATTGGCAAAGAAATGAACATCGAGCGGAGTATTGTTATCAGTAAGCCGCCTACCGAAGTATTCAATTATGTGAAGTATTTAAAAAACCACGACAACTTTAGTGTCTGGGCGATGATGGACCCGGAAATGAAAAAAGAATACAGGGGCACCGACGGTACCGTCAACTTTGTATTTGCATGGGACAGCAGCAAGAAGAAAAACGTAGGTGCCGGCGAGCAGGAAATAAAGCAAATAACAGAAGGGAAAAGCATAGAGCATGAAATACGTTTTATACGCCCCATGCAAGACACTACAAAAGCAAAGTTTCAGTTTGAACCTTTAAGCGGCAACCGGACAAAGGTGCAATGGGGTTTTTACAGCAGCATGAAGTTTCCCATGAACATCTTAAAACCCGTAATAGCTAATATGCTTGGCAAAAACCTGGAAACGGGGCTCCACAACCTGCGGGCAGTAATGGAAGCATAAAACCATTAAATAGTTTAATATATAAACGCAGGTTCGCCCTGCGTTTATTTTTTGGGGCTACTGCACCACATTAAAATACAGGCAAATACGTGTGGTATTATGATATTGCGTATAATATTATTTACATTGGTGCTCCAAATAAGCTTAAAACACCTCGATAAACTCCGGGATGGTAACCAGACAAAAGGCTGCCCTTATATTGTTATTCCTGCTTATAGCTGCATCGTGCAGGCGGGGAAGGAATGCTATTGACCGGGATATTGCAAAAAAGCTTTCATTGGTCGACAGCCTGGCTGATGCTGGATATAAAGACACTGCATTCATCATTCTTACATCGCTCAGGCCTGTACTCAGGCAAGACGACCCGAATACCAGCACCTATTATTACTGGCAGGCGGCATACAATCATGTTCATCCAAATAAAATGGCGCGGTATGCCGACAGCGCCCTGGCATTTTTTAAAAGTGAACGGAGAAAAAGAACCTATCCTGATGAATATTATGATGCATTGCTGGTGAAAGGTGATGTTGAATTTCTTAAGAAGCATTACTATCTCGCTTTTAACTATTACTTTAAAGCTAATAGTATAACCCTGGACAAACGTTGCGACCATGGTGATATTTCATCTAAAATCGCTATGGTCTACTACCTGCAGAAAGACTACCTGAAAGCAGCCCGAAACCTTGTGAACAGCTATCACAAACTGAACAACTGCCATTCGAAGCTATCGCCGCGCAGGGCATTCTACCTGCGGCAGGGCATACTCGACAATGCTGCATTGAGTTATGAAAAAGCAGGAAAATATGATAGCGCCCGTTATTATTACAACCGGGATATTGCTGTTATAAAAGAAGCAGCGAAAGACGAACGCGTAGATAAAAATTTTGTAGACGCCGCAAAACTCACACTCTACGATAACCTGGGCGGCCTGAACCTGCGCGAAGGCCACATCAATGAAGCAGAATCTTTACTCACCAGGTGCCTGCATATTACGGTAAATGGCACCAGTGATATATATATTACCCCTATGCTGAAGCTGGCTAACCTGCACCTGGAAAAAGAAAGGCACAAGGTTGCAGATTCTTTTCTTACCCGTAGCCGGGCTTTGCTGGATAGCTTACCGGAACCAAATGCAGAACTGGAAATACGATGGTATAAAACATGGGCTAAGTACCTGGATGCCACAGGCAACATAACAGGTGCCAACAAAGCCCTGAAAAAATATTCGTGGCTGAGAGACTCTTTTGAGCATAGTTATACTTCGCTCTACAGGCTGAATGTAGACAGGGAGCTGGATATACTGCAACACCAGCAGGAAATGACCAACCTGCAACACCGGCAATATATCACGGGATTATATGTTACAACACTTGTGGTAGCTGTTATTATGGCACTCATTATTATAGTGCTGATAACCCGCAGCCTGAAAACCGCCCGGAAATACCACCGTGAAACATCTGCGCAAAACGCACAATTGCAAACAGCGGTAGCAGAAGCGGAAAGGGCCAATAAAAACTACGTGCGCATTATGCGCGTAATGGCGCACGACCTGAGCAACCCCATTTCGGGAATGACCGGCCTGGCACATATATTGGTAAATGAACCCGGCAACCCTGAAGAAAACAGGCACATGCTGGAATTAATAGAAACCACAGGCACCCATGCCATCGAAATGATAAAAGAACTGCTGAAAACAGGGCTTGCCGATGAAAATGAGCCCATTACCACACAGCCGGAAAACATAAATGAGATACTAGAGGAAACAATTTCCCTGCTACAGTTTAAAGCCAAAGACAAGCACCAGGAACTTATACTCCAACATGATAACATCCCTGTTATCGCAAACGTGAACAGGGAAAAAATATGGCGGGTATTCAACAACCTTATAAGTAACGCCATTAAGTTCACGCACACCGGGGGGCGTATAGTAGTAACCCTGTCGGCAAAAGCTGCCGCAGGGGAGATACTCATTTCCATAGCCGATAACGGTATTGGTATTCCTGCCGAGGTGCAGGATAATGTGTTCGAAATGTTTACACCTGCCAAAAGGACCGGTACAAGCGGGGAACAGCCATTTGGTTTAGGCCTGTCCATTTCCAAAAAAATAATTGAGAAACACAAGGGCCGTATCTGGTTTGAAAGCGATACCAGCAAAGGCACTACTTTCTTTATCTCATTGCCTTACAAAGGATAACCTTTCTGGCTCCTCATTAATATACGATTGTCGTAAACCGGTATCTAAATTGGCGTAATAACCACCGTTATTTTATTCCTGCATTAAATAATTTTGTGAAACCAAAAGGTTTCCTATTTTTGTGAAACCAAAAGGTTGCACAAATGAGAAGAGATGTATTCCAGGCAATAGCCGACCCTACAAGACGGGAGATATTAAATATGATAACACACCAGTCGCTCAATATGGATTCTGTAGCAGAGCATTTTGATGTGACACGTACCGCTATATATAAACACATTAAAATATTAACAGAATGTGGGCTGGTAGAAATAAAGCAAAAAGGACGCGAACGGTATTGTGAAGGAAAATTTGATAAACTCAGCGAGGTATCTGACTGGCTGGACCAGTACCGCAGGTTTTGGGAAGCAAAGCTGGATTCTCTTGAAAATTACCTTGCCGAATTACAGGCCAACAAACCATTAAAAACCAAAGCTAAAAAATATGGCAAGAACAAATGAGCTGGTTAACCCCTGAAAAACAGGTAACCACGTATAATACAGATTATAGACGCCCTTATAAAAACTGCATTAACAATCAATAAACAAAATACATAAAACAATAAAACATGACAACGAATGCAACAACACAAACCGGAACAGCCGATCGCGAAATAATACAGCAAAGGCTGTTAAATGCGCCGCGCGGGCTGGTGTACGAAGTATGGACACAACCGGAACACGTAGGCAAATGGTGGGGCCCCAATGGCTTTACAACCACCACAAAAGAAATGGCCGTGCAACCCGGCGGCACCTGGAGGTTTATGATGCACGGGCCGGACGGTACAGATTTTCCGAATAAAATAGTGTTTGAAGAAGTGGCCCCGAACGAACGCCTTGTATATACACACAGCGATGATACCGAAAGCGGGCTTAGCTTTCATGTAACGGTAACGTTTGAAGAAAAGGAAGAGGACAAAACATTGCTGACTATGCGTTCGGTATTCCGTACGGCAGAAGAAAGAAATATGGTGGTGGAAAAGTACGGTGCAATCGAGGGCGGCAGGCAAACACTTGCAAGACTGGACGCATATCTTTCCCAACAAAAAAAATAAACATATACACTATGAAAAAGACAAAAATCCTTTATTGGACATTTACCGGTTTACTGGCGCTGGCCATGTTGTTTTCTTCCATTCCGGATATCATTGTCACACAACAGGCCGTTGATATTGTTTCAGGCCACCTGCATTACCCGGTGTACATAATCCCGTTTCTCGGGGTAGCTAAAGTGTTGGCGGTAATAGCGATTGTAACGCCCGGTTTCCCAAGGCTGAAAGAGTGGGCTTACGCCGGACTGGTATTCGACCTTGCCGGTGCAACCTATTCGGCGATAGCCCTGGGCGACCCTTTAAGCACATGGTGGCCTATGAGCATCTTCTTTATTATAGTTATAGGCTCATACACCTACTACCATAGAATGAAAAAAAACACATCTGTTAGTATTGGAACAGCGTTAGCCGCATAGCAAAACAAGAAACAATATGCCCGTAATTACTATTGAAATATTCAAGACGAATGTTCGTGGAGCAAGGGACGCCATTATGCTGGCCGACCTGCTCCACGAATATATGCCGGGAAGCCGTGTCAGCTTCGACCTGGAAGACTGCGACCGGATTATGCGTATTAAAAACTGCCTGGTGCCACCTGACAAAGTGAACAGTTTGTTACAGCTGCACGGATTTTTATGCGAGGTACTGGAAGATTAACCCCTACCCTTCTTCAAAAAAATCGAGCAGGCCACCAAAATAATATTCTTCGAGCCCTTCTGTAAACTCTTCATAGTCTTCGTCGGGGATATTGGTCTGCACAAACTCAAGCGAAGTGCCTTTTTTGTCCGGGTGAAACTTTATGGTTACAATAGAATCGGGGTTTTCATCTCCGAAATACCATTGCTGCACAATCTTTTTACCAGGGTCAAACTCAAGGTTCCTGCCAACAATATCGCCATCCCATAAAGAGAATTCAGTACCGGCTTCTTCCGCAAACTCCACCTCTGCCCCGGTCCACAACTTCAGGCTCAGTTCTTTTGTTACGGCAGCATACACCTCTTCGGGCGGCGCAGGTATAATGGTATATTTCTTATAAGTCTTCATCTTGTGTAAAGATACGATGGGCTTTACAAAATCAGGAACGTACAAAAGGCCATTCATTACTGGCCTTTGCCTTAATGAAATACACTATGGAGCCGGTAGCGATAACGGCCAGCCCCGCCAGTACCATTTCAAAGCCGGTAGATACCAGTATGCCTATCCACATCACAATGGCCAAAAAAACCGGTATAGGGAATAAGCGCATTTTATAGGGAAAATGTACTTTTTTCTTCCGGTGCAGCAGCAACAGGCCAAATGCCTGGCTTACAAACTGTATGAGGATTCTCATGGCAAGGATAGCGCTGATTACCTCGCTAAGCCGGAAAAGCAGGCTGAAAACAAAAGCCACTGCACCCAAAAACAAAAGGGAAATATGCGGGAAATGCCTGGTAGGATGCACCCTGGCAAATATCCTGAAAAATGCTCCGTCGCGGGCAGCAGCAAACGGGATACGACTGTATCCTAAAGTAGCCGAAAAAACGGAGGCAAACGCCACCCAAAGTATCAGGCAGGTAAGCACTATCGCCGCAGTATCGCCCATCAGCTTTTGCATAAACAGGCTCAATACAAATTCACTGTCCTTTGCCTGCTGCCAGGGTATCACGCTTACCACGCTAATGTTCATAGCTATATACAAAACCGCTATACCCGCAATGGAAATAAACATACTGCGCGGGATGTTCTTCTCAGGGTTAATGATTTCTCCACCCAGGTGGCATACGTTGTAATACCCCAGGTAGCTATACACCGTCTTCACACTGGCAAAGCCTATAGATGCGGCGAAAGCATAATTGAGCGTAAGGCCATCGTTGATATGCTTTATGGGTGAAAGATAATTGCCATGCGCTACCCCGCTGCCAATAATCCACAAAATGGTAACAATAACCCCGCCCCACAGCAAAACACTAATGCGGCCAATCGTTTCAATCTTCCGGTACAGTAGCAGTACGATTAGCATAACAACGCCGCCGCTCACAGCTTTTGCAGCAAGGGGTTGCAGGGGAACGAGATAAGAAAAGTAAGAAGCAAAGCCAATAGCCGCCGAAGCAATCACCAGCGGCGCCTGTATCATGGTTTGCCATACAAACAGGAAACTCATATACCTGCCTGCCCCGTTTTTTCCGTAGGCCTCTTTCAAAAAGTTGTAAGAGCCACCCGCATGGGGAAATGCTGCTCCCAGTTCACTCCATATCGTTGCATCTACAAAGGAAAGAACAGCACCAGCTATCCACGCATATAAAAAATAAGGCCCGTTCATCATACCTATCACCATAGGCAGGGTAATAAAAGGGCCTATGCCCACCATGTCTATCATATTGATGGCAGTAGCCTGGCTTAGCTTCAGTCTTCTTTCCAGTTGCGGTTCCGGCATCTACATAATTTAATTAAGGGGTTGAAATTGTAAATAATTCACCAAACCTCTAAATCAGTTTTAGTTATATGCTGTGCGCATATTTATTATCTTTCACCCGTTGAAATGCATGTATAAAAAGCTATTCCATACCCTGCTGATAGTTGTCCCCGTTGCTGTTGCCGCGTGGTTTATGGTACAGTATGGAAAAACAGGAAACACCTTCTATGGCGATGCACAGGGTTATTATATGTATCTGCCTGCTACGTTTATCTATCACAATCATACAGCCGGTTACCAATTGCCCCGTGACAAGGATATACCCTCCAGTGTAATATGGTATGTAGACATGATGCAGAGCGGTACCCGCACGGCCAAAGGACACATTTTAAACCAGTATACCTACGGCGTGGCACTGATGGAAGCACCGTTCTTCTTTATTGCCCATAGCTGCGAACTGCTGAAAGGAGGGAATGCCAACGGCTATTCAACTGTTTATGAAAATGCCATAAAACTAAGTTCTGTTGTATACTGCCTGCTCGGTTTATTTATTATTTACCGTATACTCAGGCGGTATTTCAGCACAACCGTATCTCTGCTTTCTACATCTTTTATTTTTATAGGCACCAATCTATTCTGGTTTACTGTTTACCAGGCGGGGATGGCACACGAGCCTTTATTTTTTCTGTATGCTTTACTCATACTGCTCACTGTAAAAGCACATGAACAACCTGCCCTTTCCCGGTTCATGCTTGTGGGCTTTGTTGCAGGTATTATTACCCTTATAAGGCCTACAGATATTATTTGCCTGCTGATACCGCTATTGTATAATGTATACAGCAGGAAAACGCTGACCATAAAAAAGGATTTCCTCTTCACACACAGGAAAAAAATATTCATGGCTGCCTTATGTTTTATAATCCCCATCCTTCCCCAGCTCTTTTACTGGAAAATGATGACCGGCAGGTATGTAGTGTATAGCTATGGCAGCCAGGGGTTCAACTGGGATAAACCTAAAATCATTGCAGGTCTGTTTCATTTTAGTAATGGATGGATACCCTACTCTCCCATCATGATTTTTTCATTGGCCGGGTTGTTTTTCATGAAAAAAGTAAGACAGTGGGCATGGGCCACATGGTTGCTGTTCCCTATATATGTTTACATTATCTATTCATGGTATTGCTACAATTACATTAACGGGCTGGGTTCCAGGCCAATGATACACTTATACCCGTTATTAAGCATACCCCTTGCTATTGTCATCGGCTATATAGCTAAGAAAGGAGTAATAATCAAAACGATATTCACGTTTGTATGCCTGTTTTTTATAGCCCTGAATATTTCCTACAGTATGCAACGCGCAGTTGGTGTGCTGAACAGCGAAGAATCCAATTTTGAGTTCAACGCCCAAATGCTATTCCGGATGCACCTGCGCTATAACGATCTTGTGACACTGGATATAGGCGAGTGGCAGCCCAATGCATCAGTACTGGAAAAGGCGGCCACCTTAAAATGTGAAAACTACGAACACCCTGTTGACGAACATTATGTACCGGATACTACCGGCAAAAGCAGCTATGTATACCACATGCTGAATGACGAACACCACCCCAACACTTTGCATGTAATATATAACAGGAAAAAATTCGGGGGCGCACACTGGTTAAAATGCAGTGGCCGCTTCATGGTACCCGAAGGCCCGAAAGGTTATTTCAAACACCTGTTTGTCCTTTCCATAGATCATAATGGTTCCTTTCTAAAATGGTGCGGGATGAAACCTCTAAATAAAATAGGGCTGGCAGACAGCAGTTGCGGACATACAGATTATAAATTTGACCATTGGGAATTGAGAAGATGGGGCTATGTATATTTCTTTGTAAAGATACCCCGCAACATACAAGATGGAGATAAAATAACACTTGACCTCTGGAATATAGGAAAGGAAGATATTTATATGGATGACATCTGCCTGGAGCTATATAAAGAGCGATAATACTTACGCCGGGAAGGGCAGAAATTCGGTTTATTTTTATATTCGTATAAGGTAATTTCATGATGAACATTAAGGGAAACATTATCATAATCGTCCTGACACTTTGCTTCTGTACCGCTAAGGCACAACAAAGCAGGAATGCGGATGAACTTTACACCGCAGCACGTAAAGCAGCTTTCGAGGACAAAGACTATACACAGGCTATCAGCTATTGCAACAAAGCGCTGGAACTGGCGCCGGGATATACAGAGATAATACTGTTCAAGGCAAGGTTATTGGCATGGAATAAACAGCCGGACAGCGCACGCGTATATTATAATAAAGCACTCAGGCAAAAGCCCGCAATGGAAGAAGCCTACATTGCTTTGGCAGATTTTGAATACTGGAACCACAATGATTCGCTGGTAATACCCATACTGGACAGCGGGCTTCATTATAACCCGCAGTCGGCGTCCTTATTGCTCCGTAAGGCTAAGGCTTACGATCGCGCAAGGGCTTACCGCAATGCTATAATGCTGACCGATTCGGTATTGGCACTTGACAGGAATAACACCGAAGCACGCGCTTTATCTCAAAAACTACGGGACGCTGTTTCCAAAAACAGTATAGGCCTGAAATATGATTATGTAACGTTTGACAAACAATTTCCCGATCCCTGGCATTTAATCAATATCAATTACACCCGGCAAACCAGGCTTGGCCCGGCAACTTTAAATGTAAACTATGCCAACCGCTTCGGAAAAAAGGGCTTGCAATTGGAGGCAGAAGCATATCCACGCATATCTAAAACATTTTACACCTATATAGACCTGGGGTACTCTGCCGATGTGGGCATATTCCCGAAGTGGAGGGGCGGTTTCTCATTATATGCCAATCTGCCTGCAGCCTTTGAGGCAGAAGCAGGCATACGCTACCTGTATTTTACGGAGAACAAACTTCTTTATACGTTGTATGCCGGTAAGTACCTGGGCAGCTTCCTTGTAGGTGCCCGCACCTATCTTACACCTACGTCAAGCACCATATCACAGTCGTACAGCATACTGGGGCGATACTATTACCGCAGTGCCGATGAATACATAGGACTGGAAGCGGGTTACGGTATCTCTCCCGACGAAAGGGCTATTGCCTACCTGCTAAACACCGGCTATAAGTTTACCACGTACCGCGCCGGTATCGATTTCAGGTATGCTATCCGGAAAGCCAGCATTATTACTTTCAATGCATCGGTCATCAACCAGGAGTACCTGCCGGGCACCAAAGGCAACCAATTTCAGGCAGGTGTGGGATATATTCACAGGTTCTAACTTTTTTTTGGGGGCTGGCCAAACCCCTGCCGGGTCATTTCGCCCCAGCTTTTCTTTTTCCTGATGAGGTCTATATATCCTTTAATTGCACTCCATACCCCCAACGGGTGAAAATAAAAGGGTTCAGTAAGGGCTGTAAGCAATAGCTTCATCATATCTGTACGCCTGCGGTACTGATTATAGGTCAATACCTCCATAAAGGCCGCAAAAGATGAATACATATACCCGAAAGCAATGATAAAAACAAGCGATGCTATAAATACGGACCATGACACAAAGCCAAAAACAGCCATGATAATAAAAGCTATCATGCCGAAAAATTCAATGGGCGGCGCCAACATTTCAAAGAAAAACCAATACGGGTAACTAATCATCCCTAACAACCCATACCTGGGATTTAAAAACATTTTTTTGTGAAACTTCAGCGTTTCAATGGTACCTCTTGTCCACCTGTTTCTTTGCCGCCCCAGTATTTTTTTGCTGACAGGGGTTTCTGTCCAGCATAGCGGGTCGGGTATATATGCCACCTTATAAGGTAATTCATTTTCCTCCATATACCTGCGCATTCTTACAACCAGCTCCATATCTTCCCCTACCGTATTATGGTCATAACCGCCACATTGTATAGCTACCTTTTTATCAAAAGCACCGAAAGCACCTGAAATAAGCAGCAACCCATTCAGCCGCGCCCATGCCATCCTGCCCAGCAAAAAAGCCCTTATATATTCCAGCGACTGCATACGGGCATAATAATTATCAGGCAGGTGTACTTTTATCAACCTGCCGTCTTTTATTTCGCATGAGTTGGCTACACGCACAACCCCGCCCGTGGCTATCACTTTTTTACCCGTCTCTTCCATAAACGGCTTAATCATTTTCATGATAGAGTCCTGCTCCAGTATGCAGTCTACATCTATACACATGATAATGTCGTGGCTGGATACGTTTATCCCTACGTTCAGGGCATCTGCCTTTCCCCCGTTTACTTTATCTACAACTACCAGCTTTTTATAAACCGGGTTCCTGCTTTTGTATATTCCCCTTACCTCTTTGGTAGGTATCTGGTAGCGGACAAAAAAATCAACTTTTTCCAGCTGGTATGCTTCTATCAGTTTCTGCAGGCTGTCGTCCTTACTCCCGTCATTTATGATCACCACCTCCAGGTTGTTGTAGAATAAAGACAAAAGCGACCGTACATTTTCTATAATTGTATTGCCCTCGTTGTATGCAGGCGCAAGAATACTTACGGAAGGTGCATGCGGGGAAGCCACAAGTAAACGGTAGTCCGTCAAATCATTTTTTTTGAGGTACTCGGTAGTTTCCCCTATTGAATAGATACCAATAAAAATATAGGATAACAGCAGCGTTGCAGAATAAATAAATATACCGTATGTAAGCAACTCTGCTACTATATGCCAGACCATACCCGCTGTTCTGCTTTTACATGGTTATAAATCGCTTCGTAGGGTTCAGGCTCTTCCGCCGCCAGTGCCCTGAGCATTTCCCCGCCACCCGTGCAGCATTTCATTAGTGCCCTTGCGCTCTCCAGCTTCAGCAAATCGTCGGTACTCCTTAACCCGGCCATCAAAAATTGCGCCTCCTCATCTCCCGCTATCTTCTGCAATTGCTGCAAAATAACCCTTTGGTTCGTTGCCGTTTCTTCAGGATACCTTGCTACCAGCAATTTTGCAGTATGCTCATTGGCCAGCCTGGTGATGGTAATAATGGCCTGCAACCTCACTTTTTCATTCTTATGGTCCAGGCACAATAAAATAATATCATGCGCATGTAGCTGGTAATATATCTCAGCAAGTTTAAGCGCGAACACAACAACATAATCATTCTGCGAATGCAGCCATAAAGGCAGACCGGGCATATCCTCAGGGTCAAGCGGCTGTAGCTGTTCCAGTATTTTCACCTGTTCCCAATCGCTCAGCGGATGCGTGAGGGTATCTAAAAAAGCAAGCCCTTCAAAACCGGAAAAAGCCATCATGGCTATTTGTGCTTCTGTTCTTACAAAAACATCACTATCATTGGTAAACGCTGCTATCCCGGGCTGCATATTTTTTTGCCCCATCATATACAGCTCATATATGCCTTTGGCTTTGAGGTGCCAGGTTTTACTATAAAATTTATCGCATGAATCGCGCTGCAATTCCAGTTGCTCATAAAGCCGTATGATATTTCGCGCGGCAAGGCCGGTAATATTCTTTTTAACAGCAATCAACTGGTTGATGGCATATTGCCTGTTTCTCCATTCAATAAAATAATCAAGCAATTCCGGGGTAACATGCCTGTGGTTTATTTCATCCTCTTCCAGCAACGCTTCACTTATCCATTCATCCAATATGGCCGCAATCTGCTTTTTTACGAAGAAGCGTTTTTTCTTTTGGTACAAGTACAGGTAAATAAGTGCGACCATAATAACCGTAACCAGGCCAAATATGGCTGCCACTGTATATAAATGCTCAGCAGTGATAAAATTTAAAAAACGGTCGCGCGGTGCCAATAAAGAAAAAAGTTACAGCTCTGAAATCAGCCTTTTTTTAATAAACGTTTTATACGTATGGTCAGTTCAGTGAGGCTGAACGGCTTGGTCACATAATCGTCGGCGCCAAGCTCAAACGCTTCTTCTACAACATTCTCCTGTCCCATAGTAGAGAACACAATGACCGGTATTTTTTTAGAAGCCAGGCTTTTTACTTTTGTAACCACCTCCAGCCCCGATGCATATGGCATCATCATATCGGTAAGTACCAGGTCGGGCAATTCCGCTTCTACTTTCTCTATGGCTTCCTTACCATCGTTGCAACACACAACTTCGAACCCTTCTTTCTTTAATTTGAGCTCTACTGTTTTTTGTATCAATGAATCATCTTCAGCTATAAGAATCTTCATACCCCTTAATTTTATATCCCTTAGTTTTTGCGGTCAAATATATTGTTAATCCTCATCTAGAATATCACAGGCATATTATGCTCCTTGTAATACTTTATAATCGGTTTGTATGGTCCAAATTTGTGCTGTTCGGCCGAAAAAGTATCCAGGTAGGGCCCTTCGTCATAATCCAGCGGCTTTTGCATGGTATTCGGGTAGCTTACCACTCCTTCCTTACCCTTGTCAGGACGGGTGTGTATCCGGTCATCATTGATGAATGCAGCTACGTCCAGCGCCTGCTCATCTGTAAGCACAGGTTTATTCCAGTAAGCTATCTGGTAGGGCATATTCGCTTTTATAAACTGTGCGGCCTTAATAATGCGGTGCATACTGGAGCCTTTCTCAAATCCATACCTGCCCCATAGCGGCGGGTAAGTATAGGTTACAGAATCGTAAGTAAACTGCCCTTCCCCATCCTTTCCATGGCAGGAAGCACATTGCTGCATAAACACCTGTTCACCGCGCACAGGGTCGGCAGCCCGGTCGGGCAGCTCCAGTTCTATAGCGTCATCGCCAGGCACATGCCGGCCAATGGGTACACCCTGCGCCATCCAGCTCATGTAGCATACCATAGCCTCTATTTCCTTACTGTCCAGCGGCAGCGGGTTACCGTTATGCGGCCGTTCTATGCAGTTATTGATACGTTCCGCCAGCGATAATATCCGGTCTTCCCTGCCCCGGTATTGCGGGTAACGTGCATGTGCACTGAAGTAATTCAGCCCGTAAGGCCGCGTACCGGCATCCAGGTGGCAATTGCCGCAATTCATTTTATTGCCCAGGTAGTGACCTTTTGTTCCTTCAGGCCCAATATAATAGGCAGTATTAATAATTAAGTCCCTGCCATAGCGCACCATATCGCCGAAAGCATCATGCGGTATGGTGCTGGTATCGGGGGGAGTAAACAGGGTATCGGTATCTTTTGCTATATCCGGCTTTTGAGGTTCAGTATTGCACGCGGCAATACAGCAAACAGTTATGAAAAGTGCAGATAATACTATAGGTAAGTGCTTTTTAAAAGAACAGCACATGTATTATTTTTTTAATTATTAATTAATAACTTTATAGTTCACCAATAAAACTTAAAACTATGAAAAAAGCAGTGTTTTTCCTCGCCCTCATGCTTTTAGGCAGCTCTTATCTCAAAGCACAACCGTATTTGACTGTAGTGAATAGCACCAGTTGTAATGTAACAATATTAGGCAGAGCTGTTATTCCTAATGTATGTACCAATCCAATTGTAGTAATGCAGACAGTAGCACCCGGAACTACCATTTTTGATGCTTCAGTGATATGCCCAAGTTGTTCAACGCCAAGTTATGTTTGGGCTACATGTAGAGTTAACGACGGCTGTGGTAATGAAGCAGCTGTAGGCGATGGTTCATCATGTAATTCTTTTCCATTGAGTGATAATTTAACTATAGGAAGTTGCGCCGGTTCTTGTGGTAGTGTAACTGTTGACTATGTTCCGGGAAGTAGCGGTGATGCTACAATAAATATTTATTAATACATTGCGAATATGCATAGTAATAAAGCGTCCTGAGCAGGACGCTTTATTATATCTGAACAATTTAACCAAAATGAGAAACACTAAAAATAATTACTAACTTAAGGTTAGAATGAGAACTATATTACTGACTGTTTTAACCATATTGGCTTACATAGAAATACATGCCCAAACAAAACCCACAGAAAACGATACATTAAATTACCGGATTGCCGGTTTTACAGTGCCTCAACATAAAGACGCCGTTTTTTACCGGTTTGAAATTGCACGCGGAATTAATAATAACCATGTGTATTTCAAGAAAAACCTTATCAGTAAAACAAAAAGCGAAGAAAACAGGGCAATAATCACCTTGCCTTCTTTCGGGGAAACTTATACATGGCGGGTAACCTACCTGGATAAAAAAAAGAAAACAATTTCCCAAACACCCTTCTACCATTTTACCACCGGCAAACCGTCCTATGCAGACACAAGCCTGTTTCGCCTGCGGGTGATTGATAATAAGTTAAAGAACGATAGCCTGTGGATATTAGCAGATGGCAATAAATGCATGTACGACCTTCAGGGCAACCCTGTATGGTACTTGCCTGCAATACCGGGCATCATAGAAGAAGACGGCACCATCCGTGACCTGAAATTAACTAAAGATAATACCTTCACTTTTGTAGCCAATTACGGTTGCTATGAAATTGATTATAACGGGAAAGTACTCTGGCACACACCGGATAGTCAAAAGGTAAGCGCCGATGGTTCTGTATTCTTTCATCATGAGTTTACCAAACTGCCGAACGGCCATTATATGGCTGCAGGCAAAGAAGATATTGAAGTAGAGGTACCCTCGTATGTAGATACTGCATTACTATTTTCAAGAGGAACTATCTATAAATCAGGCAGCAAATTTTATAAAAAAATACCCGGCGGAGTTCTGTTAGAATATGACAGTTCCGGTAAAATCGTCTGGCAATTAAGACTGGGACAATACTTTTCGGATAGTACTTATTTTGAAAATCAATTACCATCTGGCAACTACGTCTCCGAAACCCACTTCAACAGCTTTTACCTGGATAATAAAAACAGGGAACTCTACCTGGGCTTCAGGAATATCAACCGCATATTGAAAGTAAGTTACCCGGACGGAAAACTGCTGGCAGAATATAATGGCATATCGCCAGGCGGCGATGTAATGTTCAAAGGCCAGCACCATGTACATACTGATAGCGCAGGCAATATTTATATATTCAACAATGGAACAGAGAAAGCGAAAAAAGGCCTGTCAACCGTACTTATATTAAAAAGTATAAATGACAGCACACTGGTAAAAAAATGGGAATTCCCCTGCGATATAGATAACAATGCACTCCCCTATTCGCCGGCAGGGGGTAGCGAATATAAGATAAATGATTCCTGCCTGCTGGTAGCTATGGGAAGTGCAGGCCGTATTTTCATAGTAACACCATCAAAAAAACTAATATGGAATGCTGTTGGTGAAACAAAGAACAACACGCCTGCTTGGCATCCATTTATCCAGTACCGCGCATATCCCGTTGAAGGATATGAAAAAATCAAACAACTGATATTTTCTAAACGATAACCATCCAATATCATGCTACGCAACTGTTTAGTTATTAGCCTGTGCTTCATCATTACAGTACTACATGCACGCACTATACCCGTAAATAATGATACGCTCAACTACCGCATCGTTCCATTTATTGTAGATAGCAGTGCCAAATACAAAAACTACCAATTAGAAATTGCAAAAGGACACTTTACAAACGAGAAGGAATTTGAACATAACCTTTTTTTAAGTAGCCGCAGTAAAAACGGCCAATGGGTGGAAGAAGTACCATTATGGGGAGAACAATATACCTGGCGGGTCATCTATAGCGGTAAAAGAAGAAAAGAAAACGCAAAATCACCTTTATATTATTTCAACACAGGCACCTCTGTCTATACCGACACAAGCCAATACAGGATGCGCATAATAGATAGTGCCGTAAAATATAAAGATATGTTCGTAACGCTGGATTACATCCCTGCTATGTACGATATGAAAGGCAACATTGTATGGTATATTCCCGACATTCCAGGTGTGATGGGGGTCGGGCACAGGCTGCGCGACATGGAACCGACCCCATATGGTACTTTTACCCTGCTGAACGATTATGGCGCATTCGAATTTGATTATCACGGGCACCTTCTCTGGAAAGCGCCCGATGACGGAAAAGTAAGCGGCGACACTGCCGAAACATACCACCATGAATTTACCAGGCTGCAAAACGGGAACTATATGGTGGCTGGCACCCAATACATTACCCGCCGTATACCGGACGATGCAGATACCTCCCGTTTTATGACAGACCACAGCATCATAAGAAAAAACGGCTGGTTCTATAATACTTTCGACTGTGCTACCTTAATAGAATATAATCCCAAAAAAGAAATAGTATGGTCGTGGAAATTATCTGAGCACCTGGATGACGGCAATTTTTTTCTTTACAGGGAACGCAATGGCCACTATATTTCACATCCTCATTTAAACAGTTTTGACTTTGATGAAAAGAACAAAGTAATATATGCCAGTCTTAGAAATTTTGGCTGCATCATCAAAATCAGTTACCCGGATGGTAAAATAATAGCACAATACGGCCAATATATGGACAGTACCGGGCAACTTACAGGAGAAAGACTGTTTCATGGCCAACATTGTGCCAAACTTGTCCCGGGTAGTAACGATATACTTGTTTATAACAACAATACATTAAGAGAATTGAATACAGACTCTTATGTTCAAAGATTTAGTCAACCCAAAGACAATAAAGGAAACCTGGTTAAAACATGGGAATTCAACTGTCATATTGATGATTTAGCCCCCCGCAGTTCTTTTACGGGCGGCAGCGCCTCTTTACTGCCTGATAATTCTCTTTTAGTAGCAATGGGCTCTGCCAGCAGGTGTTTTATTGTAAGTCCTCAAAAGAAAATTCTATGGTATGCCTTGCCTGAATTGAAAACAGAAACCGGCGAATGGATAAGAATGACTGTTTACAGAAATTATTTTATACTTAATAAAGATGAAATATCAAAATTTGTTCATCAATAACTGAGTTTTAATATTTTAATGAAAATTTTAACAAAATGTTGCAAAACAATACAAAAAAATCCTATATTACAGTTTAAACGAAGATTACTAACAGTTAAACAACAATCTATTATATGAATAAATATTACTCCCTTTTTACAAAATTATTGGGCACGAGTTTTATTGTTGCATCAGCCCTTACGGTAAAAGCACAATATTGCACTACCGGTCTCTATTCTTATGGGTGTGGTCTATTTGGCGATGAGATTGAATCAGTATCTACTACTGGTGGTTCTACTAATATTTCTAACCTGAACAATGGTTGCAGCGGCGGTTATGCTGGCTATGGATACATTACGAATCACGGTACATTAACCATCCAGGCTGGGCAGTCCTTTAGTATTACTGTAGTAAACAATCCGAGTTATAATGAATATTACACGATTTATGTAGACTTTAACGGGGATGGCGATTTTGCGGACCCGGGTGAGGCTGTTTATACGGCAACATCATCTACAAATTATGGAGCCACAGTAAATGGTGGCCCAATTACAGTTCCGGTTCCCACTACAGCTACGGCAGGCAATACGAGATTAAGGGTACGATGTGTATTTGGTCAAGCAGCATCTTCAGCTTGCAGTTATCACGGTGGCGGTGAAGTGGAAGACTACCCCATGGTTATTACCCCTGCCTGTAACGGCCCTGTATTCACAGCACACCCTACCGACCAGAATTTTTGCCTGAACGGTACTGCCGGCTTTACGGCAACAGCTACCAGCGCAGCTACTTACAACTGGCAGGTGAATACGGGTACTGGCTGGACCGATATTTCCAATAATGCTATTTATAGTGGTGCTACTACCAATTCGCTCAGCTTAACACATATCCCTGCAGCTTATAATAATTATGAGTACAGGCTGAAAAGCGTGAGCAGTTGCGGTACCCCGTCTTATTCCAACAGCGCGAGCCTTACCTTCTATGCCCCGATTGTAGTTTCAAAGCAAACTACCGGGCTTATAGCCTGCGAGGATGCTTATACATCTGTATATGTAAACACATCCGGCCCGGCCACATCATACCAGTGGCAAATTGGCACGCTGACAAACGGATATGTAGACCTGCCCGCACAGTTTCCTTACATGGGCGTTAACTCGGATACATTACAAATCCTGAGCGCTGCCGATACACTAAACGGCCTAAACCTGAGATGTATCATCAGCGGCCCTTGCGATCCTACTATTTCCGCTGCTATTCCTATAGATATAATTATCGGACCATATATTAATAGAGACCCCATAGATGACACTGTACTGCCTTATGTAAATGCCCACTTCGAAGTGGCCGGGGCCGGCAACCCTCTCTTTTCACTTTACTGGCAGGCAAGTACTGATAACGGCGCTACTTTTGTAAACATTAATGACAATTCCTTTTATTCAGGCAGCAAGGCTGTTCGTCTGACTATTATAAACCCTACACCGGCACTTACAGGCATGAAGTTCAGGTGTATATTGAAGTCAAAAGACCCTAACTGCGGACTGTTAAGAGATACAAGCGCAGTGGCAACTTTGTACGTAGGTAATTACAATTCAGTATCAGATGTAAACAAAGGCAGCTTTGATATTACACCCTATCCTAACCCTGTTAATGGTAGTGAATTATTCGTAAACGCGGCCGACCTGCCGGTTAACAAGGTATACATAAAAGTATTTGATAAATTAGGACGCTCCGTTTATGAAGGAGCTCAAACGGTGTCATCATCTAAAATACTGAAGGTACCGGTACAGAACATTGCCGCCGGCGTTTATTCCATGCAGGTAATGGGCGCCGATAGAAACCTGCTTGGAACTTCATCATTTACCAAACAGTAAATAAATCATCTATAAAAAAGCGTGGCGATTGCCACGCTTTTTTTTCACTATGCGGTTTATTATCCCGGTATTGCTACTATTCCCCGTAATGGCTTTCACGCAGGCACTGCCCCGCGATGGAGCTGTCATCAATTACAGGATGGCATTGTTCCGGGATAATAATGCCTGCCAAAAGAAGAATTGCTATATCGAAATAGCACAGGGGAATTACCAGGCGAGGCCATCGTTTGAGCAACACATTATTATCCGCTCACGGGTAACGCAGAGCGGTACACAAGTAACTTTACCGCTTTTCAATACAGAATATACCTGGCGTATTATTCACAGCAAGAAAGAGAAAACTCCGGAACTACACCACTTTAAAACAGGCTACTCAAAATTTGCCGATACAAATTTTTACCGGATGCGCATCACTAACCGTAATCGCGATAGCAATATCTATATATTCAACGATTACCTGCGCACCCTGTCAGACCTGAACGGGAATATAATATGGTATCTGCCTGATATACCCGGTGTAATAGACGAAAACACGCTAATCCGTGATTTGAAAATGACGCCTCAGGGCACTATAACATTTCTTACCGGCAATGGTGCTTATGAAACCGACTTTAACGGGAAAATACTTTGGAAAGCACCTGACGACGGGCAGGTAAGCCATGCAGCTACAGAAAATTATCACCATGAGTTTACACGCCTCCATAATGGAAATTATATGGCATCAGGTATGGAAACGATAGAAAAAATAAATCCCGGCACCCTGCAAAAACAATATGTTCAATATGAAACACTGATAGAATATAATAGCCAGGAAAAAACTTTGTGGAGCTGGCGCGCATCAGAACACATTCCGGATAGTATCGTTTTTTCAAAACACCTTCCTGACGGCACCTGCAACACCAGTATGCATTTGAATGCGTTCTATTTTGATACTGCCAGCAAAGTAATCTACTGTAGCTTTCGCGACCTCAGCTGCATTATGAAAATACAATACCCTTCCGGGCAAGTACTAAATATTTATAAGGGCATCTACAATTACGAAAAGCCACCTATATTCAAATCCCAGCACAATTGCAGCATAAACAGGGATGGTAATTTAATGTTGTATAATAACAATAATCCTCAAAAATTTGAAAAACAGGAAAAGGCCAGTAATATCATATCTACCATAGAAATCTTAAACATCAATAACAATCAGCCGGAAAGACTTTGGGAATTCAATTGTAACATTGACACAGAAGCACTGCCATATACCAATTCGGGGGGAAGCGTGTATGAACTGAAAAACGGTTCGTTACTGGCGTCAATGGGGTCTACCAACCGCAACTTTATTGTAACAAAGCGTAAAGAGATAACCTGGAATGAAATAACCGAAAAAAGAGATGGAGATGGCAGGTGGGTACCCGCTGGCACTTACCGCATCAGTTGCATAGAACCGGCAGCCTTAAAAGCCCTGTTATCAAATGTACATTAAAAAATTTGTTACATCATCGTGAAGAAATGTATACACACACTCTTTTACCTCCTGTTATATATACATCCCGCCTTTGCACGCTATATATGGCCTGCAGAAAATGCCCTGTTGAATTACAGGTTAATTGGCTTTAGCTTTACCGATACACCCGGCGCTTATAAGTATCGCCTCGAAATGGCCCCCGGTTATATAAATAATACAGACTCTTTTATTCAGTCACCCATTGTACAGCAAAACGCTTCCGATACCCAGGTACTTGCCATTGTTCCCAGTTTCGGCCAGGTATATACATGGCGTGTCTCTTATTTTATGCCGGGTGGTGTTATTACCTATTCCGTGCTCCATCATTTTACCACAGGTATAATGCCCTGTGTCGATTCGTCCCGGCAAAGGCTAAGAGTAACAGATACCTGCACCTACTGTGATAAAGGCCTATACCTGTTTGTTGATGCTAACAGAACACTCTATAATATAGACGGAGCGCCCCTCTGGTATCTACCTGCTACACCCGGACTGCCGGATATCAGTACGCCTGTGAGAGACCTGAAAGTGTCGCCTTTTCATACCATTACATTTATAGCCAATACACAGGCGTATGAAATAGATTACAATGGGCATATCCTGTGGCAGGCGCCAGATGATGGGCGTGTAAACGGTGATACTACGGAAAATTACCATCATGAATTTTCCCGCCTGCACAATGGTCATTACATGATAGCAGGAAATCAATTCATCCGAAGATATCTTCCTGCGGAGTTTACAAAAAAATACTGGGAGAATGAAAACGTCAGGCAACGGGGAGATAAGTACTATGTAGATGTACCTTACACCACTCTTATGGAATATGATAGTACAAAAAATATTGTATGGTCATGGAAATCTTCGCAGTACTTCACAGATAAAGACCTCATGCGCCCTGCATTATTTGAGGATAGCCACGTACCCGAATTCCACCACAACGCTTTTTGCTTTGATGAAAAGAATCACGTTATCTACAATAGCTTCCGTGACATTAATTGTATATGGAAAATAAGTTATCCCAATGGCCATTTGCTTGCATCGTATAGTAAAGACGGAAACGGCACACCCCTTTTCAAAGGCCAGCACAATTGCAATATTGACAAAGATGGCAATCTTCTTCTTTTTGACAATAATTTTTCCATGAACAATAAACGTGGAAATAACCGTGCATCTTCATGGGTAAAAAAATTCAAAGAACCCATTATAGCTAATCAGCCTCCTACCCTGCTATGGTCTTTCGATTGCCATACAGACAATAATACCGCAGCACAGGCTAAGGGCGGCGGGAGTGCATCTGAATTAACCAATGGTGATATACTCGTTTGCATGGGCACAGTGAACCGTGTATTCATTATACACAAAAACAGTATTACCTGGCAGGCATTCACCGAATATAATAATGAGGGCCGCTGGCTTGGCCGTTCCGGGTATCGCGTAAGTGCAATTGAAGGAAATGAAAGTTTAAAAAAATTAATATTTAATGCCAAATAGCAGACTTTCCGGCATTATATAAATATTTAGTGACAGCTTTCTTATTTTTGCCCCGGTTTGATACATTCGTTTTCAAACTATATTTACATTCATCTAAATACACATTACAGAACATGGCAAAAATCAAAGTTGCGAATCCAGTTGTTGAGCTGGACGGAGATGAAATGACACGCATCATCTGGAAGTTTATTAAAGATAAGCTGATACTTCCTTATGTTGACGTCAATATTAAATACTATGACCTTGGTGTAGAACACCGCGACCAGACCAACGACCAGGTAACTGTTGATGCTGCCAATGCAATAAAGGAATGTGGCGTGGGTATCAAATGCGCTACCATTACACCGGATGAAGCCCGTGTAAAGGAATTCAACCTGAAACAAATGTGGAAGAGCCCAAACGGCACTATTCGTAATATACTGGACGGTACCGTATTCCGCGAGCCAATCGTTATTAAAAATATTCCCCGTCTTGTTACCAACTGGGATGCGCCTATTATCGTTGGTCGTCATGCGTTTGGCGACCAGTACCGCGCTACCGACTTTGTAACAAAAGGAAAAGGTAAACTGACCATCAAATTTGAAGGCGAGAATGGTGAAGTAATAGAACATGAAGTGTACAACTTCAAAGGCGATGGCGTAGCGCTGGCAATGTACAATACCGACGAATCTATCCGTGGCTTTGCACGTGCCTGCTTCAATATGGCCCTGCAAAAACAATGGCCTTTATACCTTTCTACCAAAAATACCATCCTGAAAAAATATGATGGCCGCTTCAAAGATATTTTTGAAGAAGTATACCAAAACGAGTTTAAAGCCGAGTTTGACAAAAACAATTTAACTTATGAGCACCGCCTCATAGACGACATGGTAGCCAGTGCCCTGAAATGGAACGGCAACTTTGTATGGGCTTGTAAAAACTACGACGGCGATGTACAAAGCGATACCGTAGCGCAGGGCTTCGGCTCACTGGGCCTGATGACTTCTGTACTGGTTACCCCCGACGGTAAAACGATGGAAGCCGAAGCGGCACACGGCACAGTGACACGCCACTTCCGCGAACACCAGAAAGGCCGCCCGACTTCAACTAACCCGATAGCTTCCATTTTTGCATGGACACGCGGCCTTGCATTCCGTGGCAAGCTTGATGGCAACCAGGAACTGATTGACTTCTGCCATGCGCTGGAGCAGGTATGTATCGAAACCGTAGAAAGCGGTAAAATGACCAAAGACCTTGCCGTATGTATACACGGCAATAAAGTGGAACATGGTAAAGACTACCTCTATACAGAAGAATTCCTCGATGCGCTTGACGAAAACCTGAAAAAGAAACTCAATAAATAACAATAAAGACCGGCTTCATCGCCGGTCTTTTTCTTTTTACATAGTTCTATCCATCCCACACTTTCTATTTTTACTTTCTATTTTTACTTTCTACTAAACTAAACAACATGGTCATAGCTATAGCAGGCCCCTACTCTGCCCCCACAGAAGCACAACGGCAGGCAAACCTCGATGCACTCAACCAAGCAGCAGTACAGGTTTTAGCAAAAGGGCATATCCCCCTTATAGGTGTAAACGCAGCCCTGCCCGTGCTGCAACAGGCCAACCTTCCCGACCCGTACAAGGCTATTATGGATATATCAATGGCCGTAATAAGTAACTGTGACGCCCTGCTACTTATAGCAGAAAGTCCCGGCGCCAATCGCGAACGCGACTATATAGCTGCTAAAGGCCGTCCTGTGTATTATTCCGTTGAAGAGGTACCGGGTGTACCTGTTCTATAGCATACTGTATAGTTTTGCGGCCACCTATACGGTCCTGTCCTGATTGACCAAAAAACACCGTATTCTAATCCAAACCTTCCGGATTCTAATTATGCGGTTTACATATCACACTTAATTATTCTTTTTGAAGTAAGCCTTTTACAGAGTGACATGATTAAACATGAGCGGTCATACTCCCAGTTGCAACACTGAGCCGGGAAGCCGTATGAACACTAATGTATGCTGATGCAAGCCTGTAACATATAACACTACAGGTAAAACTCCATAAACCCTATCGTCATATATTGGGTTTATCGAATAAAGCCGCAAAAGCGGCTTTATTTAATCAACATTATTATTAAAAAACGACTGCTAAAAGTTGTTACTGGTTTTGATGATTCGCAGCATGTGCCTGTTGTGAATCATTATTTTTTGGCACAGATTGTGTTTAATATTTACAAACGGGAACAACTGTCTATTGTAATTTTTTAGCCCGGATGCCAACCAGGGTAAAAGTGATAAAATAAAACAGAAGCTGCCGGGGTTAATGAGCATTTGGCCGGTATGATTTAGAATCCGGTTACCTTTCATGTTACAAGAGCGACGGGCACTTACCTGGTAACGGAAAACCTAACACACAACCATTTCACATGGAACGATTAGTATCGGTGGTATTAATTATTTTGTTCACCATCCACATTTCTGTACAACCGGTATTAGCACAAGAAGAAAGTGCTTTCCCTTATTTCAGGCATTTTGATGTATACGATGGTATTGCAGGCAATGAGGCTTACTATGTATACCAGGACCAGGAAAAATGTATATGGATATGCACGCAAAACGGCATTACCCGGTTCAACGGGGTGAAATTTAAAAACTACAGCGTTGAAAACGGTTTGTGTTTCAATACGATATTCGGATGTGCAGAAGACCAGTATAAAAATTTATGGTTTTATTCATTTACAGGGGAATTATCGGTATATAACCGGAAAGCAGATAAATTCGAATCTCCGCGTTTCAATGATTCCCTGTCGCACCTGGTTGCCGGCCGTGTCATACAAAGCCTTACTTTTCGTGGCGATACTCTATGTCTTGCAACTACTGGCTGCAACTTTGAGATTTTTCACTCTACAGAACGGCAATATGTAATAACCAAGCACCTTGCCCCTTATAATTCCATCGTAATAAACATTTCACGTAATAATGAAATATCGTGCCTGTACGGCACCAGCAGGCTCTGTAACAGAATACGGCTTATTGTAACCGGTAAAAGCTGTGACACTATAAATAACCTTTATGTTCCCGGCAATATCACGCAATACTTTGCATTTGAACGTGCAGGTGAATTGTGCTATGTGATTTTTGGGGAGAACCTGTTAGAATATAATTTATCTACCCATGCGGTGCGCGTAGTAAAGACACCTTTCTCATGTACACCCTGTCTAAAAAAAGCACATGGCAACCTGATAACCGGCAGCTTCTATAATGGCATGTGGGCGATAAATGCCGGTGCCAATAATATTTCTTTTACCCAGTTATTAAAAGACATTGGAGTATCTGCAGTTTCAGAAGACTACCTCGGCGGCATCTGGTGCAGCTCGCAGGAAAACGGGGTTTATTATATACCTGACCTGTCTACCCTGGCATTTCCATCAACATGCACCAACAGGGCAACGACAGTAAATAATATGTACCGTCTTAATAGTAAAGTATACTATTCGACATACAACGGGGGGTTATATGGCCTGTTTCTGAAACAACAGCACCCTTACAAACGCCAGTTGCTACCATTTAAAATTAAAACATCTTTCATGGGTAGTAACGATAAGAAACTATTTATCCGGTCAGACTATAAAGCATATCTATATGACTGGGATAAGGGCATAAGCGATATGAGCGATTTACAATACGCCATGTGCATTGATAAAAAGGTCACCCCGGCAGTAACACTAACTGCTACCGGTACTAAACTTCACATTGACGTATGTTATGGCAATAATAACAGCAGAAGCTTCCCTGCTTCTGACAACTGGCAGTTCGGCAGAATCAGGAATACGGCAATTACGGAAACAGGCAACATACTGCTCGGGAACAACTTTGACCTCTTTTTATTCGATACCGCAACCCAAACCATACATGCCATCGGGGCCGGAAACAATTATACAAACCTGGATGTTACTTGTATAACGCCGTTGAAAAAGAATAGTGCTGCAATAGGTACGAGTAAGGGTATTTTTTTTATCGACAGTATATCGATACAAAAAAACATTACGGTACAAGACGGGCTGGACGGCAACTCTATTTACTGCATATTGCCAGACGGAGACAGATTATTTGTGGCAACTTCCAAAGGAATTAACTGCATCGAAGCGCCACTCAGCGATGCCCCTGTTATTACTTCCTTTTCATACGCCCATGGAATCAACATTTGCCCGGCCAACTGTATGGCCCTGATAGATAGCTTTCTTGTAGCGGGTACCGACCACGGAATCTTTTTATTCAATAAACAGCATATCTCACCCCGCAGGAACATGCCTGAAATATCCGGTGTTTATGTAA
>CAZUMM010000035.1:0-29001 GCA_964621795.1 uncultured Flavipsychrobacter sp.
TACAACACAAAGCTAATACATCATATTACCTTCCCTCAATATTTTAGCTTGACCCAAATCTATCCTCTTCACTATTCCAAGCATATCTAAAATATACATGATGGGTATTATCCAATTCAACAATAAAGGTTTCGTTCATGGCATACTAATTTATAAAATAAATTTATGAATATTTATGTCACTAACAATATTCACATTTGTTTATAGAATTTTGATAAAAACATGCGTCATGAAAGTCACGCAGTTTTTCAACTACATGTTCATGCCCAACAATATATTCTGGATTAATTTTACTAGGTATTATAATAGAAAAATTGCAAAAGAGATCATGTATTTTTTGCTTTGTTGTACCTTCAGCACACTCCATTCTAATAAAAAAATCAGATAAATCTCTATCTGATACTTCAATGAGCGGAATCTGACATTTTATGATAGTTGGAATACCAATATCTTTCAGTTTGCGTTTTAATGATGGGTTGACTTGTTGAACTAAGCTCAATAAGAATTCGCTACCATATATTAAATAATGTGGACATAATGTAATAAAGTCGTTTTTATCCAATACTACGTACACAAGAGAATCGCTATCTCCTTTAGCAGATAATATTAATTCGCTAAAATCATATTCCACTGAATACGGCAGTGATTTAATTAATTCTTCTGCTTTTTTTATCGTTGAATTAACATCAAGCGGATAAATACCATTCGTTAAATAGGTTTTCAAATTTACTGGTCGGCAGGCGTGATAGGCTATAACACTATTAAAATTGTCACGCAACCATGTCACGACATTTTCCCTAGATTTAAGTTTCATCAAATCAGTTAGATGATTTGGAGTAAACGTTTCTTTTGAAAGTATTCTGTTCATGGTATGCTCAATAATATCGTTTAGACAAATTTATTTATATTATCTTCCTAATTGACAATAAAATGAAAATGGATGAACATTGGGAGCATTTTCTTGTCCCTAGGGACTTTGATAAATTCTGTACAGAGTCAATACCCGAAATCAAGCTAAAGCCTCAAGTGAATAAAGAGGTTGCTGATAGTTTTAAAATAATTCGTCACCTATTAGAACATTCATTCTTCCATTTTGAGTTTTACGATGTGGCCGTTACTAAATGTATGTTTACATTTGAAATGGCACTTAAAATACGATATAAGGAAGTCTGTAACTCAGAATGGAACGGTTCGCTTGCAGGTTTAATTGATTGGTTTCACAAGCGAAATTATTTTGAGGTATACAATGACTACTTTTTACACTGGTATAGAAAGTTTAGAAATTCAGAGGCACACCCTAAAGGTTACTCTATAGCGGGCTCTTTAAAAAGACAATGGATTACACATACCATTGATTTAATTAATGCCCTTTATGAAAATCCAAAGTTGAGATATAAGCGAATGTCTCTTACAACAACTTTGAATCGAAAATTATCTGAATTAAGCAGCAATGGTATAAAAGTTATAACTCCGCAAAATGAGTTTTTATGTTCAAATTTTTCTTTAATATTTGTAAACAATAAAGACAAACCTTTTAAAGCTTCATTCTATTGCAGACCCATATTTAGAATCTCTGAAAATTATCTTCATGAGAAAGTAATTTATGAATCATCAATTATATATTATTTATCGCACTCGTTCAGGATTCTTCGAGACAAATTGGTTTTACAAATTCTAGATGGTGATATTGAAGTATGCACTATTCCAAAGGAAGAGTATGATGATTATTTCAATTGGAAAAAACTATATGATGGTTACAACAATATGGTAATGGATAGCACTTTATGGAATTCTGAGTTATCAAGACAATTTGAAAGAGAACTACGTGAATTTAATATGCTATAGACAAAAATGGCCCATGCATTTCTATATAGTCAGAGACAAAATGCACTGTATGAGTAAGAGATAATACACTGCTGTTAAAACTACCTTCTCCATTTGCTGTATTGCTTCTCTCAGTAATTGGCACTGTCGAGTTATCGCTGTTCATGTTGGTAACAGGTGCAGAGCATATAATTTTATAGACCTGCACCCTGCATGCTTTAATAAGTATTCCATAAGCAAGCTATACCCACCCACACTTATAACAAATATTTCCTTTTTCATACTGTTAGTTCTCCGTATGAAAATTATACCAAATCCGGGTTATTTAGCGAATAAGGGATATGTCTCCTTTCAAAAATATTTTTTCACCGTTGGCACAGTTCACTTCGAAATAATAAACGTACACATCGGGGGAAAGTTCTGCATGTTTATACCGTCCGTCCCATCCATTGGCCGGTATGCCGGGTGCAATATTGCGTGCTTCAAATACTTTTTCTCCCCAGCGGTTAAATACCCGCATGAGATTAATCACATCCAGGCCATGTGCCGAAGCGTAGAAATAATCATTATTACCATCACCATTGGGGGTAAACGTATTAGGTATAAACAGGAAAGAACCGTCGCAGGCCACACGGATAGTGATATTATCTTCGGCAAAACAAATACTGTCGTTGTTTACATAAGCTGTATACGTAATGGTTTTATACAGCGCAGCAACAGGGTCGTAACAAGATGCACAACTTAACCCTTCAGCAGGCTGCCAGTCTATGCCGGTGGTATTGGTCACTGCGGCATGCAGGGGCAATGTAGCACCCGGTACGCCCGATAAGTCAGGGCCCAGTTCAACCGTAGGCCGTTCAAATACTTTTACATGCTGGTACAGGGTGTCTGTAAAACAAGCATTTTCTTTTATCAAAACACTAAATGTAGTATTGGAATCAACAATCACGCGAGGGTCGGCAAGTGAGTTATCATTCATGTTGCCAGACGGCTGCCACAGGTAGGCTATGCCGCCCGCAGCATGCAACTGAATGCTATCTCCCCGGCATATATTCCTGTCAGGACCTACTTCCCCACCCTGCTTTTCAGCTATCATAACCTTTACGTCATCCGTATCTTTGCAATTATTCTGGTCGGTGCCTGACAGGTGATAAACGGTGGTTTGTGCCGGGGTTGCTATCGGGGAAACACAGGTTGCACAGGATAACGTCCCGGGTGGCGACCATATATAAGATACTGCTCCGCTTGCATTGAGCTGAACAGAATCATCAGGACAAATTACCGCATCGGCTCCTGCATCTACTTCCGGTTTAGGAAAGTTTTCAATGATAATGCTTACAGCCGAAGTACAGCCGTTTGAGTCTTTAACCGTAATCGTATAAGTACCTGCTGAAAGGTTGGAAACGGCATGTGTATGTTGCGGCGGCACTGTACTCCATGAAAGTGTATATCCGCCTGCACCACCCCATATACTGTCCACTTTCCCACTGCCCTTTGCCTCACCAATGCAGGTTTTATTTATAGGTGACGCAGTTACCTTTATTTCGTCGGGCTGTTTCAGGCTATCGGTTGTAATTGTTATTGTACAGCCCTTTGCATCTGTTACCTGCACGGTGTACTTACCCGCAGTCAGCCCCGTAGCAGTAGCGGTAGCCTGGGGTGGTTGTGTATTCCACGAATAGGAATAAGGCGCCGTACCGCCCGATGCCAGCACCGTTGCCGTACCATCTTCTGCCGAATAGCAGGATATACCTTTTATTGCAGCAGTAGCGGTAAGCAAAGGCGGTTCCTGCACTGCTACGGTATCTTTCCGGGTACACCCTTTAGCATCTGTCACCGTTACTATATAGCTGCCGGATTTCAGGTTGCCGGCCGATGCAGTAGTTTGTACCGGGGTTGTGTTCCAGCTATAGGTATAAGGAAGGCTTCCACCTGTTGCTGATATTGTTGCCGAGCCGTCATTACCGCCAAAGCAGCTAACACTTGTATTTCCTGCCGATGTTTGCAGGCCGGGCGGTTGTGCAACCGTTATACTTAGCGCAGATGTACACTGGTGACTATCTTTTACTGTAGCAATGTATGTACCTGCTGGCAGATTATTAATTGACTGGGTAGCCTGCACGGGATTTGTATTCCAGCTATAAATATAGGGAGCCGTACCCCCTGAAGCTGTCACAGATGCTGAACCGTTGGTATAACCAAAACATGCGGCGTCAATATGACTGCCGGTAAGCGTAAGCTGCGCAGGCTGGTTAATAGTAGTAGTGGCAGCAACCTGGCAGTTCTCCCTGTCTGTAACAGTAACTGTATAAGTGCCTGCCGGGATATTGTTGATAGTGGATGTAGATTGTGCGGGAGCGGTATTCCATAAGAATGTATAGGGTGCAGTACCTCCTGAAGCTGCCACGGTTGCACTGCCGGTACTATTCCCATAGCACAAGGCATCTGTTTTGGTGACAACAGCACTGAGACCGGAAGGCTGAGCTACTGCTACCGTATCTGCTTTAATACATCCATGACTATCGGTTACTGTTACTATATAGGTCCCGCTGCCGAGGTTCTGGGCTGTTGCCGAAGTCTGTACAGGGGTGGTATTCCAGCTATAGGTATACGGGGAAACCCCGCCGGAAGTGCTTACGGTAGCCGTACCATTATTCCCGCTATAACAGGTCACATCAGTTTTGGAAACAGCAGTACTTAATGCCGAAGGCTGGGCTATAACAATGGTATCTTTTTTGATGCAATTATGCGCGTCTTTGGTTTCCAAAATGTATGTACCTGCTGCAAGCGCAGTAACAGAAGCTGTTGTCTGGGCAGGTATTGTATTCCATAGGTACGTATAAGGTGCTGTACCACCGGAAACTGCTACGGATGCAGTACCGCTGCTGCCGCCATAACACATCGCATCGGCCTTAGTTAAAGATGTCGCTATGGTTGATGACTGCCCGATGGTAACGGAGACATTTGCCTGGCAGCCATGCGCATCTGTTACAGTAGCGGCATAGGTGCCTGTAGAAAGACCGGTAACGGAAGCTGTTGTTTGTGCAGGAGTAGTATTCCAGCTATACTGGTACGGAGCGGTGCCGCCATTTGCTGTTACCTGTGCCGTACCATTTGTTCCGCCGAAACAGGATGCATCTGTTTTAGTGGCTGTAGCGGCCAGTAAGGACGGCTGCGTTATTGTATCTGAAATCTGTATTGTACAGCCTTTGGCATCTGTAACCGTGGCGGTGTATATACCTGCCGACAATCCCGAAATGGTGTCGGTGGTTTTTACAGGTGAGGTATTCCAGCTATAGGTATATGGCAGGGTGCCTCCTGAAACAGTAATACCCGATTTGCCGTTGGCACCTCCATAGCAACTCACGTTGGCATGTGTACTTACTAATGCAGCCAATGGACCGGATGGTTGTGTTACAATTGCAGTATCTGTTTTAACGCATCCGTGGCTATCGGTTACTGTTACTATATAGGTCCCGCTGCCGAGGTTCTGGGCTGTTGCCGAAGTCTGTACAGGGGTGGTATTCCAGCTATAGGTATACGGGGAAACCCCGCCGGAAGTGCTTACGGTAGCCGTACCATTATTCCCGCTATAACAGGTCACATCAGTTTTGGAAACAGCAGTACTTAATGCCGAAGGCTGGGCTATAACAATGGTATCTTTTTTGATGCAATTATGCGCGTCTTTGGTTTCCAAAATGTATGTACCTGCTGCAAGCGCAGTAACAGAAGCTGTTGTCTGGGCAGGTATTGTATTCCATAGGTACGTATAAGGTGCTGTACCACCGGAAACTGCTACGGATGCAGTACCGCTGCTGCCGCCATAACACATCGCATCGGCCTTAGTTAAAGATGTCGCTATGGTTGATGACTGCCCGATGGTAACGGAGACATTTGCCTGGCAGCCATGCGCATCTGTTACAGTAGCGGCATAGGTGCCTGTAGAAAGACCGGTAACGGAAGCTGTTGTTTGTGCAGGAGTAGTATTCCAGCTATACTGGTACGGAGCGGTGCCGCCATTTGCTGTTACCTGTGCCGTACCATTTGTTCCGCCGAAACAGGATGCATCTGTTTTAGTGGCTGTAGCGGCCAGTAAGGACGGCTGCGTTATTGTATCTGAAATCTGTATTGTACAGCCTTTGGCATCTGTAACCGTGGCGGTGTATATACCTGCCGACAATCCCGAAATGGTGTCGGTGGTTTTTACAGGTGAGGTATTCCAGCTATAGGTATATGGCAGGGTGCCTCCTGAAACAGTAATACCCGATTTGCCGTTGGCACCTCCATAGCAACTCACGTTGGCATGTGTACTTACTAATGCAGCCAATGGACCGGATGGTTGTGCTACAATCACTGTATCTATAAGCGTACAGTTATGTGCATCTGCTATAGTAACGATATAACTACCTGCACTAAGGTTGGATACTGTACTACCCGTTTGAACAGGTGTCGTATTCCAGGTATACAGGTAAGGCGCAACACCCCCGGAAGCAACGGCTGATGCGGTTCCGTTTGTACCGCCATAACAGGAAACGTTTGTAGCCAGGGTTGTATCTGTAAGCGGCACAGGCTGTGTAATAGTATCTGCTGCCGACATTTTACACCCGATGCTATCTTTTACCACAACAGTGTACACCCCGGGAGAAAGCCCGGATATGCCCGGTGTTGTAGCCACCGGCGTGGTATTCCAGTTGTAAGTATAAGGTATCATCCCACCGGTTACAATGGATGTTATGCTTCCGTTCGCAGCATTATAGCACGATACATCTGTACCTGCCAGGCTGACCTGCGGCCCCTGGTTTACATTTATATTAACCGTATCTTTTTTTACGCAGCCATTATCATCAGTTACAGTAACTATATAACTGGTGCTGGACGAAGGAATAGCTAACGGGTTAGCACAATTGCTGCAGGAAAGGCCTGCCGAAGGAGCCCAGCTATAGGTATATGGAGGTGCTGAACCGGAAACAGAAGAAATAATATGCGCCGTATCATTCTTGCAGATAAGCGTATCGTTACTTAAAGTAGTATTAAGGTTGAATATCTTTACATAAGTGTACAGTGTGTCGGGACAACCAAAACCGGGGTACGGTTTAAGTATCACCGCATATTTGGTTGTAACAGGTGGTGTAGCAATAGTAATGGTTTGTAAAGTATCTATTAATGTACTTAATGTGGAATCTCTCCATTCATACTGGTAAAATCCCGGAGGGGCTGTTAAGGTAGTGGTAGGTGCGTTGCTGCAATTGGCCGAGCTGATCTGGAACAAAGCACAGTTCACATCTACATATCCATAACCAAAATGTGCGCCCAAAGCGCAATCGCCGCTGGCAAAGTCTACCGCTACTGTTTTGCCTGCATAACCAGACAAATCGATACTGGCTGTGCTCCATGATTTATATCTTACAATGGAAAACGTCGGGGTAAAGGTCATACTGAAACCGGGAAGCGCTGAAGATGCCACAAATGTAAACTGCGCACAAGGGATAGCTGCTCCGGTAGCAGAGTCGTATGCCTTTACCTCAAAGCGCGGCTGGTCAGCCGCAGTATGCCCCGGGTCTTCAAATACCACAGCATACCGGAATATAAGACTGAAATTATTAAGGCCTGCCGGTATATGTACATAGTACCTCGCCCGTTCCGCCTGGCTATGAATACTATCATTCCCCAGCTTAAGTGAATAAAAGCCAACACCAGGTGCTACTACCGGGAAACCACCATAAGGATCTACGCCTGCACCCGAAGTAATAGTATGTCTTGTAGCCACCGGGCCTGAAACAGTGGTGGAAATAGGACAGCAGGAGCCTGTATATAAAACCCAGTTACTGAAATTACCGGATTCGAAATCGATATTGGGCGGACAATAAACTGTTTGCGCCTGCATACTCCATATCGAAACCATATATACGCATAAGAATGCTACAACCGAATACTTCATTTCACTCAGTTTCTAAAAACAACAATAAGATTGAGGGGCAGCATAGAGAAAAGTTTCCCTTATAATTCTCTGGTTACAAATGTAGTTAATATTACTTTCAAATACATGCCAATTTTAAATAAAAATGTGGATTTTAAGCCACTAAAATAAAAAGACCGGGGTATTCAGACCCGGCCTTTTACAATAAATTATAATATCACTGCATTTTACCTCACAACCTCAAAAGGCTTTGTAATAATTCCGCCTGTCGTATTTGCACGCATAATGTAATGCCCGGCAGGTAATGTCGATACATCAACTGTTTCTTTATTCTTTTCTATAGCATTGCCGCGGTACACTACCTGGCCTACACTATTCAAAATAGTTATATCGTTGAATGTAGCTTTGCCATCAACTGAGAAGGTAATTTCAGAAGTAGCAGGGTTAGGATATAACCTGAACGCCAATGCATCTTCTGCAATATTATCCACACTCAACGGCAGTGTCAGCACGGCGGTATCGGTACCGCAGGCATTAAATACCACCAGTTTTACCGTAAACTCATTTCCTGAATTATTAATATAGTCTACATTCGTCGAAGTACTCTTATAACCATCGCTGAACAGCCACAGGTAGTTTACTGCATTTTGTGCTCCACTCGGAGAGAAGGAGTATTTATTAGCCCCCTGTTTGAAGTATGATATACCTGTAACCGAAGGCAGCGGGTTTACGTTTACCTCTATTGTATCTGCCGCCTGGCAGTTAGGACCTGCATCTACATATACCCAGAACTTACCTGATTGATTAGCCAGGCTAACCTGTTGCGTAGTAGCGCCTGTGCTCCATGTATAGGAAGCGCCGGGATAACCTGCATCCAGTATCAGCGGCGAAGAAGATGCGCAATAAGATGTATCAAGCCCTAAGTTTACATGCAACGGCCCGGGGGCTACAACGGTAACAGGGGATGAAACAGAGCAGCCGATGTTCGCTACCGTTACAGTGTATTTACCTGCACCGGTAACGGGCACTGATGCCGATGTGGCACCCGGTATATCACTACCGTTAAACTGCCACTGGTAGGTCAAGCCATTGCCTGTATTGGCACTCAAAGTAAGTGTACCACCGGGACAGAAGTTCAGCGGGCCCGATGCATTGATAACTGCGGCGGGAGAAGACACAATGGTAATAGCTACCGGCAGAGAAACTGCTGTAAAATTATTGCCATCAGTCACCTTTACCGTATAGTCGCCCGCTGCTGTTGCATTGTACGTATCGCTGGTGGCGCCGGGTATGTCTACACCGTTAAACTGCCACTGGTAAGTAAACCCTGCCCCTGTGTTTGCCTGCAGGTTAACGCTTCCGCCGGGGCAAAATACGGTAGCGCCAAGCGGCACAATGCGTGCAGAGAATATTTTACCATTATCAATACCGGTAAACTTACCAAGGCTGGTCATATCGTTTGCAGAGATGGTATTATATACATCGTCTGTAGTGCTTGCCGCATCGTTATATGCATTCCACGGGTTTGCTGCCAGTTTCTGCGCCAGTTTCAACTGGGCTTCCGCACCTGTTGTACCCCTCCACGGGTCTTTATAATAAAACTTAGCATCAAAACGGTGTGTTATGTTCAGCACATCTACATCTGTATAAAAATACATGCTTGCAGACACGGGAAACTGTGTAGGTTTTGTACCGGTATACTGCCTTACATTGATATTGCCCGGAACTACAGAATTGGGCTTCCATGCAATAACGGCAACAGTATCTTCACCAAAGGTAAACACCTGTGTTGTGCCTGCCGCCGGTATGGCCGGCGTTGCATCTGCAACAGGAGGTACTGTAACGGGCACAAATTCATAAGCGCCGATATCAGGAACACCATCTGCCAGTGTGCTAACACGCGTTCCACCAAAAAAGTCTTTGTCATTACCTGCAAGATGTATGCCCCGTCCGTTCAGCGACCACGCTGCCGGGTTATTCACATCAGGACGCAGGTCTGTGCTACTGATAAACCCGGGATTGTAGGAAATTGAATTCATCTCCTGGCCTGAAGCTACTCTCCAGTCTGTCAGCGATGTAAAATCCTGCGCAGGCGTACCGCGGTCAACGAGGTTGGTACCAGTAGTATACAGGTTATTGTAATCCCAGCTATTATCGTAAGTAGGATTATATACATACAATGCATAACCTCCGCCCGTATTGGCAAACACATTATTCCTTATTTCGTTGTGCAGGTAAGATGTGGAATTGTAATAAAAATATCCCGCATAACCGCTGGTGGTTGAGGAACTCGTGATGTTCACACTATTGTTGCAAATCCGCTGGTAATTGCTGTAATAGCTTTGAATGCCCCTTGCGGTAGAAGACCCGTTGCCTATGCTGATGACATTATTCGCAACCAGGCCGGGGTTTGCTGCCGTAGCATCGTTGTAATAGAGGTACAGGCCATACCCGGCACCAAACCCGGTCACTTTATTGTTCATGATCCGGATACCACCATCGCAATAATAGCATCGTATGCCATACAGCGTTGCAGTAGAGCTGCTGCTAATGGTGTTGTTGTTAAACACGAGGTCTTCTGTATAGTAGAAGTACGTAGAATAGGTATATACGTCCTGTATCTTATTATTGATGAATACCGGCCTTTCAGCAAGGTTGGATGTAGAAGTACCGGAATAATAAATACCGTAAGAACCATTCCTGACCGTATTATTCATAAACACGTTATCGGAACCTGTATAATTATCGGCAAACAGTACCGCGGTGCTGTTGCTGGACGATGTTACCACAGGGCCGATTAATGAACAGTTAAGGATGCTGTCGTGTGAGCCGTTACCAGCCATTTCAATTACACGGCCGTTATCTGTATTGTTATTCCTGAAGGTAATATCCCTTAATGTGAGATACGAGATGTCATTTATTTTAAACACGTAGTTGTCAGACGATGTAGCAAGGTCGTAAGAGACCACCACATTACCTGCAATATGGTTTTCAGACTGGAAGGTCACTGTATTGACAGCGCTCATACCGTTTACAGGTGCGTTCAGCGATGCCTGCCCTGTGTATACGCCATCGCGGATATTGAATACTACCGGGCCGCATACCCCAAAATCTTTCAGGTCGTGTACCGCTTCTACAAAATCAACAAAATCCGGGGTAGTGCCGCCTACGGTATAATTGCCCGAAAGGCCGCCGCTTATCTTGCGCTGGGTTGTATCATCATTATTTACAAGGTCTGGCTGGCCGTTGGGCATGGAAGTCCATACCTTTATTTTCTTAGGCTTATTATTAAAACTGATATTACCTAACGTAACAATCACTTCACCCAGGGTAGGGATAGCCGTGTTATAAACGATTTGCGACTGGGCCACTCCGTTTACTTCCCAATCTATGAGTACGTTGTTAATGACATTATTACCTGTATTTTTAATCTTCACCTTCACAGGGAAGTTGCCGGAACAGAAGAAACCCGTAGGGTCTGTAACCACCGCGGCACTTGCATTATTCGGCATGTCGATACCTGTAAAAGAACCAAAGTCTGCCAGGCCGGTAGTTGCAATAATATTCCTGTTAATATTAGCACCACTTGCAGGAGGCACATACGCATTCCACGGGTTAGCCCCCAGCTTTTTAGCAAGCCTCAGGCCGCCTTCTCCAAGAATAGTACCTAACCAGGGGTCTTTGTAATAGATATTCGCGCCAAAATTATAGGTACCTGCCGGCACTATAATATCGGTGTAGAAATACATTGCCGTAGGGCTTATGGATGAAATGTTTGAAGGTAACGTGCCCGTATATTGCTTTACGGCAATGCTGGCAGGAAGGACGGATGCCGCATCCCAGCTGACAGTGGCCACAGTATCCTGCCCGAACAGGAAATATTGGGTTGCACCGGCTACAGGCGCTGCAGGCGACGCAACCGCATTGGGAGGTATTACCGTTGGTGTAAATTCAAATGCGCCGATATCGGGCACGCCTGCTGCCAATGTTACCGGCCTTGCGTTCCCGTTGATGTCTTTATCATTCAGCGGTACCTGGATACCGCGTCCGTTCAAAGACCAGCTTGACGGATTGGACGGGTCTGGCGTGAGGTCTGAAGCAGCATTAGTGAAAGCAGGGTTATAAACAATGGAATTCATATCCTGGCCCGTAGCTGTTCTCCAACTGCTCAGGTCGTAATAATCAGTGGCAGGTGTTCCCCTGTCAATAAGTTTTGCACCGGTAGTGTATATATTGTTATAATCCCAGTGATTGTCGTAATCTATAGGATTGTACACAAATAAGGCGTAGCCCCCACCCGTGTTAGAAAATACGTTATTATATATTTCATTATTGGTATAAGATGCCGAGCTATAGTAAAAATAACCTGCATAGGCCGACGTTGAAGAAGTACCGGTTACGTTTATGGTATTATTGCAAATAGTCTGGTAGCTGCTGTAATAGTTTTGCAGGCCGCGGTTGGTGCCAGTGCCATTTTTCATGATAACGGTATTATTCGCAACAAGGCCCCTTGCAGCAGGGGTAGCATCGCAATAATACAGGTACATTCCATACCCGTTAAACCCGCTTATTTTATTTCCGGTAACACGCATAGCGCCATCGCAATAATATGTCCGGAAGCCATAGGTTGTGCTGTTGGTCGAGTTGCTGGTAATGGTGTTGTTAACAAAGGACAGGTTTTCGGTATAATAAAAATAAGCGCCATAACCGTAGGCGTTTGTTATAACATTATTAATGAATGTACCCCCGTCAGCAAGCGTGCTGGTATTGGTACCTGAATAATAAATACCGTAAGAACCATTCTGAACCTGGTTATTCAAAAATACATTATCCGTACCCTTCAGGTCATCGGCAAAAACAACCGCTGTATTCGTGCTCGAAGAGGTACGGGTAGTAGTTTTCAGTATGCAATTGACCACACTGTCATCACCGGCAGAACCGGCAAGCTCAATGGTCCGTCCATAGCTGCTGCCGTTATTGGCCAGCGTCAGGTCTTTAATAGTAATATAAGACGCACTATTGAGCTTTAAAATATAGTTGGTAGCGGCACTGCTGGCAGAAACACTGATAGTGACATTGGCAGCATTGTTGGTTTCCGACTTAAATGTAATACGGTTGGTTGCGCTGGCGCCACTAACATTATTAATAGTAGCCCGCCAGGTGGTAGCCGTATAATTACCATTCCTGATATTGAATATTACAGGTCCCGATACACCGTTTGAGTTCAGGGCCGAAACAGCCGCAGATAATGTGGCATAGTCGGGGGAGGTACCGCCAATAGTGTAGGCTCCACTAAGCGGTTGTGCAATAACCGGCACTGTAATACATGCCAGTACTGCAAACGTCAATAAATGACGGAAGTGTTTGGTCAGATACATATAGAAGCTTTTAGCAATTAATCATACGCTCGCTCAGGCACAAGTAGCGTGGCAGGTAATAAACTTAGGATTACGGCTTTTTTTAATCTTTAATTAATCACTTTTATCAAATACAATTCAACAAAAACATAGAGAGGTAAAAAAGGTCGGCAAAAATATGTGATTCTCATTTACATAGCTCAGGGTTTATGACATATTTTATTTTAGTATTGTTTATTTGATATTAATTATATCATTTAAATCCAATTAAAATAGACGTTCAAATTTCAGGAAAAGTTGGGAAACTTATAAGAATATCTAAGTTTTTTTGACATAATCAAGACAATAACTGCATCTATTAATATAATGTTAAAATAATGGCGATAGTAAGTATATAAAAAATGAAAAAGTCCGGCAAAACTGCCGGACTTGATAAAGTCAATATGAAAAGTAATTAACGGGAGATAGTAAATGGAATGGTAACAACACCTTTATCGGTATGTACCCTGGATATATAATACCCTTCAGGCAGGCTTTCAATATTCACCTGGATTTTATTCACCTGCTTTGCATTAACCTTTTCTTTATAAACCACCTGGCCCACGCTGTTGACAACAGAAACATCGTCAATATGCGCATTTTCAGCCACCTCAACTGTAATCGACTCGTTAGCAGGATTAGGATATAAATTTGAAGTTAATACTTCATTCACATCTTCTATTCCCGTTGGCAGCACAAGATTTATAGTATCGGTACCGCAGTCGTTAAATACAACCAGGGTTACTGCCGGGTGATTTGAATAGAATGTGTGATTAATATGTTGCGCGGTATCTTTTGTGCCGTCACTGAATATCCAGAGATAGCTGTGCACATTTACTGCTCCGCTTGGGCTGAACGAGAAGGTATTCAGGCCTGATTTCAGGTAAGAGATACCCGATATAGACGGCAGGGAGTTAATTGATACATTTATCGTATCTGATGCCTGGCAGTTAGGGCCTGCATCTACGTACACCCAATATTTTCCCGACTGGTTGGTAACGGCAATCTGCTGTGTGGTCGCACCTGTATTCCACAAGTAAGATGCACCGGGGTATCCCGCATCCAGTACCAATGCAGACTGTTCACAGAAAGATGTGTCCAACCCTAAATTAACATGCAGGGGGCCGGGGGCTACCGTAGTAGCCGGCGATGTAGTAGTACAGCCAATATTTGTTACTGTAACCGTGTACTTGCCTGCCGATGACACCTGCAGGTTAGGCGTTGTAGCACCGGGTATTAAATTACCATCCAGGTACCACTCGTAGGTAAGGGCACTCCCCGTGTTGGCATTCAGTGTAAGCGAACTTCCGGGGCAATAGTTGAGCGGGCCGGATGAAGTAATGACAGCAGACGGCGCGGAAACAATAGTTACAGCAACCGAAAGCGATGTAACAGTAACATTGGCGGCATTGGTAATTTGCACTGTATAGTCTCCTGCAGCAGTGGCAGTGTAGGTTGGCGAAGTGGCGCCGGGGATATCCGTGCCGTAATACTGCCACTGGTATTTATAGCCCGTACCTGTACTGGCCTGCAATACGACACTGCCGCCGGGGCAGAACACAACAGAGCCCAGCGGTGTGATAACAGCAGAGAAAATACTACCGTCTTCTATACCTGTAAACTTACCGAGACTGGTCATAGACGGTGCCTCCAGCGTGTTGTAATTCACATCTGCGGTGCTTGCATTATTGTTATATGCTATCCATGGATTGATACCGTTCTTCTGTGCCAGGCGCAGGTTGTTTTCGTTACCTATGGTTCCCAGCCACGGGTCTTTATAATATACTTCCCCGTCAAACTCATAAGTAACATTCTGAGCTGAAATGTCTGTATAGAAATACATGGATGCCGGAACAGGGAACTGCATGGGCTGGGTACCTGTATATTGTCTTACCTGTATGTTATTCGGCACTACTGAATTAGGTTTCCAGTTCAGCACAGCAACCGTATCATACCCGAATGTGAATACCTGGGGAGTACCGGCTACGGGTACGGCGGGATCGGCTGTGGCCAAAGGCGGGGTACTGGCCGGGGTAAACTCATAGGCACCTATATCCGGCACGCCATCTGCACGTAAGGTAACGCGCGGGTTGCCGTCCTTATCCACATTATTTCCTGCTATATGGATACCCCTGCCGTTCAGCGACCATGCCGCAGGGTTGGTTACATCCGGGCGTAAATCTGTTGCGCTTACAAAGCCGGGGTCATACGAGATGGAATTCATATCCTGTTCACTGGCCACGCGCCATGCGCTCAGGTCGGCAAAGTTGGTGGAGGATGTACCTCTTATGACCACATTCGTACCTGTAGTATATACATTGTTATAATCAAATTCATTATCAAACGTCGGGTCGTACACATACATTGCATATCCCCCACCGTTATTGGCCAATGCGTTGTTATAAATCCTGTTATCCTCATAAGACGTAGAGCTGTAATAAAAATATCCTGCATAGCCTGTACCCGTGCTGGTTACATTCACGCTGTTGTTGTATATATCCTGGTAGCTGCTGTAGCGGCTATATATACCGTATGTAGTAGAGCTTATACCTATAGACACTTCGTTATTCGCAATTCTTCCCCTGTTGCCTGAAGTACCATCGTTGTAATATTGATAGATACCGTAACCGCCTTTAAACCCATAAACTTTGTTACCGGTTATTTCAGACGCCCCATCGCAATAGTACAGCCTGATACCGTAGGGAGTGGAATAGGTGGTGGCTGTTGATACGGTATTGTTACTGAAAGTAAGATTCTTGTTGTAATAGAAATAAGTACCGTATATGTAAAAGTTCTGTATTGTATTGCCTATGAAGACTGCGTCATGCACCATATTGGAAGTCGAATTGCCATAGTAGTAAATACCGTACGAGCCATTCAACACTTTGTTATCCAGGAAAACATTATCCGTACCGCTGATGTGGTATGCATAGATTACCGCTACATCGTTGGTAGATGAAGACATTGTGCCACTCGACAATACACAGCTCACAACACTATCTTTACCGGAACTACCTGCCATATCCAGCACACGGCCATAAGATGTGCCCGTAGTCCTCATCGTCACATCCCTGAAGGTTACGTAAGATGCGTTGTCAAGCTGAATTACATAGTTATTTCCAGAGCCTGTGGTATTATCCTCAATAATAACATTTCCGGCCACATGGCTCTCAGACCGGAACGTTACACGATTAGCCGCACTTCCGCCCTGTACCGTTTTAATAGACGCCTGCCCGGTGTATGTACCGTTACGGATAGTGAATACGACCGGCCCGCACACGCCAAAGTCATTCAGGTCTTTCACCGCAGCCACAACGCTGGTATAGTCGGGCGTAGTACCCCCAATGGTATATTCACCCGACAAACCGCCGCTGAGGCGGTCTTTAACTGTATCATCGTCAGGGAAGGGATCGGTAAGGCCATTGGGCAGATAGGTATACACTTTTACATCTTTGGGCTTATTATTGAACAACACATTTCCCAATGTTATGATTACGCTGCTTTTAGTTGGTATTGGGGTGTTATAGCTTACAGCTGTTTGTGCCACACCGTCTACTTCCCACCCTATTTCTACCGAATTCAATACATTATTACCTGTATTGGCAACTTTAACTTTCACAGGATAGGTGCCTGAACAGAAATATTGCTTAGGGTCTGTTACAGCAGCAGCACTGGCATTATTGGCTATATCGATTCCGGTAAACAAACCAAAATCCGTTAATCCTGTTGTAGCAATAAGGTTCCTGTTAATATCGGCAGTACTAACCGAAGGCGAAGATGCTGTCCATGCAGAAGAACCAATTTTTTTTGCCAGGTGCAATGCTTCTTCGTTTACGATTGTACCCAGCCAGGGGTCTTTATAATATAAATTAGTTGCATGCCCGTATGTGCCCGCAGGCGTACTAAAGTCTGTATAAAAATACATATTGGTCGGGCTGATGGTGGATATTGAAGGAGGCACAGTATTAGTGTACTGGCGCACTGTTATAGAAGAAGGGACAGTAACTGCTGCATCCCATGAAATAACAGCCACGGTATCTTCACCCAGCCTGAACGTTTGTATACCTCCTGCTACGGGATTGGCAGGAGTAGCGCTTGCTGCCGGCGGAATAACCGTGGGCAGGAACTCGAACGCACCTATATCGGGCACACCGGCAGCCCTTGTGGTTGGCCTTGCATTTCCGTTAATATCTTTGTCTATCTCCGGCAACTGTATACCGCGGCCGTTCAAAGACCAGCTGGCAGCATTGCCCGCATCCGGTACAAGATTGGTATTGGACGTAAAGCCTGGGTTATAGGATATGGAGTTACCGTCAAGAGACGTTGCGCTTCTCCAGTTGGTGAGCGTGCTGTAAGAAGTAAATGCCGAACCTACATATGCAAGCGTTCCGCCTGTGGTATAGATGTTGTTATAATCACACCCTTCGGTATAAGTAGGATTGTAGACATATAAAGCCCTGCCGCCACCGGTATTGGCAAAAACGTTGTTATATATTTCGTTTCCCGGATAAGTAGAAGAAGAAAAGTAAAAATAACCTGCATAACCGCTACCGGATGTGCTTCTTACATTAATAGTATTGTTGTAGATGCGCATATACTTACTATAGTTATCGCGCATACCGTAAGCTGTCGACGATGTTCCGTTTCCTGCAATAATAACATTGTTGGCTATCAGCCCGCGTGCCGATGATGTACCGTCGCAATAGTACAGGTACATACCATAACCACCCCTGAAACCATTAATCCTGTTACCTGTCAAATGAAAAGCGCCATCGCAGTAACGCCCGTAAATACCGTAAAAGCTTGTAGAACTGGAATTGGTAGTAATGGTGTTATTTATATACTCCAGGTTTTTTGTGTAGTACAGGTAAGTTGCATAGCCATACGTATTCTGGATAGTATTACCGGCAATAGTTGCGTTCTGTACAAGATTGCTGGTTGATGTACCCCTGTAGTAAATACCGTAAGAACCGTTTTTTATAACATTGCCCGAAAGTACATTACCGGCACCTTTAAGGCCTGATGCATAAAAGATAGCCGTATTCGTACTGTTGGATGTACGCACCGGGCCTTGCAACACACAATTCACTATACTATCGTTCGAAGCATTTGTTTTCATTTCAACTACGCGTCCGTAGCTGGAACCGTTGTTCTTTAGCGTCACTGCGCGGAAAGTAATATAGGACGCACTGTTCAGCCTCAACACATAATTGGAAGAACTGCCCGTAGCTGTATTTTGTATAATAACATTGGCCGGGTCATTCGATTCGGAAACAAATGTGACCCTGCGCGAAGCATTAATACCGGAAACACTGTTAACCTGTATTTTACCGGTATACGTGCCGTTTCTTATCAGGAAGGTTACAGGCCCTGACACCCCATTGGAGTTTAACGCACTGACAGCAGCCGTAACGGAGCTATAATCAGGGCTTGCGCCACCTACTGTATAAGTGCCGCTCAAAGGAGCTGCAATTCCTAATACAGGCAACAGCATGAAACACATTACCGCCAGTAAGTGCAAATTCTTTTTTACGTGTAGCATAAATCGGGTTTTTAATTAATAGTTTGCAATACGATATCCATAGCACCAGCTATATGCTAATGATGGCAGTAACTATGAAGAGTAAACAATAATGTGTAAACGACGAACGGGAATCTTACAACGGGTAATGAATACTATGCTCGCTTATCTCATTTTCAGGGTGCCGGTAAATATTGCATAGGAGCTTTAATTAAAAAGCTATAAACAAATATAAAAAAATCGAGCCAAAAAGCGGGTTTTTCAAAGCAAAAACGTACTATTTTAATTGATTTTTAATAAAATAAAAATACGTTTTATAAATTTATTATTGCTATTAAAAAAAATTAGCTGTTAAATTACAGGTTTAGATAGAAAGGAGACAACAAATGCCGGAAGTCGTTAGTATATAGTCCTTTATCCTTGTAAATATATAGTGTTTGATGTGTTACTTCTACTGCCGGCTGCAATGCGCATAAACTGGCAATGCGGTTAGGTACAGCGCTTTCCCCCGATAGACAGATTAATAACTTATTAAAAACAGTATAACCATTAGCAATAATTAATTGCTCCCAGCGCCCATGTTCTGCAACAGGCAATAATATGGAGCAGTAACCTTTCGGAGATAAAAGTGCATTCAGCCTGTTCAATAAATCTTCAAAAGACAAACTAAGGTTATGCCTTACATTGTTCCTGGCGCTATCCGGGCCAAGCAGGCTGTTTTGAAAAAAAGGCGGGTTACAGATAATCAGGTCATATTTCTTACTGAACGGGTAATTGCGCACATCGCCCTCTATTGCCTGTATCCTGTCGCGCCAGGGCGATTGTTCAATATTCTGCCGTGCCTGCATAGCGGCATCCGGGTCCAGTTCTATGGCATCGATGCAAACATCTGCATTCCTCTGTGCCAGCATCAATGCCAGCAGGCCTGTGCCTGTACCAATATCCAGTATATTCTTTACACCTTCGGCAACAGGGGTCCAGGCGCCGAAAATGCAGGCATCGGTAGACACTTTCATCGCACACCTTTCCTGGTGAACGGTAAACTGTTTGAAACGGAAATATGTGTTGCTCATAACCACAGGGTACGTGCTGAAGGACTCACATCCATTGATGCAAAAGCCCCCTGCAGGTATTTATAATAACCGGTTATCCCAATCATGGCGGCATTATCTGTGCAGTATTCAAATTTAGGTATATATACATGCCACCCCATTTCAGCACCGGTATCTGTCAAAGCCTTGCGCAAGCCGCTGTTAGCCGATACGCCACCGGCTATACCTATATGCTTTATCCCCAGCTCACGGGCTGCTTTTTTCAATTTGTTCATCAGCATTTTTACAATAGTATATTGTACCGATGCGCAAATGTCTTCCATATTATTTTCAGCGAATGCCGGGTCGTTTTTGCGTTGCGCCTGCAGGAAGTACAGTACGGCAGTCTTGATGCCGCTAAAACTGAAATCCAGCCCTTTCATATCAGAAACAGGAAAAGAAAACTTCAAAGGGTCGCCTTGCGCAGCCAGTTTATCAACCAAAGGGCCTCCGGGGTATGGTAGCCCCAGCATCTTGGCTACTTTATCAAAAGCCTCTCCGGCAGCATCGTCAATGGTTTCGCCCAACACCTCCATATCAAGATGGCTGCGGCATAAAACGACCTGCGTATGCCCCCCCGATACGGTAAGGCACAAAAACGGGAATTCCGGCTTCGGGTCTTCTATAAAATGCGCCAGCACATGGGCCTGCATGTGGTGCACAGCTATAAGAGGTACATTCAATGCCTGCGCATAACTTTTGGCAAAGCATGCGCCTACCAGCAGCGAGCCGATAAGTCCCGGTGCCTGTGTAAAAGCTACTGCCTGTATATCCTTTTTATCTATCCCCGCCTCCCGCAGTGCAACATCTACAACAGGCACTATATTTTGCATGTGCGCACGAGATGCTAGCTCCGGCACTACCCCGCCGTACCGCTCATGTACCTTTTGCGTAGCAATCAGGTTGCTCAGCACCACACCGTTGCGTACTACTGCTGCGCTTGTTTCGTCACAAGACGATTCTATTGCAAGTATGTTTACATTTTTATCCTGCCCCATCGGGCGCAAAATTCAGTATAAGTAGGGAAATATCAAACTGTAATAAAGAAACCGCCATGTATAAAAACCAAGAATCCCCAAATCTTCTGTCCGACAGCGTTTGGGGAGTATATCTTGTTGTAGTAAAACTACATAAATACCTGTTCAATTATTGTGCCACTATATCGTCACCACCTTCATTGTCAGTCGCTTCACTGTCATTTTTAACACTATCTTCAGGAGGCAACAATTCTTCCCTGTTTTCATTCCATTCTATGATGAAGTTGTTACGCCCTGTGCCTATCAGCAGCGAGAGGTATTTTTGCTGGGTAAGCTCCAGCATAGACAGGAATGTAAAAATGGCATGTATCCTGTTTTCACATTGCCCGAAAATCACCTCAAAGGCAACGCGTGTATTTTTTTGCATATAATCGAGCAGGAAGGTACGCTGACTTTCCATGCTATAGTTATACTTGATAACCACGTGCTGAGGTTTATTCTGGCGCTCATTATACTTCTTCATCACCCGCTCAAACGCATGCATGAGTTTATACATGCTTACGGTTTGTATTTCGGTGCCTTCCGAATATTCTTCGCCCAGTGCATCCAGTTCCTGCTTAATGTTGCCGCGCTTCTGCATCAGCAGCCGTTCAGCTTCCATTATCACCATCTGCTCCGATGCTTCCTTAAAGCGCTTATATTCAAGTATTTTATCTACCAGTTCCTGGCGGGGGTCTATTTCATTACCCTGCGCATCCAATTCGCGGCGGGGCAGCAACATTTTGGCCTTTATGCGCATCAGGGTCGATACGAACAATATGAATTCGCTGGCAAGTTCTATATTCAGCGTTTCCAGCTCGTGTATATAAGTCAGAAAATCTTTCGTCAGCTGATGAATAGGAATATTATAAATATCCAGTTCATCCCTTTCTATAAAGAAAAGGAGCAGGTCAAACGGACCTTCAAACTGGGGGAGCTTTATCTGGTATGTTGCCGACATGCTTACTTAATGCTTACTGCACTTATCAAAAATAACCTTTTTGTGCAGGGTTACGGAAGATATTAAAATTTATATATAACCCCGAAAGTAAAAACCTGTTTCAGTTGTACCCATCCCAGCCCTTTACCGGGCTCATTTTTCGGCTGTTCTACTCCCGCTTCGTCTATATATGTTTTTTCATAAGGAATATCGTTATCGTATATTATGGTAACACCAAGGGCAATATTGAAATACTTAGCCAATTGCAGGCTTAGCTGGTTATCCCACATAATATCAACATTGCCGGGATTATTTCTTTTTACAACTACACCCAGGCTATCTTTTACATCTTTGGCAAGATAGTTGGAATACAGGTCAAGACGGGTTTTATAGGTGAAGTTTTTCCCTGCATTCACCTGGTAGCGTCCTGAAAAATAGGCACCCAGTTCAAACCTTGATGTCTCACCGTATTTAATACCAAATGCACCTTGCGGTGTTCTGCTGGTATACCGTTTATCAGCCAGCGTTACCCTTGCAGCTACAGGCGATAAGAACAATTGCAACGCGGCACCCCTTCTATATTCTATACCGGTAGCCAGTATAAAATAGGCAGGCGAAAGAAAATTGGAAACCGGCATCGTATCCCACTGCGGCAGGTTATAATCGTATGCCTTGGTAAATTGTGATTTAAAATTAAATAAGGCGGTAAGGAAAAAATCTGCAGAGGTATCAAACCTGTACCCGTATTTGGAAGAAAAATCTATCCGGTCATCGAGTTTGCGTGGTACGAAGTTGTTGGAATAAGCATAAAACAGGCTATAATTCATATCCAGGTAATTGCTCCAGATATGTTTATGAAACATTCGTACAAGATACGGGCTAAAGAGGCCGTTCACCGTCATTGCCCCTAATTCCCCGCCTGCGGGCCAGTTATGCAAAAAACCCTGGTTAACACCAACATTTAATGTTCCGCCATATATCCATGCAACCGTGTCTTTATTATCGGTACGCAATGCCTGTTTTAAGGTATCTGTATTGGTCAACTGCCCATACGATGTTGTTGCAACGAATACAAAAAACAGTATGGCTGATAATACTTTAGAAAATTTCATGAACGCAACTTTTTATGATAACTAATTTTTAGGCTTATAGTTCGCTGCCTGCAGGAAATCCTGCGGATTAATTTTCTCATCCAGCAGTTGCTCCAGCGTCATTTTGGGATGCGCTGCTGCATAATTACTCACAATCCTGTAACCCAGCCACGTACCTACGTTTCCGGGGCTCCCGTTCAGGCCGGCAGAAGTAGGGCCTTCTTTTATATAACGTAATATCTTTTGCCAGTCTGTACTGTATAATAGTTCAGCCTGTATAAAAAAGTTGTAAATAAGTGATTCATTTTCCCTGCACCAGTCCAGTTGTTCTCTGGTATACCCCATTCTTGTTTCTTCGGGCACAAATGGCAGCACTTTTGACAGGAAATAGGCTTCCTTGCCACGCTGTATCATCATGTGCAGCAGGTTCTTTCCTTCCATCACAAACGGGTGCCTCTCTTCGTGCACTGCTCTGAAGGCAGCAACGGGTATGTACTCTTCGCGCATTTGTATGGTCATATAGTCAGGAATGCCTACCGACCTGTAGAACGGATAGCTTTCTCCAAGAAACATATCCAGCCCTATGCCCAACGTACTGTCGTAGGTAAACGCTGCCCAGTTGCTCAGCCATGAAATCAGGTAAATCACTTTAGGTACATTATAGCCCGGCAGGTAATATTTGGTGTATTTAAACCCTTTCTCCAGTTTTTCATCAATGCTTTTCGTATCAGGATAATGCTTATCCACACTATCGAACAGCCCCCTGTAATCTTTATAGGTAAGATAGCTCCTGAATCCCAGCCCTACCCCCGGGTTATCGTTCGAATAATTGCCCTGTATGCCAAATCCCATCAGGGTATCCAAATAGAAATTGAGAAAATCAGGGTATTTTTCTTTCAATGCAACCAGCCCGGCAGCCACATTGTTCGTATCAATTTTTTGCAGGTCCCGGTCCAGCCTCCGGGTCTGCAGGTCTAGTTTTATATTTGAAACATCAGGCGTATTATCTCCACTGCTGCAGGAAAACAATCCTAAAAAAACAATACCCCCCAAAAAGGAAAAAAGTGCAGATTTCACGACAGATATTTTCTTTAACATTCAGAAATGCTTTTATTTTTACGCTGCAAAAATAACATGTCTGCTCAATTGACATAAAATTGCTTATATTAAGCTAATCTAAATACACTCACATGAGAAAAACACTTCTGCTTACTCTACTCATTTCTTCAGCACTTGTTACTACATCAAAAGGCCAGCAATACGAGTACGAAAATGTCAGCAACGGCAACAGGGGCGGCGGCAAAACACGTTTTGGCGTGTTCATTGCCCCCAACACCTCGTGGATGAAGCCCACATCAAACAAGAGCGACGACCGCCAATATATAATCAGCAAGGAAGGGAGCAGGATAGGATTTACATGGGGGTTGATGCTTGATTACTTTTTTGCAGAGAACTATGCCATCTCATCCGGCTTTCAACTCAACAGCACCGGCGGCAAAATACTTGCAGTTCAAAACAGCAGCCTTACACCGCTGACAAACCCTTATGTAAAATCGGCTGATTTTGACTATAAGCTACAATACCTTGAGTTGCCGTTCAACTTAAAAATGCGCAGCGATGAAATAGGAAGCGGCCTGCGTGTATTTGGACAGATAGGCCTGGCGCTGGGTATAAATATCAGCAAAAAAGCTACTTATGAAGTTATCTATGTAGAGGATAATGCCGCAGGCATACCCACTGATAATAATGTAAGCGGCGAGAATGAGAAGCTCACGGGCGGGCTTGCCGTTGCTCCTGTAAATTTACAGATGAACCTGGGCGGAGGTATTGAGTACCCGATAACGCAAAAAATGAGTTTTTACCTGGGATTGTTTTTCAATAACGGCTTTTTACCAGATGCTACTAACCCTAAAGAATTCAAAATGGACTATAAAGGCAAATTCTCAGACGGCAATACGCGTTTGAACAATTTTTCGCTTCGTATAGGATTATTCTTTTAATTTGCAGCATCATTTAACCAAAACAATACGCGCCCGTACAATAACTTTGTACGGGCGTAATTTTTATTATTAACAGAAAGGCACTGCTGGTATGAAAATTTTTCTTGCACAACAAAACTATCATATAGGCAATTTTGAGGCTAACACGGAAAAAATAATTGCCGCTATAAGAGCAGCGAAAATAAAAGGCGGAGACCTGGTCGTTTTCTCTGAACTGGCAGTCTGTGGCTACCCTCCCCGCGATTTTCTTGAGTTTAATGATTTCATCGAACAGTCGTTGCAGGCTATTGATAAAATACGCGTGGAAGCGGATACTATCGGTGTGATAGTCGGTGCCCCGTCACGAAACCCCAAAATAGAAGGAAAAGACTTGTTCAACAGCGCTTATTTGCTGTACGAGCAGGAGATAAAAGGTGTGGCACATAAAACTTTGCTGCCTACTTATGACATATTTGACGAATACCGGTATTTTGAACCGGCGTACGAATGGAATGTACTGGAACATAAAGGTAAGCGCCTGGCGGTGACTATTTGTGAAGACATCTGGAATATCAGCGATAATCCCCTGTACCGTATCTGCCCTATGGATTCACTTATCCAGCAACGCCCGGATATTATGATCAACATCAGCGCTTCACCTTTTGACTATGTACATGCTGATGGCCGGATGAATATTGTGAAACAAAATGTAGCACAATATAAATTGCCTATGGTGTATTGTAACACAGTAGGCTCGCAAACAGAGATTGTATTTGACGGCGGCTCCATTGTTATGAATAAAGACGGGGGCCTTGTAGCAGAACTACCTTATTTTGAAGAAGCACTGCAATGTGTTTCGCTGCACGATGACGGTGTATTTGAAGAAACAACCGTAAGGCCGCGTGCGGAAGTGCCTTTAGCACAACTGACGCCGGATGAGTTTGACGATGACCTTGCTATTGATAAGATACACCGTGCATTAATTACAGGCATAAAGGACTATTTCAGCAAAATGGGCTTTACCAAAGCTATAGTCGCGTCGTCGGGCGGAATTGACAGTGCTGTGGTTTTGGCACTGGCATGTGAGGCATTGGGGCCTGCCAACGTACACGCTTTATTGATGCCTTCCCAGTTTTCTACCTCGCATTCGGTGTCAGATGCAGAGAAACTTTCAAAGAACCTCGGCAACCCTTATGATATACTTGCAATAAAAAGCATTTTTGAAAGTTACCTGCAGGTTTTATCACCTGTATTTAAAGATTTACCATTCGGCGTTGCAGAAGAGAACCTTCAGTCAAGAATAAGAGGGGCGCTGGTAATGGCCATATCTAACAAATTCGGGGCAATACTGCTCAACACTTCCAACAAAAGTGAGCTGGCAACCGGTTATGGCACGCTATATGGCGATATGGCCGGGGGGCTTGGCGTACTGGGCGATTTATATAAAATGCAGGTATACGCACTTGCGCGGTACATTAACCGCACAATTGAAATAATACCCGTAAACATCATCAACAAAGCCCCTTCGGCAGAGCTGAGGCCAGATCAAAAAGATACGGACAGCTTGCCCGACTATTCGGTACTTGACCCTATTTTGTATCAATACATCGAACACAGGCTTGGCCCGAAAGAAATCGTTGCAAAAGGCGCCAACCGGGAACTGGTAGCACGCATTTTAAAGATGGTCAATACCAACGAATATAAACGTAACCAGTTTTGCCCCATCATCAGGGTATCGCCTAAAGCCTTCGGGGTGGGCAGAAGGGTGCCTATTGTAGCTAAATACCTTTCGTGAGTACGGAAGATTAGTTTTGGGTAGCTGTGAACACCACGTCTACCGCATAGTTTCCGGCAGGATATTGAAAGCCGGGAGTAGCCTCGTACTGTATCGTAAATAGCTGGTTACCGCCACGCGAACCGTTGGTAATCAGGTTCTGGTTGGTAGAAGTAATACCGGCATAAGAAATAAGCGAGAAGGGAGAAGCAATGGCACCACCCGTACTGTTTGAAATAACCATCAGCCCCAGCACACCAGATACGGGCATAGTTGGTGCAGGCGTTGTAGTACCGGTATAAGTAAAGTTGGAAGAGTTGGACTTCACAGTAACCGTAAAGTTTTTATTCGACCTTACCTTCAGTTCCTGTGGGTCTGACTGAACACCATTCGCATAGTTATCAACTGTAATGAATGCCATATTCACCGCATCACCGGTAGTTGTTCCCGTACCGGTAAAACTTATCTCAATAGCATTGGAAAGATTGAGGTTGATTGTCTGGCTGGCAGAACTGTTAACCTGTGCCTTCGCTGCTACTGTAGCTAATAATATTATTACTATGAATACAAGCCTTTTCATTTCCTTCAAAACCTGTAAATTATTTGCTTACAGGCATTTACATTCATTTGACAATGCAAAAATGCTTCAATAAACATTTACAGCAAAATTCGCAACAGTGTTTAACCCTTGTTTTGCAACATGTTAACCGCAGCTTAACAAGTAGCTAATATAACTCCTTTATCTCACAAGATAATGTATTTCTCTCCTTTACTGTACGTATTCAACCTATGCATTATCCGTCTGAAAGAATAGGTATCTTTGCATATATTAGACGAATACATGAAGAACTTATTAATACCCTTTTTTAGTTTATTTGCTGTAAGTGCCAATGCCCAGTCTGAAATAAGCCAACTGGGGTGCGCTACTGTTACCACCCCGGCAGAAATACAGGAAGTGTATGACTTCGTTCAGCACCGGCAGGCATATAAAACCACGGCCGGCGTTTACAGTATACCACTCACCATACACATTGTAGGAACTGATAACGGCACAGGGCGCTACCAACTCGATTATTTATTCAAGATCATTTGTGAACTTAATGTACAGTATGCCCCGGTTGATTTTTACTTCTATATAAAATGGCCGATACGTTATATCAACAACAGCTCCTATTATGAGCACAACTTTTCGGTAGGTGGTAATATGATGGTACAAAACAATATCTCCAACACCGTCAACGTATATTTTGTAAAAGACCCTGCCGGGACATGTGGCTATTATTCACCCGGTGGCGGGGCCGTAGCCATTAAAAACAACTGTTCATCTCCGGGCAGCACTACCCTTACACACGAACTGGGCCATTTTTTCGGACTGCCGCATACTTTCTTCGGGTGGGAAAATAACAGTACACCTGCCAATCCCGAACGGGTTACAAGGACAGGCGCTACTGCCAACTGCTCGTTTGCCGGTGATGGGTTTTGCGATACCGATGCCGATTACTTGTCAGACCGGTGGAACTGCCCTTACAAAGGGACTAAACTGGATATAAACGGGGATAAATATCACCCCGACAGTTCTATATATATGTCTTATGCCACCGATGCATGTATGAGCCGTTTTACATCGCAGCAGATAGCACGTATGCAGTCGAAACTGGGCAGCTCGTACCAGTATTTACTGAACAATACCCCGCCTGCCTACAGCAGTATGGGCATGCCGCACGTTTTATATCCTTCCGACAGCGTATATTCTAACTTCACTTACGTTATCTGGAATAAAGTACCCGGTGCTGAAATGTACCATGTAAAAATAGCTCAAAAGACACCTGCCATCAGCCGGCAGGATACCGTTGTAGCCGATACAATATTCCTTATCAGCTATCCTATGGTCAACAACAACAACTATTCTATACAGGTATCGCCGCTGAATGGTGTAAACGTTTGCCAGGCCAGTACCGCAACAAAAGATTACACTTATACCAATAACACTACAGCCCTGACGCTGGCCGATTTTTCACCGCTCGGCGCTACAATCAGGACCAACCCGAACCCTGTGTATGGCAGCGAAATGAAAGTTTATCTTGATGCTATGCCGAAAGGAAATTATGAAGTGCGCCTGGTGAGTATAAGCGGACAGGTAATTAACCGTCAAAGCATCCACAACGAGATAGGAAATATAACCGTATCTGTCCCTACAGTTACTATTGAAGCGGGTTTATATTTCGTTCGGGTAGACGGACAAAACATCCATTGGATGCAGAAAGTGGTCGTTATGAAATAATATCCAAAAAGGATACTAGCCTGGTGGTTACTGTTTTACTCAACCAGGTAAGAATCTGTTGATAATAAAAATCCCCGGAAACGATTCCGGGGATTTCTTATAGCTGATTAAATTTATTACCTGATTAGTGTCACAGCACCTTTGTAGGTTTCTACCAGCCCATCGGGGTAT
>CAZUMM010000036.1:0-27951 GCA_964621795.1 uncultured Flavipsychrobacter sp.
GTATAAAGTGGTTTTCATAATGGCCCGGCTCATACCTGCCCTTTTCTTCAGACACAAAAGCATTGTATCCGTTCATTGCATGTTTCATGGCCCGTACTACAGCAGGGCAGGTTCGTATTTTGGGGAAAACATCAAAAATGTTTCTGCCAAGTATATCCTGTTTTGCAATGCCTGTGATGTGTTCACTTTGTTTGTTCCACGAAACAATTGCAAACTGGGTATCCAGCACCAAAGTCTGGTCTATACTGGTGTCAGAGAGCAGTTCGGTAAATGAAAGTTTATCTTTCAGTTTACGCAGGTACATAAAATTGTCACTGTTGTGCTCACTGGTATAACCCGTTACTTCCTGTATATAACCTTTCAGGCACTTCCGCCCTTTTTCATCTTCATATTCTTCACCGCTTTGCTTTATCAGCTTTACTACCCGTTCGCCCTTGGTTACCCTGTATTCATATTCGGGAATGTAATGCTCGTCATGCATAGCTTTCTCGGTGTGTAGCAACTTGTCCTGATCGCCAGGGTGAAGATATATTGCAATGTCTGATAATGCTGTTATAGATATCTCCGGAGAAAGCCCCAGTAAATGGTAAAAATTTTTTGAGAAAGTTAGTTTCCCGGTTTCAAGGCAAAGCATCCAGCTGCCGATTCCTGCTTTTTTTCTATTCCGTCATACATATTTTTGTTCAGGCAAACCTCATTAAGTAACAATGTCCCTGTTTCCATAGTCCTCCCTTGTTTTACTTTTATTGGAACGTAGCAAAATTAAATAATGACTCAGGACTGATAAAAAAATAAAGAATAAAACTCATATATTTTTTAAATATAAGCCCAACAGGTTGAACGTGTATATTATAAAACATGGCCAACTGAATGCAATTTATTCCGTTGCAAAAAGACAATGGCAAAATGTGTTAAAATTGATGAGGAAAATTAAACAAAATCACCCGTCAGCCGGGTTACCAGGTTGCGCAGGTTACTATTCCTGAATGGCTTTTCCAGGAATGCATCTGCGCCTGCTGCCATTATCATTTTTTCAAGGTCGGGAGAGGCTGAGGTGATAAGTACCGGAATGGATTTAGTGCGTTCATTTCTCTTCAGGAACCTGCAGATGTCTAATCCGTCAATACCGGAAAGTAGTTTATCGAGTATAAAAAGGTCAGGTTTGTCAAAATTATCATCCAGTAAATCGCTCCCGTCGGCATAAGTGATACATTCATAACCTGCGTCCTGCAACACGATGCATATAGCATCTAATATGGCCGAATCATCTTCCACTATTAGTATTTTCTTCATACAGGGTAGTTTGTGTTTTTTAGCGCGCTGACCTTTACATCTAAAAATGATGATTAGCTGTATATCCAAAAATAGGAAACGTTGAGCACACTACAACCGGGCGGCCGGCCTTGAGTTGCCTGCCGCCTGTTGCCTTTGTGGTGTGTCATTCATTCAGCCATTCCAATACATTTAATAACAGTTGCAGGTTGTTGTGCGCTATATCTGCATTCAGCCCGAACTTGACTACATCGGGTACCTTTTGTGCTGTGAACATTGCCGCCTCGCCTGCCACTACTACTTTGCCCGAGCCGTACTGGCTATATGCTAGTTGGCTGAGGCTCTCTGCAGGCATCATTTTCATGTCCCTGCTGAATTTCCATGCCTCCTCCGGCATCAGCACCTTATACTGCGGGCCGAAAGTGAGGATTGACTTAGCCCCACCCGGTATCTTGAATGCCTGTCCTGTATAGGTAATTATACTGTCGATACTACCATGCAGGTCTGTTACTTCCGTATGCTGCAACATGCCGTTGCTATTGCAAAAGACATCGAATTTTTTGCCGGGTCCTGACATCGCAAAGCCATCATAAAATGTGTAGCCTACCGCTTGGGCAAGGCTGCCTGCCGCACCTGCAAACGGCATGTGGTCTGCTATCAGAAACAGTCTGCCGCCGTTATGTACCCAGTTACGGATTACTTCAACTTCATCGGGTGTGAAGGCAGGGTGTACCGGTTGTTTCCAGTTGTCTATATTTTTTTCGTTCAGCGCATTGGCAACCACAAGTATCCGTACACCCTCCAGGTTGGCAGGTTTCAACTGGTGCGCAATACTCCGTACAGTGAAACCATCCGAGGCCGCCACTTTGCCAAACGGGGCAAAACCGCTTTCGAGTGTATGAAAATTATTATGTCCGCCATCCACCAGTATCAATGGGCCTTTACCCTGTTCAAACAGCGGGGTGTTTATAACCGGCTGATAATCGTTGTCTGCAACCTGGTCCTGTGCATATCCCAAAACCGGGAGGAGCATGAGTAATGTGATTAGTTTTTTCATAAGTAACTTTTTTAGTGGATAATTCTTTTCTACAAACATACATAAGAAACCAATGCATTGTATGCTTATGTTTAAAATTTTTTTAAATCACTTTTGAACTTAGAAGATATGGCCCAACCGTATGAAAATAATTTTTGTGAAATGCCGGCTGGTAAATATCTGGGAGAATATTATCTTTGTAACTAAGATAATTAGTAAATAAGACAAATATGGTTAAAAATCTGCCTGAACAAATAAGGAAACTCAACCAGCAATATGCATACACTACTATACAAATGCATGAAGCTGTGGCGCGGAAAGCCGGGCTGTCCGGCACAGACCATAAGTATTTAGGTTTTTTAATGGTAAAAGGGCAAATGACTGCAGGCGAGCTTTCTGCACTTTCAGGGCTGACAACGGGTGCTGTTACCGGTTTAATAGACAGGTTTGAAAAGAAAAAACTGGTGAAAAGGCAATTTGCCAAAGACGACAGGCGGAAAGTAATTATTGAGCCTGTCACGAAAAACATTATGGCGCTTTTAGAGCGGCTGTACAAAGAATACAGGAACAAGACGGATAAACTCATTGCTTCATTTTCGGGTGAGGAAATGAAAACCATTGAAAAGTACCTGGCCAAATCGATTGAAGTGATGAATGAAGCAACCGGTAAACTCAACAATAAATAACAGCGGAAAAACAGGAAATATGAGAGGTATAAACAATAAAGCAACATTCGTATCCGGCTTAAGGGATATAGACAGGACAAAGTTGGAAACGGCAGGCGGTAAAGCTGCCAACCTCGGCGAGCTTTGCAGGGTAGAGGGGGTACAAGTGCCGCAGGGGTTTTGCGTTACTGCCGAAGCGTATAAAAAAATAACGGAAAGTAATACTGAACTGGACGGCCTGCTGGATGGGCTGTCACTACTTAAAGCAGGAGAGCGCGTGGAAATAAGCAAAGTGAGTTCAAAAATCCGTACAACTATTGAAAGCATACACATACCTGCGGAAATAGCAGACGAGGTTGTCGCTTATCTTACAAAGCTGGGAGAAAAAGATGCGTATGCCGTACGGTCCAGTGCAACGGCTGAAGACCTGCCGTCGGCTTCTTTTGCCGGGCAGCAGGATACCTATCTGAATATCATCGGGGAAGAGGCCATCCTGCAGCATATCAGCAGGTGCTGGGCTTCGCTGTTTTCCGACAGGGCGGTAACCTACCGCATTCAAAATGGCTTTGACCATCGGAAAGTCTACTTGTCGGTAATTGTTCAGAAGATGGTCTTTCCGCAGGCGGCAGGTATCTTGTTCACCGCCGACCCTGTTACGGGCAACCGGAAGGTATCATCCATAGATGCGGGCTTCGGCCTTGGTGAAGCTCTTGTTTCCGGCCTGGTTAATGCCGATAATTATAAAGTGCGGGATGGGAGGATTGTAGATAAAAAGGTGGCTGCCAAGAAGCTGGCCATATATGCTTTGAAAGATGGCGGTACGGGAGAAGAAGCCATTGAAGCCGGGCGGCAAAACATGCCGGCGCTGACAGATGAACAGGTGGTACAACTTGAAAGCATAGGTCGGAAAATTGAAGCGCATTTCGGGCAACCGCAGGATATAGAATGGTGCCTTGCCAATGGTGTATTCTATATAGTACAGAGCCGCCCTGTTACTACACTATATCCCATTCCTGAAGCAAACGACCGGGAGAACCGTGTATATGTATCTGTTGGCCACCAGCAAATGATGACAGACCCCATGAAGCCGCTGGGTATATCTGTCTGGATGCTGACAGGTACCCGGCCTATGTTTAAAACCGGCGGAGGCAGGTTGTTCGTGGATATTACGACGGGTATGTCTACAGCAGCAGGCAGGCAAAACTTACTGGATGTGCTGGGGCATTCCGACCCGCTTATCAAAGACGCGCTTATGACCATCATAGAGCGGGACGATTTTATAAAACAAGCACCGGACAATCAAAGCCAGCCGGGGCCGGTTAAGAGCCATAAAGGTATGTCTGCTGCCGATATCCTGGCGGAAGCAGGTGACGACCCGAAGATTGTTACTGATTTGATTAACAGCAGCAAGGCATCAGTATCGTCATTAAAACAAAACATACAAACAAAATCAGGAACAGATGTATTTGATTGCATACTGGATGATATGCAGCAGCGGAGGCAACGTGCATCTGATATGAATAACCTGAACGTGATTATGGCCGCTATCCATGCATCGGCATGGCTCAATGAAAAAATGAACGACTGGCTGGGAGAGAAAAATGCAGCAGACACGCTTACCCTGTCTGTGCCCAACAATATTACTTCTGAAATGGGCATAGAGCTATTGGAAGTGGCAGATGCCATTCGTCCCTACCCGCAAATAATTGAATACCTGCAACAGGTTAAAGATGATGGCTTTTTGGATGAATTGGTTCAATTTGAAGGCGGCCAGCAGGTACGCGATACTATTGCCTGCTACCTGGATAAATATGGCATGCGCTGTGCCGGGGAGATAGATATTACAAGGATACGCTGGAGTGAAAAACCTGCTACACTGGTACCTGTGATACTCAGCAATATTAAAAACCTTGAGCCCGGTGCAGGCAAACGAAAGTTTGAACAAGGGCGGCAGGAAGCTTTAAAAAAAGAAAAGGACCTACTGGCCCGGCTAAAACAACTGCCGGAGGGTGAGCAAAAAGCCGCGGAAACAAAACAGATGATACACCTTGTACGGAACTTCATCGGCTACCGGGAATACCCGAAATACGATATTGTCAGCCGCTACTTTATTTATAAACAGGCTTTGCTGAAAGAAGCGGAACGCCTTGTGCAGGCCGGTATTATTCATGACAAGGAAGATATATACTATCTCGGTTTTGAAGAGCTCCGCGAGGTTGCGCGCACCCGCAAGGTAGATTATAGCCTTATTGATAAACGAAAAGAAGAGTATAAGTTATATGAAAAACTGACCCCGCCGCGTGTCATCACCTCTGACGGTGAAATTGTTACAGGCCGCTATAAGCGGGAAGACCTGCCCGCCGGGGCTATAGCAGGGTTGGCTGTCTCATCGGGTATAATAGAAGGGCGTGCACGTGTTATTGTAAATATGGAAGATGCTGATTTGGAAGAAGGGGATATACTGGTTACTTCATTTACCGACCCCAGCTGGACGCCCTTATTCGTTTCCATAAAAGGCCTTGTTACCGAAGTAGGCGGGTTGATGACCCACGGGGCGGTTATAGCGCGCGAATATGGCCTGCCCGCCGTTGTAGGTGTAGAGCAGGCAACCGCGATTATCAAAGACGGGCAAAGGATAAGAGTGAACGGAACCGATGGGTATGTGCAACTGCTGTAGCGTTATGAAACTGCATGTTTCGTAAAGTATCCGGTGCAGTGCACCGATTACCATTGGCAATAAGGAGCACAGGCGTATAGTTATTGAAAGTGTTTAAATTTGACTGCCTCAAAATGGGGAAAGTTCAACAGTTTTTTTGTTGAAGGGTATGTATTAATTTTCATCTTTTACCCTTTTACATTTTGCATTTTACTTTTTACATTTTGCCTTTTACATTTTTACTTTCTCCGTTCATACCGCCCCATAATATGGCCCTGGCCGACAATATGGCCTTCCATAGCTTTTTGCAGGTCTTCTTTGGTGGCAGTGGTCAGTAACTCTATGTTTGTATCCAGCGCAAAGATGTAAAAGAAATAGCGATGTGCGCCATCGGGAGGGCAGGGGCCGTGATAGCCCGTTTTGCCTGCGCTGTTTTTCCCGTTAATGCCGGGCCTGCTGTTCTCTTCTATAGTATGCACAGGGTCAATGTTCCATACAACCCAATGGTTGAAAACACCTTTAGGTGCATCGGGGTCTCCTGCTATCAGCGCCAGCGTAATCGTGCCTTCGGGTAATTGCCCTATATGCAAGGGTGGGTTTACTTCGTCCCCGTCGCAGGTATACTTTGGCGGTATAAATCCTTCATGTTTAAACGCGGGGCTGCTTATAGCCAGTTGCATTGTTTCCATTCAAGCAAATAATATTTAAAATCAATTAATCTTGTTTCGGTCCTTTTTTGTTGGGGTTGTAAGAAGTCCTCGACTGGATGGTTCCGTCTTTTCTTTGTACGGTCAGGGATGCATTATCGTCTCTCGCTTTATCCCGTGCCTCTTTTACCGCTTCTTTTTTCGTATCAAAGTGTTCTTTGCTTTTGTTCCCTTCCTTCTTTATTGCCCAGCCGTCTTCATCAGGTATTACATACTCGTCTGTGCCGTGGTGTTTTACATCAGTGGTACGCGACCCGCTGTCTGCCGTTTCCGTTTCCGTTTCTTTCCCGTGGTTAGCAGCCCAGTCTTTGGCGCGGCTTATGGCAGTAGCAATGGCAATTCCTTCTTCCATGTGGCGTTCTTCCAGCAAGGCATTGGCAATTTCTATGGCTTTATCTCTTACTTCCTTCGGCAGGTTCTTCATTGCGTCGGGGTAGTCTTTTTTATCCCAGGGCATAATCATTCATTTTGTAGTTAATACTAAAAAAAACATGCCGCTGAATGGTATGTATAGGTGTAGTATATGTTCAATGGAATAGTTTTTATGTCACCATCTTTTTTTAAAAGGTTTACAACATGGGCGATATAAAAGATTACAGACAGGAAGCCGTGCAAATGGTGCAAAGGCAAAGAAAGATACAGGAAGAAATCGCTGCGGCAGACCAGCGCAATCCTAAACAGAAACCGAAAGGTGCTATGCAGGCAGGCGCAAGGGAATATCCCGAACCGCCGATAGCCAAACAGCACCTGGAAAAACCCGGCGTTGAGGCAGAACTGGATGTGGCGCCCATGTGCGATGCACCTTATTATAAAGGCTCTGAAAAGCTGAAAGGGAAAGTTGCCGTCATCACCGGCGGCGATTCGGGCATCGGCAGAGCTGTAGCTATACTGTTTGCCAGGGAAGGCGCAGATGTGGCTATTGTGTACCTCAGCGAACAGGAAGATGCGGCAGATACAAAACAGATGGTAGAAAAAGAAGGCGCAGGCTGTATGCTGATACAGGGCGATGTAACAGACGCTTCGTTCTGCAAACACGTCATAGCACAGGTGGTAGATAAATTCGGCAAGCTGGATGTGCTGGTCAACAATGCAGCCTTTCAGCTCCATGCTTCCCATATAGAAGACCTGTCGGATGACCATTTTGACTGTACGCTGAAAACGAACCTGTATGGTTATTTCTATATGGCAAAAGCGGCTATCCCGCACATGAAGCCCGGCAGCGCTATTGTCAATACCGGCTCTGTAACGGGCTTGCTGGGCAGCGAGGGTTTGCTCGATTATTCGCTGACAAAAGGAGGCATACATGCATTCACACGTTCGCTGGGCACGCACCTCATTCCCAAAGGTATAAGGGTCAATGCGGTAGCCCCCGGCCCGGTATGGACACCATTGAACCCTTCTGACAGGAGTAAGGAAGATATAGCCAGCTTTGGCGGCGGTACCCCCATGAAACGTCCGGCACAGCCCGAAGAGATAGCGCCCGCTTATGTTTTCCTGGCATCGCCACAGTGCTCCAGTTTCATCACAGGCGAAATACTGCCCATCATAGGCGGGTACCTTGGCGGATAAACTTTTTGCAAAGCAGTGATAATGATGTATTTCTGAAAGATTTTCTTCTGAAAGCCTTTATTTAAAGGGTTTTCAGTATTTTTGAACAGGTAATGGAATATTTTTCTTCCGGCAATTTTTCAGAGGCCGGCTACATAACTGATACATTCTTCTTAATAGATCCTGACGGGGTAATCCGGTATGCAAATGATGCGGTATTCGACCTGTTGGGATATGCGCGTTCCGAAGTGCTTAACCAGCCTTTTCATTTTTTATATAACGGCGATATGTTCAGGTGTTCTTACGACCTGGACACCGTTACCCGTAATAAAAAAATAATATCGGAAGGGTGGAGGTATAAAAAGGATAAAACGCCCCTGTGGGTGGAAACCAGGCTGTCTGCCATATACGACCAGGAGCAAAAGCTTGCCGGCTACAGTTGCCTGATGATAAACCGTACGGCCCAAAAGGAAAAGGAACTGGCTATACTGAAACGGGAAGAGCGTTACAGGCTGATGGTACAGGGGGTGCGCGATTATGCCATATTCCTGCTGGATGTGAACGGCTACATCACCACCTGGAACGAGGGTGCGCAAAGAACCAAAGGCTACCGCGAGAATGAGATAATAGGAAAGCATTTCTCTATATTTTACACTTCGGAAGATTTACAGACCAATAAACCTGCAAGGGAGTTAGAGATAGCCCTTGCTACCGGGAAGTATGAAGAAGAAGGCTGGAGGATAAAGAAAAACGGCTCGGTATTTTGGGCCAATGTTATTATTACCGCGCTGTTTAACGAAAATAATGAGCTGATAGGATTTTCTAAAGTAACCCGTGACCTGACAGAGCGGAAAGAGAATGAAGAGGTACTGAGGCAAAGCGAAGAGCGCTACCGCTTGCTGGTGGAGCAATTGATGGACTATGGTATTTTCATGCTCGACGAGAAGGGGCGGATTAGCAGTTGGAATGAAGGGGCGCGGCGCATCAAAGGCTATAATGCCGACGAAATTATCGGGAAGTATTTTTCTATTTTCTACCCGCGCGAAGATATATTGGATGGCAAACCAGCCCGTGAACTGGAGATAGCCCGTGCAGTAGGCAAATATGAAGAAGAAGGCTGGAGGCTTAAAAAGAACGGGGAAAGGTTTTGGGCCAATGTATTGATAACAGCGGTGTACAATTCGGAGGGGCAATTGGTGGGCTACTCGAAAGTGACCCGCGATTTAACCGAGAAAAAACATACCGAGCAGGCGCTGAAAGACAGCTCTGAACGCTACCGTATATTAACCGAAAGCCTGCAAAAGACCAATAAGGAACTTTCGAAAGCCAATGAAGAGCTGGAGCAGTTTGCTTCTATTGTATCTCATGATTTGCAGGAGCCGCTGAGGACGATAAAAAGTTTCCTGCAACTGATAGACCTGAAACTGGGCGAACAGGAATATGATAACCTGCAGGTGTACATCGGAAAATCGGTAAATGCGGCAAACAGGATGAAGAGCCTGATACAAAACCTTTTGCAGTATGCGCAGCTCAATAAAAGCGCACCCGTGTACGCATACATCCAGGTGGACGAGCTGATAGAAACCGCCCTGAAGAACCTGCAAACCGCCGTAGACCTTTCCAGCGCAACAATAACGATTGAAGCGGAGATAAAAACCGTTTGGGGCGATAGGATACAACTGGTACAAGTGTTGCAAAACCTTTTAAGCAACTCTTTGAAATTTGTAGATGCTACTGCACCTGAAATAAAACTGAAGTGCTACGAAAGCAATGGTATCCCTACCTTTGCTGTTTCTGACAACGGTATTGGCATTGCTGAAAACGATATCCACAAAATATTTGAAATATTCAGAAGGTTAAATACGAAAAAAGAATATCCCGGTACTGGTATAGGACTGGCTATATGCAAAAAAATAGTTGACCGCCACCAGGGTCGTATATGGGTTGAGTCAGAAAAGAATAAAGGAACTACGTTTTATTTTTCATTAAACAGTCATGCAGCTACAGGGGTACCGGCCTATGAAAAAGTATAAAATATTGGTGGTTGAAAACGATGAAGATGAACAGTTTTTTATAGAAGAGGCGTTTGAAGCTACCGGCCTGTTCGATATATTGAAAACAGTAAAGAATGGGGATGTGCTGTTTGAGTGGCTTGGGGAAAATGATGAACTGCCGGATTTAATATTGTCCGATTTGAATATGCCCGGCAAAAACGGTTACGAGATAATTTCAGAAATAAGGGCAATCGCCAAATACGCCCACCTGCCCATCGTTATTATGTCTACCTCTTCGGCCCAGTGGAGCAAAGATAAATGCATGGATGCCGGTGCCAACTGGTATATGATGAAACCGGAAACCTTTCTGGAGTATAATGTTTTTGCCGATGCGCTATACCGGCTGCTATGCGAAAATAAGTGGGTGAACCTGGGCGAAAATGAAAACAGCTATCCGTAAAATATGTGCTGCCGGCATATTCTGTTTTTCTAAAGAAAATACCCCCTTACCATTAGCCCTAATGCCATAAATATGTAGTAATTTAAAGCTGCAATTTTATGTAGATGCGCTATTCCCGGCTACTTACCGCCATTTTGTTATTATACGCAGGTACGCTCCGTGCCGCTACCGATACGCTGAAAATATATTTTGATATCGGTGTACCTTCCCTCTCCACTGCTGCAAGGCATGAAATCGATTCGTTATTGTATTATGATATTTTGTTGTCCGGTAAAAAAGTGGGTATTATCGGTTATGCCGACTACCTGGGTTCGGAGCAGTCGAACCTTACCTTGTCTGAAAACAGGGCGCGTAATGTACAGGCATATCTTATAGCCAGCGGCATACGGCAGGAAGATATACAGGTAGTAATGGGCAAAGGGGAAATAGACAGGGAGGAGCTGAACGGTAAAGCAGGCTATGCAACAGACAGGCGGGTGGACATTATACCTGGCGGAATACCGGAGCCGCCTGCAAGTAAGGAAAAGCCCCTGATAGATTTATCGAAGGTCAAAAAGAACGAAGCCATCCGTATGGACAACCTGTACTTTAAACCCGGCAGCCATATACCTGTAGACGCTTCGTACCCCCAACTGAAACAATTATATGCTGTACTGAAAGAAAACCCTTCACTTAAAATAAGTATAGAAGGGCATATCTGCTGCAATACACACGGCGCTACAGACGGGTACGACTATGACGCAGGCGATTTTAACCTGAGTGTAAACCGCGCAAAATATGTTTATGACTACATGGTGAAAAAGGGGATAGACGCATCCCGGCTGTCATACAAAGGCTTCGGAAAACAACGGCCCCTGGTAATGCCGGAAAAAACGCCGGAAGATGAGAACAAAAACCGGCGCGTTGAAATTCGTATCGTGGATAAATAGCGTTTATATAATCAGGGCTACCGCTACGGCAATGATACCTAATATCATACCGGCCAGCGCCATAACAGGTTTAGGCCCGTGCAGGTTGATGGCGCCAAAGATAATGGCCAGCGCACCAGCCACAAAAGCCACAGGCCACGAAACAGTGGCTACCGCTACTATACCTAATACAAGTGCGGCAATGCTGAGACCTGCACCCGCACCGCCTGCAGGGGCCGAAGGCGCGGGAGCGGGAGTTGTTTTTACTTCAGCAGAAGCAGTAGCCACGTTCATGTTGTTATCCTGCATGTGGTTATCCTGTGCGGCGGTAGCTGCACTTACTTCTTCAGTACCGGTATTTACCGGGAATGCTGCATAGGCAGGAGTTGCAACAATGATACTTGTGAAAGCGAACAAGGAACAGAGAATGAAGTTTTTCATAAAATATTAAGTTTTATCTTCGTAAAAACATATCATAATTGCATATAAAAACATCGTGCCTCACATTCATCACAGCTGTACTATATACTACCGCAGCAATAGCTCAAACCAATGAACTGATTGGAAAAATTGCCCTGAGCAACGGGAATACGATGACCTATAAGCTACTGTTCTCAGACTCTGCCGGCATTGTAAAAGGCTATAGCATATCAGACCCCGGCCCCAACCAGACCAAAGCAGTTATTAAAGGCCGTATAGATCGCGATAAACGCTCTTTTTCATTTGTGGAAACAAAGGTGTTGAATGTGAAAGATAAAAGCGTGGACTATTGCCTGTTAAAAGGGCGGTGTAAAATCACGGAGAAAAAAGGCATCCAGCTATTCCGGGGAAAAGTGACCGGGTTCACCAACGGCGATGCATCGAAGCCCTGCGGCAAAGGAACGATTATGTTCTCTACGGCTTCAGATATATTGAAGCTGGCCCAAAAGCTGGTAGCGGATATTGATACCAGCAAGCTGAACGAACAGCAGAAGATGGCTATCGATTCTTTTAAGAAAGCAGCCGCTAATACTTCATTGACGAATGTTGACGAAAAGAACGGCGCGGCATTTAAGTGGCGCACAGATACATTGCGGATAGAGATGTATGATGATGGCGAGGTGGATTATGACCGTACCAGCATACTTCTTGATGACAAAAAGATATTGGATAATTACACCGTTACAAAAGAGCGGCACGAGTTGAATGTGCCTCTTGCGGAAGGGCACCACATAATAAAGTTTCATGCCGAAAGCGAAGGCAATACACCGCCCAATACAACAAAGTTCATTTTATGGGATGGGGGCAACAGGCATATTATCGCCACAAATCTGTATTACGGGCAGGATGCTACCATAGAGATTGACAAATAGGCGTTTATATGCCCTTGAAAGGAAGCCTTCCTGAAAAACGGCACAGTTTTTTATACAGGTAATTCAAAAAAAAGGGATTATGAAAAATGTAAAAATAGTAACAGCGGCATTAGCAATCAGCACCATCTTCGGCAGTTGCGCCTCGATGAATAAAACGCAGAAAGGCGCCATTATAGGCGGCGGCAGCGGAGCCGTTGTAGGCGGTGTGATTGGCCGTGCGGCTGGCAATACCGCTGCAGGTGCTATTATTGGTGCTGCCGTTGGCGGTACTACCGGTGCCATCATAGGCAGGCACATGGATAAGCAGGCCGAAGAAATAAAAAAGGAAGTGCCCAATGCCAAGGTAGAAAGGGTAGGGGAAGGCATAGTTGTGGAATTTAGCGATAAGGTTTTATTCGCAACCGATAAATCAGACCTGGGCCCTTCGGCTGAAAATACACTTGATAAACTGACCCGTATATTGGTGAAGTACCCCAATACCGACCTGGAAATAGACGGGCATACCGACAGCCGCGGTACCGAAGCGTACAACCAGGACCTTTCGGAACGCAGGGCGCGGTCTGTAGCCAACTACCTCGCTGCAAACGGCGTCAGCCGCAGCAGGCTTACCACAAAAGGGTTTGGTGAAATGCAGCCGAAATATTCAAATGAAACTGAAGAAGGGCGAGCAGGCAACAGGCGTGTAGAATTCCAGATATCTGCCAATGAACAAATGAAAGCAGATGCGAAAGCCGAAGCAGGGAAATGATTTTTTTTACATAGAAATTGTATGCAAAGCCGCCGTCAGGGCGGCTTTGCTGTGCCCGGTGATTAATATCACATAAAAGACGCAATATATTTACCACTTTTGCAGGGCATTTACCCTTTATGACGATTATTGGTTACATAGCTGCCGCATTGATAGGCTTATCGCTTGGCCTCATTGGCGGCGGCGGTTCTATTCTTACGGTACCTGTATTGGTTTACCTGTTTGGCGTAAACCCTGTTGCAGCTTCGGCCTATTCATTGTTTATAGTAGGCAGCACCAGCCTTGTAGGTGCCATAGGCAAGGCACGGCAAAAGCTGGTAAGCTACAAAGCTGTATTGTACTTTGGCCTGCCGTCTTTATTGGCGGTTTTCAGCACCCGGAAATGGATTATACCGGCGCTGCCGCAAACCTTTTTCAGCATTAACGATTTTCATTTTACCAAAGACCTGTTCACTTTATTGTTCTTCAGTGTATTGATGATATTTGCTTCCATCTCCATGATACGCAATAAAATGCCCGATTCGGATACGCAGGATATTACCATTCATCCTTTGCGTATAGCGCTGCAGGGCATCATTATCGGGTTGATAACCGGTATGGTGGGCGCCGGGGGCGGTTTCCTGATTGTGCCTGCCCTTATACTGCTGCTGAAACTACCGGTGAAAACCGCTATGGGCAGCTCGCTGATGATCATTGCTATTAATTCGCTTATCGGCTTTACAGGCGACCTGGCCAACAGGCAGATAGAATGGCCGCTTATCTTATCGGTTGCCGCCATAGCCATAGCAGGTATTTTTATTGGCAACTATCTTGCTAAGAAGATAGGCGCCGTTCACCTCAAAAGAAGCTTTGGCTGGTTTGTACTGGCTATGGGTGTTTACATTATCGTTAAAGAGCTGTTCCTGAAATAACCAATGTAACTTAGGTTACAAAAATTGCCCTGTACATCGCCGATCTTTGTTCTGTAAAAAAAATACCATGCATATAGAACAAATATATACCGGTTGCCTTGCACAAGGCGCTTATTACATCCGGTCTGGAAATGAAGCCGCAATTATTGACCCGCTGCGCGAGGTAGCACCCTACATTGCTAAAGCAAAGGCAGATGGCGTAACCATCAAATACATTTTTGAAACACATTTTCATGCAGATTTTGTTTCGGGCCACATAGACCTGGCAAAGGAAACAGGCGCAGAAATTGTTTACGGCCCTAATGCTGCCCCGTCTTTCGCAGCACACATTGCCAAAGATGGCGAAGTGTTTGAATTGGGGGCTATTAAGTTGCGTGTGCTGCATACCCCCGGCCATACTATGGAATCGAGCTGCTATCTCCTGAGCGATGAGCAGGGGAAAGATGTAGCGCTTTTCTCAGGCGATACCCTGTTTATAGGTGATGTGGGCAGGCCTGACCTTGCCCAGAAAGCGGCACACATGACACAGGAAGAACTGGCAGGTACGCTTTTCGATTCGCTGAGAAATAAAATAATGCCGTTGAATGATGACATTATCGTGTACCCGGCACATGGCGCAGGTTCTGCCTGCGGTAAGAATATGAGCAAAGAAACCTCGGACACGTTAGGGCACCAGAAAGCAGCCAACTATGCATTGCGTGCAGATATGACGCGTGCCGAATTCATAAAAGAAGTAACCACAGGGCTGATGCCCCCGCCTGCATATTTCCCGCTGAATGTAAAGATGAACAAAGAAGGGTATGAGAACATAACCAAAGTATTGCAGCACGGTACAAGGCCCTTAAGTGCAGAAGCTTTCGAAGCCGCCGCCAATGAAACAGGCGCAATTGTACTGGATACCCGCGACCCGCAGGTATTTGCAAAGGGCTTTATTCCCAATTCTATCAACGTTGGTATTGACGGGAGTTTTGCCCCATGGATAGGTGCTTTAATAACAGATATTCAGCAACCTCTACTGATTGTGGCAGACAAAGGACGCGAAGAAGAAGTAGTAACACGCCTGGCACGTGTAGGATATGACAACTCGCTAGGGTATCTTGAAGGTGGGGTTGCAGCCTGGGCTGCTGCGGGCAAAGAACTGGACCGCATACAATCTGTTACTGCGGGCGATATGGCAAAAAGAATGGCAGAAAACCCGGATATACCTATACTGGACGTGCGGAAGAAATCGGAATACTATTCAGAACATATCCCTGCTGCACAAAATGTGCCGCTCGACTATATTAACGAGCACCTGGGCGAACTGGATAAGAATAAAGAGTACTTTGTTCACTGCGCAGGCGGGTACAGGTCTATGATATTTATATCCATATTGCGTGCAAGGGGGTACGATAAACTGGTAGATGTTCAAGGCGGGTTTAAAGCGCTGAAAGACAGTAACAAATTTGAAACTACACCGTACCTGTGCCCCACAACTATGCTGTGATAAAAATGTAATATTATTTTTATGGTAATACCATTTCATCGGCAGCACACAGCAAGCATATACTATTGAAGCAATTTGCATTAATACTCTCGGTTTGGCTCACCGCAGCAGGCACATCTGTAGCGCAGGATAAAGTGCATTACAGTTTTTGGTCGCGCGCACGGATAATGAAGACAATCAGCCCCGCATGGCAGGCAGAAGCGGAATTGCAGTACAGGCGGCAGGACAATGACAACGGCAATATCTTTTCGCTGCCACTGGCACAAAGTGTGCGGGGCTGGTTATATTATCAACCCGCTCCGCACTGGGTAATCGGCTTTTCTCCTTTTGCATGGTTTCACAATTATGCATTGGTTTCCAAACCCGCCGATGAGCAAAAGAACTGGAACGAATACCGTGTACAGTTGTATGCAGAGCACCGCACGGTACTGGGTGAAAAACTATCGCTGTACAGCCGTGCAGGTTTTGAGCCCATTACACAGGCGCGGGAAGGGAATAAGAATTTTGTACGCTTTCGCTGGCGCGAGCAGGTGAGCAGGGGAATAGGTGGAAAAACACTGCTGATGGCAGGTGGCGAATTGTTTTTGAACAGCTTTTATTCAACAAAAATGCCATTCTACAACCAGTCGCGCGCATATGCTACTATACAGCAACGTCTGTCAGGCAAGCTGGCTGTGGAGGGAACCTATATGTTTCAGCATATACAGGCGAATACGAACAGGATATTTTTAAAAAGCCACGACCTGGTGGTAACAGCAAGATTAAACTTATGAAAAGAAAAAAAGCAATTATAATAACAGCATTGGGCGTGATAGCAGGCGCTATAGGGGGCTTCCTGTATTATTATTATGTAGGCTGCGCTTCCGGCCAGTGCCGCATCACCTCGCACCCGGTAAACAGTACTGTGTACGGTGCTGTAATGGGCGGGTTGTTGTTCAATATATTTACGGGAAACAGCAAAAAGCAAAATAAAAAAAATGAAGAACGCACTTTTTAACAACTGGTCTGTAATGCGCTGGATAAGGCTGGCCCTCGCCGTATTTTTCATCGTGGTATATTTTACCATGAAGGAAGGCGATGTGGTGGCGCTTATAGCGGCGGCTTTTTTCGGCTCGCAGGCCATATTCAATTATAATTGTTGCTGCAGCGGAGACAGTTGCTCCCTGCCGCGAAAGAAATAAAACAGGTGTTTTTTACAGGAATGAAACAGCCCCGGCGGGCTGTTTTTTTATTGTAACCTGCGCGGCACAATAAAATGATGAACATCAGTTTTTGTGACGTGATTTATATCTACTTTAGATTTTGAAAAACGAAAACCAATAAAATCACATTTAGATGAAACCAGGTATCATAGCTATTGTAGCATTGGGTGTGCTTGCCACAGGTTGCGTAAGCCAGAAAAAATATAAAGCGCTGCAATCTCAGTACAGCACCCTGCAAAATAAAACCGGGGAACTGAATGCCAAAAACCTTGATTGCCAGACGCAGTTGTCCTCGGCAAAAACAAGGGTAAGCAGCCTTGAGGAACAGCTTGCTTCCGAGCGGTCTAACCTGTCTTCGTTGCAGGCGGCGCTGGATAAGTGCCTTACTTCCAGCAACCAGGGAGGCATTAATATTTCAAAGCTGGTAGATGAGATCAATGCGTCCAATAAATACATCCAGCATTTGGTGAACCTGAAAAACAAAAGCGATTCGCTCAATATAGTTTTAACCAACAACCTGACACGCTCGCTCAGCCGCGATGAACTGAAAGACGTGGATATAAAAGTGTTGAAAGGAGTGGTGTATATTTCGCTGTCTGATAATATGCTATACAAAACGGGCGATTACCAGATATCGGAACGTGCAGGCGAAACGCTGGGCAAAATTGCCAAAATCATAAAAGACTACGAGGACTATGATGTGTTGGTGGAAGGGAATACCGATACCGTACCCATCAACCGCCCCAATATCAGGAACAACTGGGATTTGAGCGCGCTGCGTGCTTCATCGGTAGTGCAGTCGCTGCAAAACGACTACGGCGTTGACCCTAAACGGATGACGGCAGGCGGGCGTGGTGAATACAACCCTGTTGCGGAAAACGATACGGAAATGGGCAGGGCAAAAAACAGGCGTACAGAAATCATTGTAACGCCTAAGCTCGACCAGTTTATGGACCTTATTGAAAAAGCACCCGAAAAGAAAGAAGGATATTGATAACAGGCCGCCATAAAGGCGGCTTTGTTATATATACCCTTTACTTTAAACAGTGTTGTTGGTAGGATATTTGTTGGCTACAAGCAGATGGGCAAGGGTAAAATACATATAGGCACCTCGGGCTGGAGTTATAAGGACTGGAAAGAAATTTATTATCCGCCGAAAATGAAAGCGACAGACTGGATCAGCTTTTATGCAAAAGACTTTAAAGCTACCGAGATCAATGCCAGCTTTTACCGCCTCCCTACGCAGGAAACAGTGCTGAAATGGATAGATAAAGTGCCGCGTGGGTTTAAATTTTGTCCCAAGATGAGCCGCTACCTCACGCATGTTAAAAAGCTGCGCGGGCCGGAAGAGCCGCTGCAACGCTTTTTCAGCATTTTTGAACCCATGAAAAAACACATGGGGCCAGTGCTTATCCAGTTGCCGCCCCAACTCAAATTCAATACGGAAGTGGTGGAGCATCTGTACAAACTGCTTAGAAATGAATATAAAGAATACCGTTTCGCGCTGGAGGCAAGGCATCCTACCTGGGTGGAAAAGGAATCGTTTGATATGATGCGCAAGTATCATATTGCTTTTGTTATCTCGCAGTCGGGCGTGGGGTGGCCTTACGAAGAAGTCATCACAGCTAAAGACGTTTATGTGCGTTTTCACGGCCCGGGCAATCTATATGCTTCTAAATACACAGATGAAATGCTGCAGGAATATGCCGGTAAATTTAACGGGTGGATGAACGATGGACATAGTATATGGGTGTTCTTTAATAACGATTGGTATGCAAATGCCGTATATAATGCAAAGACACTGATAGAAATGACTAAATAGTATGGTTCAAACAGACAAAATATCATAACCGCTCCTGTTTGCCTGCTATTTATTCAGGCTGAAATAATATTGAATGACAAATTGTCTTTATGTGTACCCGTTTAGCGACAAATGGTCTCTGAAATAAAATTGGAACATTTTTTATGCAATTATAGCAAAGAGAAAATATAAGTATGAACCTGAACAATTTTACAATTAAAGCACAGGAAATGCTGCAGCAGGCGCAGCAACTCGCTTTTAATAACCAGAATCCCAATATTGAAACAGCCCATCTTTTAAAAGCCCTGCTGGACGATAATGATGGCCCTATATCTTATTTGCTGAAGAAGAACAACGTTAACCTGAATTTTGTAGAATCGAGGCTTACCGAGCAGATGGCGAAGCTGCCTAAAATTCAAAATGGCGAACCTGCGCAAACCATCAGCCGAGAGGTGAATAATGTAATATTAAAAGCAGGGGCCATCCTCAAAGATTTTAAAGATGAATTCGTTACGCAGGAGCACCTGCTGATAGGCCTGCTGCAGGTAAATGACGATACCGCCAAGTTGTTGAAAGACGCCGGCCTTACAGAGAAGGGTTTGGTAGCCGCTATAAAGGAACTGAGAAAAGGCAGCACTGTAAATTCCCAAACATCGGAACAGCAGTACAATGCCTTACAGCGCTATGCCAAAAACCTGAACGAACTGGCCCGCAACGGCAAGCTCGACCCGGTCATTGGCCGCGACGAAGAGATACGCCGCACCCTGCACATACTTTCGCGCCGCTCCAAAAACAACCCCATACTGGTGGGTGAGCCGGGCGTAGGTAAAACCGCTATTGTGGAAGGATTGGCGCACCGCATCATTAACGGTGATGTGCCCGATAACCTGAAATCTAAAATCATTTTTACCCTCGATATGGGGGCGCTGATGGCAGGTGCTAAGTACCGTGGCGAGTTTGAAGAGCGCCTGAAATCGGTAGTAAAGGAAGTGACCGAGAGCAATGGTGAAATCATCCTGTTCATTGATGAGATACACACGCTGATAGGTGCCGGTGCTATGGAAGGCGCTATGGATGCCGCCAACATACTGAAGCCCGCCCTTGCACGTGGCGAGCTGCGTGCGATTGGTGCCACCACGCTCAATGAATACCAGAAATACTTTGAGAAAGATAAAGCGCTGGAACGCCGTTTCCAGAAGGTATTGGTAGACGAACCTACACCGGAAGATGCCATTTCCATATTGCGCGGACTGAAAGACAGGTATGAAAGCCACCACCAGGTACGTATAAAAGACGAGGCGATTATTGCGGCGGTAGAATTATCGCACCGCTATATAACAGACCGCTTCCTGCCCGACAAGGCCATTGACCTGATGGATGAAAGCGCCGCCAAGCTGAAGCTGGAAATGAACTCCATGCCCGAAGAACTGGACGAACTGGAGCGCCGCATACGCCAGCTCGAAATTGAGCGGGAAGCCATCAAACGCGAGAACGATGAAGAAAAGCTGAAGCAGCTTAGCAGGGATATATCACTGCTGAATGTTGAGCGCGATACCCTGAAAGCCAAATGGCTGGAAGAGAAAGAAGTTGTTGATAAAATCAATAAATCGAAAACCAGTATCGAAAACCTGAAGCTGGAAGCAGAAAAAGCAGAACGCGACGGCGATTATGGTAAGGTAGCCGAAATACGCTATGGTAAAATAAAGGCAGAAGAAGAAGAGGTGGATAAACTCAGCAAGCAACTGGACGAAATGGACAGCCAGCACAAACGCCTGCTGAAAGAAGAAGTAGATGCGGAAGATATTGCCGAGAATGTGGCCAAAGCTACGGGCATACCCGTACAGCGCATGATGCAGAGTGAAAAAGATAAACTGCTGAACCTGGAAGAGGAACTGCACAAGCGCGTGGTGGGGCAGGACGAAGCGATTGAAGCGGTAGCCGATGCCATACGCCGTGGCCGCGCAGGCTTGCAGGACCCCCGCCGCCCTATCGGCTCCTTCATATTCCTGGGTACTACGGGTGTAGGTAAAACGGAACTGGCCAAAGCACTGGCGGAAGTACTGTTTGATGATGACAGCATGATGACCCGTATAGATATGAGCGAATACCAGGAAAAACACAGCGTGAGCAGGCTGGTAGGCGCGCCTCCGGGATATATAGGTTACGAAGAAGGGGGACAGCTTACAGAAGCCGTGCGCCGCAAGCCCTATTCCGTAATACTGCTGGATGAAATAGAAAAAGCGCACCCGGATACCTTCAATATCCTGTTACAGGTGCTGGATGATGGCCGCCTGACCGATAATAAGGGCAGGGTGGTGAATTTTAAAAACACCATCATCATCATGACCAGCAATATGGGCAGCCACATCATACAGGAAAATTTTGCCGATATGGAAGGCAAAGATGTGGAAGAAGTTGTGGAGGCTACCAAAACACAGGTCATTGACCTGCTGAAACAATCGATGAGACCGGAGTTCCTGAACCGTGTGGATGATATCATTATGTTCCACCCGCTGATGCGCAAAGAGATAAAAGGCATCATACGCATACAACTGGAGAACCTGCAAAAGCAGTTGCAGCAACAGGGCATCGACCTGCAGTTTACAGATTATGCGCTGGATTATATATCACAACGCGGTTTCGACCCGCAATACGGTGCAAGGCCTTTGAAGAGGGTGATACAAAAAGACATCATCAATATGCTGAGCAAGAAAATAATAGGTGGTGAGATTGATAAGACGAAGCCGGTTTTAATAGATGTGTTTGACGGAGTAGTAGTGATGAGAAATGAAAAACCGGCCGAACAGAATGGCTAATGCCTGTAGACTGGAAGTAGAAACGGCGGGGTGATGATCCCCGCCGTTTTATTATTTGCCGCCGCCACGGCCATTGTTATGCTGTTTGGTATGGTTGCTCTGGCTGCCCGGCTTTTTATCCCTTTCCCGCTCATTTACTTCGGCCATTTCTTCATAGCTGTGCCTGGAGATATCCGGGTCGGCTGTTTCTTTCAGTTTTTCTGCATTCGTCTGTTTGTCATTGTTTTTCTCTTGTGTTCCCATAACTCGAAAATTTACCATACACTGTATAAAATACATGCCGCGGGCATTATTTTTGATGATTATTGACATCCGTATGCGCACAATAGCCTGTCTTTTAGTATCTAACTGCTTTATGACCTATGCATGGTATGGCCATTTGAAAAAAGGCACGGCAGATACGCCCCTGTTCAAATTGATACTCATCAGTTGGGGAATTGCTTTTTTCGAGTACCTGTTTATGGTGCCCGCCAACAACCGTTTCGGGCTAAAGGAAGGGTACAGCCCTTTCCAGCTCAAGACCATACAGGAAGTAATATCGCTTGTGGTGTTCTGCCTGTTCGCCCTCTTCTTTCTTAAAGAGCCTTTCCGCTGGAACTATGCGGTAGCATTTGTGCTGATAATCGGCGCTGTGTATTTTATGTTTTATCCTTCTCGTTAGGGTCCAGTTTCAATACCCTCAGCAGGGGCGCTTTGGCATAGGTAGTGCCTACCACTACCATCGTCATAATGCCGCCGAATACTACTGCCGGCACCGTGCCCATCCATTTGGCGGTCATACCGCTTTCCAGCGCCCCCAGCTCGTTCGATGAGCTGATGAACATAGTATTCACCGCGGCAACCCGCCCGCGCATCTCGTCGGGGGTGTACATCTGCAATATGGTGCCGCGTATCACTACGCTTACTGAATCGAGCATGCCGCCCAGCAGCAGCATGGCAAACGATAATATAAAACTGGTAGATATGCCGAAAACAATCGTAGTGATGCCAAAACCCGCAATACTTGCCAATAGTTTTATGCCCGCTTTGGTTTGCAGCGGGATAAATGAAAGAATAAACAAAGTAATGATAGAGCCAATGCCCGGCGCCGCCCTCAGCCAGCCATAGCCCACTTCGCCCACCTTCAGAATATCATCGGCATACACCGGCAACAGCGCTACCGCCCCGCCAAACAGTACGGCAAACATATCGAGCGATAAGGCTGCAAGGATGACCTGTGTGCTGAATACGAATTTTACCCCGCCTTTCAGGCTCTTGAGTATGGGCTCTTTGGCCTTCATCATAATAGGCTGCTTCGGTATCAGCAAAATAGCTACAATAGCAACCGCCTGTAAAGCGAATACGCCCCACAGGCTGATGGTAAACCCGCTGATGGCGATAACAGCACCGCCCAGCAGCGGGCCGAACACAGCGCCCAATTGCCAGGCTGTGCTGCTCCATGTAGTTGCATTGGCATATAGCTTTTTGGGTACGATAAGGCCCAGCAATGCAAAATTGGAGGGGCTGACAAAAGCCCGCAGCATACCCCCGATAAATACGCCGCCGTATATCAGCCATACAGTAGCGGTTACGCCCGTTTTTTGCTGAAACCATGTTGTGGAAAGCAGGATATAAAACAGGGATAATAACATATATCCTGTTATAAATTGTACCAGTAAAGTTTTCTTCTCCCGCTGGTCTACAAAATGGCCCGATACCAGTGAAAACCCTATAGCGGGTATGACCTCCCACAGCCCCAGCATACCCAGCGAAAGCTGGTCGTGCGTGAGGCGGTACACCATATAGCTGATAATCGTCATCTGCATATTCAGCGCCATAATCAGGCTGAACCTCAGCAGCAGGAAATTTCGGAAAGTCGGGTATCGGAGCGTTTTATTTTTTAGGAGGAAAGAGATGGCTGGTCGCAAAGAATCTGGTTTGTATATTGCAAAACTATTAATCTTATCACTCTCTTCAAGAGTTCACCTGAAAATATCGTCTATATAGCTATAAACCTTTATTTATGTTGAAAAACCTATATCGTACCCTTATCATCTTAGCGGGAGTTTACATTTTCCCCCTGTTGCTCCATTCCTGCGTATGCGAAGAGCGGTTAACCTACTGTCATACCATTGATACCCTGGCCCTTACACCGCTCGACAATGCAGGTAGCAGCCCGGTAGCCATACCCCAAAGAGGGGTTATTGCCAAAGCATTGGTGTTGCGGCTTAAAGTAAGAGACAATACAGATATCTGCTACCACCGTAGCGGGTGGATAAATGCAGCGTATGCAATGAAAAAAAATTGCGATGCTGATGAATATGTAGATGTACCTGTAGACATCTCGATAACCAGCAATGCGGATTTTGATGCGGAACATAAAGCAGGTACCGAGTTACGTTCCCTGTTTAAAGGGCCGGAGCCTGAAACCCTGGAGCGCAGGGATGAATATGATTTTTTACTGCTTTACAGCCCTGCAGATACGGGTACACATACCTTTAAAATTGAGGTAACCATGCAAAACCGGAAAAAACTGGAAGCTGTTGCATCACCTGTAAAACTGCTGAAATGAAAAAAGCCCTCTTAGTTATTATATGTGTTTTTGTTGTCATTAATATGTATGCAAGAGTCCATTACGGGCTGTCTTATATGTTGTTGACAGCTCCGCAAAAATCTCCCCTTCAAAGTAAAGACCTGTTGAATTATGCAAAGCGCAGCGCGCTGGGATGGAGCTTTAATGTCAGTAAGCAGGTTTATGAAAATTTTTACCTGGGTGCAAGTCTGAATCTCACAATGGGCAGTTTAAAGAAAGATGCTATTGCAACGGCACTTGAAAACGGCTACAGCGGTGAATACTACAATTCTGTTATGTCATCCGGTGAAACCGGCAATCAGGATTCATGGGGCATAGTACAAATGGGCCTGACTTTTTCTTATGTTATACATACATCTTTTGCAGAGGTGGAACCGGTGCTTCTGCTGGGTGTGGGAGAAATATCGAATGAGGCAGAATATATAGTGAACAGAAAGAAGATGAATGATAATTACAGTGAAAAAATAACTTTACAAACACTGGGTGGAACTGCATTTTACCCCGGTCTGGGCGTGTTATTTAATAAGCATATAGGGCGGAAATGGTACTTTAACCTGGGGCTAATGTATAATGCTGGCAAAAGCAGTTATGTAGTTACAGAACGTAAAACAGATTTTTTGGATAATGTCTATCCCGAAAATCAATACACATACAATCGTTCCATGAGTACATTGCAGGTAATGGCAGGTTTTCAACTACGTTTTAAACAGGATAAAAACATTAAAATAGAAAATCAATCCGGCAAGCATTAAATTTGTTCCGGATGGGCAATTTTGTGCAGATAATCGTTACCAGTGTTTCGCAGGCTTTTCATGAGCTGCGTGCCAACAAGCTGCGCACTTTTCTGTCCCTGCTGGGTGTCAGTATCGGTATCTTTTGCATCATAGGCGTGCTTACCGTGCTCGATAGCCTGGAAAATAACATACAAAACAGCATGTCGTCGCTGGGCGATGATGTATTGTACATCAGCCGCCAGCCCTGGATGCCCGAAGACGGCGATTATAAATGGTGGGAATACCTGCAACGCAAACCGATGACGCAGCGCGAACTCTCGGCTGTGCTGCAAAGGGGCTCAGGCATAAAGTATGCCGCTATCAGCAGCCGCGATAAAGTGACCGTAAAATACCTTGACCGCGAAGTGGAAGAAGTGACCAGCAATGCCGTTACCCTCGATTTTGATAAGATACAAAATGTGGAGATTGAGAAAGGACGTTACCTTTCCCCCTCCGAAATAGAAGGGGGCAACTTTTCCGTGGTTATCGGCTCGGAACTGGCCGATGCGCTTTTTACCGGCGACCCGCTCGATAAATCCATCAGCTTCCTCGGCCGCAAGTTTGTAGTAGTAGGGGTTATGAAAAAGTCGGGCCGCAATATGGCGGGCTTCGATTTCGATAATGCGGTCATCTACCCGTTCAATGCAGCTAAAAGCCTGATGAACCTCGCTTCTACCGATTGGAGCAACGACCCTGTTATCATGGTAAAGGCAGATAACAATGTTAATGTGGAAGATATGCGCTACCAGGTGGAGGGCATTATGCGGGCGGCGCGTAAAGTAAAACCGAACGAGAAAAATGATTTCTCTATCAACCAGCTTAGCCAGGTTACAGAGCGGATGGAAACCATTTTTTCCTCTATCAACCTGATAGGCGCTATCATCGGGGGCTTTTCACTGGTGGTGGGCGCATTCGGTATTGCCAATATTATGTTTGTTACCGTTAAAGAACGGACAAAAATCATCGGGTTGAAAAAAGCCATCGGCGCGCGGCAGCGAAGTATACTGACAGAATTCCTCATAGAGGCGGTGACCCTGTGCATTTCGGGTGGCCTTATTGGTATTGTCATCGTTTTTCTGTTAAGTTTGCTGCTCACTTACGGGGCCGATTTCCCTGTGACCTTTTCTGTAAAGAACTTTTTAATAGGTGTGGGTATATCTGCTACAGTGGGGGTGCTGGCCGGGTTTATTCCTGCCAGGGCGGCTTCCCGCCTCGACCCCGTAGTAGCTATACGCTCAAACTGATATGTAATGGGTAAAGAACGCATACTGATACTCGACAAAGAACGCATTAGCTGGAAACTGCAGCGGATGGCTTATGAAATATGGGAACACAATAGTAATGAAACAAAAATTATACTTGCAGGCATACAGGGAAGCGGACTGGCAGTAGCCAATGCTCTTGCGGAAAGGCTGAGAACTATCAGCCCCCTGCAGGTCGAAGTCATTACCCTGGAAATAAACAAACGTAAACCGCTTGCCGACGATTTTGTTATAGAGGCGGATTTAAAAGGCACCCCCGTTATACTGGTAGACGATGTGGCCAATTCGGGAAAAACATTGCTGTACGCCCTGCGCCCGCTGCTGGCTTTCGAGCTGAAAAAAGTAATGATTGCCGTACTGGTTGACCGTAAGCATAAATCCTTTCCCGTTTCGCCCGATATTGTAGGGCACTCTGTTGCCACTACCCTGCAGGAGCATATTGAAGTAGAAACCGGAACAAGCGGTATTTTAGCAGCATATTTACAATAAAACATATACACATCTTAACTGATAATAATTAAACGGCAATGGCTGTAACATTAGTAATACACGGCGGTGCAGGTAATATTACCCCCGCAATGATGACACGGGAACAGGAACAGGAATACCGCGAAGGGCTGGGTGCAGCACTCGCCAAGGGCTATGCCGTACTGGAAGGCGGCGGTGATGCGATGGATGCAATAATAGTTGCCATTACAGAGCTGGAAGATAACCCCATCTTCAATGCGGGCCGCGGCGCAGTTTTTACCAAGAAGGGGCTGAATGAAATGGATGCAGCCGTAATGGATGGCAAAACACTGGGCGCAGGCGCTATAGCCGGGGTGCGCAATATTAAAAACCCCATTACCCTTGCCCGCGAAGTGATGCTGCATTCGGGCCATGTTTTTTTAAGCGGTAAAGGGGCAGGGGAGTTTGCCCTGAGCCGTGGCTTCGAGTTTACCCCCGATGAATACTTTTTTAATAAAATGCGTTATGACCAGTGGGTGGAAATCAGGGACAGCGATTTTTACCAGCTCGACCATAAAGCGGATAACCTGAAAGGCGCGGCGCCCAATCCTGATTATAAATTCGGTACGGTGGGTGCTGTGGCCTGCGATGTGCATGGTAACCTTGCCGCCGGTACTTCTACAGGCGGTATGACGAACAAAAGGTTTGGCAGGATAGGGGATAGCCCGGTAATCGGTGCGGGCACCTATGCCAATAATGCTACCTGTGCTATATCATGCACAGGCCATGGTGAGCCCTTTCTGCGGGCTGTTGTGGCGCACGATATTTCCTGCCTGATGGAGTACAAAGGCCTTTCCCTCTCTGAAGCATGCGACCTTGTAGTAAAAGATAAACTGGTGAAAATAGGCGGCGAAGGCGGCCTGATTGCTGTAAACAATAAAGGGGAACATTGCTTTTCGTTCAATTCGGCAGGTATGTACCGTGCAGTCAGGAACAGCGACGGTACCAAAGAAATTGCCTTTTACGGAGCATAGGGACTGAAATTTTACTTTCTCCGGAAACCCATGGCTGAAGAATTATTCTTTTGTCATGGGTTTGTTGTATTGATTTTGTTTTAATTCATTAAAAATTATTGTACTTGCTATTACAATTCAAAAATTGAAATTACTTTTACTGTCAGAAGGGGATATTTCCAGTTGTATAGAAATCTTTATTCATGAAAAAAATACATATACTTTTTGTTTCTTCGATTTTTTTTAGTGTTCATGCCCGTGCGCAGCTCACGGTGATGCCCGGTACGAGTGTGCGTGTATTTCCGCGGACGGAGCTGAGCAG
>CAZUMM010000037.1:0-27238 GCA_964621795.1 uncultured Flavipsychrobacter sp.
AACCCTGGAACTTAGAAAACTAAAATTGTCAGATTAAGTGCAAACTATTACAATTTATAGTTGTTTTAGGATTAAGGAAATTGCATGTGTTCTTTCAGTTTAATTAATCACAAACTGGCCAATACAATTATTGATTTTTACAATGTACATACCGCTTGTATAATTTCTCGTATCAAGAGTTATATCATGAGAAAAACGTTCTATTTTTTGGGAGTAAATGATTTTACCATTTATGTCTGCTATAATTAATTCGCCGGTATTGTTTCCTGTTTCAATGGTAACAGCATTTTTAGCAGGATTGGGAGATATTTTTAAGTTGGTATAAATCTTTGTATCATTTATACCGGACGGAAAAAACTCCAATTTTGTCATATATCCGCATGCATTCATACTGGGTATATTGCCATTTATCCCTTCAGTAAAGCCATCAGAACCTGTACTGCCGTACAAAATGTAACCAGATTCAAAAGTGCATAGACCAAACGCAAATTCTGCCTTTTTGCCACCGATTATCTTTTGTTTTATAGCATCTCCATTATTCTCTATCGAATACGCCCAGGTATCCTGCGACCCAAGGTTGAGATCAGAATAAGTATTAAAATAAAGCATGTAGCCATTATTTTTCCCTTTTACGACTGCAACAGTTCCTACATCACTATTGTTACCACCATACTTTTTCGACCATTTGAGATTGCCATCTAAGCCGACCTTTATTACCCAGGCATCTTCTGCACCAAACGTTCCGGCTGCCATATAATCATGGGAAGCAGAATAGCCGGCAATTATTATTGAGTTGTCACCTTCGTCAAAAAGTGCATCATTTACAAAATCAAACCCTGTTCCTCCGTAGCTTCTATTCCATAATACATTACCGCTCTTGTCAAGCTTAATTAAATAATAATTATAATCGGTAGGTGTCGTCCCATGCCAGCTAATATCATTACAGTCATAATCAGTTGACTCGCTGCTGGAGGCGAAATAATAAGACGTATCAACCTGGAATATCTTTCCGTAAAAATGCTCACCTTTTGTACCACCTATGCTTTTTATCCATTCCTTATTCCCGAACTCATCCAGTTTCAAAACAAACCAGTCATGAACAAATTGTGATGTTGTATAATGAGACGGTATATCATCACCAGAGCCATTACTTGCGCCTAAGACAATATACCCATTATCAGATGTGGGTGAAATGGAGAGTGCTTCTTCTGAGAAAGCACTTCCATAGGTTTTAGACCAAAGCTTGTTCCCGTTTGCATCTATTTTTAGCAGCCAAATATCAGTTGTACCTTTAAATCCGGAAATATCGCCATCGCCAGACATTACTCTTGAAAGTACTACAAAGCCTCCATCGTTTGATTTGCATATCCTAATACCTTCATCATCATTATTTCCTCCATATAATTTTATCCAATCCAACTGGAATGATTTGTTGAACTTACCAACAAATATATTTTCCTTGCCGAATGTCGTACCTGGGATGATTCCAGTATTATTTACAGTAGTTAAACCTGTACATATTAACCCTCCATCGTCTGTCGCGAGTGCAGAATTTATCTGCGTATAACCATTAGTACCCCCAATGAATTTTGTCCAATTGACAATAAGTACCTGTGCGGAAAGCCGGAATGAACAAAACAGAAAAACGAAGAGGATGGTTTGTATAGGTTTCATGAAATAGATATTAAAGGATAGCGTAATTTAATAAATCATATTCATAACATCAAATGCGCAGTATAACCCTTGCGTTTTTTCCTGTATTTCCAAGCAACAGGCAAAAGTCTAGCTACCGCCCGGCACCAACGGCGGTAAAACAATGTGTGGCTTAGGCTGCGAGAAAGTGCCCAGCGGGTCGTCAATGATATACAGGAGGCCCAGCAGCGCTACGAACAGCAGTATGAAGAGGAGGAAGCGTAACAGCGGGTGCCACTTTTTCTTTTCGGGTGGCGGCACGTAGCGGGGCATCACATAGCCCAGTTCATTCAGTATGCGCTGCGCATCGGTGGCATCCTCTTCGCGCACCTGCAGTTTGATGCCCCCTAAAGCACCGGCGTAAAAGGCATTGGCAGTAACCGTATGCTCGTCTTTGGCAAAGGCGGGAATACCTTCTGTTTCCAGCCTGCCTTTGATGACGTGCATATTGAACGCGTTGGAAAATGTGGCTACCGTAACTAAGCTCATCTGTTGTGTCCGTTTAATCCATATTAAAATTATGGAAACTATACATGCGGCCCGATAAACATATAAAATAGCCCTATCGCTAAAACCCTACCTGACCAGTTCCACATCCCCTTTGCCGAATACCTCGTTGCACACCGATGAATGCGCCTTGTAGTAATAGTAGTAAGTGCCCAGCGGCTGGTCGGTATTGTGAAAACGGCCGTCCCACCCTGCTTTATAATCGGTGGTATGGAACATCATTTGCCCGAACCGGTTGAATACAGAGAGTTCATATTTCGATACATCGCCCGGGATGATAACATGGAACAGGTCGTTTTTGCCGTCGCGGTTGGGGGTAAAGGCCGTAGGGGTAAACAATCTTCCATTGCCTGCAAATACCTTTATCAGTGCGCTGTCTTTGTTGGAGCAGCCGTTGGCATCTGTGCCCGTCACTACATACCAGGTATTTTCATCCGGGGTAGCTACGGGGTTGGGCACACGGGCATTATTCAGCGTGGCGGCAGGCGTCCAGCTATACTGTACCCCGCCCGTTGCTACCAGTGTTCCGGCTTTCAGCCCGCAATCAATGTCTTTGGCTTCCACTATTTTTATACCGGGCAGCGGGTGCACGTCTACCTGCACCTTCAGCGTGGCCGAGCGCCCGCAAACCGTATCGCGTACCAGCACACTGTAGGTGGCATCGTACAGCGGCCATACCAGCGGCGCGGCAGCGGTATCGTTGCTGATGCTGTTTTCCCCGCTCCAGCTATAGGTATCGCCGCCCGAGGCTTTTAGCCGCAGCGTATCGCCTATGCACAGGTTGCGCAAAGGGTCTGTTTTGAAATCAGCAGGAATGATTTCTACCGTTACCGCATTGGTATCGCGGCAGCCATAGCCGTTGGTCACAATAATATGGCGCACCGTGCTTTCGTTCACCAGTAGCATAGGCGATGCTATGTAGGGGTTGGATATGCCCTCCTTCGGGTACCACTCGTATGTGCCCGCGCCGCTGCCGTGCAAAGGGATAACGGAGCCGGGGCATACATTGGTATCGGGGCCGGCATCTGCCAGCGGCGAAGGATATACCAGTATGGTTACCGGTGTATTGGGCTCTGCATACGGCGCGCACAGGCCGGAGCCTTTGATGCGTTTCAGCCGGTATACCGTAGTCACCAGCGGGCTTTCTGCCATAGGTATACGCTGCCCCGGTGTCACGTCCTGCACTACATAATCATGCTGTCCGTCGCTATAGATAATGGTAAAAGGGCCGTTGCCTGCCGTAGCGGTAAACCTGAGATAAGCCTGCCGCCCCGAGCATACGGTATCGCCCGTAAGGTAACCATCGGGCGGCGTATAGGTATTCGTCCAGTCGTATTTGGCAAAAAAGCCGTCCATATCCTGCGCATCGAGCACCGCCGTACTGCCCAGCGGGTCAAAGTCGACACCCTTTCCCGAAAACAGTCCGCTGACAACCAGGTTGCCGCTTTTATCGAAAACGAGCTTGCGCCCTACGTCCGTACCGCTGCTGCCTATGTTGAAGGCACAGATGAAATCGCCGTTCAACTCGTATTTGGCTATGTATATATCGTTTTTGCCGCGCCCGTACAGCATTTCCACACCTGCCGAAGGGTCGGCATCCATCGTGTCTATAAAATAGCCTGTGCAGTACAGCTTATCCTTATTCACCGCTACGCCCCAGCCTACATCGGTACCCTGTCCGCCAAATATGTGCGCCCATTCATATTGGCAGTTGCTGCTGTACTTTGCCAGGAAGATGTCTGATTTATCGCCTGTGGCAGGGGCTTTCACAATCACGTTATCAAAATCCAGTTCCGGGCTTTCCGTGTATCCTGTCAGGTAAATGTCCCCGCTATTGTCCAGCGTAAGGTCGAAAGCCTGTTCTACCCTTGTGCCCCTGATGGCTGCCGCCGCTTCAAACGTGCCCGCATCGGTATATTTGGCCACAAAGGCATCATAAATGCCCATAGCGGAAAGGTTATAGCTTGCAGACGGGGAAGGGTCGAAATCGATATTCGTACCCTCGAAACAGCCCGCAATGTACACATGCCCCGGCACCGATGCATTGATGGACCATATCGTATTATCTACCCCCGCAAGGCCGCCCGCCCCGAAGTTGAAGCCCCAGGCAAACTGGCCCGATGCGGTATACTTGACCAGGTAGGCCGTGCCCGTAATACTGTGCAGCATATACTGCGCGGGATAGGCCGGGTCTACATCCATATCTTCATGAAAATCGCCGCCGATGTAAATATTGGCTGCGGCATCGGTAGCTACCGAGAGTGTATTATCGTGTGGCGATTTGCCGCCTATGGCCGCGCCCCATACATAACTGCCTGCTGCGGTATACTTGGCCACAAAGCCGTCAACCGGGCCTTTGGCATGCAGGTATTTGAAGGCGGGCGAAGGGTCGAAATCGATGTTCTGCCCCGTTATCTGTCCCACTATCACCGGGTCATTGTTTTTATCTACCGCGAGGTTTTGCACAACATCGGTGCCGGGGCCGCCTGCGCTGATGGCCCATATAAAATTTCCGTTGGCTGTATAACGTGCCAGGAAAATATCTTTATCGCCTTTGCTGGTGAGGTTGTACACGCCCGTGCCGGGGTCTGCATCCACAGTGCCCGCAAAGCTGCCGGCTATGTATATATCGCCATTGGGCGCTATGCGGCAGATGTGGGCATCACACTCCCCTGCCCTGCCAGTTGCTTCACCCACAATGGTTTTTGTGCATATAACGGCTGCAATGAGCAACATAACAGTGCAGCAAAGAGAAATATGAAGGATTTCAGGGTTGCCATTTCCGATTGATACAGGTTATTCTATAACGCCGTATAAATTGAAAATAGTATCGTGCCAGTAAAATAGGATATTAAGATTTTGTTACCAGCTACCGCTGGCGCCGCCGCCGCCGAAGCTGCCACCGCCAAAGCCGCCGAAACCACCGCTGCCGCTACTGCCGCCACCGCCCCAGCTACCACCACCGAAACCGCCGCCATACCAGCCGCCCCGGCTCCAGCCCCTGTGGCCGCGCCCGCTCATATACGTGCCGCCGCCACCGCCGCCTATTTTGCTGAGTATCCATAAGATGAAGTACACGCCTAATATAATGGCAATGATGGCCGCAGCGGGCAGACCGCCTTTATCTTCTTTTTTATCGTTGGTGTATTCGCCTTTGGTGGCCGCTATGATGGCATCTGCGCCTTTTACAAAACCCTGGTAATAGTCGCCGCGTTTAAATTCGGGCACTATTTCATTGCGGATGATGCGGCCGCACAGCATATCTGTCAACGCCCCTTCCAGGCCGTACCCTGTGGAAATATTTACCTTCCTGTCGTCGAGCGATGCCAACAGCAGCACCCCGTTATCCTTGCCCTTCTGCCCTACCTGCCAGCGGTTGCCCAGTTCTATAGCGTATTGCGCCACATCGTACCCGCCCAGGTTTTTGATGGTGACCACCGTGATTTGCGTAGAGCTGGTTTTCTCGTAAGAAAGGAGCTTTGCCTCGAGTTGGTTGGCCTCGTCCGCACTCATCATGTGCGCAAAGTCGTTTACCAGCCTCGGGGGCACGGGTTTGTCCGGAAAATCTTTATCGGATGCCCACAGTGTCAGGGGCAACAGCAGGCAAATAAGTATGTTCAGGTAGCGTGACAATGCTTTTAATATTTTATTTGCCGAAAACGATTTCGTCCGGCAATTCATTTTTAGTAATCGTAGGGTCGTACGGGAAGTGCTGCGCCATGGCGTGCGCCAGTTCATTCACACAAACACAGAGCCCTTCCGTTATTTGTCCCGATTTGAGATAGGCTTTCAGCTTTGCAGCGGCAGCCTCCCAAAACACGGGCCCTCCCGCTTTGATGTATATCTGCTCATCGCCCACAATGGCAAACTGCCTGTCTTCCAAAGCAAGGTACACCAGCACGGCATTGCGGCTTTCGGTCTCTGTCATGCCCAGGCTGGCAAACAGCTCCCAGGCGCGGTCTATCGCATCTACATAGCTGCAATGCGTTTCCACGTACACCCTCAGCTCGCCTGTGGTGTTCTTTTCTGCTTCGCGGATGCAGGCCACTACCTGCTCCTGTTGTTCAGGGTCAAGCAGTGGCTTTTTATTACGGAAAATATTCATCATGCGTTTGCGTTAAAACTGTACCTGCGGCGCTTTTTCAGCCCCCGGCTCTGCCTCGAACATGCCTTTCTGCTGGAAGCCGAGCATACCCGCCATCATATTGTTCGGGAACAGCCGCACGGAAACATTATAGTCCTGCACGGCATCATTAAAGTTCTTCCGTGCTACGGTTATGCGGTTTTCCGTTCCTTCAAGCTGGTCTTGCAGCGAAAGGAAGTTTTGATTGGCTTTCAGTTCGGGGTAACGTTCCGATACCACCATAAGCCTGCCGAGCGCCTGGCTCAGTTGCCCCTGTGCCTGCTGGAATTCGCGCAGCTTTTCAGGCGTCAGGTTGTTGGGGTGTACCTGTATAGAGGTAGCTTTTGCACGTGCGCTGATAACATCGGTCAGTGTTTTCTGTTCAAACTGTGCAGCGCCTTTTACTGTGTTTACCAGGTTAGGTATCAGGTCGGAACGGCGCTGGTACTGGTTTTGCACTTCACCCCATTTATTCTTTACGTTCTCATCTGCACGTACCAGTGTTCTTTGCACCCTGTAAGCCATTAAGCCACCAATGACCACTATACCCAGAATGACACCAAGAATGATGATTAATACCAGTGAACCTTTTTTCATTTTCAGTTGAGTTTTCATCAAATTTACTATAACCTGCTTAGAACAAACAAAAAACGACGGTATATGCCGTCGTTTTATCGGTAAACAATCCTTTTCGGTTCGTTACTCTTTATAAATAGATGCGTGCCGCTATGCCGAAAGCATTATCGCCAAACCAGTCGTTGCCGCCAATGAAATTGACCGCCGGTTTAAAATCGACACTCAATCCCAGCGGTGTATTTTTAAACACGTACTCCACTCCCATAATGCCGTCTATACCGAATATGCCGCCATCATCTTCATAGCCGCCTATATGGGCGCCGCCGCCCAGTAAAAAATGAAAAGAAGGGTCGGAAAAAGGTACATGGTACTCGAACAGGCCCACGGCGGTATAGCTGTTGCGCCCTGCAAGGCCGGCATTCATCTGCAACTCGAAGGCAACGGGCGTATTCACAAAAAACTTGCCGGTAAAGCCCACCCCGTCAGGCGAAAGGCGCATACCTACCGCCGTTTGTGCCTGCGCGCTGTTTACAGAAAAAATAAGTGCAAAACATAGTGTGATATAACGTAACAGTTTTTTCATCTGTAACAAAAGTTGATACACAGGTAACCTAATAAATACTATGCCAGCACTTAAGATATATATATTCGCATTACTATGCAGTTTTTGCAATAGTTTGCGAATGTCTGTTATTTTTGCCCCTGAAATCTTTAGCACAATGTCATCTTACGAAGCAAGTTTAGCATACGCACAAGGCAAAGACCAGGTAGACATATTATTCCCTTTCCGGGAGCGTTTTATTTTTCCGCAGCACGAAGACAGGGATACCTGTTATTTCTGCGGCAACTCGCTGGGCCTGCAGCCCAAGAGCGTAGCGTACCTGATGGAGCAGGAACTGGAAGACTGGGGCAAATACGGCGTGGAAGGCCATTTCAGGGCAAGGAACCCGTGGTTTTCCTACCATCACCTGTTTTCAGAAAGATTGTCGAAAATAGTAGGTGCACAAAAGGAAGAAGTGGTAGCGGTCAATACCCTGACGGTAAACCTGCACCTGCTGATGATATCGTTTTACCGCCCCGAAGGGAAACGGTATAAGATTATGATGGAAGCAGGCGCTTTCCCCTCAGACCAGTATGCGGTAGAAACACAGGTGCGTATGTATGGCTACGAGCCGGAAGATGCCATCATTGAAATAAAACCGCGCGAAGGGGCGCACATCATAGAAGAGGAAGATATATTGCAGGCGATAGAAGAAGCCGGCGACAGCCTGGCTTTGGTCATGTTCGGCGGGGTCAATTATTATACCGGGCAGTTCTTCGACCTGGAAAAGATAACCACTGCTGCACACCATGTAGGCGCTTATGCGGGCTTCGACCTGGCACATGCGGTAGGCAATATTCCCCTGCAACTGCATGACTGGAATGTAGACTTTGCCTGCTGGTGCTCTTACAAATACCTGAACTCGGGCCCCGGCGGCGTAGGCGGTATGTATGTGCACGAGCATCATTACAGCAATCCTAAAATATTCCGCCTCGGCGGCTGGTGGGGCAATGATGAGAAAGACCGCTTCAAAATGGAGAAGGGTTTTATACCGCAAAACAATGCAGGAAGCTGGCAAATGAGCAATGCCCCCGTGTTCAATATGGTGGCCCACAACGCATCGCTCGACCTGTTTGACAAGGCAGGCATGAAGGCCCTGCGCGACAAAAGCCTGGAGCTTACGGGCTATATGGAGTACCTGCTGAAACAGGTAACGCATTTGCCTTTTACTGTTATTACCCCTGCCGAACCGGAAAGAAGGGGCTGCCAATTATCCATGCTGTTCAGCGACCGTGGACGTGAGGTGTTTGACGAACTGACCAAAAACGGTGTGATAGCCGACTGGCGCGAGCCTAATGTTATCAGGATAGCGCCCGTGCCACTGTACAATACTTTTGAAGATGCATTCCGGTTTTATGAGATTTTGATGGAGATTGAGTAGTATTGAACGGACTAATATTTTTAAAGTAGCCCCTAATGTAGTTAGACTATTGTAAAAAGTAACGCTGATTATCCGTTACTTTTTTACAATTAGTTTTAGTATTCTATTGTATTCTAAGTTCCTGGTTTCCTCATTTTCAAAATTCCATTTAACATCATAGTCTTTGCTAAACTTAAACTCAAGTAGTCTGCCGCCTCATAGGCTAATATTTCTGTTACCAAATCAATGTTTACCGGCTGGTTTTGTCCAACTCTTTGTGTGTTATGGAAGTCACATTCAATAAATGTTGCCATGTTAGTGTTTTTATAAAATTACAGAGGGCTGCAAATGCAGGTCAAATTCCTGAATATTTTGGTGGCTACAGGAACACACAACAGTATCTAAAGCAAATTGATGGCGCACATAGTTTATGCTTTTTTGTCATTATTCTCGTTGTTTATATTTATAAACTTTGTTCTAAATACAGAGAACATTATAGTATCCTTAACGCTTAGAACTGCTGCCATCATACTGTATGTAAAGAAGAAAACAAATACTAAGAACCAAAGCTTGTATTGCTTTGAATTTTCATCAATTTTTACCCAATAATCAGAGTAAACATACAACACAATAGAATAAGCTAAACTAACAAACAACATTACCAATGTTATCTTAAATGTAGCCATAAGTGCCGTGTAGTGCTTATCTTCTTCTAAAAAAGCGATAAAATCATTGTCAGGTGATGCCATGATTATGGCTAATGAAGCAAAAAACAATGAAAATATTATAGATAGCACCGTAACCCCCATTGAGTAAAAAGAGGCGCAAAAGGAAGCCATCAGCAAATCCGGTAAAAAGAATGCAGTAATTAATGTTACCAATAATGCTAAAACGGTGTCTAAGCTCACTATTACATTTCTAATCTTCATCCTTAGCTCTATTTAGTATTTGTTGTGTAATTTCAAAAAATTGCTCTAATAAACCTTGCTTGTCCTGTATTTCAACTGGCACCTTCTTCTTTACTTGCTTATTTTTTTTCTTTGTAGTTATTGTCCTAATCTTACCATCCTGCTTGCCCGTCACAGTGCTTACGCCATACCCATCTTCTGACATATAGAATTTATTTTTAGTTTCTTCGTCAGGCACAATACCTTCTCCATCTTTTTTGTTTTCTTGGATTTCCTTATAATTAGTTATTTTCCTTTCTTTAAGTTTTTTATCAATATCTTCCCAATGTTCGCTGTAGTGAGGGTTAGATGGGACAAGCTCAATAAATATCCTTTTAATTTCAGTTAGTTTTTCAACTGTTTCTATAAAAGAATATTCTTCCAGTACGGGTGATATAGATATAATACCATCCTGCTCTTCGTGGTTTATAGAAAAAAGATTAGTAAATGCTTCATAAAATGTATTTGCAGAAAATATACCACCTCCATCTTGAAATATCAACAGGCTTGAAGCGGGGTGTAATATAAAATTAACCTTTGCTACAGCTCTATTGATATTTTCTACTCTTTCCAATTTTTCATCTACCTCATTTACAGTCTCATCATGCGCATTAGGGTCATATTTCACTAAACTGCCTATAAGGTAATTATCCTCCTTATATATTGCATCTGTTACATCAAAAAATTTGTATCTAAAGTTACGTCTTTCGTAAGTAGCCTTAGTTAACAGACCTGTTTTTAAATATTTGACTTTAGCGTCATTTTCAATTTGCTGAATTAAGTGGAACCTTGAAAATAGATAAACCATGATGAAGCTAATTGTTTATGAGATTGTTATAGGTTAATCTTATATTAGATAAAGATAACATGCTGGCAGACAATTCGCAAGGGCTAAATCACGGTTGTTACACCTAAATTCAAATTCATCTATATATCTGTCAAGGTATTGTACGCTTACCTGATGGTAAATACTAACAATGTCATGCTTTAAAAACGACCAAAAACCCATCTATTGTATTAAAGTGGCAATCACCTACAACATAGATGCCTTTACCTACACTAAATTTTTAGTTTAATCCAAGATGAAAAACGTTTTAGGTAATCCATATATATGTTTACCTAAAATTCATTATTGATAATGAGCTACAATTTTTTATAGGAACACGTTGACTTAACTTGTAAGCATTTTGCCTGATTCTTCATTTGGTAGACTTCTTTGCCAATTATCCTTCTAACGAAAGGAACTAAATGGTAGTATTATCAGAATTATATTTCTGATTTTTAACTAGGGGGTGCTTTTTGCAGAATATACCACCTTATCAGTAATATAATTCCTATTTTAATGATTATTCTAAAATAATCATGTATTTTTGTAAAGAATCGGTAATTTATTTCTGATGAATAAGGTTCAAATAGGCAATGTCCTGAAAATCAGGCGGGAAAAACTCTCTTTAAAGCAAGAAGACCTTTCAGAGATGACGGGCCTTACTACTAAAACCATTTATCTAATAGAGAATGGTAAAGGTAACCCGTCATTAAGAACGCTAAAAATATTACTGGAAGTACTTGGGCTGGAGATGACGGTAGACATCAAAAAGGTTGAATAATGAGAGGGCTTGTTTACAATAACGGGATATTGGCTGGCTTTATTGAAAAGGATGATAATGGCAGGTTCCTGTTTACTTATGAAAACGATTATTTTAATAACCGGGAATATCCACCCATTAGCCTGACACTTCCTAAAAGCCAGCAAGTATATCATTCAGCGAAAATGTTTTCCTTTTTTTACGGGTTACTTTCAGAAGGAATTAATAAAGACATACAATGCAGGTTATATAAGATTGATGAGAACGATGATTTTACCCGGCTTTTGCTCACAGCAGGAAATGACACAATAGGAGCAATTACCGTTAAACCAGAAGATGATGAAATGTTTGGGTTGTTATACTGAAGTAAAAACAGGTTATTGTTTATCATGTAGGAAAAAACTATTTGATAATACAAAAATCAATAGCGTTTTGGAGTTTGATGCACCCAAAGCAGATAATATTGTTGAATTTCAGGAACATTCAAAAAGGTTATCCATATCAGGGGTACAATTGAAATACTCACTCCGGATAGAAGAACGTTCATTGAAACTAACAGAAAAAAATGGTCAATATATTTTAAAACCAATCCCTCCTTCAAAACAACTTGTGCATCTTGATGATGTACCTGAAAATGAGCATTTAACTATGCAGATAGCTGAACAACTCTTTAAAATAAAAGTTGCAGCTAATGCGCTTATACAATTTAGAGACGGGCAGCCCGCATACATCACAAGGCGTTTTGATGTAAAACCCAATGGCGAAAAATATTTGCAGGAAGATTTTGCCCAGCTTACAAACAGGACAAAAGCCAGCCATGGAGACACTTTTAAATATGATGGGACTTATGAGGAAATAGGATTGCTGATAAAAAAATTTGTAGCGGCCTCAATGCCGGCACTTGAAAAGTTTTTTCAACTGGTTGTATTCAATTACGTCGTCTCCAATGGAGATGCACATCTGAAAAACTTTTCACTAATAAGAAAAGAAAATGGGGAGTATGAACTTAGTCCGGCATATGACCTTATGAGTACGGTAATACATACGCCACAAGAGCCAGATACAGCCCTTGACTTATATGATGACGACATCAACTCTGAATATTATTTAACCTATGGTCATTATGGACGAGATAATTTTATAGAGTTGTCCAGGAGACTTGGGATTGTTGAAAAGCGTGCCAGGAGAATTTTAGATGAATTTGAAGTAAAACGAAATGAAATCAAATCGCTGGTTGCAGATTCTTTCTTATCTGATTCTGCCAAGGCCATGTATATTCATAATATTAATGACAAACTAAAACGACTAAAGATTTGAGTTGAGCCAAAGTATGGAAATCAAAATTTAGCGATTGCAGCTGATGTTATTTATCTATTACAACATTGCGTCAACTGGATATAGCTACCCTTCCCCTCCGGCTATTTCAACACCAACTGGTAATCATTTGCTTCGTTCGATTTGGTAACAAACTCTTTAAAGCCTGCATAGGCAGCGGGTGTAATGATGTCTTTGTTAAATACGATTTCCCGCCTGGCGGTCAATTTGCCCGGCATTACTTTATAGGTAATGTTATAAGTCATTTCAGGGCAGCTTACAGAAACATCTTTGGGTATTTCACCCAGTTTTTTACCGGGAGGGAATATGACGGTTATTTCCTCGCTCTGCCGGGGTATTTCGCTGTAAAACCACAGTTCCAGCGGGTGTTTCCTTTCGGGCAGGGTCACAAAATCCTGCATGATGTAGTTGTCCGTCCACGGCAGTTTGAAGACCTGCATATCCATGATTTTGTTGGTGTACTTCTTCACCGTGAAACCATACGAGAGCGCTACCGTATCATCCAGGTCGTCCAGGTGGCTGAAATACATGGTATCTAACTGCACGTCCTTGCCAAACTCGTTTACCATGCCCGCAGTCATGTCTTTATTGCGCGCATCGCTGTCCATATCCTTATAGGCATACCTGATGGCCGCAGCCTGTGAACCTGTTTTGTACACCGTTCTCTTTATATTGGCTGCTTCCCCGTCAAAAGACATTTCGCTCACCCGCACTATAGTATTAGCCGGCCTGTCATTTGTGTTAATCCTGACCAGGCGCGCTTCCCCGTGGCCGTTATTCTCATAAGGTATTTCCAGCGCGTTTGCATTCAGCAGGGTACGGCTCAAAGAGCTGAAAGGCAGGTAATTATTAGTGAGCTCTACGTAGTATTTCTTATTATCGATATTCAACTGGGCAATGCAATGGTTAAAACCTACTACGGGCAGCAGCAGGTCGTTATACCCGTTATCGCGCGTATCTACCAGCACCAGGTTGGCATTCAGCCCTACCTCCCTTGCCATGGCAACAAATAATGTTGAGAAGTCTTTACAATCCCCCATTTTCGCGTTTACGGTATGCGAGGCCGTTTGCGGTATGAAAGCACTTTGCAGGAAGGGCACATTGCTGTAATGGAAATTGCGCTCTATGTATTCGTATATCGCTTTTGCTTTTTCCAGGCCCGAAGCAGGCATACCACCGGCAAATACCTCTTTTACCTTCTCCTTTATCTCGAAATCGGATTTTGATTTTATGGTGCTTACATCGCTGTACCATTTGGCTATAAAGTTCCAGTCGGGCACCGAGGTCACAATCACCCGTTCGGCTATATCGTTATACGTGGGCATTGCTAGCTCGTCTTCTATGGCCGGGCTGTTTTTCTTCTCCCATACATATAGCTTATAGTCATCAATATCTGATATGACAGGTTTTATATCGGCATTGTACACCTTATAGCTGAATTTTTTGTCCTTAGGCACAATAAGGCTGAACCTTGCATGCTGCACCGGGTAAAAGCTGTTGAACGTGTAGTCGTGCCAGAAATGGTCGGACAAAGTGCCTGTTGAAGATTCTTCAATCCTGTAAACAAAATGAATGGCATCCTTTTTCTCAAGGGCCGTAAATACAATGTAATTATCCTGCACCTCTGCCGCCACTTTACTGCCGTCTGTTTTCAGCACCTCGGCCTTTTGTATGATGAGCTTTTGGTTGTTGCGGTTGTACGGAACAGAGATTTCTTTCATCCGGTCGATAGCCGTCTGGTTAAACACCTGCATCAGTACTTCACAGCTCTGTTCGTTGGCCCCGCCTTCGGGGTAAATAATCTGCCTTTCGTCTGACAGCAGGTAAACCGCGTTCTCATCGGTATAGGCATTATCATTCAGCGCCTTGTTGTATATAAAATCGGCATCTTCGCTGGCGAAGTAATCGCCCAGCGCTTTCTTTCCATCCAGGTGCCTGAGCTTGTGGCGCGATTCATAGTCGGAAGGCGTATAATAGATAGCTTTGTTATACATTTCTATAGCACGGTCCTTTTCACCCATCGTTTCATAAATCACTCCCTTGCCCTGATAAAACTGGCCTATGTACGGCGCATGGTCTATGGCCATTTGCTGGTATTCCAGCGCTTTGGCATAGTCCTGCTTGCCAAAGTACACCGAGGCCAGCCTTCCGTACCGTGCTACCGCATAAGGCTTGTACTCCAGCAACTGCTTCATCCTTTTTATCGCCTGTTCCTTGTCCCCTTTGTTGAAGTAGTTTACAGTAACCTCTTCGAAAATACTTTCGTTGTAATACTTTTTCAGGTATTGCTCCAAAAGCCCGTTGGCAGCTTTTATGTTTTTATTGATATTCTTTTCATACAAGTATTCCGTAGACAGGAAGGTGGCGTTGGCCGGGTATTTTTCATAAGCGGTTTTGATTCCGCTGTACACCTTTTCCACATCATTCATATTGGAATATATATCGAGCGTCCTGGTTTCGAAGTTTTCATCTTCGCCATATAGCTCTACGCCCCTGTTCACTATTTTCAGGCAAGTCTTCCATTCTTCTTTGGCGTAATTCTCATTGTAGCGGTACTGCAACCCTATGTAACTTTCCGAATCGTTTTGCTTGATGAACTCTACCTCTTTATTGAGGTCTACCTGGTTATCGTCCCTGCCCAGCGCTTCGATCAGCTTTACCGATACCACCGTGCTGTTGGGATATTTCTTTTTCAACCCGGCAGCCAGTGTCCTTGATTTATATTTTTTATCGTTGTGGTTATATACATCCAGCAACAGCAAACGGGTAATAAAGTCATCTGTGCCCTCCTGTAGCTTGTCTTCAAAATATTTTTCAGGATAGAACGGTAACTGCTGCACGATATAGGGCGTGGCCTTTGTATAAGGCTGGTAAACGGCCTCGGAAACCACACCGGGAATTATCTGTCCGTCCAGTGTAGATAACCTTACCATGTAGTTTGACCTGCCCAGCTCGCTGGCGCCTACCTGTAGCAATACCCTGTTATAGCCCTTTTGCAGCTTTACTTTATAGATATACACGTCAAGGTCTGTATTCCGTTCTTCCTTTTCGTTGCCTGCCAGCAAATCATTTACCCATACCTTCATAGAGCCGGACACCCCTACCCGCAATAAAACCTCCCTGTCTTCTTCCGATTTAATAAAAGTTTGTGCATATATGATAGAGCCGGAAATATCATAATTATACTCAAAGTCCCACCAGCGGTCGTTCCGTACATCCGGTATTACGAACCATTTTACCTTAGCCCCTCTTTTGTTGTTGAATTCATACTCCGGCCCAGGGTGCGCCACCACGTCAAAATCTTTATTAAAGCCGCTTTCCGATATGTTTTCAAACACTCCCACCGTGCTCCAGTTCTTTACATCTTCCAGCCCAAGGAATGTCTTTTTCGATGCCTCCCAATCATTACTCAGCTCGTAGTAATTAGCAACGCGGTCGATTGCATACGCCCGTACCTCTGCCGGGGCCTTGTCATCGTCCATTACTTTGCGAAAAAAATCTTTTATGTCTTTCCGCGTGTTCACATCAGCCAGGCCGAATATACCCGAATTGGCAAGGGCATACAGGTATGCGTAAGGCTTGTCGGAAAGCCGGTAGAACTGTTCAAACGCCCTGAACCCTTCGCTGTAATGGCTGTTTTCTATCTCTATCAGGGTTTTCAGCAGGTAGGCGTCGGCATTTTGCGGCGAGTTCTTAATCACCCCGGCAAGCTCTGACAGGGCCTTTTCCCTTTTGTTTTGCTGAAACAGTTCTACACATTCTTCGTACGACTGGCCAAAAGCGGATATATGTAACAGGAATAAAAAGCAGGATAGTGCGATATACCTCATCGTATTATGTCTTACGGGTTTAACTATAGTCAGCAAATATGTAAAATACCTTTCAATATTTTTACACCGTTTTTTACCATTAAAACAATTTCTGCTGTTTTATCTTTACAACTTTATTTCATGGCAGTATTTTTCGATATAAATAATTTACCGGCTTTCCACAAGCCTGTTATCACCATCGGCACTTTCGACGGGGTACACATGGGGCACCGCACCATATTGCAGCAGGTAGTAAAACATGCGCGGCAAATAGAGGGTGAAAGCATATTGCTCACCTTTGAGCCGCACCCGCGTAAGGTGATTTTCCCCGACCAGCCTTTAAAACTGCTGACCCCGCTGGAAAAGAAAATAGAACTGGTGCAGCAAACCGGCATCCACCATATAGTGGTGGTGCCTTTTACCAAAGCATTTGCGGCACTTTCGGCACAGGAATATATCGAAGATTTCCTGGTAAAGAAGTTTGCACCGGAGGCCATCGTTATCGGTTACGACCACCGCTTTGGCCACGACCGTACCGGCAGCATAGAACTGCTGAAACAATACAGCGGCAAACATCACTACAAAGTGCACGAAATATCTGCCCAATTGATAGACGAGGCAGCCGTCAGCTCAACCAAAATACGCCATGCATTGCAGGCAGGGAAGGTAGAAGAAGCAGAGCGGATGCTGGGCAGGCCCTACGAGCTTACAGGCATAGTGACCAAAGGGGCACAACTGGGGCGCACCATCGGCTTCCCTACCGCCAATATAGTACCTGCCGGTACGGAGAAGCTGATACCTGCCGTAGGCGTGTATGCCATACTTGCGCAAAGGGATAATAATAAGGATGCCTGCAAGGGTATGCTGAATATAGGCTACCGCCCTACCGTAAGCAACGATATGCAACTGCATATTGAAGCCCATCTTTTCAATTTCAATGCAGATATATACGGCGAGACAATTGAAGTGCGCTTTGTTGCCCGCCTGCGCGATGAACAGAAATTCCCCTCGCTGGATGCGTTGAAAGAACAACTGGCAAGGGATAAAGAGGACGCCTTACAGGCGCTCTCTATCTAAGCCATTTCCATTTTTCCTATCATCTCTTTCAGCAGTTCCGTATCGCTGGTATTGCTGTCTATGCCTACGGCCATCGTACTGTATTTGCCCAGCAGCAGCATGCAGTATTCCAGTTTATGCAAAGGCCAGCGGTGTGCTGCCGCCATTATCTCCCGTGCGCGGCCAGGATAAGTACCCAGTGTAGCCGCTACTTCTTTATCCGGTTTGCCAGCCAGGAAATGGGCCATGTACAGCCTGTTGAAGTGGCTGTAAAACGAGCCTATCAGCAAAGGCATGGGGGCCGATTTGGGATTGGCAATAAAGTAAGACAGCATACGGTACAGCTTGTCCTTATCGCCATTGGTAAGCGTTTCAGGAAACTCGAATACATTATACTCCCGGCTGACGCCGATATACTTTTGTATCAGTTGCAGGGTCAGTTGTTTTTCTTCCGGTACGTTGATGCGTACTTTCTCAATCTCGTTCACGATTTTTTGCAGGTCACTGCCCAGGTGTGTGGCCAGTACCTGCGCTTCACGCTCCCCTACTTCAAAACCAATTTCCCTGCCATATACCTGTATCCAGTTGGGCACCTGTTCGTCCCTTATCTTTTCCGATGTAAAGTAAAAACCCTTCTCTTTGGCAAACTTTACCACCTTACTACGCCCGTCTGCCTTTTTAAACCGGTGCTCTATAAGAAATATGGTAGTGGGTGCGGGATTTTCAAGATAGCCGGCCAGTTCGTTAAAGCCTTTCAGTTGCGCTGCGTCTTTCAATATCACTACCTGCCTCTCGGCAAACATGGGAAAACGGCGGCAGGCATTCACCACATCCGCCCATTCGGCATCCTTGCCATACAACACCATCAGGTTGAAATCCCGCTCTTCGGGCTGCAATATTTTCTCTTCAAAATACTCCGTTATCATGTCCAGGTAAAACGGCTCTTCGCCATCTACAAGGTAAACGGGCGCATACTGCCCTGCTTTCAGCGATTGAAATAGTTTCTTTATATCTGCCGTCATACTTTAATCATTCAAAAAGACCGGTTCGGGGTCAATATCGTTTATTCCGCTCAGTTTCAGGTAAACCCTTGCCGAGGTAAGCACATCCTGCAGGCAATAGCTTGCAATCCGCGGCAGGTCGTGCTGCTGCCAATATACTTTACCTACCATGCTGCCATCCATATCGTTTTTAGGCGATGGTATGCCCAGCACTTCGGCAAGCAAAGATAACGATGTGTAGTTTTTATAATCGCCAAATCTCCACAACTCCAATGTATCTATATGGCTTATTTCCCAGGGCTTTTTGCCGCTTAGCTGCATACACAAAGGCAAACCCATGCCATTTATTACCATACGGCGGCAAAGAAAGGGAATATCAAACTCTTTAATATTATGTCCGCAAAAACGCAATGCCGAGTAGAACTTCATAAAATTATCCAGCATGCTGCAAAAGTCCTGCAACAGCTCCTTTTCATCATCGGAAGCAAGGGCTTTAAGCCGCATTTTCCATCCACCGTTCTGCAATTGCAGGCTGCCGAAGCCAATACATACTACCTTGGCAAATTCGGAAAATACCCCCGACCTTTCGTTAAATAATGCGGCAGGTGTATTGTCCTCGTCTGGTGAAATTTTCAGGTTTTTTGCTTTCCGCAGCCATTCTTTTTGCAAGCCTTCTGTTAAAAGTTCGTAAGACGGCTGTAATGGCACGGTTTCTATGTCGATAAAAAGTATGCTCTTTAGCTGTTCCATTTCATTTCGGCAATTATCTTTGTAAAATAAAAAATAAATATTTATGAGCCAGGAGTTTAACAGACCTCCACAGGAGACACCTATGTCTTCGCAGCCTGCACCGCAACCTCCTAAGAAAAGCAATACATGGATTTACATAGCCATTATTGCCCTGTTGCTTATCAGTAATATTTACCTGCTGGTAAACCGCAATAAGGTAGCAGACCAGAGGGATGCTTTCGAGATGCAATATGTATCGTCCGACTCATCGAAAAGGGCCGTAGAAGCCGATTATAATGCGGCATTGGTGCGGCTGGATGAACTGGTTTCGAAAAACAACCAGATGGATAGTATCATCTCAAACCAGGACGGCGAGATAGCCAAACTGAAAAAACAAATCAGCGGCATATTGAGCGATAAAAATGCAACTGCTGCCGACCTTGCCAAAGCCAAAAGGCTGATTACCCGCCTGAATACACGCGTAAAAACTTATGAAGAACGTATAGCTGAGCTGGAAAGCAAAAACATGGAATTAACCACTGAAAACCTGCAGGTAGTACAGGAGCGCGATTCTGCTGTAGCCGAAAATGCAGGTCTTACAGAAAAAGTGCGACTGGGTGCTGTACTGCATGCATCTAATATCCGCATGATGCCGATAGACGTGCGTCGCGGCGGCAGAAAAGAAGTGGAAACCGGTCGTGCCAATCGTACCGATATGCTCCGTATCATGTTCGATATTGATGAAAACCGCCTGGCTGAAAGCGGTAAAAAAGAAATATTCCTGCGTATTACAGGGCCCAGCGGCAAAATATTAAGCAATGCAGCTTATGGCTCAGGCGTTACTACAACAGCCGATGGAGAGTCCATTAATTATACATTGCTAAAACCGATTGAACTGCAGCAAAACAAACCTGTTAAAGATGTAGTAGTAGACTGGAAGCAGGAAAGCGACTATGTAAGCGGTAACTATAACATAGAGCTGTTTTACGATGGTTTCAAAATCGGGGACGGTTCTGTGCACCTGAAGTAAAAGAAAACCACAATAACCGGAAGCCGTATTATCTTATTGTTAGATAATACGGCTTCCGTGTAAATACTTATATCGTCTAATTCTCACTTGTTATTTCACCTGCCCGGTAGTTATATAATCGGTAACTTTTGCAAGCAATACCGCCTGTTGCTTGCCGTTCAGCTTCCGGAGTTCAGAAACAATGCATCGGAGCATTGTTTCTAAATCTGCATCTGCACAGTTTTCTGCAATACCGATTACCGGAAGCGCTTTCGACAACAGATTTCTTACACGAGCAATGGTTTTATTATCCCAATCATCCGGCGTATACCTTGTAATGCTGTCCAGCATAGGATTATTAGCAACCACTATCATTTTTGCAGAAATTTTCCCGGCCATTTGTGCATATATCTGGATGTCGCGTTTTGTTATCGTGTGCTGCTGCATAGTGCAGGAGTTAAGCATCAGCAATATAATCAGGGTGCCTACCCCTATTGTTTTCCCGGTAGCTGATGAGTTGGAACCGGAGCCATTATCCCAGTGAAAGAAGTTAATAGTAAAGCGCACAAGTGCAAGGCCGCTCAGCAGGTATTTATTCACCTCTGCCGCTACATGTTCTGGTATATCAAAGTTGTTTTGTAAAAGTGCAAAAGCGCCGGACAGGTAAAGAAGCGTATTCAATACCTGTTTCGCTATTTCTGGTGTCGGTTTCTTTAATGATAGTTTTAGTGCCATGGTTTATTGGTTTATAGATTTACGTAATGTTCTTTTAGCTGGTCTATTTCTATTTGCTGTTTATCTACCTGTACCTGCAGTGCCTTTATCTGCACATCCTGGATATCGTTACGGCCATTGCTGCGCTCTATGGCTATCAATATATTGTTGTATGCCTTATTGCCTCCTATGCTAAGCGTTACAATCGTTATCAATGCGCTGAATATGGCAACGAGATTGCCCACCGTGAGTTGCTGTTTCAAAAAAGTGCTTTCCTGGTGTGTCATTATACTGTTCTTTATAAATATTTGCCAATGCTTAATTAATACTTACGGTATACAAATCGGTACCATTCCATATCCATGTATGGCTTTTATGGTCATCTGTCAGTGTTGGTGAATCGATGTTGCCGGATGGTGTTTGTATAGTGACCGATCCTATACCTATTTGGTGTAAAGTGATCTGCTGTCCGTCTATAGTTGGGTTAATTGTTATAGTTGACCCCGCAGCTACAAAACGGAAATTCATCATTCTTCCCCCCGGCAACCATGTTGCACCGTCCTGTAGCGTATCGTTTGTGTAGTCGTATAAGGAGGTGCTTTCTATTCGTTTAGATGTACTATTCCAAACTATATCATTATATCCTCCAGTTGAGTAGACCGGGACGGAGGATACTGTCATACTTCCGGTAATTTGCAGTTTTGCACCACTGCCATTATCTGTTGTACTTCCCGCTAACGTAGTACCCATCAATCTAACAGTATTGCCAAAATATGTAGGGCCTCCAAAGTTATTACGTGTACTACTTTGCACCTGGTCAATACCGACACTGTTTGCTTGCGTTATTAATATTCCCCCTGAGCTATCAGTACCACCCGTTATAGCATCATTAATAATGATGGCGGGATGATTAACTCCAGATGTAGCGTTTATGAATCTTTGCACCCTTATACCACTTGATTTACCTGCTGTCTGTGATACAATTCCTTTTATAGCTAATTCATTTGTGTTACCGGCAGTACCAGAAATCACTTTATTATTCCCTATACTTACCAAATCAAGCGCAGAAGACGCAGATATAGTATCATCCGATTGCATCATAATTCCTGCATCATTATTTAAAAGAATATATTTTAATGCGTTTGTATAATTTAAACTGTCTACATACCCCTTATCAACAACTGTTCTGTTAGTATAACTACTTGCGAGATTAGAAGTATATCTTATCAAACCCGTGGTTGCAATTGTTGAAGTCTGGAGCATGGCTGTACTATCTATTGGATTCGACGTTGGCAAACCTATATACGTGGGTACATCTCCTAGGTAGTTAGGTTCATCTACATAGGTCGAAATGAACATGCCCCAATGTCCATCGGGCAAATATCCTATTGGCGCTATCAGCAAAGATGTCGAATTGAGCCAGTTGGGGGCTGCACCAAATGTATTTAAATGCAACCCTATACAGTATTCACAAGTATCATATATTACGGGATTATGTATTTGCAAGCCATCATATATTGGTACCCGTACACCCGGATAGCCAAAATGTGCACCTGTTGTTAATGGACATGCATACTGTAATGCGCCTGATGAAGTACTATCAACATTTATATTGAACTGGCCACTATATGCTTTGGGCCCTGTTGCATCTTCAATATGATATACCGGATTAACTACGATACCATTTGTTTGATAGGTAGAGGGCTGCGTAATGTTATATTTAGGATTTATAATAACAGATGTTGCCGGACTATCGTTCTTAAAATCTTTTTCCACCCGCAAAACTAAATCCGTATTACGCATTTGTCCGCTTACCTGGCCGGTGCCGGCATAGTTTATTATACGGATATACCCGCTATCAGCCATGCCTCCATTATTAATTATTGTTTGCAAATTAACCCCCGTATCCGCCTTCCCTGCCACAGCCTGGCTGGCAAAATCCACCATCTCCTTCATACGCTCTCCGAGATTAGTAGCCCTGATAGTCCGCGGAGCAACAACAGTAGTAATACTATCATCAATTTTCTGTTTTAGCTCTGCCGCAGTTTGCCCATAAGCAGCGCCAACTGCCATTATCAGGCAGGAAAGCACAATAAAGAATATTGTAATTCTCAGTTTCATACCGTTTTGTTGTTAATGAAATTCATCGTTAAACTCGCCGCCGAATACACCCTGGTCAACCACTACCTGCCCGCTTGCAAAAGCCTCCATGTTCTGGTAGTTCAGGTATGCATCCCCCGCTGCAACATTCCAGGTACCTTTTAAGCCATTATCAGTTTTGAAATCGCCATTCAGATAAGCAATGCAATCAGCCCAGCTTGCAAACCATTTGCCCGAGCCCTCATTATCGTTAAAAGCGACATTCACCGTTTCCGCACTACATCTACTGCCTGCCCCTGCTGTAAGAATTACCTGTTTTAGATACACATCCCTAACAGCCCAGTCACTATCCAGTGTTACCATACTCAGCGGGTCAGGTATATAGTACAAGCTTAAAAAGCCCCCTTTATTTAATTGCACAACACCCATATAGCAAAGATCTTTTTACCATTGCCGCTTTACGACATTATAGGAACATTCCCATCCTATTTACATATATAAAATGCCCCATGCGGTTTCGAATTACAAATGAGAACACCAACCATTATAAATCTCTTACAATAGTCCAACCATAACCTGTAGGTAATGGATTGGTCAATGTGGTAATGGCTGCCAAAGTAGAGCTATCCACTATCACCGCAGCCGGTATTTGTGTTATCCGTATTAACCCATAGTAAGTAAATCCTATACTGAGGTAGAACTCCTTTATAAATTCGGTTACGTTGGCTACACTCATGGCATTACCGTCTACCCGTATCGTTTTGAGCAATGCAAAGGCTTTTGGCGTGTAAGAAGATGCCCAACCCGCCTTTATTTTGGCAATACCACTAGTATTCAGGTTCAGTATTTTTAATGCATTTCTGCAGGTCTGCAAAGGCGATAAATCCAGCTCTGTAAGCCCTGAAAAGTCCTGCTCCACCAGCCACAATATTTCAAGAGCCACAGGAAAATCACCCCCAATATTTGTTACTTTATTGGTCTGGTTTTCTAACCTTATATCTGTGATAGCATCATCATGAAAAAGATATATCGTTTTTGTACCGGTACTGCTATAAGTATGAGTAGTCGACTGTAAGCCAGCAAGGTTGCTTACATGTTCATCACATATTCCGAAGTTATCCCCCCAATCTGTTAAATGAAAACCTTTCTGCTCAAACCGGTATTGACAAGCACCAGCCGCATTAGTTACAGTAAATTCTAAAGTAAAATATTGACTAAGCACGGGGGCAGGATTTAGCCAGTTTACATAATAGTGTTCATTTTCTCCGTTCACATAGTATAATGAATACTTACCTTCGTCTATAACCTTTACAAATTCACCTGTTTTATTATTTGCCGTTGCATATCCATTCAACAGGTCTATAATATCATCCAGTTCGCTTTCACTGTATAATGCCCGTGAAACAGCATAGCCCCATGTTTCTGCCCCATTGGTCATGTAAAACCCGGAATAAGCCGCTGGGAAGCCCGGCAAAGTAAAAATCAATACTTCAGGCCTGTCATAAGTATAACTTTGTTCTGCATCAGCCTGCCTTAGCATTAGTGTATAAGACTTTAGCACCCCATCCTCCTGCCCCAGCCTTTCCAGTGCAGCACCTTTCTCGCGGGTAAATCTCATGCCGTCTATCTCTATATACTTGCTGCGGGTAACTGTATCAATAACAGGTACCAGGTGCTGCGGTATCCCCTGTAACCCACCAATCTGCCATTTATAAGTATTATAGCTGCTGCTGTATATTACGCTCAATTCATCATTCTGGTCATCCAGTGTTTCATACTCACCCGCAGGCAACAACTCCATACCCAGGCTGTCTATACAAATGCCGAACGAAGGAAACATTTGTTCAAAAAGCACATCTTTTTTGTTCGTATCCTCATTACACTTCACCCAGCTTACATAATCCTGCTTATCGGCTATCGATATGGAGTAAGGACTTATATAATCCTCTCTGCTGCTATCACCATAACCGAACGATAGCTTAAAATACACTTCATCATAATTATCCAGTGCACTATACTGGTCCATGCTAAACTGCCATTGCACCGTATAAAGCTGTTCGCCGTCATCCGTCTTATTTCCCGGCAATGTATAGTACACCACATCAGTTATCGTCGCAATCTCATATCCCTGTGGCGCTACCATTACCAGTGCGCTCCAGTTATTGCTATTGCCTATCTGTGTACGCTGCACCTGTATGGTTACCCTGTGCCCTCTTTGCCATTTCTGCTGATAAAACGCCGATGGCTGCGTAGGCTTAATACTATCGGCCAGCGAACCTTTCCCAAATGGCACATACCCCCACTCATTGGGTATAATGGCATTCATCTTTACAAAAGGTACCGGGTTGTATGGGGAGATAATAACAGTCTTACTCATGTAAGCAAAGTTCACCCGGGTATACCCTTCAGAAGATTTTATAGGAACACGAAAAAGCCCTGCTATTGAAATAGCAAGGCCGCAATATGAAAAAACTACTCCCGGTACAAATATGCCCTGTTACATCATACCAATATGTACAAATAGGAACACTTATATACCTTTAATAGTTATTATAATAATTAACTTTATCAAAAAATAACCCTATGGACGGCACGAACTATATTTTAATATTTATTCTTTTATTGGTTCTTTTTACCATTGTTGTTTTTATCACCCGGTGGATATTCAGTATTACAACAATTACCCAAAACCTGAAATCCCAAACCGTGAACATTAAGATTACAACTAGGATCATTGAAAGACTGGCAGAAAGCCAGGGCATGAGTGCGGAAGAAATACAAAAACTGCGACAGCAATGCGTCAAAGAAGTTACTGAGCTATAATGGTAGCCTGTATCAACCGGCAGTACTTCACAATCTATATAAACAGCAAAAAATTATCATGATTTTACTATTCTATTTTATCGGCCTTATCGCTTGCATCCTTATTACCGTTTACTTTACAAGATATATTTTCAGAGTAGATAACATCAATAACAAGCTAGAGGCAATAGCAGAAAATACAACCATGCAAAACGAGATACTCAGGCAGCAATTACAAAATCAGAATATACTTATTACCACCAGTCTGCAGGGCTGCAAAATAGCCCTTACTAACAAGTTCACAAAGAAAGTTGCAGTCATTGAGCCTTCTGAGCTGAATAACTACAACCTTAATGAATACACAATAGATATACTTAAAAAGTAACTGTTTTAGTAGTCATCAGGCATTATAGGCTTTTCATAGCACCAATTTCTTCTTTTGCTATGCCATTCTTTTCGGCGATTTTAGGTAAAAGTCATGTTTGTATGATCTGTCTGTCTTTTTAACTTTCTGGTGATTGTATTTATTTCAAACATCCTTTTGCAATCAGCAATGAAATGAGAAAAACAGTAAAGCTTACTATAACATAAAAATTATTACACTTTCCATTTGACAAATGTTATGTATTATTTAAAATCAGATACCCACACATTATTCGAGTACATATCACCGCCTATGAGGACTAATTGATTATTATAAATAGTTGCGAAAGCAGCGTGCATCCTGTTAATAGTACTATCCATAACCTTATGCCACACCTGTGTACTATCCATAAACCATACCTGCGACAGATTACCATCCGGGTGGTCTGAGTATTTAGGATTTGTTCCACCTATAAAAAACAACTTACCATTAAATGTCCGTGTTTGCGGATATGCACAGGGCAATACTGGTGCATCGGTCAAGTCTTCCCAAGTAAAGCCGTCAGTGCTGCGTTGCAAGCTGGCTGTATAGGTACGTGCCGGTGCATACACACCGCCGGCTACGCGCCAGAAATAGCCGGCAAACGTATCAATGGTCCCACTCATATTCATACCGAAATTTGCAGGTGCGGAAGCAGTATCCCAGGTGTAACCCCAATCCGTGCTGTAAGCTATATAAGGCACTCCTGCTCCGTTGTAGTCCGATTGTCCTCCAAAGATGAATAAAGTGTCATGTCGCTGTGCATATCCTTGTAATATGGTGATATATGGGAGCTCCCCGATTTTTGTGAAACTGAGTGAATCCTTTCCTGTATGAGCTTGCACCATCCATACCTCTTTGTCTACCGCATAAAGAATGTCCCCACCA
>CAZUMM010000038.1:0-25203 GCA_964621795.1 uncultured Flavipsychrobacter sp.
CCTTTATTCATAACGGTTACACTGTTTTTGTGTCAACCTTTTTTAGGACGAGGCATCCGGCTAATATGAAAAAGGTGCAGTCTATAGTAGACCGCACCTTTTGTTTTTACCAGTTTTGTTTTATCAGGCTTCTGCCGGATTATCTGTTGTTGTATCCGTATCTGTTTCCGGTTCTTCACCGTTTTCCGCTTCCTGCTCTTCTATACGTGCAATAGCTGCTATGGAATCGCTGTCGTCGAGGTTAATCAGTTTAACACCTTGTGTTGCCCTGCCCGCTTCACGGATATTCTCTACACGCATACGGATGGTAATACCGGAACGGCAGGTAATCATCAGGTCGTCTGTTACTTCTACGGCCAGCAGGCCTACCAATGCACCTGTTTTCTCTGTCACATTGATGGTTTTTACACCTTTACCGCCACGGTTGGTCACCCTGTACGAAAGCTGGTAAAGCTGCTCATTGCCTTCTTCGTCTTTTATTGTAATGGCTTTCGCTTTCTCTTCTTCGGTAGCGTTCTCCTCCAATGCTTCCAGGAACGGCGTGCGTTTACCCAGCCCATTTTCCGATACTACCAGTATTTGCTTGGCTATATCTTCTTTAGGCAGGCATATCATACCTATTACGGCATCCTTATCGTCATCCAGCTCTATACCGAATACGCCTATGGCGCCGCGGCCTGTAGTACGTACTTTATCTTCTTCAAAACAGATGGCCCTGCCCGATTTTACAGCCATCATAATATAACTGTTGCCATCGGTCAGCGAAGCGTCCAGCAGTTGGTCGCCATCCTGTATGGTAATGGCGTTCACACCATTCTGACGCGGACGGCTGAAGTCTTCCAGCAAGGTCTTTTTAATGATACCTTTTTGGGTACACAGCACGATGTTGTGACTGGTAACAAAGTCTTTATCCTCCAGGTTTGGTATGTCAATGATTACCCTGATTTTGTCGTCAGGCGGCAGTTGTATGAGATTTTGGATAGCACGGCCTTTGGCATTGCGGTCTGCTTCGGGTATCTCGTACACCTTCAGCCAGTAGCAGCGCCCTTTTTCGGTAAAGAACAGCAGCGTATGGTGCGTAGAAGCAATGAACAGGTGCTCAATGAAATCTTCTTCGCGTGTTTTGCCGCCCATTGCACCGCGCCCGCCGCGCTTTTGCGAACGGTATTCGGCAGCAGAGGTGCGTTTGATATAACCGAGGTGAGATACGGTAATCACTACATCCTCTTCTTCTATCAGGTCTTCAATACGCATTTCATTGGCCAGGTATTGTATCTCCGATTTACGCTCATCGCCAAATTTCTTCTGCACATCCAGCAACTCGTCTTTGATGATTTGGTAGCGCAGCCCTTCATTAGCCAGTATCTCTTTCAGGTGGGCTATCTGCTTCATGATTTCGGCATGCTCTTCGCGTATCTTATCGCGCTCCATACCCGTCAGGCGTTGCAGGCGCAGTTCCAGCACTGCTTTGGCCTGTATCTCCGTCATTTTGAACTGCTCTATCAACCCTGTTTTGGCTTCGTCCGGGTTTTTAGAGTTGCGTATCAGGGAAATAACTTCGTCCAGGTGGTCGAGTGCTATCAGGTAGCCTTCCAGTATATGGGCGCGTTTTTCTGCTTCGCGCAGTTCATATTGCGTACGTCGCACCACTACTTCGTGGCGGAACAGTACAAACTCGCTGATAAGGTCTTTCAGGTTCAGCGTACGCGGACGGCCGTTTACCAGTGCCACATTGTTGATACCGTAAGATGTTTGCAGTTCGCTGTATTTATACAACTGGTTGATGATAACCTGTGCTACTGCATCGCGGCGCAGTTCCACTACTATACGGGTACCGTCTTTGTTCGATTCGTTGGCAACGTGGGTAATGCCTTCGATTATCTTATTATTGACGAGGTTGCCGATTTTTTCAGCCAGTGCATCGCGGCTTACCTGGTAAGGCACTTCGGTAATGATGATTTGCTCTTTGCCCGATTTGGTGGTTTCTACATTTACCTTGCCACGTAGTACTACACGGCCGCGGCCTGTGTGCATACCGGCCTTTATACCTTCTATACCGAAGATGATACCGCCTGTAGGGAAATCGGGGGCCTTTACGAACTTCATCAGTTCGTCTATCGTAATTTCTTTATTGTCTATATAAGCTATACAGCCGTCTATGACCTCGGTCAGGTTGTGCGGCATCATGTTGGTAGCCATACCTACGGCAATACCGGAAGAACCGTTCAGCAGCAACTGGGGTATGCGGGTAGGCATTACGGTAGGTTCCTGCAGGGAGTCGTCAAAGTTCAGCGAGAAATCAACGGTCTCCTTGTCAAGGTCTTCCATCATGCTCTCTGCAAGGCGTTGCAGGCGCGCTTCGGTATAACGCATGGCCGCCGGTCCGTCACCGTCCTGCGAGCCGTAGTTTCCCTGCCCGTCTACCAATGTGTAACGCATGCTCCATGGCTGTGCCATACGTACCATTGCGTCATAAACGGAGGTATCGCCGTGGGGGTGGTACTTACCCAGCACCTCACCCACAATACGTGCCGATTTCTTATACGGTTTATTATAGCTTATGCCTAATTCGTTCATTGCATACAGCACACGACGGTGAACGGGTTTCAAACCATCCCTTACATCGGGCAATGCACGGCCTACGATTACCGACATGGAATAGTCGATATAAGCCGTTTTCATCTGTTCCTCTATATTAACCTGGATAATTTTATTGGTTTCCTGCGAGCCTTCCTGTGGTGTTAAATCCTGGTTGTTTTGATCCATAAACGGGTATTAAAAAAAGAATATGCAAATATAATCAAAAGAGGGGGTATATGGTAGCTATAAGGCATAACCATGAGGGGTTTTTAACACTTATTTACCCTCATGTTTTCAACAATTTATGCAGTTGCAAAAACAACGAATAAAAAGAATGTGACATATAAAAAACATATATCGTTCTTTTATGCTGAATAAACAAACATTACTATTACTTTTGACCTCATTATTATAAGTTTTTTGACCAGATATGCAGAAAATACTGGTAGCAGGCGCCGGTAAATCGTCGATATATTTAATTGAATATTTGCTGTCACATGCACCCAAGCGTAAATGGAAGGTGATAGTAGCTGATGGAAGCGCAGAGGCGATTGCTGAAAAAATACGGAATAGCCCATTTGCAGAAGCAGCGGTAATTGATATTACCAATGCAGCACAAAGAGAGCCCCTTGTGAAAGATGCGGATATGGTTTTATCCCTCATGCCGCCGCATTTACATATTCATCTTGCCAAGGATTGCTTAAAATACGGAAAAAACCTCATTACATCTTCCTATGTCTCACCGCAGATAAAGGAAATGGACGAAGTGGTAAAAGCCGCCGGGCTGATGTTTATGTGCGAAATGGGGCTTGACCCCGGCATCGACCACATGACGGCCAACCAGATTATACATAGCACACAAAGGGTGGCCGCTTCCATTACTTCTTTCAAATCTTATTGCGGCGGGCTTATTGCGCCTGAGTCGGACAATAATCCCTGGCATTATAAATTTAGCTGGAACCCCGTCAACATTATTACTGCAGGCAAAGACGGCGCACACTACCTGCAAAACGGCAAGTATGTTGATGTGGCTTACGGGCAAATGTTCGAGAACAACAAAAAGATAAGGGTGGATGGCTACGGCTCTTTTGCCTATTATGCCAACCGTGATTCGCTGAAGTATCTCGACCAGTACGATGTACCGGATATCAAAACGTTTTTAAGGGCTACATTAAGGCATCCTGATTTCTGCAAAGGCTGGGATGCCATTATCAGGCTGGGGCTTACCGACAGTAACGATAAATTTGATACTACAGGGCTCACCTGCCTGAACTGGCTGACAGCCAAAACCGCCATTAATGAGAACGAAGACCGGGTAAAACAGGTTGCCCGGTTGCTGGGCATATTGCCGGAAGATAAAGTTATCTCTATGCTGCAATGGCTGGACTTGTTTGAAGACCGGGCATTGCCACAGGGGCAGTTTTCATCGGCCGACATATTGCTGCAACTGCTGCTGGAAAAGTGGGCAATGGCACCGGAAGATAAAGACATGGTGGTGATGCAGCATGATGTGGAATATATACACAAAGGCAAAAAAGTGAAACTGGTCAGCAGCATGGTACTGAAAGGTGAAAACCGCGAACATTCGGCAATGGCAAAAACAGTGGGCTTACCTATGGCTATACTTGCCAAAATGATACTGGATGGTAAGGTAGCAGCACCTGCGGGTGTGCACATACCCAATATGCCTGCTGTATATAAGCCTGTGCTTACAGAACTGGAACACCACGGTATTATATTTACTGAACAGGTAGTGTAACAGTGTAACGCTATTTCAAATAACGTTTCATCTCCCTTTCGGCATCGCGCGACTTGATGCTTTCCCGTTTATCATGAAGCTTTTTACCCCTGCCCAGCCCTAACTCTATTTTCGCATAACCGTTATCGTTGATGAAAACCGCCAGCGGGACAATGGTAAGGCCTTTTTCTTTCAGCTTTGTATTCCATTTTGCCAGTTCACGCTTGTTGAGCAAAAGTTTTCTTTCCCGTGTGGGGTCGTGCCCGGCATAACCTGCGTTTACATATTCGGCTATATGCAGGCTCTTTATCCATAGCTCGCCATGACTGAAAAAACAGTAGCTGTCATTAAAGCTGACTTTGCCGTTACGGATAGATTTAATTTCAGAACCGGTAAGCACAATACCGGCTGTCAGCCTGTCTTCAATGGCATATTCAAATGTAGCGGGACGGTTTTTTATGAAAACTTTTTCTGACAAAATGTATGGTTCTTATTTACTGTCGCCTTTCCCCTTCATATACCAGTCAATAACGTGTACCAGTTTTTCTTTCAGGTTTTGGCGCTGTACTACAAAATCGAGAAAGCCGTGGTCCAGCAAAAATTCAGAGCGCTGGAAGCCTGCGGGAAGGTCTTTCTTGATAGTCTCCTTAATGATACGGGGCCCCGCAAAACCAATCAATGCTTTAGGCTCTGCAATATTGATATCGCCCAGCATGGCAAATGAAGCAGTTACGCCACCTGTTGTCGGGTCGGTCATCAATGAAATATAGGGCAGTTGCGCTTTGGCAAGCTGTGTAAGCTTTGCAGAAGTTTTGGCCATCTGCATCAGCGAAAATGCGCTTTCCATCATCCTTGCCCCGCCCGATTTAGAAATAATCATCAGCGGAAGTTTATTCGCTATACAGTAATCAATGGAACGCGCTATCTTCTCCCCTACTACCGAACCCATAGACCCGCCTATAAAGTTGAAGTTCATACAGGCGATTACCATCGGGCGGCCGTCCAGTTTACCTGTACCTACCGTCATGGCATCTTTCAGCCCTGTGCTTTTTTGCGCATCCGCCAGGCGTTTATCGTAAGGCTTCATATCAACAAAGCCCAGCTCATCGCGCGGAACAATATTTTCAAAAAGCAGTTCATGCTCTTTTTCGTCAAACAGTATGTTGAAATATTCCCTGGCGTTTATACGGTTGTGGTAGTTGCATTTGGGACAAACATAGAAATGGTCTTCCAGCTCCTTCACCGTAATGGTGGTTTTACATTCAGGGCATTTATGCCAAACACCATCCGGCGCTTCCTTCTTTTCCTGTGTAGTAGTCGATATACCTTTCTTTATGCGACGAAACCAGGTTGACATATATAATAAAATTAGTTAAACAATAGCCCGCTTTGTTTATGAGGCAACAAGCAAGGCGTCAAAGATACGATATGATTGGAAAGTCGGTACGTCCGGCACTAAAAAAGAGGCGTATTATTCAACTGCCTCTGCTTTGCCGGAAAGCAGGTAAATAACCGCCATGCGTATAGCTACCCCGTTCTCTACCTGGTCCAGTATAATAGACTGTTTGCTGTCCGCTATATCCGAGTTCAGTTCCACGCCCCTGTTTATAGGGCCGGGGTGCATAATCAGTATTTCCTTTTCAAGGCTGTCCAGCATTTGCCTGTTCACCCCGTAGAACAGGGCATATTCGCGCAGCGTGGAAAACAGCGGCTTATGCTGCCTTTCCAGTTGTATGCGCAGTATATTGGCCACTTCTGCCCATTCCAGCGCCTTTTTTACGTTGTACTCCACTTTTACGCCCAGCGAGCGTATATGGCGGGGTATGAGTGTGGGTGGCCCGGCAACCATTACTTCAGCGCCCAGCTTTTGCAGGCAGAATATATTGCTCAGCGCCACGCGCGAATGCATGATATCGCCTATGATGGCTATGCGCTTCCCTTTCAGGTCGCCCAGTTTTTCCCGCATCGAGAATGCATCGAGGAGGGCCTGCGTGGGATGCTCGTTGATGCCGTCGCCCGCATTGATGATACTGGCATCTATATGATTGGCAAGAAACCAGGGCGCACCGCTGGCCGAGTGGCGCATCACCACCATATCCACCTTCATGGCCAGTATATTGTTCACAGTATCTATCAGTGTTTCCCCTTTCGATACGGAAGAGCCGGAAGCCGAGAAATTGACTACATCGGCGCTCAGGCGTTTTTCTGCCAGCTCAAAGGAAATACGGGTACGGGTTGAATTTTCGAAAAATATATTGGCAACAGTAGTATCGCGCAGGGCAGGTACTTTCTTTATCTGCCGCTGCAATACCTGTTTGAAATTGTCTGCCGTCCGGAATATGACATCTATATCTTCCGGCTGTAGCTCTTTTATTCCCAGTAAATGTTTTACCGATAGCGACATGAACGTTATTAATATTTTTTAATCTAAAAGTACCACCTCGTCTTTCTGGTCTTTTTCCTGCCAGTACACTTTTACTTTCTGCGTTATAATAGTATCCACTGTTTGTCCTACATAGTCGGGCTGTATAGGCAACTCACGGCTAAACCTGCGGTCTATCAGCACCATCAGTTCCACATCTGCCGGCCGCCCGAAGCCCAGTAAGGCATCCATAGCCGAGCGTATGGTACGGCCGGTATGCAATACATCGTCAATCAATACCACATTTCTCCCCTCTATACTGAATGATATATCCGTTTGCGCCGGTACGTGCATTGTATTTTGGTGCACATCGTCGCGGTAAAAAGTGATGTCCAGTTTACCGTAATCGACCTTTTCGCTGCCGGTAATGTCTTTTACAATCGCGGCAATACGGTTCGACAGCCAGATACCCCTCGGCTGTATTCCTATAAGGACGGTGTTGCTTAAATCAAGATGGTTTTCAACTAACTGGTGAGCCAAACGCTGAAGCGTTATGTTAAGCTGATTATGATCGAGCAGGGTCTTCAAAAGCTGCATGATTTGTGCCCAAAAATAACACCTGTAATCTCAATTTCAAAAGGTGGGGATGAAAATAGCAATTTTACCCGTCACACATTACACCTGTACATATACATCGGCTTTACCAAAAAATACAGATTAAATAACAAAAAGTAAATATTTTAGCAATAATCCAGTAAAAAATCCTTCACCGCCACCCATGAAAAACCCGGAGAAGAGGGCTTTTTGTTTTATTTTTATGTAAAATATGCGGATGAGCGTACGGAGACATTTCTTTTTTATCTTATTGTTTTTTTTCGCGCACTATACCGCTGCCGGGAAGGGAACCAATATGCCGGTACCCGCACCCGGCAAAAAAACCTTTGCCTTCATTGAAAATAAAGGACAGGTTACCGACCAGTATAACCGCCCGCGCAACGATATAGATTTTAAACTGGACCTCCCCGGCCTTACTGTTTTTATAGGCAGCGGACAAATACATTACCAATGGTATAGCGCCCCCTCCCCTTTTGATAATACGGTGGCATCTTACCGCCTGGATATGCAGTTGCAGGGCGCGCTGGACAACATTATACCTGTAAAAGAAGAGATTACCCCTTATACGGAGCAATACCTTACGGGAAACAAAGAATTATCGGCACAGAGCTGTAAAAAAATAACCTATCCCGGCATTTACCCCGGCATAGACTGGGTGGTTTACTGTAAGGAGGCGAAACTGGAATATGATTTTATTATACATAAAGGTGCCGACCCTGCCGTTATCAAAATGCTGTACGATGGCAGCAAGGAACTGCTCCTGCAGCAGGGCGGGCTCAGGGTAACGACACCCATGGGGCATATTTATGAGCATGCCCCCCTTTGCTACGTTAAAAGCACCGGGGAAGAGGTTGCTTCCCGTTTCCTGTTAACCGGTAATACCGTTGAGATTGAGACGGGCAGCTATTCGGGTGAACTTATTATCGACCCGGTTGTAGATTTCACCACTTATTACGGGGACAATAATACAGATATCGGTAACGCAGTGGCCGCTGATAACCGGGGCAATACTTACCTTACAGGTACCACATCCAGCGCCAACATAGCCACGCTCGGCGCACACCAGGTGGCTTTGCAAGGCGCGGCAGATGGTTTTATAGTTGCGTTCGACCTTGATGGTAACAGGAGGTGGGCTACCTATTTCGGAGGCTCGGGAATTGATTCCTGCCTCGATGCGGTATGCGACCCCTCGGGGAACATCTATGTATGCGGCTCCACATCGAGCAACAGCGGCATTGCTGCAGGAAGCGGGCAACAGCTTTTGTATGGTGGCGGCGCCAGTGACGGGTTCCTGGTAAAATTCAACAGGAAAGGCGACCGTGTGTGGGGCTCCTTTTTCGGGGGGGCAGGTACAGATGCGGTCAACAATGTAACCTGCGATATACAGGGAAATATATTCATTTGCGGCAGCACAACCAGCAGCACAGGCATTTCTTTTAATAACCCGCACCAATTAAACATTGCCGGACAAAAAGATGGCTTTGTGGCACGGTTTACACCGCAGGGACAAAGGCAATGGGCAACCTACTACGGCGGCCCCGGTGCTGATGAAGTCAACTTTAATGCGTGCGACCTGTTTGGCAACCTGTATATCTACGGCACAACCATCAGCGCTACGGGCATCATTACGATCGCTGGTGCGCACCAGTCTGCTATAAACAGTACATCGCCCACCACATTCCTGGTTAAGTTCAACATAGCGGGCACCGTACAGTGGAATACATATTTCGGGGGAACATCGGGAGCAACACCCGGAGGAGTCGTTTGTGATGCCATAGGGGATGTTTATATATGCGGCTATACTACAAGCAACACGGGTATTGCCATGGGCACAGGACAACAACTGGTAAAAGGTGCAGGTGAGGATGGTTTTATATCCCGTTTCAGCAGCAGCGGCGGCCAAACCTGGGGCAGCTACTTCGGTGATGCAGGCCAGGACCGGTTTACGGGTATTACCATCACCCCCAAAGGACGGTTGTTTTTATCCGGCAGTACGACTAGTAATTCGAATATGATTACCCCCGGTGCCCTGCAGCCAACGCTTAACGGGCCGGATGATGCACATATATCGGAATGGGCGCGCCCGGGTAGCCTTGTTTATGCCAGCTACCTGGGCGGCAATAACAATGAAAACCTCGCACAGGGGCCATGGGGCTCGTTTATCGAGTACAATTTCGGGAAAATATACCTGGGCGGAACGACCAACAGCTTGTCGGGGCTTGCCAGCAGCAATGGTTTCCGGCAGTTCTATTCCGGCGGCTTTTCCGATGCTTTTCTTGCCTCGCAGGTAGTAGATACAATATGTTATGTACTGGCCGCACAGTTTACCGATACGGTAGTATGCGAGGGGCAGACATTCAATCTTCCCTATGATGTCACCCTGCCCTTCGATCCGCCCAATAACTTTACAGCAGAACTATCTGACGCTTCCGGCAGTTTTGCCAGCCCGGTAAATATCGGCAACATCATTAAGGATACGGGAGGGAATATCTCCTGCACGGTGCCTTTGGGCACGCTGCCCGGCACAGGCTACAGGATACGCCTGGTTGCTTCTTCACCTTCCTATACATCGGTCGATAATGGCACAGATATAAAAATCGACAACATACCCCTTATACCCAACATCAGTAATAACGCACCACAATGCACGGGAGATACGGTAAAGCTGGCTGTAACAAACCCGCAGCCGGGTGTCAATTACTTATGGACCGGCCCCGGCTTTACAGGCAGTGCGGTCAGTGTTACATTCAACAAATCTGTTCCATCCATACAGGGCGTATATAATATTACCCCCACCGCAGGTACGTGTACAGGCCCTGATGCCAGTACCCTGGTTACGTTAAAGCCGGTGCCGGCCATTACCAATAAGGGAAGTAACGCACCCATCTGCGAAGGGGAAACTCTGCACCTGTCTGCCCAAAGCGATTCGGCAAACACAACCTATACATGGACGGGGCCTTCTTTTTCATCTTCACAGCAAAACCCTGCCATAACGAATGTAACTTCTGCCGCTTCCGGTGTTTATACAGTAGCGGCCATACTGAACGGATGCCCTTCGAAAAAAGACAGCGTGCAGGTGAATATTAAGCATAAACCGGTACTCGCAAAAACCAGCAACAGCCCTGTATGCGAAACAGACACCCTGTCTTTCAGCGCACTTGACAACGAAGGACAAACAGTATATGGCTGGGCCGGGCCGGGGGGCTTCACTTCATCTTCTGCCACCAACAACATCCTCAATATTACTTTTGGCAATGCAGGCACCTATATTGTAACAGCCGATAATGACGGCTGCATTACCATCGACAGCATCAGCATTGCAGTAAAACCGATGCCCTACCCCGGAGCAGGCAGCAACAGCCCCATCTGTTCAGGCGAACGCCTGCAGATGCATGCCACCTCGAAAGACAGCGCAACGACTTTTAACTGGTACGGGCCCGACGATTTCAATAAAACAGGGGCCAACCCGTTTGTAGAACATGCAAGGTATATTGCCACAGGGCTGTACCGCGTCATCGCCAACCTGAACGGCTGTATGCAGGAAGACACGACCTCTGTAAAAGTGACACAGGCACCAACTACTGTCATCACCACCAACAGCCCGGTTTACAGCACACAGCAGATAAAAATCAATGCCTCCAACAACGTGAACAACGCTGCGTATAGCTGGACCGGCCCCAATGGTTTTTCCACCAGCTCGCAAAACATAACTATCGACAATGCATCTGCCGGGAATGCCGGTAAATACATCCTGAAAACCAGTTATGAAAACTGCTTTTCGGTAGACAGCGTTTCCATTGAAGTACTGGATTTTTTGGGTTACCAGGTATTTATATTGTATCCCAACCCCAACAACGGTACTTTTTACCTGAAAGGGGTAACCCTGAAAGATATTGAACTGCCGGTTACCATTTGCGATATGGCAGGGAGGGTGGTTTATAAAGACAAATTAAAAACGCTGAATAATCTGCTGGACAGCAAAATTGAACTAGCAGACAGGCTGGCAGGGGGCGTATATATACTGAGCCTCAGGGTAGAAGGCGAACTGAAGGAATATAAATTCACCATTACACGTTAAGCATGATTGCAGGTTGCTTTCTTCAACCTATTTTTGCCATGAAAATTAGTTTTGAAGATGAGCATTACGACACAGGCACTCCATAAAATCAGTTCTTTTTTTGAAGATTATGCTAATGCGCTGGAAAGCTTTGACAGTAAGGCTATGGCCATGCATTATGCCATCCCCTGCACATTCCTGAGCGATGAATCGGCACAGGTTTTCACCGAAGCCAGCAAGCTGGAAGGGCTTTTCAACCAGGGTATCTCTTTCTATAAACAATTTGGCATTGCCAATGCCCGCCCCGAGGTATGGAGCAAGCGCCAATGGACCGACCGGATTGTTAAAGCCAAAGTAAACTGGAAATATTACAACGCCGATAACCAGCCGGTGTACGACTGCGATTACCAGTATATCCTAAAACTGGATAAGCATGATAAATGGAAAATCGAGGTTTCCGTTTCCGTAAACGAAAAAGAGCGGATGGAAGAATGGATGCAGCGGAACCCGTAAAGCATAAACAAAGAAGGCCGGCTATACAGCCGGCCTCTTTTATATATAGTCTTCGTTATTTAAACGCATTGATACCTGTAACATCCATACCTGTTATCAGCAGGTGTATATCGTGTGTGCCCTCGTAGGTAACCACCGATTCCAGGTTCATCATGTGGCGCATGATGCTGAATTCCCCGGTGATGCCCATACCACCCAGTATCTGGCGTGCTTCCCTTGCTACTTTCAGGGCTATATCGCAACTGTTGCGCTTGGCCATCGAGATTTGGGCAGGTGTGGCCCTGTCCTCGTCGCGCAGCACACCCAGGCGCCAGTTCAGCAGTTGGCTCTTGGTTATTTCCGTAATCATTTCCGCCAGTTTCTTCTGAGTAAGCTGGAAGCCGGCAATCGGGCGGTCGAACTGTACACGCTGCTGCGCATAACGCAGTGCCGTATCGTAGCAATCCATAGCACAGCCCAGTGCGCCCCATGCTATACCGTAGCGCGCACTTGAAAGGCAGGTCAAAGGCCCTTTCAGTCCTTTTACGCCGGGCAGTATATTTTCTTTGGGAACTTTTACATTATCAAATACCAGCTCACCTGTGGCAGAGGCACGCAGCGACCATTTGCCATGCGTTTCAGGCGTAGTAAAGCCTTCCATGCCGCGCTCTACAATCAGCCCGCGTATTTCGCCGCTCTCGTCTTTGGCCCATACTACGGCTACTTGTGCAAACGGCGCATTGGAAATCCACATTTTGGCGCCGTTCAGTATTACATGGTCGCCGGCATCTTTAAAATTGGTTTCCATGCCTGCGGGGTTGGAACCGTGGTTCGGCTCCGTAAGGCCAAAACAGCCCATCCACTCGCCCGTAGCCAGCTTGGGCAGGTATTTTCTTTTTTGCTCCTCGCTGCCGAATTTATATATCGGGAACATCACCAGCGAGCCCTGCACCGATGCGGTGGAACGGATGCCGGAATCGCCGCGCTCCAGTTCCTGCATCATAATACCGTAAGATATATAATCAAGGCCTGAGCCGCCGTATTCCTGCGGGATAAATGGCCCGAAACAACCCAGTTCGCCCAGCCCTTTTATGATGTGGCTGGGAAATTCGGCCTTTTGGGCATACTCTTCTATAATAGGGGAAATCTCTTTCTTAACGTAGGCACGTACACTGTCACGTATAAGCTTGTGTTCGTCTGACAAAAGTTCATCAACAAGGTAATAATCCGGGTGTTGATATAAATCTTTTTGCATAGATATTGTTAAAAATGTTAAAGTTGACGCTAATGGTGGCGCAAAGGTAGCATTTTTGACATACCTGTTATAACTTTGTGCGGTTAATCTGCATAAATTGGGGAAACGGGATAAAGATTATCAGGATATAAATTATATCCATAACGCTCCGAAACACAATAACAACACAGGTTGCAGCGTTTTATGGCATTGTTGTTATACAACCCTTATAAAATGCCCCTGGATTGTGGAACGTAATTTGTGCAAAATAAAATTAGGGAAAACGATAAAACTGAACAAACTTTTTTAGCGGTTTCTTTGTCTAATAGGTAGTAGTTAATATTTAAATTTTTATTTTTTATGAGGCAGCTTAAAATTGCCACCCAGATCACCAACCGCGATTCACAGGCCGTAGAGAAGTACTTGCAGGAGATCAGTAAGATATCAATGATTACCCCGGAGGAAGAGACTACACTTGCACAGAAAATACACATGGGCGACCAACGCGCCCTCGAAAAGCTGGTGAAGGCCAACCTTCGTTTCGTGGTTTCGGTAGCCAAGCAGTACCAGCACCAGGGCCTTTCCCTGAGCGATTTGATTAATGAGGGTAACCTTGGCCTGATAAAGGCAGCTCAGCGTTTTGATGAAACAAAGGGTTTTAAATTCATTTCTTATGCAGTATGGTGGATACGCCAGTCAATCCTGCAGGCTTTGGCCGAGCAGGGACGCCTGGTGCGCCTGCCGCAAAATAAAATCGGTACTTATAATAAGGCCAATAAAGCATTCATAGCTTTCGAGCAGGAATATGAGCGTGAACCGTCGACAGAAGAGCTGGCAGAGATACTGGAAATGAGCGAAACGGAAATTACGAACATCTTTACGAGCAATACCCGCCATACCTCGCTGGATGCCCCTGTACACGAGGCAGAAGACGTGGCTATGGGCGACCTGCTGGAAGGCAGCAGCGATACGGATGAAGATGTGATGAAAGATTCGCTGCGTAATGAAATACGCCGCATCCTGAAATCGCTGAGCGTGCGCGAAGCGGAAATACTGGCAGCCTACTTCGGACTGGAAGGCGATAACGGCCCGACCATTGAAGAAATAGGTGAAAAATACGACCTGACAAAAGAGCGTATCCGCCAGATAAAAGAGCGCGCTATCAAACGCCTGCAAAAGGCCCGCTACAGCAATGCACTGAAAGTATATCTCGGTTAATACCAACGTGACAACTATTTTCAAACCGCCGGTGCTGTACACCGGCGGTTTTCTTTTTACGGCACTTCAGGTTATTCTATTATTTTTATACGGCCGGTATGAAAGAAACCACCAAAGCACGTATAGAAATCGGGCTGATACTCCTGCTGTTCATTTTCATTATGCCTACACGGCATATGATTTACGATTTTGAATATTGGCGCGACTGGGCTTTACAGATACACCGCCACGGCCTCGCCTCTATATACGACTACCCTACTACCGATTACCACCCTCTCTACTTTTATATACTGTGGATATATGACAAGCTGCAAGGCACGGAAGCCAACATTATACACAACCTGAACCAGCTAAAGTTCTTTACCCTGTTCTTCGATTTTCTGCCGGTTGTGGTTTTAACCTGCTTCCGGCAAAGGCTGGTAACGGAGAAAATCCCTTACCTGTACCTCTTATTAAACATTGCATACCTGTTCAACACAATGGTATGGGGGCAGGTAGATGCCATACATACCAACCTGCTTTTCCTTGCTGTGGTCACCGCTTTTTACTATCCTATAGGCAGTGCTGTATTATTTGCCATCGCCCTTGCCATGAAGCCACAGGCCATTATCTTCATTCCTATGCTGGGCATTATATGGCTGTATAGTGCAAAAAAACTATGGAACTGGACAGGTATCATTATCGCCATAGCAGCAACGCTTTTTACAGTTGCACTGCCGTTTATCATCAGCGGCAGCTTTGATAAGATGTGGCATGTGGTGACAGGTGCTGTAGGCAGATACCCCTGGGTTTCGGTTTGTGCCTTTAATATATGGTACCTTATCACCAACATCAACCCAGAGCATACGGTTGACAGCAATACTTATATATTATTCAGCTACCGCACATGGGGGCTATTGCTTTTCTTCACCTCAAGCGCGCTTATCCTGCTTCCTGTTTTTTTCAGGGCCATCCGCCACCGCCTGCAAAAAGCAGCGCCGCAAAAAGACCTTATTCAAATGATGATGCTGGCCTGCGGGCTGGTCACACTCAGCTTTTTCTATTTCAATACACAGATGCATGAACGCTATGCGCACGCCATCATTATATTTTTCTTCTTTTACGGGGTGTATTCAAAGAATTACAAATTGTATATACTTGCATCCATACCTTACCTCCTGAGCCTCGATAAATGTTTTCCCGATTACCTGCCCGTAACACATTATAAAATAATATGGGCATCCAAAGTAATAGCCATCTGGTACACACTTACGGTTATCTATGCATTTTATGAATATTTCAGGCAGTATAAGCTCACAACGGAATACAGGCTGTTGCAGCAGTACCGCAGGCCATAAATTGCCGGAACAGATTTTTTATCCTGTTTATTCAGTCGTTTTCATCCTATTTTTGAACCAAGAAATGAATCAGAATACATGCACCTGCTTTTAACCAATATCAAACAGCTTTGCCAGGTAGAAACCGGCACAGAAATAAAACATAGTGTAAAAGGCGCCGGCATGAAGGTGCTGCCTTCTATAGAAAATGCCTGGCTTTTTATAGAAGACGGGAAGATACACAGCTTTGGCCCTATGGCCGAGCCGCCTATGGTGCAGGCCAATGACGTACTGGATGTAAAAGGCAAACTGGTGCTGCCTGCTTTTTGCGATTCGCACACCCACCTGGTATTTGCAGCCCCGCGCGAGCAGGAGTTTGTAGACCGCATCAACGGGCTGAGCTATGAAGAGATTGCGCGGCGCGGCGGCGGCATTCTCAACTCTGCTAAAAAAATGGCAGAGATTTCGGAGAACGAATTATACATACAAAGCCTTGCCCGGCTGCACGAGGTAATAGCCAAAGGCACAGGGGCTATTGAGATAAAAAGCGGCTATGGCCTGAACATGGAAAACGAGCTGAAAATGCTCCGTGTGATACGCCGCCTGAAAGAAACTGTACACATTCCCATCAAAGCATCTTTTCTTGCCGCACATGCATATCCTGTTGAATACAAGCAGGACCATGAAGGTTATTTGAACTTAATAATCAATGAAATGCTGCCTGCCATAGCAGATGAAGGGCTGGCTGACTATATGGATGTATTCTGCGAAGAAGGCTTTTTTAGCGTGGAGGAAACCGTGCGCCTGCTGGAAGCGGGCTGGAAACATGGCCTAAAACCAAAGATACATGCCAACCAGCTTCACTATTCGGGCGGTGTGCAGGTGGGGGTAAAGCACAATGCCGTAAGCGTAGACCACCTGGAATGTATGGGTGATGCAGAACTGGATGCCCTGAAAGGCGGTAAAACCATGCCTACCCTCCTACCCGGCGCGGCATTCTTCCTGGGCATGCAGTACCAGCCCGCCCGCAAAATAATTGATGCGGGGCTGCCTGTGTGCCTGGCTACCGACTATAATCCGGGCTCCTGCCCTTCAGGCAACATACCGCTGCTGCTGACTATAGCCTGTACCCAGCTAAAAATGACACCGGAAGAAGCACTGAACGCGGTGACCATAAACGGGGCGGCGGCTATGGAAATAACGGATACGGCAGGCAGCATAGCCGTTGGCAAAAAAGCAAACCTCATTATTACCCGGCCCATGCCTTCGCTCGCATATATACCGTATGACTATGGCAATAACCCGGTTGAGAAAATGCTCATTAACGGCGTTTTTGCCTGAGGATGAAAAACGTAGAAATATAGGTTTTTTAATAAAACAAGGCCGTTATACCTCCAAACAGCCTCGTTTTACATACATTTTCGACTTTTACCTTTTAAATTTTGCCTTTTTCATCCGTTTCCGTTTTTGGCTTTATTGATTACATTTGCAATCCGTATAAAAACAATTTATGGCTACAACAGCAGATATTAAAAACGGCATGATCCTGAAACTGGATGGCAGCCTTTATTCAGTAGTAGAATTCGGTCAGAACAAAACAGCACGCGCAGCAGCCAAAGTATGGGCAAAGCTGAAAGGCGTAGATAACACCCGCTCTATCGAACACACATGGAACTCAGGCGATAATATTTTCCCCGTTCGCGTAGAACGCCGCCCTTACCAGTTCCTCTACAAGGATGAAAGCGGTTTCAACTTTATGGACACCACTACTTTCGAGCAGATATTCCTGCCCGAATCGGCTATAGAACGCGCTGACCTGTATAAAGACGGCCAGGAGTGTTTTATACTGGTAAACACCGAAACGGAGCAGCCTATGAGCGTGGAGCTGCCGCCCAACGTAGTTTTGCGTGTTACCTATTCAGAGCCCGGCCTGAAAGGCGATACTGCTACCCGTACGCTGAAGCCCGCTACTGTTGAAACAGGCGCTACCGTTATGGTTCCCCTGTTTGTTGATGAAAATGAACTGATTCGTATCGATACCAAAACAGGCGCTTACGTGGAGCGTGTAAAAGAATAGTCTTACCCATTTCCAATTTAATAATTAAACATATCCTTTATGGAGTTTAAACAAATACAGGAGCTGATAAAAGCCATCAACAAATCCAATATCAGCGAATTGAGCGTGGAACAAGGTGATTTCAAAATCACGATTAAACAAGCCCAGGCTGCTACTGAAACCCAGTTTGTAGCCGTACAGGCGCCTATGCCTGCTATGCAAATGCCCCAGGCAGCCCCGGCTGCTGCTCCTGCAGTACCTGCGGCTACACCTGCACCGGCTGCCGCCGCAACCGCAGAAAGTGCCAATACTATTACTATCAAATCGCCCATGATAGGCACCTTCTACCGCAGTTCTTCTCCCGACAAACCCCCGTTTGTGAATGTGGGCGATGAAATTGACACGGGCAAAGTGGTTTGCATCATAGAAGCAATGAAACTGTTCAACGAAATAGAAAGCGAAGTAAAAGGCCGTATCGTAAAAGTATTGGTTGACGACGCGTCTCCGGTAGAATACGACCAGCCGCTGTTTCTTGTTGAGCCTGCTTAAATAATGTAAAATGTAAAATGCAAAATGTAATGCCGTTCAATCGTTGTTGCATTTTGCTTTTTGCATTTTAAATTTTTCATTTTTAATTTAAGAATGTGTTTAAAAAAATACTGATTGCCAACCGCGGTGAGATTGCGTTGCGTGTTATACGCACCTGTCGCGAAATGGGTATTAAGACCGTTGCGGTATATTCTACAGCCGATAAAGACAGCCTGCATGTCCGTTTTGCCGACGAGGCTGTTTGCATAGGAAAACCACAGGGCACAGATTCGTACCTGAACATCCCCCACATCATGGCGGCGGCTGAAATAACCAATGCCGATGCTATACACCCCGGCTACGGCTTTCTGGCCGAAAACGCCACCTTTTCTGAAATATGCGCACAATATAATATCAAGTTCATAGGCCCGACCCCCGAAATGATACGGGCGATGGGCGATAAAATGACGGCCAAAGAAACCATGATAAAAGCCGGTGTACCCTGTATACCCGGCTCTGAAAGCCTGCTGGAAAGTGTAGAAGAAGCAAAAAAACTGGCTAAGGAAATGGGCTACCCCATTATCCTGAAAGCCACTGCAGGTGGTGGTGGAAAGGGCATGCGCGTGGTTTGGAAAGAAGAAGAGCTGGAAAAGAACTACAATACTGCCAAAACCGAGGCCGCCGCATCATTCAAAAATGACGGCATCTACATGGAAAAATTTGTAGAAGAGCCCCGTCACATTGAAATACAGATAGCCGGCGACCAGTTTGGTAAAGTATGCCACCTGAGCGAGCGCGACTGTTCGATACAACGCCGTCACCAAAAGCTGGTGGAAGAGTCACCATCTCCTTTCATGACAGATGAACTGCGTGAAAGAATGGGTGAAGCCGCTATCAAAGCTGCCGCAGCTATCAATTATGAGAGTGTAGGCACCATTGAGTTTCTAGTTGACAAGCACCGCAACTTCTACTTTATGGAGATGAACACCCGTATACAGGTAGAGCACGGTGTAACGGAAGAAGTAATCAGCTACGATCTCATAAAAGAGCAGATAAAAATAGCAGCAGGCGTGCCCATTAGCGGTAAAAATTATTACCCCGTCATGCATGCTATTGAATGCCGTATCAATGCAGAAGACCCATATAACGATTTCCGCCCCAGCCCGGGCAGAATAACCGTGCTGCACACCCCCGGCGGCCACGGCGTCCGAATCGATTCACATATATACGCAGGATATACCATACCGCCGTATTACGATTCGATGATAGCCAAAGTAATAGCCGTAGCGCAAACACGCGAAGAAGCCATCAATACGATGGAACGTGCATTGAGCGAATACGTAATAGAAGGCGTAAAGACCACCATTCCGTTCCATTTGCAACTGATGAAAGATGAAAACTTCAGGAAGGGTAACTTTACAACCAAATTCATAGAGAGCTTTAAATTGGTTTAACAATAAAAAATACAATAATGAGAGCTTTGTGAAAGTTGTTTCAACATTTGCAAAGCTCTTTTTATTAATAACTATGGAAAAGACATTATTGATAACCGGCGGTGCAGGTTTTATCGGTTCGCATGTGGTGCGGTTATTTGTCAGCAAATATCCCGGCTACAGGATTGTAAACCTGGATGCCCTTACCTATGCGGGCAACCTGGAGAACCTGAAAGATATAGAACATAGCCCTAACTATACGTTTGTAAAGGCGGATATATGTGATGCGGAAGCTATGGTATCGCTGTTCAACGAATATAAGTTTGACGGGGTGATACACCTTGCTGCCGAAAGCCATGTTGACCGCTCTATTGCAGACCCCAATGCGTTTATAGAAACCAATGTACTGGGAACGGCCAACCTGCTGAATGCCGCGCGCGCTTTATGGAATGGCAACTATGAAGGCAAAAGGTTTTATCATGTATCCACCGACGAGGTATATGGCTCACTGGGCGAAACCGGGTTCTTTTTAGAGACTACTCCTTACGACCCGCAATCGCCCTACTCTGCATCCAAGGCGGCATCCGACCACCTGGTCAGGGCATATGGCAATACCTACCACCTTCCTTTTGTTATCACCAATTGCTCTAACAACTATGGCGCTAACCAGTTTCCCGAAAAACTGATACCCCTGTTCATTAATAATATCCGCAACAGCAAACCGCTGCCTGTTTACGGTGACGGTAAGTACACCCGCGACTGGCTGTATGTGGTAGACCATGCCATAGCTATTGATACGGTTTATCATACAGGCAGAAACGGCGAAACGTACAACATAGGCGGCTTTAACGAATGGCAGAATATAGAGTTGATAAAACTGCTTTGTAAACAGATGGATGAAAAACTGGGACGGGAACCCGGTACATCCGAACAACTCATTACCTATGTAAAAGACCGCCCGGGACACGACAGGCGCTATGCCATAGATGCCACCAAGATAAATAAGGAACTGGGCTGGAAACCTTCTGTAACCTTTGAAGAAGGCCTCAGCCAGACAATCGACTGGTACCTCGCCAACGAAGAATGGCTAAACCATGTAACGTCAGGCGACTATCAGAATTATTATAACAAACAGTATAGTCATTAGCATTTAGTCAATAGTCGTTAGTCATTAGTCGTTAGGATATGGTCATACAAAAATTTGAAGATATTATTGCGTGGCAAAAAGCTCAAAGCCTGGCTGTAGAATTATACGACACGTTTCAAGATCTTCGCGATTATAGTTTTAAGGACCAGGTGCTCAGGGCCGCAGTCTCTATCTCTAACAACATTGCAGAAGGTTTTGACAGAAGCTCTGATGCTGATTTCGCAAGATTTTTATATATGGCTGCAGGTTCAGCAAGCGAAACCAAATCCATGATTTATCTTGCTGAAAGACTAAAATACATTGACGCTGAAAAGAAAGTATTGTTATTAAATCAACTTAATGAAATATCACGGCTCATTTATGGCCTGATAAAAGCTGTAAAAAAAATAGCTAACGACCAACGACTATCGACTAACGACTAACGACTAACAACTAACGACTAATAATTAAAATTATGAAAGGGATTGTATTAGCAGGCGGCTCAGGCACACGTTTATACCCGCTTACCATAGCCGTCAGCAAACAACTGATGCCGGTATATGATAAGCCGATGATTTATTACCCGCTTTCTACCCTGATGCTGGCAGGTATCCGCGAAATATTGATTATCACCACTCCTGAAGACCAGGCAGGTTTTAAAAAACTGCTGGGTGATGGCAGCCAGGTTGGCTGCAGGTTCGAATATGTGGTGCAGCCCCGCCCCGAAGGGCTGGCGCAGGCTTTTATCCTTGGCGAAGATTTTATTGGTAACGATTCTGTAGCACTCGTATTGGGCGATAACATATTTTACGGCTCAGGCATGGGCACGCTGCTGCAAAAAAAGATTAACCCCGATGGTGCAGTGGTATTTGCCTACCAGGTGGGTGACCCGGAACGCTATGGTGTTGTAGAATTTGATAAAGACCACAAGGTCATCAGCATAGAAGAAAAGCCGGCACAGCCAAGGTCGAACTTTGCAGTACCCGGTCTTTATTTTTACGATAATGAAGTAGTGGCGATTGCCAAAGCCATGAAACCCTCCCCGCGCGGTGAACTGGAAATAACCGATGTAAACAAAACATACCTCGAAAAAGGCAAACTGGAAGTAGGCGTGCTGGACCGTGGTACGGCCTGGCTCGATACAGGTACATTCGATTCGCTGCAGGAAGCAGGACAGTTTATTGAAGTAATAGAAAAACGCCAGGGCCTGAAAATCGGTTGTATCGAAGAAGTGGCCTACCGCATGGGCTTTATTGATAAAATACAACTGGAAAAGCTCGCAGAAAAATATATGAAGAGCGGCTATGGCACCTATCTCGCCATGATAGCCCGTGAAAAGAAATAAAAGACAGTGTATATATTTTCATAAAATGATTATTTATCTCATTCCGCTCATATCGGCTTTCATAGGTTGGTTTACCAACTGGATAGCTATTAAAATGCTGTTTCACCCCAAGAACCCGGTAAAGTTTTTAGGCATTACCATACAGGGCATATTTCCCAAAAGGCAACAGCAGTTTGCAGAAAAACTCGGTGTGCTGGTAGCCAGTGAACTGATACACTTTGACGAAATAGCGGAACGCCTGAAAGACCCGGAGCAATTAAAACAATTAGCCCCGGTGATTGAAACGCACATCGACACTTTTTTGCAGGTAAAACTGAAGGAAAAATTGCCTGTTATTTCCATGTTTGTGGGCGAAGGGATGATAGCCAAAATAAAAGAAGGCATGATGGAGGAAATAGAATTATTATTGCCTGAAGTCATTGCGAAGTATACAGACTCCCTGAGTCAAAAAATTGATGTTCAAAAAATGGTAACAGAGAAAGTAGCGGCCTTTTCATCCGATAAACTGGAGACCATACTTGTTGCTATAATGAGCAAAGAATTCCGCTTTGTAGAAATAATAGGCGGTGTTCTGGGTTTCCTTATTGGTTTGATGCAGATACTCCTGACACAGTTATAAAACATCGCGTTTGTAAGCGATTCTATAACTATGATTTATATCAGGTTTTGAGCTTTAACATTGCAAAAGCTCGGTAATGTCGTATTTTTGAAGAAACTAAGTTTGTAATGCCACATTATTATTCATTAGGTAATATTCCCCATAAACGCCATACGCAATTTCGCAAACCCGATGGCAACCTGTATTCAGAACAACTATTCAGCACAGAAGGTTTTTCATCCAATTATTCCCTGCTGTACCATATCTACCCTCCCACACAAATCATCCGTACCGAAGAGCCGGTAAACGTGCAGCCCAAAGCGGCAAATGACAACATTTTGAAACACCGCAGTTTTGAAGGTTTCAAAGTGCAACCTGCTGCCGATTACCTGGACAGCCGCAAGGTGGTATTATTTAACAACGATGTACATATTTCACTGGCTGCGCCACAACAAAGCACAACCAATTACTTTTATAAAAATGCCGATGCCGACGAAGTACTGTTCGTACACGAAGGCACGGGAAAACTGAAAACCCAGTACGGCAGCATTCCTTTCAGCTATGGCGACTATCTCGTCATTCCGCGGGGAACGATATACCAACTGGAATTTGATACGGAAAATAACCGTCTGTTTATAGTTGATTCTTTCAGCCCCATTACCTTTCCCAAAAGATACCTGAGCAAATATGGCCAACTGCTGGAGCATGCCCCTTATTGCGAGCGTGACATCCGCAAGCCGGAAAACCTGGAGACTTTTGATGAGAAAGGGGAATTCCTGATAAAAGTGAAGAAAAGGGGTATGATGTATAACATCTGGTATGCCAATCACCCGTTTGATGTTGTGGGCTGGGATGGTTATGAATATCCTTATGCATTCAGCATTCACGATTTTGAACCGATAACCGGACGAGTACACCAGCCGCCACCCGTACACCAGACTTTTGATGCACGCAACTTTGTAATATGCTCATTCGTACCGCGCCTGTACGATTACCATCCCGAAGCAATACCCGCTCCGTACAACCACAGCAATATTGACAGCGATGAGGTATTGTATTATGTGGATGGCGACTTTATGAGCCGTAAACATGTAACCCGCGGTATGATTACCCTGCACCCCGGCGGCATACCGCACGGCCCGCACCCCGGAGCGGTAGAAAAAAGCATTGGCGCTAAAGAAACAAAAGAACTGGCAGTGATGGTAGATACCTTTCACCCGCTGCTGATGACAGATGCGGCACATGGTATAGAAGATGAAAACTATATCATGAGCTGGGCCGAATAGACTATTTTTGCAAACGATCAATAAAATACTGAAGATGGAACAACAACTCACTGTAAGCGAAAGAATGAAAAAAGCGCAGGATTTTCTGCCTATCAATGGCACCGACCATATAGAAATGTATGTAGGTAACGCCAAACAGGCTGCACATTTTTACAAAACAGCTTTCGGTTTCCAGTCGCTGGCATACGCGGGCCCCGAAACCGGTGTACGCGACCGTGCTTCTTACGTATTACAGCAAGGTAAAATACGCCTGGTATTGACTACCCCGCTGAAATCTACCCATCCTATTTCGGAGCATATCCAGAAACATGGCGACGGTGTAAAAATACTGGCCCTGTGGGTTGACGATGCTTATAAATCGTACGAAGAGACTACAAAGCGTGGTGCCAAATCGTATATGGAGCCACAGACGCTTACCGATGAGCATGGAGAAGTGAAAGTATCAGGCATTTATACCTATGGTGAAACCGTTCACCTGTTCGTAGAGCGCACAAATTACAACGGCGTATTCATGCCCGGTTATAAAGAATGGAAGAGCGAATACAACCCTACAGATGTAGGCCTGCTATATGTTGACCATTGCGTAGGTAATGTAGGCTGGAACCGTATGAATGAAACAGTGAAATGGTATGAAGATGTGATGGGCTTCAGCAACATCCTGACCTTTGACGATAAACAAATCACTACCGAGTACTCGGCACTTATGAGCAAGGTAATGAGCAATGGTAATGGTTATGTGAAGTTCCCCATCAACGAGCCTGCCGAAGGAAAGAAAAAATCGCAAATCGAAGAGTATCTTGATTTCTATGAAGGTGAAGGGGTGCAGCACATCGCCGTTGCTACCAACGATATTATCAAAACAGTGCGTGAACTGAAGGCGCGCGGTGTTGAATTCCTGAATACACCGGATACCTATTACGAAGATTTATTCAACCGTGTAGGCAAAATAGATGAGGACGTTGCCCCGCTGCAAGAACTTAAAATATTGGTAGACCGCGACGAAGAAGGCTACCTGCTGCAGATATTCACTAAGCCTATTGAAGACCGCCCCACACTTTTCTTTGAAATCATACAAAGGAAAGGCGCTAAAAGCTTTGGCGCGGGTAACTTTAAGGCCCTTTTCGAATCAATTGAAAGAGAGCAGGAAAAGCGCGGCAACCTTTAATTTGTAGAAGTTAAGACTTAATCTGACAATTGATATTTATTATTAATTTTCAAA
>CAZUMM010000039.1:0-21350 GCA_964621795.1 uncultured Flavipsychrobacter sp.
AACAGAAAATAGAATTGTCTAATTTAGAGTTGTCCGAATAATGGGGTACTTACAAATCCAATATTTATTTTTTGCGCTTTGATTATTAACGGCAATAGAATCCCACAAATAAAGAGTAGTTTAGTTTTCATATAGATTTTGCATAACAATAAGAATTCAAATATACAGAATTTGTATTCACCCGAAATAATCAGGCTCCAGTATCGTCAGGTCAGTTTCTGCTGTTCCATAAGTTCTATCTTAGCCACTTCATAATTAATGCACTCCGACAATCTTCAGTTACATATAAACTACCTAAAAGTTTGTTTATATTTTTTACGGTTTGGAATTATTTATAATAGATTCTAAGCTCGTCGAATAACTGATAAATAGCTGGTACTTGTCAATTCCTCCAAATGTATATGAAGTCTCAGCCGGGAATCCCCATATGTTACCCTCCGGAAGATAAATAGCATGTTTCCCCCATTTGGTGTTAACATTTGTCATTAACGTATTATAACTATTTTGGGAAATCACACTCAACTCTACCATATAAGGCCTGAAAAGTGGTTTATTCAAATCTCCAACTTTTATAGCTTCGTCTTCATCTCCATAGTGGAAAGGTCCATTCCCAAAATAACAAAACAAATTCCTGTTACGTTCTGCTGATAGCATAGTTATATAACCACTTTCTTTACCTATCAATCCTATTCTTAACCTGCTACCGTTTCTCCACAGTTTATGTTTGGGGCTATAGGCTATATTATACGCACCCGACGGGTCAGGTATACCTGAAATAGTACCGGATAATTTTCGGGGCACATGCTTTTGCAATGTACCGTCCCATACGGCATCTATTACAAATATATCATTGTCGCTTTCGCTGTCCTTGCTTTCATCAGGCTTATATTGTGCCCAGGTTAAAAATATGCCTGTTGGGTCTGTCCGCCAGCTGGTTTTCAAATCCAGTACATTACTTCCGCCATCATTTGTAGGTAGTGCCCAAAGGCTCGATCCGCAGTTATATTCATACCGGCCGTTTAGTCCATCATAGTCTTGGTTCTCGCTTCCTGCCTCAACCGTGTTATAGTAATATTCATCAACAGCAATAATTTTTGGCCGGTATCCTTCCCATTCAGTAAATACAGTTGATGTAATAATATCATTGAAAAAATATTCTGAATCTTCCATTCGCACCGTATTACCTTCTGTGCCCATACCTGCATTAAACTGAGTGCTTGCAAAATTAAAAGCATCCCGGAAAGTTGGCTTCATAACAGGGTTGTTATATCCGGGGCTGTTAATACCCCTTATAGCGTCTCCGCATGTTATCCAGGCACTATAAGGTATGGTATCATAGTATTTCTGCAGCATTGCAGCGGTTTCTGTATTGTTTTTGAACATGGCACTTTCAAATGAGCCGAGATTGTTAGTCATTTTCTTTACAAGTGCTTCCAGTACGCGCCATATTCTTACCGCTTTAAATTCAAAAGCCGAAGTATGATGCCAAAAATTTATTGATATTTCATTCTGGTCTTCCCATGTCACATTATGTTGGGTTGTCACACTATTATCCATCCACATAGCTAATATTAGTTTCTTTCCCGCAGGTATAGTCAATGGGGCTGCAGATGTATCTATACTGTATGTGAAGAGAGTACCGCTACCACTTACCACTGGGTACGGGAGTAAGGGGCTTTGCAATGTGTATAAGGGAGTAGGGTCAAGTACGCCTGAATCATCAGTGAGCCCAAGTGCCAGGTGATGATAACCCGGAGCCTGTGTTTCATTTTCTACATACATACCAATATTGCCCTTTATAATCACATTTGTCAACTCTACTTCTGCTTTTAAAAGAAAGTTTAAACCACCTGTGGTATAACCTGCCCCTGTCTGGAATGCTTGCCCGTCAATATAGTCATGATCTTTATCAGCCTTTGGGGTGGCTATAGGTTTGTTGCTTCCCTGTGCCACCTCTACAATAGTTTCCGTTCCTTTTATTAGATAGGGCAGGTACGTATTAGTTGTAATCTGTTTAGACGAAGTATTCGAGGCATCAGGTGTAGGCCATGCGGTATAATAAAGTACATTACCTTGCAAATATTGGGACGGCACACGTATTATAGAAGAGATAGAATCAGTCATTTCAATATCATACCGCACGTTCTCATTATCTTTTATCAATCCTTCTATCCCGTACTGCAACAATTGAATTTCTACTCTTTGAAAATCGTATGATATGGTACGTGGATTAAATTCTACGCTTATAAAATCTTCATATTGCAAGGTCTTGCTATTCAGCTTCTCTATATATAAAAAAGGTTTCGTGCTGATGCCTGCTTTAATAATCACATCAGCAAGTATTTTAGCAGCTTCGAGAGTGAATTTTAGCTTACCTGAATAGGTGCGGTTATAACCGCCATACGTCCGGTTTCTGCCATTCTTTATCCCCGATCCTTCAACATCGCCAATACCTTCAGGATAAAATGGTGTTACCTGTTCAACTACATTGCTGCCATTTATAGCATAATACGTAGTGGCATTTTTCCTGATTGAAAATCTAAACTCGTTTTTTGCCATATTAATCGAAAATTTCTTTTGATAAAAACCACCCGTTCAATCCGTTACTGCCATCCTTTTGGTTCTTTATTAGCTGGCTGTGCAACACCCTGTCCTGTCTCCTGCTTTCCTGAGATTCGCCCTGCAACCCGATGAATAGCTTATTGAACATCTTTTGCATATCGTCTTTGGATAAAGAAGCCTGTTGCTGTTGAGCGTATGTTACAGAAGGGTTGATTCGATTTACATACTCCTGGATAGACGGGAATACATGCGCCCCTTTTTCCAGGTCAGGCAGGAAAGTAGGTAACGCTGGGGTAACTGCAGTACTTCCATCCGGAAACAAAATCACCTCCGGTTTGCCGCCATCGCCCACTATGGCCCCACCGCCCGGGTGCCCTTCTTCCGGTGTACCGTCGGCGTATGCTTTTGCTGTTAACACTTTTGCCAGTTGCACTGCCCCCAATACACCTGTTGCAATATTTACAGGTATGGCAGGTAACAATCCTAACTCTTTTGTATTTTTCATTATTGCACCTGCTGTATTAGCTATAATCTCACCAATCTGTATACTCTTATTTAATGCAGCCTGCTTTTTGGTTATTTGTTCCTTTTTTGCTTCCAAAGCCTTCTGTGCTGCAAAAGTCTTAGCCTCTGATGCCCTTGTCCTGGATTCTTTTTCTTCTTTTGACAGTCCGGATTCTTCAATTTGCTTTTTCTCTGCTTCACCTTGTTCCTGCACTTTTTGTATTTGCTCATCTATCCGCTCCTTCTGCGTATCAAAGAGCTTATTGACGGCATCAGTAAGTACCCCCGGTAGTTCTTTCTTTAATTCTTTTAACTTCTCATTATACCGGTCTTGTGCATCAATTAGTTTACTGTTCTTTGTTTCTGTGATTTTTTGCTCATGTTTAGATAATGCTGTTTCCAGTTCAGTTACATCTTCGCCTCTCAATTTTTTTTCGGCAATCAGTTTTTTAGTATAATCAATTTGCTTCTGCAGAGATTCCTGTAAAGACTGGCTTTCAATATCTTTAAGACGCTTATGGTATTCGGTTGCCGATATTTCACCATTTGCGTATAGGTTATTTAACAGGGTTTCCTGTTCAGCCTTATTCTTTTCAATTTCGCTCAATTCATTTTCATGTGCTTTCAACAGTTCCTGGGTCTGCTTATCCAGTCCGCTCTTATTCAATTCAAGAGTCTTTTTTTGCGCCTCAGCATTTATATCATTCTCTTTGCTTGCATAGTCAGCCGTTATCGCTGCTTTTTCAGCCTCTAGCGCCTTTTTCTGTACCAGTAGGATTTTTTCATCCTCTGTACGTTGATTAACAGACTTTTTCTCTATTTCCGCTATTTTGTCGAGGTTTTGTTGAACAGTATGCAGTTCTTCCTGTTTGGCAAGGTCATTTAATTTCAGGTTGGTATCAAGATATTCCTTTAACCCTTCCTCGCGCTCTGCCAAAGTCAATTTGTCGTTACCTATTATCTCCTGTGCATGATTTTTCTGGCTTTCAAGTTCAATCTTTCTCGTTTTTGCATGGGCATGAGCTATCCGCTCGTTGGCATCTGCCTCTGTAGTATTCATTTTATCATTAAATCCTTTAGCATGTTCCAGGCGTTGTTTCGCCCTCTCTTGCGCTTCATCCTCCAGTTTATCCATCTCCTCTATCTTCTTTCGCTTAAACTCAAGCTTTCCCACCTCAATTTCATTTTCCTTATTTTTTATGTCTTCGGCAACATCGAGGCCCATTGCAGCACGAATACGAAGATTGCTAAGCTCTTTGCCCAGTATTTCCTGTTCTTTTTTATATACTTCTTCTGAGCTTGCACCTTTTGCTCTCAGTAAGTTCAACTCGCGGTTCAGGTCATTTAATCCCCCCTTTCTGGCATTCCTCACCTTTTCTGTTGCCGCTGCCACATCTTCCAGCTGACGCTTCTCTTTTTCCATTTCATCATTCAGTTCCTTTTCCTTCTCCTTTGTATCATCTGTACTGCTGCCAAAATTTGATAGTGCTTCAATCCCGTACCCTATAGCAACAACAATGGCGCCCAGTCCCGTGGTTATTAATGCAGCTTTGAACACTCTCAATGCCACGGTGCTGGCCTCTATCGCGGAGCTATACAACCATTGTGCCGCTGCTGCAGCTTTAGCCCCCGCAGCATTCAGCATAACCATCATCGAACTTTCTTTTTGCAAAGCATTGTAAATTGACTGCACGCCATTAAGTATAGTCACAACAGCTTCCAGCTTTTCCATTTGCTTTTGCAACACATCGCTCTTTATGCCAAACAAGTCTGCGGTGGCAATACCGACGCTGTAAACGTCTACAAGTGTTTCTGCCGCCTCTGTCAAACCATCAAGCGTTTTGGTACCAGAAGAAAGGTTGCCTATCTCCTCGTCAAGGCTATTGATGTTACCCTTCAGTTTGGCAGTCTCATTCAGCAACTGCTTATAAACTTCTGTCGACTGTAAACCGGCGGCAGCCATATCCTGTAAAGCCTTCTCATTACTGCGAAGTTCTTCCGTGGCAGAAGCTATTCCTGCCGCTTTATTCTCCACAAGCTGGGTAAGAAGCCTTTCCTCGTTTTGCAGTTGTACCAACTGCTTGCTGTTTTCCTCCCCGGCTTCTGTATATTCCGCTATTTTCTGGCGTATGTTCCCCAGTTCTGTTGCCAATATATTTAAGGCTTTGGAGTAGCTGACAACGCTGTTTTTTTGTTTCCCGTATGAGTCATTTGCCTGCAGGGAGTTGATATTGCTTACAACTTTCCCGTATTCCCTTACCGATGAAACAAGCTCATCCGTTGCCCTTTTATTCTTCAGCAGTGATTCCGTCAGTTTGTTGACACTCTCCGTAAACCCCTTTATACTATCGCTCTTACCCAGCTCCGGCAAATTGATGGTCACACCCTTAAAAGCATCGTTTATCTCCTTCACCAGCTTCTGCACAGACGAGAGCGCCATCTGCTCCACCTCCTCAATCTGTTCACTTACCCTGTCCAGGTCATACAGCTCATCAACCCTTAGTTTACTTGCCATCTTTATTTATTTTTTCCAGGTGTTCGTTATGTTTTTTTATCCTTGCCAGTGCCCGGCAGTAAGTGCTCATCATCATTTCATGCATCAGGCTTTCCGGGTCCTTCTGGTAGTTGTCAAACTTTCTGATTTCATCCATCTGCAGTATAAAATAGTCCTCAGCACCCATAGCCCTTGCCTCCTGTTCCGGGTTGTCCATATCCAGGTTAAAGTCCCGCTTAATAGCCGCCTTCGTCCTGTTCATATCCGCAATGAAGCGTTTCTCCCCATGCTCCACGAAATTCAGGTCCGCCACAATCGTTTCAATAGAGTACCTGCGGTCGTACCCCAGCCTGCGCAGCTCGTCAAACAAAGGGTTAAGCTCCGCATATATCGCTGCAAAATTTTTATAACCCTTACAGGTAAACAGTACCTGCCTTACCGCATTCAGCACATGATATACCGCCTGCACCCGTATAGCATACTGCCTGTACCTGCTCATCAGCCTGATGAACATCTTCATCTCCCCGTTGCCCGTCGTTTTATAATAATCGCTCAGCAAATCGTTCCACACTTCCTGCAACTCCGCTTCCGCAGGTTGGCCGCTTATTACCAGCACCTGCAGGTTTTGCTCCTGCATACATTCCTTAAACTCAGCAACCGTAACCTTCGACAAGCTGTCTTTAAGCACCGCACCAGAGCCATTCGGCCACCCTTCTTCCGGCAACATCTGCTTCCTTGCAGAACGTCGGGAGCCCATCCTCTTCCGGCGCAATAAGGGCCACCATTTCCAGTCCCTGTGCCCTGCCCCATTGTATCGCTCTTTGTTTCCTGATTTCGTATAGTTCATTGTTTACGCGCTTTTTATTTTCGCAGGGTATGCATCTTTCTTTCATACAATCATTTTTAATTAGGCAGGCCGTGTAGTTCCCGCATCTTATGCAGCAGGCCGGGATATACCCGCTCGTCCGTCAGTACCTTCAGGCTTTCTTCGTTCAGCCCGAAAGCCCTGTTGCCCGTGCGCTTGTCAATATCGGCTGCCCATGGTGCAGTATTATAAACATGCAGCTCCGAGCCCGTCACCTCCGCCCTTATATGGTCGTGTGTGTACCCGTTTATATAGTAGTCCGGCACATCCGCCGGTTTTTGCGCATTGGGGCTTACCCTCTTCTTATACAGCACATAAGCCTCCGCCTGCTTATGTGTTTTGAAATACGGGTCTGTCAGGTAAGACGGCAGGTTTGCCCCGTCCGTGCCCAGGCCCATCTCCAGTTGCCCCCTGTTCAGTTCCGCAATATATTCCCTCACCCCCTCCAGGGTTTCGGCAATCATCTGTTCAAAATCTATTGCCCGTATTTGTTCCAGGTATTCGTCCCAATACATACAGAAAAAAGGGGCGGTTTTATCCTCCCCTTTTGTTTTTAGTGATAGGTTAGTTTTTAGGGGCTGGCACCTCCTGCTTCTCCGTCTTCTTCGGGGCCTTTGCCACCGTATCAGCTATTGAAGCCTTCAGCGTTATCGGTTGGGGTATAATCCCCGCCTCTTTACATTTGGCCACACACAACTCGTGCAGCTTACGGGCTTTCGCCTCTCTTGTTTCAAGTGTTCCGGTAAACATATTCCTGCGTGCGGCATATCTCACAAAATCATCAGCGCCATATCGCGCCTGTGCCTCCGCAGTATAGGTTACACCGTCAAAAATCACTACTATATTGTGGTTCGTTTGCATAGCTTCTTTTTAGATGTTCAAAAAATCAGTTCATCGTGCAGTGCGGCTGCATTAAACAGTAGTTACTACAGTCAGCGCATCAGCCTCAGCATATTCAGCTATTACGCCAAACAGCGTGCTTACACCCGCAAGGCCCAGAGAAGCATTGTCATTATTCGTATAGTCCGTATCGTTCGTGTCCAGTGTTATCCTTACCGCCACAGCCTCCGTGCCGCTGTTCACCAACGCAACACTGCTAATCGTCAGGTCGTCGCCATCCGAGTTTTTGGCAGAAAAGCACGCAGCAGACCATGCCGATTTATACAGCTCCACCATATTGTTATCGCTGGTCGAGCAATCAGGACAAGTACCTTTGATAGCAACATCAAACACACCTGCAGTAGCGCCGCCCGGCGTTACATCCTCCAGCGTCCAGTTTTGCACCCCGCGCAATACAGCCGGGTCAAAGCCCAGGGCAGAGTGTTTCGCATGTTTATTGTAATCATCCACATTTTTCAGCGCCACGCGTATTTTCACCTTTTCTACAGTCGAAGGAGTGGCCAGTTCCGCATTCAGCACCTCGAAAGAATGGCCCGGCATACCCTTGATGCCCGTAGACGATACCAGGTACTTCACCTGCTCCTTATCATCAATCAGCGCCCATTCCCATGCCTTGCCTTCTATGGTATTCAGTTGCAGGCGGTCGCAGATACTGCCGCCATCCGCATTATCTATGGTAAAAATGTAATCCCACGTACCTTTTCCTGCCTTGCTCTTATGCTGGCCAATGGTTTCATAAGCTACCGCCTCACCATTAAACTCAGGCATCATAACAGGTATCAGTATAGCACGCTGGTTGGGGTCGTTATTCACCAGCTTCGATTGCAGCGTTGTTTGAAACGCAGCAAGGCCCGCAGTGGCAGAAATATCCTGCCCGCGCCTTACACCCAGCAGCCACGCTACCTGCGAAAATTTGGTAGTACCCTGCGGAGTGTAATTGGCCCTTGTTTCACAGCCTAATTTATTAATTTCCATTGTTTTTGTTTTTTTGATTATTGATTTAAAATTGTTTTACGGACATTCAGGCAGCCCCAGCGGGTCTATCGGGCAATCCAGCGGCTGGTACGCCAGCGTAAAGTCGAAACGGAAACAGTGGTACCGCTTCAGGTCGGCTCGGTACACCCGGTTGCGCATACTGCCCGGGTACTCGGCAAACACATTATCGATACCCGTGCGCACCCCCGTAAGCGTAAAGCCATACCTGTTCTTTTGCACCAGCCGCAGCACATCCAGCTTCGCCTCCTCGTCCCCCCTGTGCGTCAGCTCCTTCGTAGTACCCAGACGGTCCAGGTTCACGAAGAACACCAGGTGAACATCCGTTGCAGCCCCGTTGCCCGTTTTATACTGCACCCGCTCACCTACACCGAAAAACGACTGTGCAGCCACCGTATCATCGGCAAACACATCCCTGTAGTCATTGCCGTCAAATACTGCCGGTATATAACTGCTGTCCAGTCGCTGCCGGTAGCAGCGTGCATAGCACCTGTATTCATCCGCTGTTAGCCCCCACCCGCTCAGCAGGTTGCTGTGGATAAAAGCCTGCATCCTGCTCACAGGTATATCTATTCCCTTCGGGTTGGTTATTGCCAGTATCATATAGTTACATTCTGTACTGCCGGGCAGTTGTTAAACGCTTTACGTATTTCCTTTACCTGTTTGCCTATCCGGTGCTCCAGCCCTGTGCGGAAATCTCCGGTCTGCGGATTTGTATACCCCTTCAGGTCGGCATACCACTGACTGAGCGACTCCTTGCCAATACGCTCGCTTCCCGAAATACGGCTGCTGCTCAGTACCAGCTCTATCGTCCGTGCCGCCATCATCAGCCCTTGCAACTCGTCAAACAAATGCACATTCTGTACAATTTTGTTCGTCAGGTCGCAATACACCGAAGCCTCCACATTCAGCCCGTACATATCACGCGTAGTGCCGTACACCCTGCGGTTAAAATCATCCGTACCCGCAAGCTCCGACTCGAACGATTGCGCCCTCATGCACGGAAACAGCTTTGTACCATTGCTGTACCGCAAAGCCCGTACACTACCCAGGTCGTTTTGCGAATAGCCCAGGAACCATTTGCCACCCTTTACCGTGCCCGATATGTAGTTCAGCACATTTCCCAATGGCTGTACCGTCAGCACATTGGCCTCTGTAGTCACAGGTATCGTAGCTATTTTCCCCTTCAGGTCGTTATACAGGTACAAGTTGAAACTAACCGCCCCGTCAAACAGCAACTGCACATTATTCAGCATTGCCGCTACATCCGTACCTTGTAGTTCAAACGCCAGGCCCGCAAACTTCCCGTTGTTGGCCACAGGTACCAACGCACTCTGCCCGCATTCATGGTACAACAAACCGGAATCGATTAACTGCTGCGATGCAAACACCATATTCAGCATCGAGAGTATCACGTCCCGCTTCATATCGGCCAGCAGCGTATTGAAATCCGTGTCCGATATAGCCGCATCAGGTTGGCAGTCATAAATGTTCTGTACCGTCAGGGCAGCATGAAAAGCCCCCGTGTTGTAGTACCTGCCCGAGTTGGTCGTAGTGCTTGCCACCGTCAGCAGCGGGTAGCCGCTTTCCGTAGGCTGCTTAAAACCTATCCTTTGCAGGTACGCCCCCAGCACCGCCGTTTCATCAAATCCGTTTGTTACAGCCATGATTTTTTATGGTTTACGATAGTAAGTAGACATTTGCGCGATAGGCGCACATACCCCCGTCTGGTCCGTAGCTACCTTCAGCCTGTATTTGTAATAAACCGCCTTCGGTGCAGGCAGCATGAAGTAATAAGTCGCAGTCGCATCAGCCAGTGTGGCAGAAGCTGCCGAGTACTGGCCTGCCGTAGCAGTAAGCGAGTCCGTAGCAACCGTTACCCATGTAAAACCATTATACCCTTCCAGCGTTGCAGTACCCCCTACCGTTCCTGAAACCTTCGTGATGACCAGTCTGAAAAACAAGTCGCGTGTTTCTGAAACAATCGGGCTGTACAGGTACGAAGTAGCCGTATTCGTCATCGTGTCTTCGGCAGCCGAAACCGTCATCGTTTTCACCTGCGTAGTACTCGTCACCTGGCATTGTGCCTGCCATGCAAAAGCAACCAGTACAGCTACGATAAATGCTATCCTTTTCATTGTATGTTTCTGTTTTAGTTTTAAAAAAAATTATGGTTGCATTTACACCAGTCCGGCCTGGAAAATGGATGATTCGCTATTGCCCCCGCTGATGGGTGCGCTGTTGAACGAGCTGTCCAGCGATACCTCGAACTCCATAGCCACATCCTGCGTATCACCGTTGGCAGACGAAGTGTCTGCGCGGTTGGCATAGCCATGTACCGCAAACGTGTAGCCCATGTAGTCAAAAGTGCCGTAGCCGCCCACATAGCTCATATAATCGCCCCAGCCCGTGCGGTTCTGTTTCGGTATCCAGTTGATACAGCCCGCAGAACGTGAAGGCAGGATGAACAACATACCCTGTGTATAATTCTCGTCAGCTATTTCATTGCTCTCCACGAAAGTCAGACCCGCAAACTGCGGTGTCAGGTTCGCCTCGTTGCCCGCACCCTGTACCGATAAATACTCGGCATCAACAAACGCAAGATTGTCCGCAATCACGTCATAAGTACCACGGTAATAGTTCTGGCGCATCGCCGATTTTACCAGGTTGTAAAACATCTTCTGGTTAGCTGCCGTCACATCTATACAGTGCGTACTGGTGTTGAACACCGCAGCATCGCCCAGCTTCAGCACCTGGCTTACCTGCGAGCGGTTCGTGGCCAGCCACGCAGCTATCTCCGTCTCTTTCGCCTCCAGCACATTCATACACGCCTGCATCATCTTGTTGGCAAATGTCCTGTTGAAGTCGAACACATTACTGTCGTTCAGCTTCAAAGTAATTTTGAACTTGTCCGACTTGGTAGTGAATGCCGGTGTCACCTTGAACGTATCATCAATAGTGCCCGTGTGATTATAGGTCCGGCTGGAACCTGCCGCCCTGCGCGTGCGCGCAAAAAGGAAAATATCGGCATCCCTGTCTTCACGCGTGCGTATAGCATCCGCATTCTGGTACAGGAAATTACCGTTGGCGCTCAGCAAGTCGAACACAGGAGAAGGTTTTTGCCTCAGTTCGTACTTCGCGCTTTCTTCGTCAGCAATCAATTGCGCCGTGGCAAGATTGGACGTATCAAAATTTGGCATTTTGGATTATGTTAAAGAATAAACCCCTTTACCCAGGGAGAATACCACGGAGCCAATCCCTGCTCCAATTTCATTTTATGTAAGCCTTTGCCCTGTACCCCGGGCAGTGTTTTTTAACCCTGAACATTGCTGCTCAAACACAAATGTCCTGCATATCCCCCCGCTTTATCCATTTATAGGAACATAAAAAGCCCCTCATTTAAATCAAATGAAGGGTGCACACAATATAATTTTAACTTAAAAAAACTTATTAATATGCTGTCAGGTGTTACCACCTGACCTACACAAACTGGTCTAAGCATCCGCTTAGACCCAAATACAGCAAGCATCCGCTTGCGAAAAAATTTCTTAATGATGTCAGGTGTTACCACCTGGCAATTCCGCTACTGGTCTAAGCATCCGCTTAGACCCATAATATTGCAAGCATCCGCTTGCGAAAAAATTCAATATTTTATGTGGTATATAATTTCATCCTTTGGTTGGTGTTGTCACCAACCAAACAAATCAGGCCCCTACTTACACACCCCACAAGTCCCACCCTCCTTCGCACAATGCTTGCAGTACTTACAATTCTTGCAGGCAGTACAGTTCTTACTGCCCGTGCACGTAGCCAGCGGACTTTCACAGCAGCTTTCAGCAATAGCCCTGGAGCGCTGGTCATGCTTATAAAAAGCAAACCCACCCGCACTCAACAACAAAACAGCCGCCAATGAAAAAAATTTGTATTTCATAGCCCGTGATTTGCAATAAAGATACACATGTATTCCCCTTAAAAAAAGAGTGAAGACACCGTGACACTAAACACACTGTATTTTAGTTGTCAGGTGTTACCACCTGACACTCCCGACGGGCCCATTTTTAATGCTGTCAGGTGTTACCACCTGACACCCATCACTGGTCTAAGCAAACGCTTAGACCCACAATACCGCAAGCATCCGCTTGCGAAAAATATAATATTTCATATACTGTCAGGTGTTACCACCTGCGCCCAATGGACACCACAGCAAAAAAAAGCGCAATCGGAAAATTGCGCTCTTACTGTTAACATAGTGTGAAGGCATTAAAGGCAAGACGCTGGCGCAGGAATGCAACCTTGGTTATTTTATGCTTCAAGTGTTACCACCTTTTTAATGCTGTCAGGTGTTACCACCTGACACTCCCGATGAGCACGACAGTAAAAAAGCGCATTTCCCCCCTTTGATTGCTGTTGCCACCAACCAAAAACTAACCGTTCATTTTAATGCTGTCAGGTGTTACCACCTGACACTCCCGATGAGCACGACAGCAAAAAAGCGCATTTCCCCCTTTGATTGCTGTTGTCACCAACCAAAAACTACCCATTCATATCAAAACCCTCCGTCTTTGCCGCCTCGCGTATAGCATCCATATACGCCTTGCCCTGCGTATTTTATGCTGTCAGGTGTTACCACCTGACATTCCCGATGAGCACGACAGTAAAAAAGCGCATTTCCCCCTTTGGTTGGTATTGCCACCAACCAAAAACTACCCATTCATATCAAAACCCTCCGTCTTTGCCGCCTCGCGTATAGCATCCATATACGCCTTACCCTGCGTGTTCTTGCCATGCGCCTTAAAATGCGCATCGATTTCCGAGCGGCGGGTAAACACCGGTGCAGGCGGCGTATCCGTACCACCGCGCCCCTGCTTCAACTGTTGCTGTGCCGGTACAATATTATTCGTTTGGGCATACTCACGTATCACATCCTCCACAGGCAGCACATTCGCAACACCATCCTTCAGGGGTTCACCATTCAGCATAGGCGTGAGATGTCCGTTTTCAGCGCTGAACGAATAGCCGTCCGCCTCCATCAGCGTCAGCACCTTGTCCATGCTCATAGCCCCCTCGCCCAGCGAGGGCACCGCCTTGAAGATTTGCAGCCTGGTATTGGCCCGGCTTACTACAGCCTCGCCCTCCGCCAGTTTTTCCTCCAGTGCCGCATACTCCCGGCGCACACTCACCAGGTCGTTCTGCAAAGCCGATACCCGCTCATCCGGGGCAATATTGGCATCCTTTACCGCCTTTGCCTGCGCAGCCTCTACAAGTCCCCGCAGCGTTTTGCCCTGGAACTCCAGCCCGTGTTCCGTTTTAAAATCCTTTACCGCCATTTCCACCCCGCTCGTCTTCCCTTTCGAGTATTCGTCATCCTTCACCCTTTGCAGGTCATCGTCCGACAATATATTCACCCTTTCAGGCAGCGCGACACCCGTCACCTCCTCCGCCTCAAAAGCAGCCGTAAGCCCCGATATCTTATACTTCTGTTCAATTTCCTGAACAAGTTCTATTGAAAATGCCATAAATCGTATTAGTTATTATTAATGGATAGACCCTATTCTTCAATCAATATTTCATCCTGCCCCGCCTCAAACAGCGCAAAAGGATTGTGCGTGCTCGTGCCGCTGTTCATTTCCTCAGCCTGCATCGGCGTAATGCGGATATTCGTTTGCAGGGCCGCGCGAGAGTCTTTTTTCCAGCCCAGCACCCTGCCCGTTTCACCGCCGCCCTGTCTGATAGGCGCTACTCGCCATTTTTCATAAACCGTGTAGCCCTTATCCGTTGTTCCGGCAGCGGTAGTTGTAGCTTCATTGCTTTGCGTGTCTTCTTTTTTTTGACGTGCCATAATTTTTATTATTTACATTTTTGATAAAATCAATTCTGATAAGTTTCTGTGGCCGGGGGCTGCGGTGCAGGCTGTTCTGGTTGTTCAGGCTGTTCCCGCTCAGCGGCATAAGCATACAAGCTTTCTCTCAGTTCCTGTGTCGTCAGCCTGATCACCTCCGAGTCCTCAATCTGTTTCTGCCACTCGCCCGCATACAGCTTGGCTGCAAAATCGCGCGGGCTTACACCCAGGCTTTGCACCTGCTCTATAGTGCGGTGAAAGAACGGCACCACGTACAGCATCTTCAGCATGATTTCCATGCCCACCGGGTCGGCCCCGTACTTCGTCTCTATGAAGTCGATTAGCAACTCATCCAGCAGGCAGTCATCAGCACTGTCCGTTTTAGCCCTTACATACCTGTCCCAAAGCTCATCCGGTGTTTCCATCAGGTAGCGCCTGCCCAGGTTCACAGACGAGCCCTGGTAACCGCTCCTCAGCTCCAGCTCTATCTTCCTGTCTATGATGAACTTTATCCGCTTCTCCGCACTGTCCGATATCGGGTGCAGCTTATCAACCGTCGTCTGCAACTCGCCTACTATTTCCGTAGCAGTTTTTGTACTGCCGGCCGTCATGCCGGTGCCCCCGGTGCGCTGCCTTTCCGCACGGTTCCACAGCGTATACTGCATCATATCCTCCAGTGCCGCCTTCGTAAAAGTGGCAATCTCGTGATACGTTTTCGATGGCTCTATATACCCCGCCACATGAGGGGCAATCACCGGCTGGTCCTTGCTTTCCGGTGTTTGCAGCGCCTTCACCCGGTCAAAACGTATCATCAGGCTCCGGCCACTGCCATTGCACTCCCTGCACGTTTCGCCCCCTATAGTAGTAGTGCCCTTGCACCGTTCGCACACACCTGCATACTCCCAGTACTTGGGAAAGCCGTGGCGGAAATCATTCGTTATTTTTATAGACCCCGTTAGCAGGTAATACTCCGCCACCTCCAGTATATCGCTGAATATCGAGAGTTTGTGCCCGTCATGCTCAGGGTCTTCATAATCGCTGTTCAGCAAAGCAGGCACCCGGCCAAAGTAATTGGGATAAGTACACTGCTCTATCGTAGTCACCTTATCGCCCTCCCGCTTCAGCCAGTAATCATAAGCATCGTCCACCAGCCTGTATATCTGGTCCTCCTTCCTGTAGCCCGAAGCCTCCTTTTCCTTCTCCGTCACCTTAAAGCATACATACTCCACCGTATCGCCCGCCGGCAGGTAGTCGTAGTAAGAAGTAGAAGACTTGTACGTAGGATAAGCAGCGCTGTCGCCCGTCTCTATAAAGAGCATCCCGTCCGGGTCGTCCTTGAAGTGCGGCGTCCAGTAAGCCTCTACCCACTTACGCGCGCTCAACCCATTCCGCACATTCATGCACAGGCGCATAGCCATTTTATTCGCATTCTCTGTAAGATTGTAATAAATAGAACCGCCCTTTGCAGAAAACACCTTATCAATAGGCCTCCCTAGCCGCGCAAACAAATCCCGGTTCGATATGCAATACCTGCCCCTTATCTCATCCAGCCCCGGCGCCTCAAAACCCTCTATGCACGAAATATGCTCCTTCAGTCCTATGCCGTATATATGCATACGCAGGTACTTATTCTTGCGCTGCGCCCGCTCTACACGGTCCTTGTTCGGGTTGTTGACGATTATATCCCGCCTTTGCTGTTCTGTTGTAATCATTGGTTAATTATTTATATGGGTTGACATCGAATATTCCCGGGGCCGGCCGCTGCACCTCGAAGTACATCCGCATGATGAGCATATCCAGGTAATCCGGAGAGCGGCCCAACTCCTCCTTCATCATATCTTTTTTAATAATCCGCTTGCGTGCCTCGTCCGCATCTACCGACTGTGCCTTCAGCACACCCAGCTCCTCTTCAATACACTCCCGCTGCTCCGCACTGCATATTATCCGCAACTGTCCCTTATTTATCAGCTCTGCCAGCTTATAGGCACATTCCGCCTTTATATTGGCAAACTCCCGGTCATTGACCGCCTTGCCATTACCGCGAAACTCCTTTATACCCTCCAGGTAGCTTTCCAGGTAATTGCCCATGCCATCACTGTCCACCACCACCTGAGAGCGGGGCACACCATGCGCCATCATCAGGTGTTTCAGGTCTGTCTCTATCTCTTTCCCCTTAGCCTTGGGCTTATCCACCCCCTTGCGCAGGTCGCATACATAGCCATTCCATACACCCGTCACAAAGCGGTCACGCCCCTGCATCGCCAGGTCGGCGCTTATATACCGCCGCCCGTTCCCCTGCACATAGTCATTGGTGAAAGCATCCGTAATCCGGTCAAAACTCTCAATCAGCAGCGCCGGGTCATCATCATACTCCCAGTTGCCATACAGCAGTCGTTGCTTTTCGTTATAGCTCAGCGAGCGGTACAGGTTTTCCAGGTAGCCCGCAGGCGCCATCCTGTTATCTTCCGGCAGGGCCTGCACAAACCGCTTCCACCCCTCCAGCATCCCGTTTTTATGCTTTTTATAATAGTCGCGGTACAAATAATTTTTAGCCGGGTTGCAAGTCTGCAGCAGCTTGGCCGTAAGGCTATACCGGTCATTCTTCCACCTGCCTACCGAAGCATTCAGGTTATTCTTCGCCGCCTCTTCAAACTGTCCCGCCTCCTCTATCCATCCCCGCGTCATCTGCATCGAGCCGAAGCGATGGTACTCCGGGTCGCCCGGCATATACTTCGCCTGTATCAGGTACACCCTGCTGCCATTATACAGCTCAAAAAAATTGTCCTGCCCGTTGTACTTAAAATAAGCCTGCGTTATGCCCCAGTGCCCCAGCACCTCGTGTACCGATGGTATCGTATATTTCCGCAGGTCGTTCAGCTCCTTACGGGCTATGAAGTAATGCGTGCCCGCATACATCAGTGCATCGCCAAATATCAAAGAACATCCCAGGTACGACTTACCGCTACCCTTCGAGCCCCCGTACACAATATCCGTTACAGACGGGTCTACCCAGTGGCGGCATACCTCCTTTTGCTTCTCGTTTCCATAAGTGTTAAAAACAATCTTCATGCTTTACTTCACCTCCATACCCGTAACCTGCTGCACCCTGATGTCGCCCTCATGCTTCACATCTATCTTATCTCCGTACTTCTTTGGCCGCAGCTTGCTTGCTACCCATTTACGCGTCTCCACCCGCAGTTTCGACCTGTTGAGCCATTCCCTGTTTTCCATCGCCCCCGTTCTGCCCTCCTTCGTATCATGACTGCTGTCGTCCGCTATCTCAATTATTTCCTCCGCCAGGTAGTCCGCCTGCTCCTCCTTTGCACGGCGGTACTGTGCCAGAAATTGTTCATTCGTGTTCTGCCAGTGCAGCACCGTCCGTACCGTAGGCATACCCTCCATAGCGCATATCGTCTTCAGCGACTTGTTCGAAGTGCTTATCTCCACGCATACCCTGTCGGCAAGCTCCTGGCTGTACCTTGCAGGCCGCTCAGCCTTGCACTTCCCTTCAGTCCCTGTTTTTGTCTTCACCTGTCTTTTACCTATTGCCATGCATCACTGTTTTATTGCTGCCAGCCCTCACCCGTGTGTCGGGTACTATGCACACCATTGCCAGCATTGCAATCCATGCAACCAGGTAACATAGTATCAGTATAATCACACGCATACCTTACCCCTTTAGCCGTTTTGCCCTTTCAACCTGCAGCCACTCCACCGTTTCCTTCTTTATACCCTGCTCATGCAGCCACAGCAACATCTTCCCCTGCACTTCCGACATGTTGCCGCCGCTGATGCACTGCACCTCGTTTTCCCCCTGCGGGTAAATACAAAACCACGATACACCATTCTGTATCGTAGTTACAGGCGTTTTGTTTGATAGTGGTTTGTTCATAGTCGTATTGTTTATGCCTCGTAGGTCGAAGTATCAAAAGCCCCCCAGTTTATTTCTGTGGGCGGCGGGGCTACCTCCGTTATATCCGCTACCTGTGTAAAGCCATTGCACGTAGTGCAAACAATCAGTTTGGTATTACTGCCGCCGGCCACATCCCTGCTTTCGGCATACCTGCCCAGCGATGCGCTCCCCTCCCGGCACTTCGGGCACGGGTCGGGGTAAGCAATAGTAACAGCCGCCAGGTAATCTGCCTTTACAGCCTCCATTACATCCTTCTTGCTCACTGTTATCGTATCACTTATTTCGGCATTGATGAACCCCGCTATCGCAGTTTTTACAGCCGCAGCATCAAAGCTGACACCGCTTGATACCGCACTGGCTAAATCAGCCTTTAACGTAGCCATAGCTGTATTGAAATCAGCTTCCGAAGCAGGATAAGCAATCGCATCTACCAGCGCATCCTGTGTAGTAGAAAGGTCTGTTTTTTGCGTAGCTATTGTTGTAGCCTCCGTATCTATCCGGGTATTTATGTCCGATATAGCATTCCCCTTGGCAGTAGTAAGGTCCGCAGCAGAAAAGTTTTCATCATCCGCCCCCTCATACGGGTCTGCCAGGTCCTGAATGTGAAACGTACACGGGTGTGTGTACTTAGCTATTACCGTAGAAAAATCTGCATTTGCCATACAATAGCAAAGCTATCACCACCACCCCGGTGGGGCAGGAAAGATAGGAACATGTATAACGCTGGTCTAAGCATTTGCTTAGACCCAAACCCAGCAAGCATCCGCTTGCGTACTCATATACAATATATTTTGTGGTATCAGAATCACATCTCCTCCCCCTGGGGGAGGCCGGGAGGGGCCAATCCTATCACTCAAAAGCATCAATATTAAAACCTCACAATATATGTAACTTTGCAGCAGGTAACAAGCCAATGGAACAAATCGATAAGCTGACAGAGCACCTTAAAGTTCTAAACAAAATCGGGGCATCTATTTTAACTGAACTAACTGTAGAACAGATTGTTGAAACAGTGTATCACCATGTCAACCAGCTTATGGATGCCCATTCGTTTGCTATCGGGATCTACAACGTCAGTACAGGTTATTTTGAATACGTGGGCGCCAGGGAAAACGGATTAAAAGTACCCCGGTTTACAATTTATGCCCATAATACAGAACGTTTTTCAGGCTGGGTGTTTGCCAATAAACAAGAAATACTGATAAACGATTTCGAAAATGAATACCATATTTATTTACCGGAACGCATAAATGCCCTCCAGGGCATTGAACCCGCCTCCCTGATGTACGTGCCGTTAATGGTCAATAAAGACATTATCGGTATGTTATCCGTAAGGACACCGGTTAAAAATGCATATACCGCGCAATCGTTGGAAACGCTGAAAACCCTGGCCGTGTTCATCAGCAAAGCAATAGAAAACAGCAGGGTAGCCAACGTAACAATACCTGTTGAAAAAATTCCGAAATCCTATTATTTAGACCCCCTCTCTGCACGTGAACTGGATGTGCTCGACCTGCTGTCTAAAGGATATACAAACCGTACAATTGCGAACGAACTATACATTTCTCCCAGCACTGTAAAAACACACACGCTCAATATATACCTGAAGCTTGGTGCCGGTAACCGTACAGAAGCAATATTTAAAGCAAAACAATACGGGATACTAAAGTGAAAATCCACCATTTGGCTGATTATGGCGCCAATAAGCCGGTCTACTTTTGCCTCAACAAAAAATCAAAAAATGAACAACTCAGTTGAAAACCTAAAAAAATTACATGTAGCAAAAGAAGACATGCTGGCCCGTTCGCGCTGGTACGGCCCGAACCTTTTTACATTTTTAACAACCGCCGAAGAGACCAACGGGGCATTCTCAGTGCTCAAATGCACACTGAGGCGAGGATTTGAGCCCCCCAAACATGTCCACACAAAAGAAGAAGAAAGTTATGTAATTCTTGACGGGGAGATTATATATGAACTGGGAGATGAACACATTCACGCCCGCACCGGCGACTATGTACATCTGCCCCGTAACATTGCCCATAAATTCAGGCTGGTTAGCGAAACAGTTACACTGCTGCTCATTGTTACACCGGGAGGGTTTGAACAGCTCTTTTGGGAGTTTAGCAGGCCTGCAGAATCTATGGAACTCCCCCCGGTCCCTGTTGCCAAACCACCAAAAGAATTCTTTGAGGCAATGGAACGATTGAACGAAAAGCTGGGCGTAACCATGTTCCCCGATTTGTAAAAACACCACATCAGTATTGACAAATATTTTACCAATGCGCTGCCTGTAAAGGCGGATGCGGGGCATGTTTGTGCAATCTTTCGCAGAATATAGCCTGCACACACCTCTTTTCCCACAATTCATTTTTACGATTCTCAATTTTTAATAATAATAATCAATGAAAAGATTTTTTATCCTCATAGCCATTATGGCTGCACTGGCCTCATGCAAAAAGGAAGAAACCAATAAAAAAAACAACCTGTTTAAAGGCACTGAAGTAAGCTTCCGGAACGGCAAGGTATGGACCTCTGTAAAGCTCAACGATGATGGCTCTCCCGCTCAAATGATACTGACCATTAACGACGATGTTTTAAATTCAGTTGCAACAAGCGATGATACGGCTGCTCAACACAGCCACTCAGACAATATCAATGTTCCATTGCCCGCAGAGGTACCTGAACCGTTTAAATTCATTATGCTTGACTGGAACCCCCATGGTCACCCGCCCGCCCACATTTACGACAAACCGCATTTCGATGTGCATTTTTATATGGCTTCTGAAGTGGAAGTTATGGGTTATACAGATTCTGTAAAGATGGCGGCCAACCCGCTACCCGTCTATTTGCCAGCAAACTACATCGGTGCAAATCCAATACCGATGATGGGCAAACACTGGATGGATGCAGCTTCGCCGGAACTTCACGGGCAGTTGTTTACCCAAACGTTCTTGTATGGTTCCTACAATAGCCAGGTCGTTTTTTATGAGCCGATGATAACACTCGAATTCCTGAAGGCCACCTCAGATTTTAAACGTCCTGTACCACAGCCGGCAAAATTTCAAAAAACCGGGTACTACCCTGCTGATTTACATATCAACAGGCACGACGGTGTAACGGATGTGATATTGGAAGGGTTTAGCCTCAGGCAGGCTTCTTAAAATACAGTAAATTGTTACTATGGTGTTTACTATGGTGTCAGGTATTTACTATGGTGTCAGGTGTTTTTACTATGGTGTCAGGTGTTACCACCTGACACTAAAACAGCAGCGTCCCACTT
>CAZUMM010000040.1:0-20559 GCA_964621795.1 uncultured Flavipsychrobacter sp.
AGTAATCCCAGATAATATATAATTCCCCTCCTCAATGAGGAGGGGTGTCACGAAGGGGCGGGGTGGTTTCCACACTACCCTTCCGTTCTTTTCCCTCCCGTCCTTGCGAGCTACGAACGCCAGAGAGCGTCGAAGCAACCTCGCGATAATAATGTAATTCCCCTCCTCAATGAGGAGGGGTGCCCCGCAGAGACGGGGTGGTTCCCACACTACCCTTCTGTTCTTTTTTTCGCCCGTTCTTGCGAGCAGCAAACGACAGAAAGCGTCGAAGCAACCTTGCGATAATATATAATTCCCCTCCTCAATGAGGAGGGGGTGTCTCGCAGAGACGAGGTGATTCCCACACTACCCTTCTGTTCTTTTCCCTCCCGTCATTGCGAGCTACGAACGACAGAGAGCAGCGAAGCAATCTCGCGATAATAATGTAATTCCCCTCCTCAATGAGGAGGGGTGCCCCGCAGAGACGGGGTGGTTCCCACACTACCATTTTGTTCTTTTTCCTCCCGTCATTGCGAGCTACGAACGACAGAGAGCGACGAAGCAATCTCGCGATAATATATAATTTCCCTCCTCAATGAGGAGGGGTGCCCCGAAGGGGCGGGGTGGTTCCTGCACTACCCTTCTGTTCCTTTTTCCTCCCGTCCTTGCGAGCAGCGAACGATAGAGAGCGGCGAAGCAATCTCGCGAAATATGAGGAATACTTATAGCGTGTAGTACTTGTTACGCGGGATTGCTTCGTCTCCCGAATGCTTCGGGATCCTCGCAATGATGGAAGAAGTAGAAGCAAAAAAGTTGCTACTAAAAATGAAAACAGGAAACAACTACTGAATCTCAGCTAAAATTTCGGCAATGGTTTTGCCCTTGAAATGTGCCACATCTGTTTTGATGTCGGTAAAATAGGCCGCTTCGGTGGGATTGGGAGCCGCCGCCATATAAAGGTCAAGAAGTGCATCCGCTTCTGTTGCAAGGTCATCCGTTAACAGTACCTGGCTTGTATTGTTGTTCACCAGCCATTCGTAAACGATATTATTTATCTTTTTGAGGAAAGGCAAAGTATTGTTTACAATATCGCTGGACAAATAGGCGGTTGAGGTCATGCCATAGTAGTAATCAACATATTTTTGCCCGATTGCGTAATGCATCAAAAAAGAATCCCGGAGACGGTAATGCAGCCCGATATCATAGGCCGAATCAACTTCATTGCGCGGCGTTCCATTTATTAGGTGGACATTCGCCTGGTCCCCGTCGTTCTCTTCTTCATCCGTATAGTCACACGACCATCCGTGTAAACCATTTTGACAGTTATGGCCTCCCGAACAGGGCGCATCACAATCGGGGCCGCCGGTTGTTTGCCTCCATGCGCTACTTCCCAACGCCTTCCTCGACAGGTAGCTGATATTATAGCCTAATGTATGGGATTTACTATAAGTCGTCTTGAAAAGAACATCTTCATTCGTAATGGCTATAGCAGCACCTTCCTTGTTTTCAGAAAAGTAAATTTTATAGATGTCGAACAGGTCGTTGGACGACATCGCTTTTACCTCGGCATTCAATTCAGGGATGATGCGGTAAGCATTGTTCTCTTTCAGATAAAACCTGAAACGCAGTTTGTTTTCCTTGATAAAATACACGCCTATGGCCTGCGTGTTTTCATCCTGTATGCTTTGGGCATCCGTAATCAAGCCATCTGCATATTTATTGGTGTAAAATATAACAGCAGCCACTTCAACATTAGATTCAAGGGCAATTGCGGGAATACGGTCTAAAATTTTTGCTGGGTCGGCTTTTGTGGTGGCATACGCAAATTGATAATCATAATTTTGTTGCTTCCAGACTTTGGTCTCGTAACTGGATTCCCCGACAACGATACTTCCTTCTTTGACGGGTGCCTGTAAGCCGCAGGACTTGCATTCGGGGTCAGATGTTTTGCAGGACATTTGCAAACCGGTGGCGAGCAATACGCCAATGACAAATAAGAGCGTGTGTTTCATTGGGTGAAATTTAAAAAGTGATAAAAATGGGCAAATACGAATTTGCTATCACAAATATAGGGGATAAAATTTAATATACGGCATATATGCCGTACTTATTTTTCCTGTTTTGATGTCGCTTTGTATATGGCTTCACGAACGGATAAGCAAAGGGCGGCAATCTCAAAGAAACTGAAAGAGTTACGGATGGAGCGTGGCTATACCAGCTATGAGAAGTTCGCCAATGAACATGAGCTTGACCGGAAGCAATACTGGCGCATCGAAGAAAACCAGACTAATTTTACAATCAATAGCCTGTTGCGAATATTGGAAATACATAAAATATCCCTGGAAGAATTTTTCAGGGGGATTTAGAAACTGTAGCTTAGTTCTTTCACAACTCTAAACGCCCGGATGAAAGAGCCGGCTTTGTTGTGATTTGCTTTCAAATTATTATGTAGCTTAGTTCTTTCACAACTTTATCGATATAAGAAGTGTCCATTTAAAAGTTGTGATTTGCTTTCAAATTATTATGTAGCTTAGTTCTTTCACAACTCTCGCCACTGAACTACCCCGCTTTCCAGTGTTGTGATTTGCTTTCAAATTATTATGTAGCTTAGTTCTTTCACAACCGCTGGTCGCCCATCAGGTACACCTCCTCAGTTGTGATTTGCTTTCAAATTATTATGTAGCTTAGTTCTTTCACAACCGCCAAACGACTGTGCCATCTCCGATACCGGTTGTGATTTGCTTTCAAATTATTATGTAGCTTAGTTCTTTCACAACATCAGCTCCGTGATTAGCTGCTATCTTCCTGTTGTGATTTGCTTTCAAATTATTATGTAGCTTAGTTCTTTCACAACTCCATGTGTGTCTGTAACCATGAAACATCTGTTGTGATTTGCTTTCAAATTATTATGTAGCTTAGTTCTTTCACAACCTATAAGAAGTTTAACAATCGTCCCGTCAGTTGTGATTTGCTTTCAAATTATTATGTAGCTTAGTTCTTTCACAACCTGCATTGTTTGTTATAGCAAATTTTTTTGGTTGTGATTTGCTTTCAAATTATTATGTAGCTTAGTTCTTTCACAACCTGGCCAGTGGCATCCACCTTTCTTTCCTGGTTGTGATTTGCTTTCAAATTATTATGTAGCTTAGTTCTTTCACAACGGATATGAGCTGGGCCCGTTCAGTAGGATAGTTGTGATTTGCTTTCAAATTATTATGTAGCTTAGTTCTTTCACAACCACTATTTTTTAGTGTCTTTCTGGTCCTTAGTTGTGATTTGCTTTCAAATTATTATGTAGCTTAGTTCTTTCACAACTTATTTATTATTTGTATATCCATCGGATGGTTGTGATTTGCTTTCAAATTATTATGTAGCTTAGTTCTTTCACAACTTATGTACATCAGTCCCGTTATTGTAAGGGGTTGTGATTTGCTTTCAAATTATTATGTAGCTTAGTTCTTTCACAACCGCCCGCAACGGCAGATAATGTGATTTGTAGTTGTGATTTGCTTTCAAATTATTATGTAGCTTAGTTCTTTCACAACTCAGGCGCCTGGTTATGCCTTGGACATGGGGGTTGTGATTTGCTTTCAAATTATTATGTAGCTTAGTTCTTTCACAACAGTTAGTACCAACGTAACTAAGAATGGTGGGTTGTGATTTGCTTTCAAATTATTATGTAGCTTAGTTCTTTCACAACATTAGAAGGAATAGGAAGGGTGAAGTGATAGTTGTGATTTGCTTTCAAATTATTATGTAGCTTAGTTCTTTCACAACGTTATACCAAATGTGGATTTGGTTTGATGGGTTGTGATTTGCTTTCAAATTATTATGTAGCTTAGTTCTTTCACAACTCTATAATAAGCATATCATCAATATCCTTTGTTGTGATTTGCTTTCAAATTATTATGTAGCTTAGTTCTTTCACAACCAATATTTCCCTGATGAAGTCAAGGAAATAGTTGTGATTTGCTTTCAAATTATTATGTAGCTTAGTTCTTTCACAACGCCTTTCAAAAAGTACCAGGCGCATGATGGGTTGTGATTTGCTTTCAAATTATTATGTAGCTTAGTTCTTTCACAACGAATGTCTCAAGAATAACTAACTTTAACTTGTTGTGATTTGCTTTCAAATTATTATGTAGCTTAGTTCTTTCACAACCACCGCCTGAGGTGGTACTCTGAAAAAGCAGTTGTGATTTGCTTTCAAATTATTATGTAGCTTAGTTCTTTCACAACGAAAAAATTATCGTCCTGCCATTCTCGGGTGTTGTGATTTGCTTTCAAATTATTATGTAGCTTAGTTCTTTCACAACTGGCATCTGCAAGTAATTGGCCTATTGTAAGTTGTGATTTGCTTTCAAATTATTATGTAGCTTAGTTCTTTCACAACAGAACCATCATTGAGGGTATGCGCCTCGACGTTGTGATTTGCTTTCAAATTATTATGTAGCTTAGTTCTTTCACAACGTTAAAATAAAACTTTCGCTCCATGCAGTAGTTGTGATTTGCTTTCAAATTATTATGTAGCTTAGTTCTTTCACAACCTCGAAACGGGCCTCTACAATTGGCGTAAGGTTGTGATTTGCTTTCAAATTATTATGTAGCTTAGTTCTTTCACAACCTATCTATATTGCAACAATTTCCTTTCCAGTTGTGATTTGCTTTCAAATTATTATGTAGCTTAGTTCTTTCACAACTTTATTACAATCTCGGGCCCGGTATGTACCGTTGTGATTTGCTTTCAAATTATTATGTAGCTTAGTTCTTTCACAACGGTAGTCGCTCAACATACGGGGCACATCCAGTTGTGATTTGCTTTCAAATTATTATGTAGCTTAGTTCTTTCACAACGTTTTCGAGATGATGCCCGCATCTATAGGTGTTGTGATTTGCTTTCAAATTATTATGTAGCTTAGTTCTTTCACAACGTTTCATCTTCTGTAAGTTTCATCTTCTGTGTTGTGATTTGCTTTCAAATTATTATGTAGCTTAGTTCTTTCACAACAGAATTGGCTACAACCCGCTACAGTAGCGGTTTTAGGGTGATTTTTAGGATGAAAAAAATGGATTTTACGGCCATTTTTTTCATCCTGAGCACCTAAAAAAGTTCCAACTGCTGGGTAGTATCCGGTACGTCTACCGCGTCGCGTCCCTGGAATATTTCCATCATTCCAAACTGCTTATCCGTCACACACATCATGCCCACATGGCCTTTGGGCGGAAGTATCGATTTTACGCGCTTTATGTGTACATCTGCATTTTCCCTGCTGCTGCAATGGCGCAGGTATATACTGAACTGGAACATCTGGAAGCCGTCTGCCAGCATATTCTTCCTGAACCGCGAATAATTTTTCCGGTCTTTTTTAGTTTCAGTTGGCAAGTCAAAAAATACCAAAACCCACATAATACGATATGCGTTTAACCGCTCATACATATCTGTTACGTCTAACCCGTTATCAATCCGCAAATTCGGGATAGGCAATCTTCCGGCTATCCCCCTCAAAGCACTTGGCCAGGCTCGCTGTGGTACGCTGTACCGCATTCATCAGCGGGCTTTTTTGCCCGTTTATCCGTACATCCATAGCAGGTATTCCCAATAGTTGCTTTTTCATATTAGGGGTCATTTCCAGGTACTGCCCGTTCATATCCACAATAGCGCATACCACTTTATCTACAAAGGGCCTGTACGGCTCCATGATATCATCGGCCAGGCAGTATGCATTGTACTGGTTGCGGTGAAAGATGCCCAGTGTAGGCAGCAGGCCCGAGCCTACCAGGCTGCGGGCCACTACCGCCCGCAGTATAGCATAGCCATAGTTCAAAAGATTGTTGGGCGGTGCGCCAAACCGTTCGCGGGTAAAATTCAGAAACGCAGGAAACAGGTTTTTCCAATAATACGCCGCGGCTTTTGCCTCGTGGTTCTCGCTATCCCCGCTTTTTACTTCTTTGGCATAGTTGAGCAGTATTTTATGGTCTGCCCGCTCCTTTTGCAGCAGGGCAGCCTGGTTGCCAATCTTAGCGGCCACGGTTTGCTGCCAAAGCTGTTTTTTCAGGGGCACCGATGCCTCCACCTGCGCCTGGAATTTCTGGCTTTGAAGCGTATGGCCGTCGAGGTTCAGGAACAAACCGGACGGATGGTGTGTATGGTCGCAGGTAATGACCGCCACATTGGCTGCCAGCAGCTTCGACAGCAGGGCCTGTGTAATGGTTACCTGCTGGTGGTCAAGCATCAGCAGTCCTATATCCTCTATAGGCGTTTGCTTTTTTTCGCCCGTGTCCGGCATTTCAATAACCAGTTGCTCGTTGGTTGTTTTCAGGTATGCCGGGTTTCCAAAGTAAAGGGTACGTTTAATCATGGTGTTTACATTTCAGGTTAATATTCACCTACTTTGACAATCCTCCCAATGTGATTGAGCCTGACTTTCACAATTTTATCGAGCAAAGACAGGCTTTTCAATTCTTTATAGGCAATATCTTTAAGCTCTTTTTTATCATCTACAGTCGTTTCCAGGTGATGACGAAAAACATATTCCCGCACAGTAGCGTTTCCGTAAGATAGCTTTGAAAGCTTTTGCACCCTGAATAAATTGGCACTTAGCTGCTTGTAATTTTCCAGGTTCAGCAAATCAATCTCATTCGGGTCGAAAGTATCGGACGGAAAAAGAAATAGTTCATTTTGTTTCATCGTAAACAAAAACTGCCAGCCAAGTTCTTTATTTAAAGTCCTGTCTATCACCGGCAATCCCTGCCGCACCCGCTCCACAGCTTCATAAAATGAAATAATAGTGTCCTGCAACTTTCCATCTGCATCCCTGTAAACGGCAACGTGGTGATTATTGCCCGTGCTCACAAAATCGGCAGGTATAGAGTTGCCATGCTCCCCCGGTATAAGTTCGCCGTTGTGGTCCCTTTTATGGTGTAAGGCCTCGGCATTGGATACACCGCTTATTTTAACCGATTTGATGGCAATACCCTTTGCTTCATTTAGCCACAGCGGGTTTTTATCCAGGTTCGAAAAAGCCTCTTTGGCATCTTTGGAAGCTTCGAACCTCTCAAGCAACAAACGGCGCACGCCTGCATCAATTATTTTCTCTATGCTTTTCTTGTCTTTAAAATTGTCCGGCGTCACCTCTTTGCGTATGGTATAGTTATCTTCCAGCACCATTAGCTTTACTTTCGGCGGTACTGTAAGCTTTGCTGTTTCATTTATATACAATGGTGTTTTCTCAAGGCTGTTTTTACCTGTAAATGCTTTCTTAGGGTCGCCGTTGTTTTCCCTGAGCCTTTTCAGCAGGGCTTCCCGGTATGCTTTTACCGTTACCTGTTGTATCAGGGCCTCGTCAAACTTCGCGCCTACCTTTTCTTCGCGGGTAGCATATCTCCTTATTTTCCCGTACACTGTTTCTTTATGCAACTGCCCCCTGGGGGTCAGTACCACCTGTTGCCGCTCCCCTTTTGCTGTCCGGTAGCGGTTAACGTTCTTAGTAGCTACTTTGTTTTTGGCTTTGTACGATACTAAAACATGTTCCAGTTGCTCTTTGGCTACCTCCCTGAAGTTGGGCACAGGCAGCTTAAACCGCCGCTTTTTATTGCCTGCATCATCAAATTCATACGTGGTATATTTCTTCTCGATGCCCATAATAGCGCCGTGCCATTCATCCTGCTCGTTTTTTCTTGCGTTCAGGTGGTTGAGGTACTGTATATACTGCCGCCGGGTAAAAGCAACCGTAAGCGCATCCATAGCATGGTGGCGGTGGTCGTTCCGTTTGCTCCAGTCTGTAATCCGTTCTTTCAGGTTACCGTCTTTGGTTTCCCTCATTTCCGTAAGCCCCGACCTGCGGTACTTTTCCATATTCAGTTCCTGCATAATGTTGGTCAGCCCCCAATCCTCGCGCAGCCGGGCGGTAATGCTGCCCGTAGTAGTTACCACATTCTTGCACAGCTCGTGAAACATTTCTTTGGCTTTTTTGGCTATATACTGGCTGTCGCGCAAATCGCGCTCAATGAAGCCCTTTCCTATTTCTTCCGCCTTCATTAGCAGCTTTTTGTATTTAGCCTTACTGATGCCCTCGCCATCATTTTTCTGGTTCAGCCGGTACAGCATTTCTATACGTTCCTTATAAGCCTCTATTTTGTCCTCGCCAAAATACGGGCCTATGAAATCGAAAGCGCATTTGTTCCCTTTGTCGAGGTTTTCCTGACGCACACATATTGTTTTGTTGCTAAAGCTATCATCAAACAACAGTGCTTGCGGAATGATGTGCTCTATATCAAAATCTTTTGTAAACAACCGCTCCCTTGGTATATAGGTGTTTGAATAAAGCGTTTTATACCCGTTGTTTTTCAGTTCATGGTATAGCTTATACCTGATTATATCGTTCCTAGTAGGGTTCTTAATGCCATCTTCTTTTATAAGTAAGTTCCGAATCCGCTCATGTTCCGCATTGGCTTTGGCTATAGAAGCGGTCATCTCCTCCCGCTCTTTGGCGTTCTTTTTTAGCTCCCTTGCCAGCTCTATACGCACTTCATCGGGTTTGCCCAGTTCGGGGTCGTCAATAATGGCATTCACCACATTCACCATCTGGTTCAGTATCTTTTCCACCACAGGGTTGCGCAGGCTGTTGCGGGGCAGCAGTTCCAGCCTTGTTTTCAGTTCCCTGTTCTCATTTTCTTCTTTGGTAATGGAAGAAGAATGGTTATAACCTGCCTGTTTGCAGGCTATGCTGTATTCAGATTCTTTAATGAACGGGTAGATATTGCGCATAGCCTTTGCGCTGAGGCTGCCATAATCGTCAGGCAGCGCTATATTCGATAATATTTTGGCATGGCCTTGAGCAAAGCCGAATTTGGAGCCGAGCAGCCGCCACAGAGTTTCGTTGCCCGAAGGGGAGTTATCTCCTTCATAAGCATACAGCAGGTGCCACAGCCGGTAAGATGCCTGCCGTTCAAAATCCTTGCCGTCCAGTTCTGCATTAAAATCAAGTATGGCTGTATCTATTTTCAGCGTATCGAAAACCGATGAAATGATTTTCTTTATTTCGGTTGGCTCAACAGTAATATCAGCCAGTGTTACATCATCCTTATCACCCTTTACTTTGAAAAGCTCTTTTACATCATACCCTTCCAGCTCCAGTATTTTCAGGTAGGCTTCATACAGGACCTTGTTAGTCATATTGCCCTGCACGGCTTTGAAATTGAGTTCCCATTCTTTGGGTTTATACCCCAACAGCGAGAGGGCCTTATCAGCAGTAAGCGTGCCCCGGGTGTTCAGTTCCTCAAACAGGGATTCTTTTGCTTCCTGGTCAAAATCAAGGATTTCTTTTGTTGCTTTGTTTTGCGCCCTTAGGTCGTGCAGGTTTTGCCATATTTTAAACTGCTGGAATAAAGGGGACGATTTGGGGGCTACTTTATAACCGGTAAGTTTGGTAACTGTTTTACCGTCTTTTTCAATCTCCACCTTTTTACACTCAAACTCGCAAAAGCTTACCAATCCTTTCTGCGATTTTAGTTTGCGCTGGTAAAAAATAATCATATCGCGTATATCCTCTTTCAGGGCAGGTGTCAGCTCAGGGTGGTACTGGCTTTGCGTTTCCCAGATGATATTGAACTCATCGAGGTAATCCTGCCTGTAAAACACCTGGTTCTTCAGGCGGGTATGCGGGCTTTGCTGCAACTGTGCATACAGGTACTGCCCCACTGTTTGCCTGTTGAAGTACAGCTCTTTGCTCCTGTCGCTGATAGCTCCGAGGTAGCCGCTGGAACTACTCATATTATTGTTAATCTCCGCTATTACGTAAGCGGCCTCTTCCCTACCAAGCTGCGTATCTGTGGCTTTGCTTCTCCATTCATACGCCGTCAGCTTTTTTTCTTCCCTGGTGCCTTTTATATCCGCAGTGTTGAAGCCGTATTTATTCCAGAAGGCAGCAGACGTAGGGCCCCGCCCTTTCCCTTCAATATCCTTTTTAAATGCATCTGTGAATATTTCAGGATAAAACTGTTTCTGACAGTTCCATACCTTATCCAGTTCATCCTGCAGGTCAGAACGGTAAAAATCGGGCAAGGTCTTTTTCCCTGCTTTCAGCAGGCGGTAGCATAGTTGCCCCGGAGTAATGCCTTCTTCATATAACTGTTTGGCTACGGTCATGCCGTCAATAGCCTGCCCTTCCTCTTCGTTCTTTACCTTGCGGCTGCTGCGGTAGCCCCTTTTTTTATTCAGCATCAGCAACACACGGCCCAAGTCTTCATTGGCTATTTTTCCTGTGGCTGCTTTTGCCCTGAGGGCATAGGTGCTGTGCGTGCTGTCTTTACCGTCTTCGGCCAGCAGAGTGTCTTTAGTAATGATGCCTGCCTGGAGCAAAGCCTTTACCAGGTGCGCACGCCTCAGCTTATAGCGTTGCAGGCTTCGCCTTGCCCCGCGTTTCAGCGTGCGGTCGGCATTTACAGATACAGGTTTGCCTTTTTCAAAATTCTTCTGCTCATCGGTAGTGAGCGGGTTGACGCGTACGCCTATCCTGTGGACAATTGATTGTTCCTGTTCGTTTTCAGCTTCCGAGACAAACGCCCAGCCGATAGAGGTGGTGCCCAGGTCGAGGCCTAATATTTTTTTCATGTGTTTTGATTAATGAAAAGTTGTTTATATTTACTATCTAATTTGAAGCAAATCACAATAAGGATTTTTCCGTTGTGTAAACATCAAGTAGCCCTCGACTTTACGGGGGCATTTTCTTTTTTAGAGGTTACAAAATACTGCATCTAAGCTTTTTATAAAACCGTGAAAACACGGTTTTTTGATATTAGCCTTAAGCTTACATAAACCGCACCCAGTCAACATTGTTAAGACCTATGCTATTAACGATGTTATAGAACATTTAACTGCGAACGGAAAATTGAAAAGAGATGAATGATACACTAAAATATAAAGACTACATTTCAACTATTCACTTCAGTACAGAAGATGAAGTTTTTCATGGAAAAAGTAATTGGCATAAATGATTTAGTAACCTTTGAAGGCCAATCCGTATCTGAACTGAAGAAAGCTTTTAAAGAAGCTATTGAAGATTATCTGGAAACTTGTGCGGAACTGAATAAACAACCGGATAAAACTTTTAAAGGAAGTTTTAATGTAAGAGTACCCGTGAATTTACACCGTAAAGCAGCTTTGGTAGCCGCCCAAAAAAACATGACTTTAAACGAGTTTATGAAAATAGCGATTTCATTTACAATTAAACATGAAAATGAAGTAAACAAGGATTACGAATTGACTTGACACCTGCCCCGGCATAGCTTTGCTTAAAAAATCTATTATATTTGACGAATGCGATTAGTATTTTTTATTGCTTTGGTGCTTTTGGCATCTTGCAACACCTATGAACCCGGAAATCAGAATAGTTCTAAAAGCCAACCTAAGATAAGTACGTTTTTAGATTCCTTTAATCGTTCCCATCCTGATTTTTTCAAAAACGACATAACTATAGAAAGCGGTAATAAAGATTTTGTATCCGGTTCAGATAGTTTTATTGTAAAGGGCGATTATCTGACATGCCCTTATCCGCACAAAGTATAGCACATGTAAAAGATGGGTATTTGGTCCATTTTACAAATGACAACAGCAAACTGGAATATGATATCAATATAGATGTTTTTGCTATAACAGACAGTACAACCGCCGTGACTATTGTACAAAGTGATTACAAAAAATATATCATACCCTCTTATAAAGATGCTATTCAGTTAAATGAAACCATCCATGCTATCACTAAAGATATGGTGTACACCAATCATCCTGAAATTAGCACCCTTTACGGTAAAGAATACAATTTCGGCAACTACATACTAAAGGCTGATAGTATAGTATTGAAACAGTAATTTTTATATGGTTCCCCTCCTCAGTGAGGAGGGCGCCCGCAGGGACGGGGTGGTTTCCGCTCACCACCCTTTCCCATACTCCCCCCACCTTTGTATTTCTTTATTGAAGGAGTAGGTTATTTTTTCGCAGCGGCCGCCGCGGTGTTTTTCTATGAAGAGGCCGGCTACGTGCAGCAGTTCATTGTCGCCTTTCAGGTCATCGGGCGAGGGCACGTGCAGGAACCCTACTATATCGGCATCCTGCTCTATGGCGCCTGACTCCCTCAGGTCGCTGAGCTGGTAGGTGCGCCGCGCCCTGTTCTCCACTCCCCTGTTCAGTTGCGACAGTGCTATAATGGGTATCTCCAGCTCCTTGGCCAGCGCCTTCAGCTCTCGGCTTATTTTCGATATTTCCTGCTCCCGGTATTTGCTGCTCTCCGTATCGCCGCGCATCAGTTGCAGGTAGTCTATGCCCAGCATCCTGATGCCGTATTTCAGTTTCAGCCGCTTGGCCTTTGCCCGCAGTTCGTTTATCGTCAGCCCCGGGGTTTCGTCGAGGTATATGGGTGCCTGTGCCAGTTTGTTCATCGATGCCAGTACACGGCGGTCTTCCTCCACGCTCCTCCGCTGCGGAAACTTTATATGCTCGTACGCCACCCCGCTATCCGCCGACAGCATCCGCTTTACCCATTGTACGAGGGGCATCTCCAGCGAGAAGGCCGCTACCGGTACGCCCGCCAGTGCCGCATAGTACAACGTGCTCAGCATCCAGGCCGTTTTGCCCACTGCCGGCCTTGCCGCTATCACTACCAGGTCGGTAGGCTGCCAGCCGCCGGTGCAACGGTCCATATCGGTATTGCCGGTAGGTATGCCGGTAAATTCTTTGCCGTTCTGTTTCGCCACTTCATCGGCCCCGGCGCAGGCTTTTAGCACGGTGCTGATGTGCTGCACCTCTTTTGCCTGGCTGATGGTGAGGCGGTACAACTCGTCCTGCAGGCGGTTGAGCAGCAGGTGCGGGTCGCTGTCATCGTACCCCTCCGTTATAGCGCTGCCCCCTACCCTTATTATTTCGCGCAGCAGGTATTTTTCTTTCACTATATAGCTGTGCGCCTCTACGTGTGCGCTGTTCACCACGTCGTCGGTCAGCAGTCCCAGGTGGTAGGCCACGTTGTTATCGCCTATGGTAGCCGTGCCGCGCTTCATCAGCTCTGCGGCCACAGTCACACTGTCCACCGGGCTGCCTGTGTTATGCAGGTGCAGGATAGCCTCGTACACCTGCCGGTTGCCGCTATCGTAAAACATACCCGCCGTCGGCAGTACGGGCACTACCATATCGATGGCGTGTTTATCCAGCAGCAGCGCGCCCAGCACGGCGCACTCGGCCTGTATGGCCTGCGGGGGTATTTTGCCATATACCGCGGCTGGGGTGCCTGTGCCTTTGTACGGCGTTTTGCCGCGGGTTCCGTTCTTTACCTGTTCCATCATCATCCCCGTTTTTTATGCACCAGTTGCAGCAGGTCTTCCGTCGCCTGGTCGTGTTGTTCCGCATCTTCCCGCTGGTGGTGGGCGGGCTTGTTCCATTTGTCCTCGTTCCTGCGCCAGTTGTCAAGCCTGCGGGTCAGGTCCCAGTGCCGTTCATCTTCCCAGCGCATTTTCGTCCTGCCTTTGTTCGTTTCGCTCCAGTAGTTGAAGAAAGCCCGCACCATGTCTTTGCCATACGCCTCCACAAAGGGCACCAGCGAAGTATAAAACCTACGCTGCCTTTGTTGCAGCATATCTGCTTTGGAAGGGGCAGGAGGCGTACTTTTTTCGCCGGCCACACTACCTGTATTCTTATCTTTCTTAACCTTATTTCCCTTATTGTTTGTGTCCTTTTGATGTCCGCGCGCTGTCCCTGCCGTGTCCTTTTGATGTCCTTTCTGTAATGCTTCATCCTGCCAGTTGCCGTACTGCAGCAGTTTCAGGTATGTACGTTTGGTGTCCCGTTTCTGTTCTATCATCTGCAAGCCTTCCAGCAGGTCTAAAAAATTGGTCACCTTGTGGCGGCTCCATTTCCACCGTTCCGCCAGCTTCTTGGTCGATGTGATGATGGCGCCCCGTTCTATGCTGATTACTTCCAGCCCGTCAATCATTGTCTTTTCCTTATGGTTCACCTGTAGTATCAGGTCTACCCATGCCTGCCCTTTGGTAAATGGCTCGCCCGTCCACAGTTCATGCGCCATCAGGTCCCTGAATATTTTTACATACCCTTCTGCCATGTTTATTTTTTTTGATAGGTGTTTATAGTTTAATCATATCCTTCCCCCCGGCGTTTGCGCCCGATTGCCGCAGGGGGTATAAAATGCTTTCGGCTACGGTACGCATGCCGGGGTACAGGTGCCTGCCGTATTGTTGTATTTCTGCTATGGTCACCCGGTCGTATGCGCCGCGGTCGTCTACAATGCGGTAAAACGAGGCGCTGCCTTTATGGGCTATTACGCGCCTGCCGTTTTTCCTGTAGCAGGTACCGTCCGTATCGAACAGGTACCTGCCCAGGCAGGGCATTTTAAACTTCATGTTTTACTGTTTATAGGCCCATACATAGCCCCCGGCTTCTTTCTTCTTGCCCTTCAGCACATAGGTGATGGCCTTTGCGCTGAGTTTGTTTTCCTTAGCGGCCTGTTTGATGCTGGGGTATTCAGACAGGGACTCTCCTGCTTCCGACATTTTGACCACGGGCTGCGGCTCATTTTCATTGTCGCAGGCGCGGATGTCCCGCTCCATCAACGGTGTAGATGCGGCGTTGTAGTAGTCGCTGTACCATTTCATTTCTTCGTCTATGTTGAAGCATCCTGCTGCAACCGTGTTGTTTATTTTTTTTCTTGGCATTGTTTATAGTTACCGGTGTGAAAAATCGTTTAGTTTGTTTTTTCTATGTTGGATTGTATTTTTTCCTGCACGGTAGTATAGCCGCACAGGGGTGCGTACTGGGGTATGAGGTCTTGCGTGGCCCCGGTGTAGTCGTCTATAAAGCGCTCTGTTTTCCTTTTGCGCTCGCCGTACAGCTCTGTTTCCAGCTCCTGCTGCAGGGCTTCTATATGGCACTGCGCAGCTTTGAAGCCTGTCCAGTACAGCCGTACTTTTTCGGTACCTTCCGCCGTCAGGCATTCTTTGTTCAGCAGGGCCATCAGCAGTTCTACTGCGCCCTGCAGGCTGGTGTCCTGCGCTTCTATTATCTGTTGCTGCAGGATGTTGATGGTATTCGTCATGGTATAGGTGTTTACAGGTTATGGCTGGGGCCAAAGTAGTGTTGCCGCCATTCGGCACACAGGGCCGATACGCTTTCCTCCAGCTTCTTTACGTCGCTTTTGTACACGTAATCGGTGCGCATCCTTAATACCACCTTGCGGCGGCATTTTACTATGGCTGTATGGTTTTTAAACTGGAAGAAGGCTACTACCGCCCGGTAGCCCACAAGCTGCTCTATGCCCCAGAGGTAGCAAAACAGTTGCCGGGCCTGCGCTATCTGCTGCCGGCTTTTCTTGTGGTATTCGGTGGTTTCCTGCTCGTCGGCCTCGCAGTAGGCGCATACTATCTGCGCCAGCTCTTTCAGGAAGAGGTTTTGGTACAGTTGTTCTTCGCTGCCGTTGGGATGGTTGTCGTGGCGACTGTGGCGGGTGGTGCCTTGTGTAACGGGTACAGGCTCAAGCCCGTAGGTTACGGGTACTATGTGCATGATGATAAGGTTTGATAGGGTTATAAAGTAATATGGTGGTGCTGCGGCTTCCCCTGTATCAGGCTGGCTGCTTGCGCATTGCTGCTACATACGGGGGCGGATGGCAGTATAAAGCCGGGGCTGCCTGCCGTGCACAGGGTTTTGTACCGGCATGTATCATGTGGGGAGAAAAAAATCCGGGCTGTTTAATAAAAATTTGTTGCGTATCGGTGGAGGCGTATACCTTGCTGAATGCTTGCAGCAGTGCCGCGGGTATGGGCCTGCTTTTCCTCCCGGTCATTTCCGGTGGCATGATGATAGTGTTTAGAGGTTAATAAAATTGGGATATTTCCCTTCTCTTATTTAAATTTCATGATTATAGCTTTGCAGTTGCTGCTATTTACAATAGCTAAATTGAGACAATTGTCTCATAATACCAAGAAAAAAACGAGACAATTTACTTATATTTATTTACACCATGGCTAAAGCTCTATTAATCAATCAACTCATTGAACACCTGGGCCTTACGGTGCATGGGTTCGAACAAGCCATCGGTGTATCGCACGGACGCATCAGGAAGGCTATAGAGCGCAACAGCGATATTACCCCCGGCATGATTGATACTATTGTCTCTACATTCCCTAACATCTCCAAAACATGGCTGCTGACCGGCGAGGGGGCTATGCTGGCCAACCCCTCGGAATATAAGGCAAGGCACGGCACGGCGCTGGTAAAGGAGCCGGCAGGCATGCCCAAACATCCGTACAAAAAGGTAAAAGACTTCCCCGGCACAGCCCGGCAAGAGCAGCAGCCCGGCAGCTTTGATAACATATCCGACAAGGTAAGGAACACCCCCATCAACGATTTGATAGAGGAACTGTACGCAGAAATAGCACGCCTCTCGGCAGAAGTAGAACAACTGAAGAAGCGGGAAACGTAATGGATAGTCAGGTGGTAACACGTAGCGTGTGTCAGGTGGTAACACCTGACTACAATACTATTGCCCCGGCCCCTCCCCGGGAGGGGCCGGGGGAGGCTTATTTTATATGGTGTCAGGTGTTACCACCTGACTACACTACACTCCCCTCCCCCCTGGGGGGAGCCGGAGGGGGCTCTACATCATCATAAAACCTTTCATCAAAAGTATGGCCCGAAGGCTTTCCGTATTTCAGTATAACCCACGCCATATAGATAACCAGGAAAGGAGAAAGTATGAACATCGTGGCGATACCCCACATAGGCACCCCTATAAAGGGCGATACCTGGTAAAACACAGCAAACAACGTCACAAAAGCGATAACCACAGGAACCTTTTTCATATTAAAAAAACAAAAAAAATCCTGCCACTGATATGCAATTCTTAAATTTACTAGTGTCTCAGTTTGAAAAATAGCTTTCTTTGGACACCAATCAGTTAGCTAAAGTCTATTCTTTAATTATTTTATTATTAGTTTTCAACTTCCGTTCATACCGGGTATTTAAAGGCAAAGAGCTGCTGTACGACAATCACACGGGCGATGGGTTTGCCTATTTTTCAGTAGATACGCTCTTTTTAAACAGCGACCATATCCCCGACTTTATCTTCGGTTACAAGATGGAGGATTATTCAGTTATAGCGGCATTAGTATCAACCGGGCCCGGCAACTATAAAGAGCTGGATATAATCCACATCTTTGACCCGCTCACTTACGACAGTACCCACCCCGCCGACAACGACAGCCTGTACACATTCATACTAAAAGACGTCGACAACGATAACAGGAGAGATATTGTTACGAACGTAGTAATAAGTACCGGCAACGATACATGGAGGGTCCAACACAAACAGATACGATACTGTACAGCAGCATAGCCGGTATGCTCCATCAGTAAGTTGCACATAACCATCTTCCCTTTCAAAGAGAAGGTGTCACTCAGTGTCACTCAGTCCCATTCTGTCAGGTGTTACCACCTGACAGCCCCCCCGGCAACAAAGAATAATTTTCTTATTTTCAGGAATGGGTTTACGAAACCGTACGTATTTCAAAGATGAACAATGTTTCTTTGTTACTACAACTTGTCACAACAGGTTAAAATTGATAGTATCCGAGAAAGCATGCGATATAATTGCCGGAAGTCTGAATTTCCTGACCACAAAATATAAATGCCATATACCCGGTTATGTAATCATGCCTAATCATATACACCTTATCATATATTTCCCGGAAGAAAACAGGCTATCTGAGTTTATGCGTGATTTTAAAAAATTCACATCCGTAAAACTACGCCAGCATATAGAGACTACATCAGAAGTAGAAATGTTTGATAAGTTGCGCTACGAACACCGTGAACAAAAATTTAAAATCTGGACAGACAGGTTTGACGATGTCTGCATTACTTCTGCCGACATGCTGAGAATAAAACTTAACTATATTCATAATAACCCATTGCAGGAGCACTGGCAATTAGCTGTTATACCTGAAGAATATACTTATTCCAGTGCCGGTTTTTATGAGGGCACAGATACGGGCAAAGTAGCTTTGACCAATTATGCTGAATTTATCTGGTAGTTTATCAAACATGTCCCATGTGGAGTCTGTCAGGTGGTAACACCTGACAACATGAAAATTGGTAACACCTGACAGCCATACCAAGCCCTCCCCCCAGGGGGGAGCCGAGGGGGCTTTCTTTCTACAACAAATACCGTAATTTTATAAAGCTCAAAAGGCGTAACAATAAGATAATACGGCTTTTCTTTTATGTTAACTGTAGCTATCCTATTATTGTGCCGGATTTCAGAGGACTTTATGGAAGCGCTACCAAGCAAGATACTAATCGTTGATGATGAACCGGATATAGTCGAGTTCATCAGTTACAACCTCAAAAGCAAAGGTTACCACATCTCTACTGCAAAAGATGGTGTGGAAGCCATCAGGAAGGCGAAAGAGTTTCACCCCGACCTTATCCTGCTCGACATCATGATGCCGAACAAAGACGGGATACAAACCATCAAGGAGCTGAGGCAAATGCCCGACTTTGAAAAAACAGCCATCATATTCCTTACCGCCCTCAGCGACGAACGTTCGGAGATAGAGGGACTTAAAACCGGGGCCGATGACTATATAGCCAAGCCCATCAAACCCGAATTGCTGGCCACACGTATCAGCGCCGCACTCAGGAGGTTCAAGAAAGACGAAGACCAGGAACAAAAGCTCACCTTCGGCGACCTGGAAATCAACAAGACCAAATTTACCGTTACCTACCAGGGCAAAGAGATACTCCTCGCCAAAAAAGAATTCGAACTGCTTTCACTGCTAGCCTCTAAACCGGGCAGGGTTTTCCTGCGCAACGAGATACTGCAACGCGTATGGGGTACCGAAGTAATTGTAGGCGACCGTACCATCGACGTACACATCAGGAAAATCCGGCAGAAAATAGGTATTGACCTGATTACAACCGTAAAAGGCGTAGGTTATAAGTTTGAAATGGCGTAGATTTAGTACAATGTCAGTACTAAACACTAAGAACCTCACCCCGCGGCTTTTATCTTCCATCACCGCACTCATTATATCAACAGCCAATGCGCTGCTGAGCCTGCTGTTAAGGCCCGCATGGTACCTGCCGCTGATTGTTTTCGGGGTAACATTCATCATTACCTACTGGCTGTACAATTACACCCTGCAGCGGTTCATCTACCGGAAGATAAAGCTCATCTACAAATTCATTTACCAGACCAAAGCCACCAAAAAAGAAGAATTCTTTTACAAAAACATACTGCCCCAGAAGTCGATAGAAGAAGTAAGTGCCGATGTGCAGAAATGGGCATCGCAAAGAAGGGATGAAATAAACATGCTGCGTGCCAACGAGCAGTTCCGCAAAGAGTTCCTGATGAACCTGGCACACGAGCTGCGCACCCCCATCTTTACCATACAGGGTTATGTAGACACCCTGCTGAATGGCGCTATGGACGACCCGGAAGTAAATAAAAAATTCCTGTCCAATGCCTCTAAAAGCACCGAAAGGCTGGTAAGGCTGGTAGACGACCTGGACGAAATATCGAAACTGGAGTCGGGGCGCATCCCCATTATACAGGAGTCGTTCGTGATACAGGACCTGATTAAGGATGTGTACGACGAGCTGTCGCTCAAGGCAAAGGAAAAGAACATACAGCTTGCCTTAAAGAAAGGCACAGAAGGCGCACTGGCCGTATATGCCGATAAGCCCAAGATAAGGCAGGTATTAGTAAACCTGGTGGAAAACGCCCTGAAATACGGGCACGAGAACGGCCACGTGATTGCCGGCAGCTACGATGTGGACGGCAAACATATCTACACCGAAATATCGGACGATGGGCCGGGTATAGCCGAAGAGCACCTGCCCCGCATTTTTGAGCGTTTTTACCGTGCCGACCGTAGCCGCAGCCGCACCATAGGTGGCACGGGCCTCGGCCTTGCCATTGTGAAGCATATTGTAGAGGCACACGGCCAAACCGTAACCGTGCGCAGCAAGCCCGGCGTAGGTTCTTCCTTCGGCTTCACATTAGAAAAAGGCAAGGAGTGACCGCAAAGCCGATAACTGGATTAGAACACCTACAAAATTATTAGTCCTTTAACTTGTTAATATCCCTTTGGACTGTATTTTTGTATAGAATAAATGCACACAATATGTCTAAAAAGAAGTATAGGACAGACTTTCTTTTCCCTAAATCTAATTTCTGGATTGGCATGGGAAGTATTATGAATGTGCGCGGCAGTTATTTTGAGTTTAATTATTTTCGTACAGACGAAGAGGCTGACTCTAAAGCAATTGAAGCAGATTGGGGTGTAATTGGTCAGGATTTAGAGTTTGTTATTGCCAATAATCTTTCTGATAAACCTCATAGAGAATACGCATCATAATGGCAGAACAACCTTCACCGGAACAAAATAAAGAAAACAGTAAAGATTCAGGCCATAAAGATATACCTAAGACAGACGGTCTAAAGAACGTATTACCCGCAGGTCTTCAACACTTATTGGAAGGAATTCCCGAAGATAAAAAAGAAGAAATTGAAGGAGCTT
>CAZUMM010000041.1:0-4609 GCA_964621795.1 uncultured Flavipsychrobacter sp.
CAACACTTATTGGAAGGAATTCCCGAAGATAAAAAAGAAGAAATTGAAGGAGCTTTTTTTGGCATATTAATGGCCCGTTCTTACAGAGGGCCTCTCCCACCTCCGGAAATGCTCGCAAAGTATAATGAAGCCCTTCCTAATGGAGCAGAAAGAGTAATTGCTATGGCTGAAAAACAATCCAGCCATAGAATGGAACTGGAAAAAAATACAATTACAGAAGAGCTAAGACAAAGCAGGCGTGGTCAGGCTTTCGGGTTTATTCTTGGTTTAATAGGATTATTTATAGCAGGCATTCTTGCATATTGGGGTCATGATTGGTTTGCAGGTGTGCTTGGAACAACTACAATAATAGGCCTTGTAAGCATTTTTGTAATAGGTAAAAAAATGCAGGTTGATGATTTGGAAGAAAAATCCAGGGATTAACCATCACTTGTCTCCAGCTTCACATTAGAAAAAGGCAAGGAGTAACAGCCGTTTAAACTTCAATACATTCCTAAAATTTCATTTTACACCGCTTAGCCGTTGGCACATTGTTTGTTTGTTTGTAGCTTCGCGCGCGTTGTTCAAAACAATTAAAGCATTATGACTCCTCAGAAAATAACTATGGGCGCCGGTGGTAAACTACAGGTGCCAGACTATCCTGTAATTCCGTTTATTGAAGGTGATGGCATTGGCCCCGATGTGTGGCGTGCCAGTAAAGCAGTCATGGATGCTGCCGTTGAAAAATGCTACAAAGGCCAGCGGAAAATAGAATGGAAAGAAATGCTGGCAGGCGAAAAAGCCTTTAACCAGACCGGCGAATGGCTGCCTGCCGAAACGCTGGACACTGCCCGCGAATACATTGTATCGATAAAAGGCCCGCTGACCACACCCGTAGGCGGCGGCATACGCTCGCTGAACGTGGCCCTGCGCCAGGAGCTTGACCTGTACGTGTGCCTGCGCCCCGTACACTGGTTTAACGGTGTGCCCTCGCCCGTGCGTCACCCTGAGAATGTGAATATGGTCATCTTCCGCGAGAATACCGAAGACATTTATGCAGGTATCGAATTCAAAGCAGGCAGCCCCGAGGCCAAAAAACTGCTGGAGTTTCTCGATAAAGAACTGCACGCCGCAAAGAACATCCGCTTCCCCGAAACCTCCGCCTTCGGCATCAAGCCCGTTTCCAAAGAAGGCTCTGAAAGGCTGATACGCGCCGCCATCCTGTACGCCATAGAGCACCGCCGCCCCTCGGTAACGCTGGTGCATAAAGGCAATATCATGAAGTTTACCGAAGGAGGCTTCAAAAACTGGGGCTATGAACTGGCAGAGCGCGAGTTCGGGCAGCAGGTATACACCTGGGCACAATGGGAAGCCACCAAAAAAGACCAGGGAGAAGATGCTGCCAACGATGAAATGAAGAAAGCGCAGGGCGAAGGTAAAATCATCATCAAAGATGTGATTGCCGACAACTTCCTGCAACAGATACTGCTGGCCCCGCGCGATTACTCGGTAGTAGCCACCCTAAACCTGAACGGCGACTATATATCAGATGCACTGGCAGCGGCAGTAGGCGGTATAGGCATTGCCCCCGGCGCCAACATCAACTACCTGACCGGCCACGCGGTATTCGAAGCCACGCACGGCACGGCCCCCCGCTTTGCCAATACTGATACCATGAACCCATCGTCGCTGCTGCTGAGCGGGGTGATGATGCTGGAGTATATGGGCTGGAACGAAGCGGCGAAATGCATTAAAGAAGCGCTGGGCACAGCCATCATGCGCAAAAGGGTGACCATCGACTTCTACAACCTGATGCACGATGCTACCCTGCTGAAAACAAGCGAATTTGCACAGGAAATCATCAAAAACCTGTAACCGTATATATGCATATTGATGTTGCCCCTTACATAGACCATACCCTCTTGAAGCCGGATACTACGGCTGCCGATGTGGAAAGACTGTGTAAGGAGGCAATACAATATGGCTTTGCTGCGGTATGCGTGCCGCCCTGCTATGTAAAAGAAGCGGCGGCCCTGTTGCACGGCACATCTGTAAAAACCGCTACCGTCATAAGCTTTCCCTTAGGCTACAGTACTACGGCCACCAAACTACGCGAGATAGAATCCGTCATAACCGAAGGTGCAGACGAACTGGATATGGTGCATAACATAGCCCTGTTCAAAACCGGGCGGCATAGCTACCTGGAGCAGGAGGCCACGGCCTGCGCAGCACTGGCGCACAGTGCCGGTAAAAAACTGAAGCTCATTATTGAAACAGGATTGATGAGCGATGAAGAAATAGAAACCTGTTGCAGGCTATATGCTCATACACCCATCGATTTCCTTAAAACATCTACCGGCTTTTCGGGCGGCGGTGGCACAGTTCATGCAGTGGAACTGATTCGTAAAAACCTGCCGGGAAGAATAGCCATAAAAGCCTCGGGCGGTATTCGTACCTTAGCACAGGCAAAAGCGTTGATTGAGGCAGGAGCCTCGCGCCTCGGCTGCTCGGCAGGCGTACAGATAATCAATGAAAAAGCATAATTCATGAAGTACTACGCCAAATACCTGTTGCTGATAGTATGCGTATGCGCCACCCTCGGCAGCCGCGCACAGATAGTAGTGCATGAAAATGCTGCCAATGCCACTATCCAGGATACCCAACAGGGCATTGTAATGCATGCAGACCCACGGTTGGCCGTACTGCTCAAAAAGCACCGCAACGCACAACTCGGCGTCATCCGCTCGGGGCGGGGCTACAGGGTGCAGATATATAACGGCAACGACCGCGTAATGGCCAACCGGGTAAAAGTAGATTTTTTAAAACGCTTCCCCGGCATACGCGCTTACCTCACTTATGTACAGCCGCAGTTTCGTGTCAAGGTGGGCGATTTCCGTACCCGTGCCGAGGCGTATGAACTGTATAAAAAAGTAAGCGACCTGTACAATCCGTCTATGATTGTGCCGGACATCATCGTTATAAACACACTGAGAAATGATTAACACCATCCGAGAAAAGACTGAAAAATATTTTCCTGAAGTCCAGGCCATACGTCACCATATACACAGTTACCCTGAGCTTTCGTTCGAAGAACATAATACGTCCGTATTCATTGCCTCGCAGCTTACCGGCTGGGGCATAGAGCATACAAGGGGCATAGCCGGCACCGGAATTGTAGCGCTCATAAAAGGGAAAAACCCCGACAAGAAATGCATAGCCCTGCGCGCCGATATGGACGCTCTGCCCATACAGGAAGCCAACGATGCCCCCTACCGCTCGCAAAACGACGGGGTAATGCACGCCTGCGGGCACGATGTGCACAGCAGTTGCCTGCTGGGCGCTGCACGCATACTGCACGAGTTGCGAAACGAATTTGAAGGAACAATAAAACTGATATTTCAGCCGGGCGAAGAAAAGCACCCCGGCGGGGCCAGCCTGATGATAGCAGAAGGCGTACTGGAAAACCCAAAACCCGATGCCATTTTTGCACTGCATGTATACCCGCACCTGCCCAGCGGCACCGCAGGCTTCCGTGCAGGCCAGTACATGGCTAGCGCCGACGAGATATACCTCACCATTGAAGGGAAAGGCGGCCACGCCGCACTGCCCCACCAAACGGTAGACCCCATTGCCATAGCAGCGCAGGTAATCACCAACCTGCAGCAGGTAGTGGCACGTAAGGGCAACCCCCTCGTACCTTCCGTGCTTACCTTTGGTAAAATAGCCGGCGGGTTTGCTACCAACGTCATCCCCGATAAAGTAGAATTGCTGGGCACCTTCCGCACTATGGACGAAACATGGCGCTACCAGGCGCACGACTGGATAAAAGCCATAGTAGAAGAAACCTGTGCAGCCAACGGCGCCAAAGCCATTTTAGAGATACCCAAAGGCTACCCCTCCCTTTTTAACGACCCCACGCTTACCACCTTTGCAGAAGACTGGGCAAGGGAATACATTGGCGCAGAAAACATTCATACGCTGGATATGCGCATGGCAGGCGAAGACTTCAGCTTCTATACCCACAATATACCGGGCTGCTTCTTCCGCATAGGTACCAGCCGCAACAACGAGGAGTTTACCGCACCGGTACATAATGCCCACTTCGATATAGATGAAGAGGCCCTGAAAACAGGCGTTGGCCTGTTTAGCTGGTTAGCCATACAGGCGCTGAAAAGGTAACGGTTTACTGAACATTATTAAACGTCGTTCAGGATGCCCTGCGGAACATGCCGAACAAGAAAGCTTTTATTTATTGCTTTTGTTTTACGCAAATCAGGAGATTTGCAGCCGCTTACAGCGTAGTCAGAGGCCAGGCCGAACAGGTAGCAGTTGGAGGGGGCAACACACACCTCCTTCCCTTTCGAAGGGAAGGTGTCACGAAGTGACGGAAGGGTTGCACGCCCTCCGTCCTTTATTATGTGTCAGGTAGTAACACCTGACAGCATAGGGAGCATGGGAATAAAACCCTTCCCTTTCGAAGGGAAGGTGTCACGAAGTGACGGAAGGGTTGCACGCCCCTCCCCGCCCTTTATTATGTGTCAGGTGGTAACACCTGACAGCATAGGGAGCATGGGGATAAAACCCTTCCCTTTCGAAGGGAAGGTGTCACGAAGTGACGGAAGGGTTGCAC
>CAZUMM010000041.1:4709-19759 GCA_964621795.1 uncultured Flavipsychrobacter sp.
GCCCCCCGTCCTTTATTATGTGTCAGGTGGTAACACCTGACAGCATAGGGAGCATGGGAATAAAACCCTCCCCTTTGGGGGGAGTTGGAGGGGGCTTACTTCTTCGTATAATACAGGCTTAGCATGAGGCCGTGGTTGTACTGGTAAACCTGTTTGCCGCTTACAAGGCTGCCTTGTTGTACGGTCTGGTTAAAATAGCCGCCCTCCAGTTGCACCACACTGCTGAAACGGTACCCCAGCAACAGGCCGATACGGTTCTGGTCAAATACATTCTGGTTTACATTCTTCCCGAAGCCGATGAACAATTCATCGTAGGTAGCCGCGTACCATGTTTTATCCGTCATTTTTTTATGGTTCAGCGGTACTGCGGCCCTAAGCTGGTAGCGCACACGGTTCAGGTATTTCCAGCCGGTCACTTCATACTCCGGGGCCGAGTGGTCTACCTTACCGGCAAAGCGTTGTTCCAGCCGCAGCCGGTGGGCCAGTGACACGCGGCCAAAAGTTTCGCCCCATACAAACTGCTCAAAAATGCGGTGTTCCGGTACCGTGTACCCGCCCGCCGGGTAGTCGCCGTAAGGGAAGGAAACTATATAGCCATATCCCGCCATAGCGCTCATGCCGTTTTTAAAATGGTATTGCAGGCCTGTACGCGCCAGCGATTGCTGCCAGTGTTCGATGACGTTATCGCGCCGCCACTGGTATTCCAGCCATACCGACCATTTGGGGGCAATATGAATGGTGTTGAACGTGCTGTACCAGCCCAGCGTATTCACATCGCTGAGGCGCTGCGCCCGCACTTTTGAAACAGAGAAGGATAAAAGTAACAGAGCGGTCAAAAAGTAACGTGTATTATGGTTATTCATGTATTCAATTGATTGTTTATTAACTTTGTCGCGTTTCGGAACAAATTGATAAAACGGTTATTTCATAGTATCCTTTCGGCCTCGCTGGCCATTTTGCTGCTCTTCGGTAGTACCTCCAAAGAGTTCATCCACCTTTTTACGGGTCACGAAGATACGGTACACAGCAAAATAAGCAGGTATAAAATAGTTATCGAGCCCGAGCACCATCACTGTACTTTTCTCCAGTTCTCACTTGGTTCGTTCGTCAACGATATACAGGTTCCGTATGTGGCGGTTCAGATACTTGCACATACAGAGGCATACACAAAGTATTTTGCCAACATCTGCCACCGTGCCCCTGTAGCGGCTTGCCAGCGCGGTCCCCCGGCCATGCAGTACATATAACTGATATTGAAGCTGAAACATTTTTCGGCTGTACTGCATTATTTCATCAACAACAATAATACATGAATAGATATATAGCTATATCCGTATGGATATTGATATGGCTCTGGCCATCTGTAACGAAAGCCGCACCTGAAAATATACTTACCGGCAGGGTTGTAGATAACAACGCCAACCCGTTGCCGGGCGTAGTCGTTTCCCTGCCCGACCTCAAGGCCGGCACTGTTTCGGGCAATGACGGGTATTACCGCCTTGCCGGCCTGCCGAAAGGCAAATACCTGGTAGAAGTACGCCTGCTGGGCTATGCCGCCATAACGCGCCTGGTAAATATAGACGGCACCACGCAGCAGGATTTTATATTGATGCCGAGCATCATCGAGAAAAACGAAGTAGTGGTGACGGGCACCAGCCTGGCCACCGAAGAGCGCAGGGCCGTAAGCCCCATACAAAGCCTGCGGGCAAAAGAGCTTCGGGAATCGCCCTCTACCAACATTGTAGATGCACTGACCAAAGTACCGGGCGTGACACAGGTGAGCACCGGCCCCGCCATATCAAAGCCGGTAATACGTGGCCTCAGCTATAACAGGATTATTACCCTGCACGACGGTGTAAGGCAGGAAGGGCAGCAGTGGGGCGATGAGCATGGTATAGAGATAGACGATTACAATGTATCGAGAATAGAAATACTGAAAGGCCCTGCTTCTATCGCTTACGGCTCTGACGCGTTGGCAGGTGTTATCAATATCATTTCAGATGAAGCAATGCCCGAAGGAAAGATACAGGGCAATATTGCCGCCAACTACCAGACCAACAACGGCCTTGCGGCCCTGCACGGGCGGCTGGCTGGCAACCAGAAGGGCATTGACTGGCATGTGTACGGCACGGGCAAGGCCGCCCATGACTACCATAATGCCTATGATGATTATGTGTACAACACCCGGTTTTCGAATGCAGACTACGGTGCAGGCATTGGCATAAACCGCAAATGGGGGTATTCCAAACTGTCGTTTACTTCGTTTAACCAGACCCTGGGCATAGCAGAAGGGGAAAGGGACAGCGCCACGGGCAGGTTCCTGAAGCTGGTAAATGTGCAGGGCATGGCAGAAGATGCGGTAGTGACAGACGGGGACGGAACTTCGTACAGCCGCGAGATACCTGCACAAAGGATAGAGCACCAGAAACTGGTATGGAGCAACAACCTGAACCTGCAAAACGGCGGGCGCGTGGGGCTGGTGCTGGGCTACCAGCAAAACAAGCGCAGGGAGTATACAGACCCGGTGCAACCGGATGTGCCGGGGCTGGATTTATTGCTGCAAACCTATACGTATGACCTGAAGTATTTCTTCCCCCTGCGCGACGGCTGGGCGCTGACCAGTGGCATCAACGGTATGCTGCAAAACAATACCAATAAAGGGAATGAATATATTGTGCCGGACTATAACCTGTTTGACGCCGGGCTGTACATACTTGCTAAAAAAGACTGGGACAACTGGTCGGTATCGGGTGGTATACGTGTCAACCACAGGAATATAGAAGGAAAGGCTTTGTACCTCGACTCTGCGGGCGAAAAAGCGGCAACAGGTGTGCCACAGTTTTCCCCTTTCAGCCGCGACTATGCGAATGTGGTGGGCAGTGCGGGCGCCAGCTATACGCTGGATAAAAACACTACGTTTAAATTCAACCTGGCTACCGGTTTCCGCACGCCGAATATTGCAGAGCTTTCTGCCAACGGTGTACATGAGGGCACTATCAGGTACGAGTATGGCAGCATAGGGTTGAAGCCGGAAAAGTCTGTACAGGCCGACCTTGGTTTTGCATGGAATTCAGACCACGTACTGGTAAATGCTTCTGTGTTCTACAACTACATTCATGACTTTATTTATGTGCGGAAGCTGTTGTCTGTAAACGGCAGCGATTCCATACCGCAGATGTTTGATGATGAAAACTATCCCGCTTACATCTATACACAGGCAAATGCGGGGCTGTACGGCGGCGAGTTTTATATAGACCTGCACCCGCACCCGCTCGACTGGCTGCATTTTGAGAATACTTTTTCTTATGTGCGGGGCATCATCTTCAATGGTACGGACAGTACAGGCAATGTGCCTTACATACCTGCACCGCGCTGGCTGCCTGAGCTGAGAGCGCAAAAGCAAAAGCTGGGCAAATGGCTGAAAAACGGGTATATAAAAGCGGGGCTGGATGTGAACCTGGCGCAGGAACACGTATTCAGCGCCTACGGAACGGAAACGGCTACGCCTGCTTATACGCTACTGAATGCATCGGTAGGGTTCGATATAGTGAACAGGAAACAGCAGCCTGTGGCAACGCTGACCCTTGCCGCCCAAAACATAACGGATGTGACTTACCAAAACCACCTCAGCAGGTTGAAATATGCCCCGGAAAACCCTGTTACGGGCCGCACGGGCATCTACAATGCAGGCAGAAATTTCAGCCTGATGCTACAGGTGCCGCTGGATATAAAATAGCTAAAGATTAAAAATGGATTAAAAACTGGCAGCATTTTTGTGGCTGCAAAAAAATCTTAAAAATGCCTGTAACTATGTTGGTTACAGGCATTTGTTTGTATAAAATTCCGTACATTTAATATTAATTAAAAGTTTGTTGTGATAATGGCCAACTTAATTGCAAAAGAAGAGATACCCCGGTATCATATTGTCCCTGCATTTGTCGACAATACCTCCCAATGGGAAAAAGAACTAAACTATGCCGCAAGATTGGGCAACGAGTTTAAAGGAAAAACAAGCATTACGTTTGAGACCACCCAGGGCCCTTGCAGCGTCACGACCACGGTCTGGTCGGTAACAAGAGACTATATTCATTTAAAAGGCGGAATGACTATTCCCCTGAACAGCATTATAGACGTTCATTTTTAAGAACGCCTGCCGTTTACCTCTTACTTTATCTATATACGGACACCCGCCCGCAATAACAGGGGAGTACTATCTCATTAATGGCTCCTATACTGACAGAAAATACTGGCTACTCTGTGCTGTTCAGGCTGTTCCGCAGGGCATCCTGAACGGTTTTCCTTGCTGTCAGGTGTTTTTCCTTGCTGTCAGGTGTTTTTCCTTGCTGTCAGGTGTTGCCACCTGACCACATAATAAGGTAGTCTGTTTTCTTTTGTTGTCAGGTGTTACCACCTGGCCATTACATTATTCAGTCACCGCCTTAACGCTCTTTTTCCTGAAGGGAATATCGTAACCAACGAGGCCGACTACTTCTGCAAAATAGAAATGGTGTTTTACCGAGCCGTTCTCAACCGTAAGGGCATTCATATAATTGGCAAAGCCGCCCTTGCCTGTAAGTTCTACAAACCACCTTTTTAGCGGGTAAAGACGGAAACCAGCTTCGGCAGCCAGTATATAGCCGGCTACATGGTATTTATTATCCAGCCGCTTGCCCATGATGGTGACATCTGAGCGGGGTATCACAATACCGCCGCCAATTTTGCCAATAGTGGTCAATTTCAGTTTTTTATGGTCAACCAGGGTACGTTGCTTTACATAGTTCACCATAAGGAAGTTGGCACCGTTCGTATGTTCCATGTGCAGGAACGGGCTTTTTACCAGCGTATCCATATCTATCTCTTCGCCGTAAATCTTCCCCGTAATGCGGGCGCGCTGGTCGTCTACCACGTACTTGGCATGGTCGAAATTCAGCTCTATGGCGCTGCTGTGCTTTTTATCGAGGTAAAAGCCCACCCTCATACTGTTTTGCGGAATAGTAATATCGAGCGGGTTCTTCCAGAAATTCTCAAAGTCCGGTTTGTCGTGGGCTACGGCATCGTGTATGGTAAAATCATACTTGTCGCCGTTGGTGAACTGAAGGGTGCTTTTCGAGAACCAGTCGCGGTTGTAACCCCATTGCACATACATGCCGCTGAGGGAAATGTGTTTGTAAAATTGCGCCTGTGCATGAGGCATATAAGCCCCTAGTGCAAACAGGAGGGCAGGTACCAGCCTTTTCATAATTCGTTGTGCGTGTGATAGAAAAACAAAACGCTAAGGTACCTGAAAAATTGCCGCCCAACTATAAACAGATGTTATCAATCAATAAATTATGCACAATCTGCCCCCTCCTACTCCCCCAGGGGAGCGTATGAGCCTCCCCCGGCCCCTCCCGGGGAGGGGTGTTGTGTTGCTGTCAGGTGTTGCCACCTGACACATAACATGTAATTCCCCTCCTTAAGCAAGGAGGGGTGCCCCGAAGGGGCGGGGTGGTTATTCTGCGTGCTGTCAGGTGTTACCACCTGACACGTGATAAGTGATTTCTTCCCTTGCAGGAAGGTGTAAATTACCTTACAGTAGTTCCCGTAACATGGCTTCTAAAGCATCATCATCAATGGTAGAAAAATCAGCCTTGTCATAAATAGCAAGCAAATACACGCTCTTTCTTACTATCCTAACACAGGTTATTACCCTTGCACCGCCCGACTTGCCGACGTTTTTGCCTGATATTTGCATCCTGATTTTATAACAATCCTTACCTAAAGGAGTGCCCATCTGCGGGTTTTCAAGCAGTTCTTTTTGGAGGGAAAGAATATCGTCTTTTATCTTAGGGTACTTTTTATAAATACCTTTAAGACATTTTCCGAAATATTTAGTGGGGATTATCTCATAACCCATTGAGCAAGTCGTCTAATGATTGAGCCTTTGCCTTACCCGATTCAATCATTTCAACTTCCTTCATGGCCTTTTTGATTCCTGATAATTTAGCGCGCATTTTGAGATATGAGAATACACTTACTATAGCATTGGAATGGTGGCGCCTCTTTAACGGGTGCGCATTGCCTCCAGAACTACTATTCGAAGCGTCGTACACTGATATTTTTCCAGTCATTCTCATAAGCCAACCGCATTATAACATAATGCGACTATAATACATTACAAAGGTACGAAAGATATACAAATGTATATCTCATTTAACATAAGCAACCCTTCCGTCACTGCGTGACACCTTCCCTTTGTAAGGGAAGGAGGTATTTAATCTGCGTGCTGTCAGTTGTTACCACCTGACAGGTAAAATGTGATTATGTTGCTGTCAGGTGTTGTCACCTGACACATAACATGTAATTCCCATCCTTAAGCAAGGAGGGGATGTCCCGTAGGGACGGGGTGGTTGCTACAGCTTTTCTATAATCCCCGCTATACCCTGCCCGCCGCCTACGCAGGCGGTCACCATACCGTATTTTTTATTCAGCCTTTCCAGGTCGTGTAGTATCTGTATCGTCAGCTTGGCGCCGGTACAGCCCAGCGGGTGACCGAGTGCTATAGCCCCGCCGTTAATATTTACAATATCCGGGTTCATCCCCAGTTCCCTGATAACGGCGATGGATTGCGATGCAAACGCCTCGTTCAGTTCCACCAGGTCTATATCGCCCAGTTGCATAGATGCCTGTTTCAATGCCTTAGGTACTGCGGCAATAGGGCCGATGCCCATAATGCGCGGGTCGACCCCTGCCGAGGCACAGGCCACCAGCCTGCCCCAGGGCTGCAACCCAAGTTCCTTCATCAGCTTTTCACTCATTACAATTACAAAGGCGGCCCCGTCTGAAGTTTGTGAAGAATTACCGGCCGTAACGCTGCCCCCCTGTGCAAACACAGGCGGCAGTTTGGCCAGCGCCGCTTCCGAAGTATCGGCACGCGGCCCCTCGTCCGTATCTACCACGTATTCGCGTTCCGCGCGTTTGTTCTTTTCATTCACATATACCTCTTTTACCGTAATGGGTAAAATGCCCTCTTTGAAATAACCTTGCTCAATAGCATTCAGTGCCTTTTGGTGCGAGTGCAGGGCAAATGCATCCTGTTCCTCTCGCGAAACTTTATAATCCTGCGCCACCTGCTCTGCCGTAAGGCCCATGCCCAGGTAGTAATCGCCGTTTTCTTTAGCTATTTCGTAATTGGGCACCGTGCGCCACCCCGAAGTCGGCACCAGGCTCATGCTCTCCGTGCCGCCTGCTATAATGCATTCGGCCTGCCCGGTCTGTATTTTGGCAGTGGCAATCGCAATCGTTTCCAGCCCAGAGGCACAGTAACGGTTTACCGTCACCCCCGGCGCCCACTCGCCTACGGCCCTGTTGGCAATAATGCGGCCTACCTGCAAGCCCTGTTCTGCCTCGGGCACCGCATTGCCTACTATTACGTCATCAATCCGTTTCGGGTCCAGTTGCGGCACACTGGCCAGCAAACCCCTTATTACATCTACGGCCAGGTCGTCGGGCCTGTAAAAACGAAAACCACCTCTTTTTGCCTTTCCTACTGCTGTGCGGTACCCCGCAATGATATAAGCTGCCTGCATACAATTTCTTCTTTACCTACTAAAGTTAGCAATCCTTCTTTATTTATGTTGGTATCAAAAGGTTAAATCCATAAAAACACGGGAAGCACCCCGGTATTATTATTTTTGCATCCAAATTGCTGAATGATGATTTTTGAATATAGCCTGAACAAGGAAGATTTTGTTCAATACCAGTTGTTTATCGCCTCTTACTCTGAGCTGATAAAGAAGCGGCGCAAACGCAACCTGGTGATGGTACCCGTAGCCTATGTACTATTTGCTGTTATCAGCATTCTGTTCGGCAGCATCACGGGTGCGGGCCTGTTCCTCCTGCTGGCAGTGGCCTGGGTATTCGCCTACCCCGTATGGGAAAGGAACCGCTACCGCAAGCATTACGAAAAGCACATGCAGGAGCATTACCGCAACCGCTTTAATACCCCGCTCAGCATAGTAACGGAAGAAGATAAAATGATATGCAGCGAGGGCGACCTGCAAAGCACCGTGCCTTATACCGAGGTGCGGGAGGTCAACGAGATACCCACCAATATATTCATCACCCTGAAAGGCGGTGAATCGGTTATCATTCCTAAAAAATTCGACAAGCTACCCGAATTAAGGAACAGGCTCAAAGAACTATCTGCCCGGCTTGAGTTCCCTTATAAAGAATACCCCGACTGGAAATGGAAGTAATGTGGTATTGTATTCAGTTATAGCAGTATTAAGCTAAAATTGTGTGACGGTGGTACGGTAGTTGCTAACTTTATAGTGTAAAAACAGGCATTATGCTTCAGCAAAAGAAAACATTGGTATTGGGCGCTTCGGAAAACCCCGCAAGGTATAGTTACCTCGCCGTCAATAAGCTGCTGGGCCACGGCCATCCCGTAGTAGCCATCGGCAAAAAGAAAGGGAAAGTGCAGGATGTAGACATCATTACCGAACACCCGCAGATGGACGATATAGACACCGTAACGCTGTACCTGAACCCAGCCAACCAGGTGCCTTATTACGACTATATACTTTCGCTGAAACCGAAGCGCGTTATATTCAACCCCGGTACGGAAAACGACGAACTGGAGCGGAAGCTCATACAGAAAGGGGTGAATACGATGGAAGCCTGCACACTGGTATTGCTGAGCACCGGGCAGTACTAAATACCTTTATTATTCCTTCCTATACCTGCATAGCCTGCAACATGTTGCATCGTCGTATTTTTGTATACAATGAAACGCAGGCAGTTTATCGGCCTCATTGCAGGAGCAACAGTTATGACCACACTTTCAGGTTTCCGCAGGTTTGCAGCCGACCTTACGGAACAGGAACAATGGATGCCCGTACTATTTGTAGGGCACGGCTCGCCTATGAATGCCATAGAGGATAACGAATTCAGCCGCAGGTGGAAAAAAATGGCGGAGGAAATACCCGTCCCAAAAGCCGTTATTATTGTTTCGGCCCACTGGCTGACCCGCGGCACGCATGTAACCGCTATGGAACAGCCGCGCACCATACACGATTTCGGTGGCTTTCCCCGTGCATTATTCGAAGCGGAATACCCCGCCCCCGGCAGCCCGGAACTGGCTGCGGAAACAGCCAAACTCATCACCCATACCCATGTTGGGCTTGACCACGACTGGGGGCTTGACCACGGTGCATGGAGCGTGGTAAAACAGATGTACCCCGAAGCCAATATTCCCGTCATACAACTCAGCATAGACTACTACAAACCGCCGCAATACCACTACGACCTTGCCCGCGAACTCCTGTCGCTGCGAAAGAAAGGCGTATTGATAATGGGCAGCGGCAATATGGTGCACAACCTGGGCATGATACAGGTGCCGGGTGGCGATTTCAGCAATATCAATAAGGAATATGGTTTCGACTGGGCTATTGAAATGAATACCCTGTTCAAAGAAAAAATAAGCAATGGCGACCACAAGGCACTGATGGAGTATGAAAAGCTCAGCAAATCGGCGCGGCTGGCCATACCTACGCCCGACCATTATTACCCCCTGCTCTACACACTGGCATTGCAGCGGAAAAACGAACAACCCACCTTCTTTAACGATAAGGCCATAGGCGGCTCACTGACGATGACCTCTGTAAAGTTTACATAAAGATAGCTGCCCCGTCAGGCAGCTATCCTCACTTTAAAAACATTACTGCTCTGCAAACTTTTTAAGGCTGGTGCCGATGATGCTATCCCACCCGGCTTCAAAGTTTTTACGCGCATATTCCGGCCTGCTGGCAGGGAATTGCTCCAGCCCTTCGTGTGTCAGCCTTACCCTTGTTTTGCCGTCTTCTTCAAACAGTTCAAAGGTTACATGCGTTTCTATACCGGGTTCATCTTCATAGCCCCAGGTGTACGACAGCTTTTTGCCCGGCACTACCTCGGTTATCCGGCACAGGTGGCGGTACATCTTGTTGCCATCGCCTGCGGTGAACCCGAACTTAAAGCCCACTTCCGGCCTGAATTCGGCAATATCGAAATACCATTGTTTCATCTGGTCTCTGTCCGTAATGGCTGTCCATACCTTGGAGGCCGGTGCATCTATCAGCACCTCTTTGACAATCGGGTTGTTTTCCATTTTTGTATTGTTTAAAAGTTATTTCTTCCTTTTATGCTCCTGCTCTACAAAATGCTTCAGGGCATCGAGCTTATTGGTCCAGAATGCCTCATACTGTTTCACCCAGTCTGACACTTCGCCCAGCTTTTTAAGGTTGGCCTCGCAATAGCGCTCTCTGCCCTGCTGCTTTATGACCAACAGGCCGCACTCTGCCAATATCTTCACCTGTTTGGATATGGCAGGCCGGCTGATATCGAAATGACCGGCTACGGCATTCAGGTTCATACTGCCCTGTGCTACCAGGTTAATAATCTCGCGCCGTGTAGGGTCGGCTATGGCCTGGAATACATCTCTTCTCATACTATCTGTAACTATTCGGTTACAAATATAATTAAGTAACCAATTGGTTACAAATTTTAGGGGCTCTATTTTTTCCTATTTATAGATGGATATTTTACTTTACGGTGCAATGCAGACGAAAAAAGAGATACGACAGCAGATGCAGCAACTACGCAATGCTATGGCTGACGAAGTAAAAGCAGAAGCAGACAAAATTATTTGCGATAAGCTGCTGGCCCTGCTGGAACAAAAAAAGCCAAAGGTGGTGCATACCTACCTGCCTATGGGCAGCGAGGTAGATATATGGCCGGTGATACACCAGCTGCATACGGGCGGTACTACCATTGTAGCCCCCAAAGCCCTTAAAGGCGGTGAAACAGAGCATTGGGTACTGACCGATGTGAATGCGCTGGAAGATGGCATTTACGGCACCAAACACCCCGCCAATAGCTTTATACACGAGGGCGATATCGATTTCTTCATAGTGCCGGGGCTGGCATTCGATAAACGCAACTACCGCATTGGCTACGGCGGTGGCTACTACGATAAATTTCTGAAAGAACACCCCAGCGCCTACAAAGCAGCCGTAGCCTACCCTTTCCAGGTATTAACCGAAATACCCGTTGAACCCTATGATGTGGCTATGGATGAGGTAGTGTATTGAGGGGGGAAAGAGATAGGTGATATTTGTTGTTCTTTGCAGAATAATCATTAGTTATGAAGTTTTGGCAAAATAAAGTCAAGCAGTTTCTTGAATACTGTGAGAAGCGTTTCTCCTATCGATTGGCGATTAAACAACCACTTACAAATAAATATGTAGCATTTTGTGATTTACTTGGTTTTTCAAATGCTGTGTTGACAGATTTTGATAAAACAGCTGATATATATAAAGAATTTCGAGAAGAAGTTTCGAAAAAAAAGACACTCTTCAAAATAGAACTTGGAGTTTATTCAGATTCAATAATTATTGTCGGAGATGATTTAATACAAGTCGCTCAAACAGCTCAAATATTGCAATGGACTACACTTAGACATGGATGGCTTGTACGAGGTGGAATAGCTCATGGCAAGCACTGGAAAGAATCTGATGCTAATAATTTATATATCGTTAGTGAAGCACTTGTAAAAGCAGTAAGTATTGAAAAAAAAATCAAACATCCCATTATAGCAATAGATAGTGACATTCTATTGGATTTGAAATACTGGATATATGCTTTCAACTATTCAGTTTTTGATCTTCCAATTATTCATTACAATGAACAAAATATCATAATGCCTTTCAACAACTATTGGTTTAAAAGTGCTGAAATAATAGTTAAAGACCTAAAACACCAGTTCCCTGACCACAAATTTAAATATGACTATCTCTTAAAACTTATTGAAAGTATTAAAAACGGCGATGTATTCATTCCTCAAACCGTTATTGATGAATTAATAAAAGATGGCGTTGTTGTTCGCGATGTTCCGAAGGGCATACCGAACATTCAATAGAGAGCTATTTTACAAGTGGTATCAGAATTACGGCAACTTAATGCAGTATTCTTTTAAGTCATCGCTAATCTTGAGATTGGCAGCCTTTAGGACGTAGAGAAACTCTACGCCCACGGTGAATACCCTATTGGCATTTGACAATATTTATATATCTTACCTGTTCAAAACCACCTATTCCATGCCAGAAATTCATGAAATACATGAGCTAATTTATCAGCATCTTATTAAAAAACATGAAGCTAACCCAAATTTTCGCTTCACCACCCGTATAACCAACCGTTTCAAAAGACTGGAAAAAGGCTACTGGTTTCATGGCAATGACCATTACCTTGTAGTTTCCTTCTGGACAGGTACTGACTGGATGAACAAAACTCCTAATATCATGTTCTCCACTGATTTTGAGGAATGCTATCTAGAAATCTCCGTTTGGGATTCGGAAGTAAAACGCAGATTTGTAGATGAATATCTTCGCCCCAAAATTCTCCATTTAGAGCCAGGTGGTAAATACTACAAGTACCTGGATGAGTTTTCACTAGAAACTATCAAGGATACCTTGGATAATTTTATAGCAAATGAGAAGAAAATAATTGATGATGCTATCACCCAATACAAAGGAGAAGAAATTGGTGAAGATGGTAATAACATAGGGTCAATTAATGCAGAAAGGTTTGAATGGAATATAAAGAAAATAGAAGACTATAGAGGTTGGCTCAAAGCAATAAAAGGAAGGGATGAACCATATACATTACAATCCATAAAAATTAATGTTTTCGGCGAAATTGAAAACTGTTCCTTGGAGAATATTCCACCCAACAATCAATGTATATTCCTTACTGGTGAAAATGGCACAGGCAAAAGTACGATATTAAAAGCTATTGGTGCAGCGCTAATGAATGACCATTCTCGATTAACTAATAGTACTTATAATGTAGAACTGGTACTTAATAAACATAAAGATGAAGGATATAAATTGCCTATTTTTTTCAATTCTGAAGCAAGGAATGGTGATATCAGAATTGTTACCGAGGAAGGTTATGCTGCTTACGGTCCATACAGATTAGCGATTGATGAGATTGGTCGAATAGATGGGCAGATGTTAGATGCAGTTCATGCGAATACTAGTTTATTCGGTACCAATGCACCTCTTATTGATATTGAAGTAGGGTTAAATGCAGGCAAAAATATATCAGATGATATTTATATGCAGCAGAGACTAGAGATAATAGAAGAAGTTGTAAGTGATATCATACCTGGATTTAACGGTATAATATGGGGACATAAAAGCGATTTCAACGATGAGAAAGTCACAAAATATAAAATAGGTCATGCTAGTACTATGTCAGCCGATAAAATCAGTTCATATAGATTCGAAGAACTGGCTACTGGTGCAAAAAGCGTGTTAGGCATGGTTGGCGATATGATGGTAAGGCTAATTAGGCTTCAATTGGATGAGCCTGCAGACGTTAGTGACTTGAAAGGCATAGTGTTAATTGACGAAATAGACATTCACCTACATCCTACATTTCAAAAACTATTAGTAGCTCAATTGGCAGCTACCTTTTCAAAAGTTCAATTTATTATATCTACCCATAGCCCTATTCCGCTTTTAGGAGCGCCTGACAACAGCATATTTTATGTGGTAAAGAAAGATTACAATCGTGGTACTTACGTTGAACGTATCGATAATATGAGAATGAAAGATCTTACTCCTGATACCATACTTACATCTCCCGTCTTTGGCATGCAGAATATTTTACATGGCAATTATGATTATGATTATGAACATCCATATAAGAACATGTCGTTTAAAGACGTAAGAACAGAATCTAGCTGGGACGGTATAAAAGTAGCAGATGCCGAATTAGAATCATTAGTAAGGAAATATAAGCAAAGAACAGGAGGTAATAATGATTAGTCTTGACAAAGCGAGGCTCATTGCAACACCTCCAACCAAACTCACTGAACTCTCTTGTCAGAGATTGATAGCGAATATCCTTTTAAATCCTCAAACACATAAGGTCAATACTCACTATAACGATCCTACAGTAAGAAAAGCGTTGGAAAGTTATCATCATAATAAATGTGTATACTGTGAAACAGATGTAAGTGCTGGCGCATCTTTTAGAGTAGATCATTACCGTCCCAAAAGATATATTAAAGATGTTGACCCCTTAAAGCATTATGGATATTACTGGTTAGCGTATGAATGGACCAATCTTTTACAAAGCTGTGAAGCATGCAATCGTGCTAAGTCAAACCAGTTTCCATTATGGGACGAAAGCACTCGAGTGCCTCATTTGACAAAACCGCCAGACTATACAATAGCCCAATACAGACCAATTAAGACCGACCCATTAATGCTTGAAAAAAGATTGTTACTACATCCTGAACTAGATGAAATCGAGGAATATTTTATATTTAATGCTGATGGTTTAATGCTGCCAGTAAAAGCAATTAATAAAAGCGAAGAACAATTAATTCGAGAAAAAATTGCTAAAGAAACAATAAGAATATGTGACCTAAACAGGGGGAATCTGATACGTAAAAGAAAGAAAAAAATTGACAGCTATTTTTCAGACCTCGTAGATATTCTAAATGACTATGAAGACAGGGGGGCAGATTCTTCTGCATTAAAATTTTTGCACTCTGATTTGAGAAGATACTTTAAAAAGATGCTCAGAGAGCAAGATGAAAAAGAAGAATACTCACGGGTAGGTTTCTATATGTTTCATAATTTCAAAAATTTCTACATTGACAAATTATCTGAAAAGGGTTATTTAGCCACAGAACCAGTAGCAGATTTTTATGCTGATCTAATTAGACCTAAAGCTTTATCTAATGTGCCGTATTGAGCGTAGTCTTTGACTACGTTCCAGAGGCAGCCAATCTCCTGATTGGCGAAACTAAACACATCGTTGCCGCAAGAATGCCCCTTACTCTATGCGTGGCATTCTACCATACGTAACACATATTCATTCCATCGCCAACAAGTGTCTTTATTGGGCGCTAAATTATTAACTACCTAAAACAAAAAACACCGTTAAAACACGGTATTTTTCTGTAAGTACCCCTAAAAACCGGACAGTTTAAAATTAGACTTATTGTTAATAAT
>CAZUMM010000042.1:0-18633 GCA_964621795.1 uncultured Flavipsychrobacter sp.
TTTATGACCAGGTAAGTGTAGGCAATTCTGTAATTACAAATGAATTAGGAAATGCATTCGGTCTCTATCATACTTTTTAAGGTGATGCCAACGGTACAATATGCCCCCCCCCCCCAGGCGACTACGTAGCGGATACCCCCCCAATGATACGCAGCCCTTTTAACTGCCCGGCAGAAAATACAAATACATGTAATCCTCCTCTAGATCATTATTCGAATGCTCAAAAAAATTTCATGGATTATTCCAACTGTAAAGACAGGTTTACATTATTGCAAAGAGACAGAATTTATGCGGCATTACAAGCATTAACACCCGGCCCTTCTGCTATGAATATACCATCTGTGCGTAGCTCACTAATTTCATCTTTGGGTGCTACCGCCCCTACTTCATCTCCTGTAGCCGCCAACTGTAATCCTACAGGTATTTCCACATTAAACGGCCTTGGTTTACGTGCAGTTACCGTTACAAAAACTGCAACGCTCAGTACTGACCCCGATACCATTTTAATGAACGCCATGTCAGGCAGCGTAAATGGTGACGGCACACACTACTACGACCGTACCAAAGAGCACCGGGTAGAACTGGAAGCGGGTAAAACCTACAATTTCAGTGCTACCGTGGGCAGCATAGCAGAAACTGTTATAGCATGGATAGACTATGATAACAACGGTACCTTCGGCGCTACCGAACAGATATATTCTACCCCTACAGCCGGTTCTTTCAACAGACCCTTTGCTCAATTCACCGTTCCTGCCACGGGCGCTGTTAACTGTGCCCCTTTAAGGATGCGTGTAATGACAAGCGCTACCAGCTCCTGCCAAAGCAACTATGCAGGCCAGTGTGAAGATTATGAAGTAATAATCAGAGGTTCGGGCGCTACCAGCTCTACCCCCGGCCTTGCTACCATCATACAGCCGCCATTGGAAGGCAACCCTTCCTGCCTCGGCTCTGGCGTAACTGTAGCTGCAACTTATAATACGGCCATTACTCCGGTATGGTACAAGTGGTACAGGAAAAGCGCAACTGCGCCTTACACTGTGACTGAAATCAAGAGCAGCATTGACAGTTTTGTAAACCGTACCGACTGGGCTAACCTGGACACTGTATGGGCTAAGGTAGCTTATCCCGGTGTGTGTGGTGTAGATACTACATTCACCGATTCAATTACCCTATACCGCCCCATTACTGTTGCACCTGCTGTTAACATCAGCATTACCAAAGGTACCAACCCCGGCTGCCCGGATGATACGGTACGCTTTACGGTAACCAGCAATGTGAACCCCGGCGGCACCCCTACTTACGAGTGGTTTGTAAACAGCCTTTCACAGGGTCCTCCTTCAGCCACACCTTACCTGCAGATGTATAACATACCTAACGGTACTACTTTCCAGGTAAAAATGTATTCGAGCGCCAGCGCGCCCTGCAGCAACCCCGGCTTTGCATATTCCAATACCATTACTTACACCCACGGCACTAAGGCGCCGACATTAAGCATTGCGCTGATTTCAGGCACTAACCCCGGCTGTCCCAACCAATCGCTTACATTCCTTGCTACGGGCACAACAGCAGGAACCAGCCCTACTTATCAATGGAAAGTAAACGGCATACCTGTACAAACCGGCTCAAGCAATACTTATACGGCTGTATTCAATAATAATGATGTAGTGAGCTGTACCATGACATCCAGCTCAAGCTGCGCCGTGCCCAGCACTGCCAACTCGGCCAACACGATAACTATAACACATGTGCCGCTGATAGCAGATGTGACCATACAGCAAATCAAGGGCGCCAACCCTGCATGTACCGGTCATGAAATGGTATTTGTGGCTACACCAACCAATGCAGGCGCTAACCCGCAGTTCCAGTGGATGGTAAACAACTCGCCTGTAGCCGGTGCCAACAGCCCGATATTCTCTACCTATTCATTACTGAACGGCGACTTTGTATCCTGTATCCTGATTTCTACAGACCCCTGTGTGCAGAATACTTTCGATACTTCGGCGATACTGCCAATGGTAATTACTACCAGTAAACTGCCAACTGTTACCACTGCAATCACACAAGGTAATAACCCGGGCTGTCTTGATTCACTGGTAGAATTTACCGCTACAGATAACGACCTGGGTACTGCCCCGAATTTCGACTGGCTGGTAAATGGTTTCCAGACTTTCAACGGCCAAGTATTCAGCACTACCAACCTGCTGAACGGTGATGTGGTAGTATGCCGTGCCAACCAAACCGACGGCGGATGTTACCTGCCTGATACGGTATTCTCATCACCTATTACTATGGTATTATCGCCCACACCTGAACCGCCCATCATTTCACTGGTGAACAATCAACTGGTGACCAATAAAACAGGTTCATTCATCTGGTTTGGTCCGAGCGGCCAGCTGACAGGTGGTGAAAACGGGGCATACCACCCTACGGAACTGGGACAATACTATTGTGTTACCAACAGTAACGGATGCTGGTCTAAGCCGTCCAACAAACTGACTATTACCCTGCTGGACATCAGCACTTATAACATTAACGAAGTGAATATTTATCCTAATCCTACTACCGGGCAGGTTACACTTGACTGGGGCGGCAAAAGGGTAAATATGCAGATAGCGGTTTACAGTACTGTAGGCCAGAAACTGCTGCAAACCGAGGTTAAAAACCAATCGCACAGCACCATTGACCTGGGTAAACTGGCAAACGGTATGTACTTCATCGTAGTTACTGACGAAGAAGGCAAATCGGGTACTGCACGGATTACCCTGAACAAATAAGGACCTAGTTGACAATAACAGATAACAAAAGAGAAGGCCGCTTTTCAGCGGCCTTTATTTTTTTGCATGGGTCCTGTCCTTAATGGTAACGGCGGGTCCTGCCGTTATGCTTCGTACGGTAAATATTATAGTTTGCCTTTGCCTGCTCCCTGTGTATCAGCCTGCGCTCAGCCGGGGTTACCCTCCCATCAGCCATCGCCATCTTTTTATAATTCCGGATTTTGGCCTGCTGTATCCTTAAATGGACTGCTTCAGGGCGGGTGAGCTGGCCGGAACGTACTCCCTGTTGTATACGGCGGTGCTGGTTATATTGATGGTAATGCCCGTCGCGTGGGGCTGCACCTGCTGTCTGTCCTACCAGCATTATACTTAAAACCGCTGCGGCAAAAATGATCTTCTTCATAAAATATATGCTTTGTTGTTAGTAATACTTTATAGACCCGTTTGCCTTTCCTGCGTTTAACAGGCTGCTGTTAAAAGAAACCAAAAAAATGCTCCCGTTAGAAAACGGGAGCCTACGCAATATGAAAATATAACAAAAGAGACCGTCGTTAGTCAGGCTTTTTACCATCAAGGAAGGTATTGATGGTTTGTATACCGGCCTGGGTGTTGTTTTGGTTGTTATTCGTACCTACGCTATAACCACTATAAAAAGTATCTGCCGAAGCAACGCCTTTATCGATGTTCACATTCCGCCTTACATAGGCAGGAACGTTTTCTACCTCATCACTCCCTTCGTTTCCTTTTACATTAAAGCTCATTTTACGAAGGCGCTCCGCACGCTCTTCCAAAGCACGTTTCTGTTCTTCAAAACGGCGTTTTTCTTCCAGCTCGTCTGCCGATAGCACATGCTCCCCGATCTTCACCTGCGATTGCTGCTGTGTTTGTTCCGGTTCTTCATTTTTGATTACCAATTGCAAGGGCGCTTCTTCGGCAGGCTTTGAAGGCTCAGGGGTATTTTTCGTTTCAGCAACCGGCTCATCAAACTGTAAAGTGAATGTTTCCTTCTGCTGCTCCTGTACCGGGAAAGCGGGTTTTGGCTCGAAGCTAAACGGTGTCTTTGCCTCCGGCATCTCTACCAGCGTTGGGGCTAAAGCTTCACTGGTTTTTACAGCCGCTTCAGGTTGTTGCGGAGCTGGTGCGGTATTCGATGACGTATCGCCCAGCTTTACAATTATTTTTTCCGGTTCGTTGTTTTTTGCAGGCAGGTCTACATTCAGCTCTTTGTGGTGAAAGCCTGTAGCGATAATTGTAACAGCTATCCTGTCGCCGAGGTTCGGGTCGTGGCCCATACCGAGAATTACATCACAATCGTCGCCCGCCTGCTGCTGCACATAGGCCTGGATTGCTTCCGCTTCGTCCATTGTATGCTCAAACTCACCGGCAGCAGATGTAATGTTCAGCAGTATCCATTTAGCGCCTTTAATATCACTGTCGTTCAGCAACGGTGAATTGAGCGCCTGTTCTACAGCGTGCAGGGCGCGGTTTTCGCCCGATACCGCAGCAGAGCCCAGTATAGCCACGCCGCCGTTTTTCATTACCGTGCATACATCCGCAAAGTCCACGTTTATCTGCCCGGTAGTGTTAATCACATCCGTAATACATTTAGCCGCAGTAGCCAGTATATCATCTGCTTTTGCGAATGCCTGTGTAAATGGCAGGTTGCCGAATTGCTGGCGCAGCTTATCGTTAGAAATAATCAGGATGGTATCTACATGCTCCCGCATCCGTTCGATACCTTCCTGGGCTTGCTTCATACGTTTGCGGCCCTCGTAGGTAAAAGGGGTAGTGACGATGCCTACCGTAAGTACGCCCAGGTCGCGGCATACTTTTGCCACTACGGGGGCACCACCCGTACCTGTACCACCACCCATACCGGCTGTAATGAATGCCATACGGGTATTTACCTTCAGTATTTTTGAAATATCTTCAATACTCTCTTCGCTGGCCTGTTTACCAATTTCGGGATTGGCGCCAGCCCCGAGACCCTGTGTAAGATGTGGCCCCAACTGAATTTTGTTTGGCACCGGGCTTAAAGCCAGCGCCTGAGAATCTGTGTTACAGATAATAAAATCCACGCCTTCAATATCAAGGTCATGCATGTAATTGACGGCATTACCGCCGCCTCCGCCCACACCTATCACTTTGATGATGGAAGACTGATTCTTAGGAATTTCAAAGTGTATCATACATTTATTTTGTTGGGTTAGTAATACAATTAAAAAATTAGTAAAGTTGTTCTATTCAATTTAATGGTTATTCTATTTCCTGGTCTTCCACTTCTTCAAACAGGCTCATGAACTTTCCTTTCAGCCCGTCGAAAAGACGTTTCAGATTTTCATTTCTTTTTTGTTGTTTCTGCTGGGTGATTTCAGATATTTCTTCCTGTTCTGTTTCTACCTCTGCAGTAGCTTCGGCTGCTATTTCTTTCACAGCATCTTCATCCAGGTGCATGTAGTTTCCACCTTCGCCAACAAAGCGCATACGGCCGTTTTCAAAATCGTGGTAGCCGCGCAGTATCAGCCCTATGCAGGTTGAATACATGGGGTTCATCATAGCCTCGGCATGCCCGCCTGCAAGATGTTCGTTGGGCAATCCGATGCGGCAGCCTAAACCGGTCACATATTCGGTCAGTTGAATCACATGTTTCAGTTGTGCGCCGCCACCTGTAAGTATAATACCGCCGTACAGGCGTTTATCCAGGTCAATTTGTTTGAGGTGGTACAATACATAATCGAGTATCTCTTGCATACGCGCCTGTATGATGTGCGCCAGGTTCTTAACCGATATTTCTTTGGGCGGCAAACCGCGCAGGCCGGGTATGGTGATATATGCGTTTGCATTCGCTTCGTCTGCAAGGGCGGTACCAAACTGTACTTTCATTTGCTCGGCCTGGGCACGCAATACACCCAATCCGTTACGGATATCGTTGGTAATGTTCACCCCTGCATAAGGTATTACAGCGGTATGTTTCAATATACCATCGTAAAACACGGCCATATCAGTAGTACCGCCACCTATATCCACAATAGCTACGCCTGCTTCAAGGTCCTCGTCATTCATTACCGCTGCAGCCGATGCCAGTGGTTGCAGTACCAGGTCGCGGGTAATGAGGTTCGACTTGTCAACGCAACGTTTAATGTTGCGAATAGCGTTCCTGTCGCCGGTAATGACATGGAAGTTGGCCCCGATCTTAACCCCACTCATACCGATAGGGTCTATTACATTGGGGGTATTATCCACTGTAAACTCCTGCGGCACAATATCTATAATCTGGTCGCCGGCAGGTATATAGGTTTTGTACTGGTCGCGCACCAGGAGGTCAATGTCCTCTTTATTGATTTCTTCTTCAATACGGGTACGTACCCTGTCGCCACGGGTTTGCAGGCTTTTAATGTGCTGGCCTGCTATGCCCACATACACCTCTTTAATTTCCAGGTGCGGGTTCGACTGGATACATTTATCGATGGCCTGCTCGATGGAACGGATACACTGCTCAATATTCATCACCACACCGTGGCTGACACCTGCAGATTCCGCACGGCCGAAGCCGAGGATTTCCAGTTTGCCATATTCATTTTTACGTCCTGCTATAGCTACCACTTTAGTAGTACCTATATCGAGGCCAACAATGATGGGTTGTTCTTTTTTACTCATATTGCGTCGCTTTATTACTGGTTGTTATTTTTCATTTTCCCTGGTATATATATTTAGGAGTTCGCTCCTCCTGCGTATTTTTTGTTGGTACTTCTTTATCTGTTGTTTTAACTGCCGGTTTTTTAGTTGTCTTTCCCGGTGCTGCTTTCAGTACATTTTGCACAGGCGCCTTTGGAAGGTTGTCTTTCACACCCGGCTTTGTCTTTGCCTTTGCAACTGTTATCTCCTGTTTTGCAGTTGCTTCTTCAGGGTGCGCCTGCACGGGTGCTGTTGCCTTTACTGCATTTGCAGGCTCTTTATACTCCGGTGCAGCTTTTGCCAGTGCAGTATGCATGGTGACCCGCATAGGCGTATCGGGCTGGGCGGTTTCCTTAGGTTCTGCACTGATGATGCTGTTCACCCAGTTAATATTGCCCATCGTATTATCCTTTGGCTTTTTCCATGGCAGGGCAGGTGACGCTACTATTTGTCCGTTGAACCGTAAATCGAGCACCTGGTATTTATTCCATCCAATACGGTTCAGTACTTTGCGATAGAAGGCGAACAAATGGTCAAACTTCTGTTGCATCAGTGTAGTATCTCCAAACAATATGCGGTGCTCACCCAATACAGGCACAAGCTCAAAGCCTGTGGTATCGTCGCTGACGATAATCTGGGACACCTGGGCATTCCAGAAAGTATCCTTTTCAACATGCTGCACCAATGCTACTATCTGTGCCCTTAGAGCGTTTCCGAAACTGTCATCTTTCAATACAGGTACATTCGTCACTACCGTTGTATAATGTACATACCTGTCTGACAGTGGCATTGCCTTCAATGTATGGTCCAGGTAATAGCTATTGCCGTTCCTTTCAAATAACCTTGCCACGGGGACGCGCTGCCTGACATTTACATGCAACACACGTTTATTGTCGATGTACAACTGTGCATTGGCAATCCACGGATTGGCATTGATGATAGCCTCCATCTGCCGGATGTCCAGCTTTTTGATACTGGTGGTTGCAATATCGATATGGCGGCTATTTAACAACAGGTTCTTTACTTCTGTTTCGTCCACAAAACCGAAACGTTTATTTTTTATCTGTATATCGATGCCCGACAACTTTTTATTATCCTGTATTTCAGAAGCGCTGAGTATCGCCAATACAGAGCCTGTCACCACTACAAGTGTGATGAGTGCCTGCAAAACACGGCGAATCGATATTTTACGCTTCTTACTCATTATTTAGCTTTCAAAATTTCTTTTACCGGCCTTACCAACTGGTCTATATCTCCCGCCCCTGCTGTAATAAACAAATCGAGTGGTGCAGCTTCCACATACTTCAGCAACCCCTCCTTAGATAATATGGTATGGTTAGAGTTCCCCATACAGTCGGCAATCATCTGGCTCGTAACACCCTCTATAGGCAGCTCTCTTGCGGGATATATATCCAGCAGTATCACTTCATCAGCCATATCGAGGCTATGCGCAAAACCTGCGGCAAGGTCGCGCGTGCGTGAAAACAGGTGCGGCTGAAAAGCAATCACGCACTTGCGGTCGGGGAAAAGGCGTTTGGCACTTTTGATGAGCGCTGCCAGCTCTTCGGGGTGGTGCGCATAATCATCAATAAAAACAATGTCTTCATTCCTGATAATGTATTCAAACCTTCTCTTCACACCTTTAAACCCTGCCAAAGCAGCTTTTATGTTTGCGGCTGATATTTCGAGCTGCCGTGCCACTGCTATGGCCACTACTGCATTTTCTACATTGTGCATACCACCTATAGGCAGGTGCAGTTGTTCTATTTCCCAGTCTTTGCCTTTTATATCAAAAATGTACCCCCCTTCTTTCTGCAATATGTTTTGGGCATACACATCAGCAGCATCGTTTTGCAGGCTGTATGAAACTACATGGTCCGCTTTCAGTTCCCCCTGCTTATGTAGTCCGTGCTTTACCAGTAGCGTACCGCCTTGCTTTATGTTTTTCGTGTACTGTATAAATGCTTCTTCCAGTTCTGCCACGGTACCATATATATCCAGGTGGTCGGCATCCATAGATGTAAGCACAGCTATATCGGGGTGCAGTTTCAGAAAGCTGCGGTCATATTCGTCCGCTTCAATAACCGCCGTGGGGTTTTCACTACTCCAATAGTTACTGTCATAGTTCACAGATACGCCGCCCAGAAATGCATTACAGCCATAACCCGTCTCACGCAACAGGTATGCTATCATGGTAGAAATAGTTGTTTTACCATGCGTGCCTGCTACCGTAACCGAAAAGAAAGAACGTGTAATCCACTGCAATACGTCGCTGCGCTTGTACACGGGGTAGTTATTATCCCTGTACCAGTTCAGCTCTGCATGGCTATTGGGAATAGCAGGGGTATATACCACCAGTTCCGCTTCTTTATCGGGCAATGTAATATCGTCGGTATAATGGATATCCATGCCTTCCAGCATCAGTCTTTTAGTCAGTTCCGTTTCGGTACGGTCATAGCCTTTTACAACAGCCCCGCGTTGCGCGAAGAACCGTGCAAGGGCACTCATACCGATGCCCCCGATACCAATAAAATATACCCTCTTTATTTGCCTGACATCCATTATCACTTGTTTTCCTTTATTATTTCCAAAACCTTCGCCGCTATACGCTCATCTGCATTCCTGATGGCCATAGCTTCCAGGTTCTTTATCATAATATCCTGCATCGACGTATCGTGCAGCAGTGTCTTTATCTTTTTTACAAGTTCGTTTCCCGCATCGCTGTCCCTTACCATCAGCGCAGCATTGTGCTCAACTAAGGCCATTGCATTGGCCGACTGGTGGTCTTCGGCCGCAAACGGGTAAGGCACAAATACCACTGGCTTTGCCACAATGCACAACTCGGCAATAGCCAATGCCCCCGCACGTGAAACCACTATATCGGCAGCAGCATACGCATAGTCCATTTCGCGGATAAACTCAAACACCTTTACCTTGCCGCCGAATGCTTCCGCACGCTGCACTGCCCGCTGGTAATATGGTTTTCCTGTTTGCCATACCAGTTGCACATTTTCTTCCAGCAGGCTTTCCAGGTTGGCATCTATGGCTTCATTTATGGCTTTGGCCCCAAGGCTCCCGCCCACTACAAGTATGGTTGTTTTCTTATCATCCATTCCCAGCCATGCCTGGCCCTCATCCCTCGTGATGCCGCCCTGCGAGATATTTTTGCGTACGGGGTTACCTGTCTTTATCAGCTTTTCTTTAGGAAAGAACCTTTCCATGTGGTCGTAGGCCACACAAATAGCATCTGCTTTCCTGCCCAGTATTTTATTGCTTTTGCCTGCATACGAATTCTGCTCCTGTATCAGCGTAGGTATCCCCATGCCTTGTGCGGCATTCAGCACCGGGAAGCTGGCATACCCTCCTACTCCTATCACAGCACCGGGGCGGAACTTATCCAGTATACCTTTAGCCTTCATGTGGCTTTTAATTATTTTTATGGGCAGCAGTATGTTTTTCAGCATATTGCTGCGGTTAAATCCTGCTATATCCAACCCTACTATTTCAAAGCCTTCCTGCGGTATTTTTTCCATCTCCATTTTACCGTTCGCCCCTACAAAAAGCAGCTGCACATTCGGCTGCATCCTTTTGAGCGCATGCGCAATAGCTACTGCGGGGAAGATATGCCCCCCCGTGCCGCCACCTGCTATTATGATACGCATGTTGCTCATAGTCTGTTTTTTATTATGCAGGCACTAAGCCTTCATTATTTTCTGTTTCTTCGTTTGTTTGCATAGCTGCCTGTTTAGCAGCTTTCTTTTTCCCTTCCATCTCGTCTACATACCTGCTTACGCTGAGTATGACGCCAATGGCAATACTCGTAAACCAGATAGATGAACCGCCCATACTTACCAGCGGCAGCGTAAGGCCGGTTACGGGAACCAGGTGCACATTCACCGCCATGTTGAGCATAGCCTGGAAAACCAGCGTTATGCTTAGCCCTACTGCAAGGAATGCGCCGAAAGCGTAGGGGCACCGTTTAAATATCAGGATACTGCGCCATAAAAACAGCAGGTACAAAAACACCAGTACGGCTGCGCCTACCAATCCATACTCTTCTATAATGCTGGAGAAGATAAAATCGGAATAGGCTTCAGGCAGGTAGTTGCGCTGCAGGCTGTTGCCCGGCCCGCGGCCTATAACACCACCGTTGGCTATCGCTATTTTTGCCTGTAATACCTGGTATATTTCCTCCTTCTCCCCATTTTCATTATCAGAGCCTACAAAATCTGCTATACGTTTCTCCCAGGTAGCCGCACGGCCAAAACCTGTTGCTTTTGAGACAAGGAACAGACCGGTAACACCCACAATACCTACCAGGGCCAGCATGGCTATATGTTTCACTTCAACACGGCCAATGAAAAACAGGATACAGCAGGTAAAGCCCAGCATCAGCGCTGTAGATAGATTGGCCGGGGCAATAAGCGCACACGTCAGCAGCACAGGCACCAGTACGGGAATAAAGCCTTTTTTGAAATCCTTGATTACATTCTGCTTCATACTAAGCAGGCGCGCCAGGAACATAAACAAGGCAAGCTTTGCCAGGTCGGAGCTCTGGAACGTAAGATTAATGACAGGCAATTTTATCCATCTTGAACCGTCATTAATATTGGCGCCAAAGAACAATGTATATGCCAGCAACGGCAGGCTGATGAGGTACAGCAATACCGCAAGGCGGGCAAACTTGGTATAATTTATTTTGTGCACACCGTATATAATGACCAGCCCCAGGCCCAGCACCAGCAGTTGCTTAACGAGGTAGTAGCTGGAATTCTTATCCATACGGTATGCAAGTGTACCGGTAGAGCTATATACAGCCAGCAGACTGATGAACGATAGTATAAATACCACCGCCCAGATCACCTGGTCGCCTTTTGTATTTTTCAATAGTTTTTGCATATAGCTTACAACTCGTTTTTTAATTAAAGTGCCATTACGGCTTCCTTAAATTGCGTCCCCCTGTCTTCGTAGTTTTTAAACAAATCGAAACTGGCACATGCAGGGGCCAGCAAAACCGTATCGCCCTTTTCAGCCAGGGCGTATGCTGCATTTACAGCATCAACCGCACTGGCAGTATCTACAATATTTTCAATTACACCATCAAAAGCATCGTGTATCGGCTTGTTGTCAATACCCATACAAACAATAGCCTTCACTTTTTCCTTCACCAGGTCCATAATCTCATTATAATCGTTTCCTTTGTCCTGACCGCCCAGTATCAGTATCGTCGGGTTCTTCATACTCTCCAGTGCAAACCACACAGAATTTACATTGGTGGCCTTACTATCATTGACAAACTCCACACCTCTTACCGTGGCTACATATTCCAGCCTGTGTTCCAAACCTTCGAAAGAGGTAAAACTTTCTCTTATTTTCTCTTTCCTGATGCCTGCTATCCTTGCCGAAATGCCTGCTGCCATTGTGTTATACTGGTTATGTTTGCCTTTGATTGATAAGTCGTGGATTGACATATTCATATCCTCACCATTGTAGTGTATGTGTAATTGCTCGTCGTGAATGAATCCTCCGTCGTTCTTAAGTTGCTGATCGCTCATCGTGAAATAGATTAGTGTTGAGTGAATTGAATAGGTTGTTAATTGGTTAGTAATTGTCTCGTCGTCTTTGTTGACTATAAAAAAATCTTTCTCTGTCTGGTTTTCCGCAATCCGGAATTTGGCGGCCACATAGTTTTCAAACTTGTAATTGTACCGGTCAAGATGGTCGGGGGTTATGTTGAGCAGCACCGCTATATCCGGCCTGAATGTATCTATATCGTCCAGTTGAAAACTACTTACTTCCATTACATACCATTCGCATGGCTTTTCGGCTACCTGGCGGGCAAAGCCGTAGCCGATGTTACCTACCATTGCCACATCATAACCCGCCTGTTTAAACACGTGATACGTCAGCTTGGTAGTTGTGCTTTTACCATTACTTCCTGTAATGGCTACAATTTTACTGTTCCCCTTATAGCGGTAACCAAATTCTATTTCACTGCATACCTCTATACCGGCCTTGCGCACCTGCTTCATTATCTCTGCCTTTTCACTGATGCCGGGGCTCTTCACCAGGCAGGCAGCTTTCAGTATTCTTTCAGTGGAGTGGCCGCCTTCTTCGTATGCTATTCCTGCCTGCTGCAATTCATTCCTGTAAACTTCTTTCATTTTACTGCCGTCGCTTACAAACACATCCCACCCCTGCTGCTTGCCAAGCAGGGCACTGCCTATGCCGCTTTCACCGGCACCCAGCACTACGAGTTTTTTATGTGTGTTTGTTTGCATTATTGCAGTTTCAATGTTACGATGCTGAATACCGCCAGTATGATGCCGATAATCCAGAACCTTGTGACTATTTTACTTTCGTGATAACCTAATTTCTGGTAGTGGTGATGCAATGGCGACATCAGGAATATGCGCCTGCCTTCACCATATTTTTTCTTCGTATGCTTGAAGTACGATACCTGTATCATTACCGATAGCAGCTCTACGAGGAAGATGCCGCAAATAATGGGTATCAGCAATTCCTTCCTGATGATGATAGCCAGCGATGCTATGATACCACCCAGGGCAAGGCTCCCGGTATCGCCCATGAATACCTGTGCGGGGTATGCATTGTACCAGAGAAAGCCTACACAGGCACCCACAAACGCACCGATAAAAATGGACAACTCACCAAGATTGGGTATGTGCATGATGTGCAGGTAGTCGGCAAAAATGTAGTTGCCCGATACATAGGCGAACACGCCCAGGCAGGTGCCGATAATGGCCGATACACCCGTAGCCAGTCCATCTACACCATCGGTAATATTTGCCCCGTTCGAAACGGCGGTAATAATGAAAATGACGAACAGGATATAAATTATCGGGGTAAGGACTTTTACTGCGCTATCGCCAAACCAGCCCGCAATAGCTGCGTAACTCATTTCGTGGCTTTTGATAAACGGTATGGTAGTAGTGGCAGTACGCACAGCCACATATTCATGAATATTGCCGTTTTCATCTTTACGCGTATAAGGCTTACCTACCACTTCTTCGGCAGCATTATATTTCAGCGGCTGCCCGTCTACTACCTCGCGCGTGGTTACCACGTGCTGGTTGTAATACATGGTAAGGCCAACAATAATGCCGAGGCCTACCTGCCCCATAATCTTAAACCTGCCGGCGAGGCCTTCTTTATTTTTCTTAAATACTTTGATATAATCATCGAGAAAACCTACCAGCCCAAGCCATATAGTAGATACCACCATCAGGATGATATACACATTCATCACACGTGCAAACAGTAAAGTAGGGATGAGTATGGCAGCTATAATGATGAGCCCGCCCATAGTAGGGGTGCCTTTCTTTTGCGTTTCGCCCTGCAGGCCAAGGTCGCGCACTGTTTCGCCTATCTGTTTACGCTGCAGGTAGCGGATGAGCCCTTTGCCCATTACGGTAGTAATGAGCAGGGAAAGAATAATGGCCATGGCCGTGCGAAAGGTGATATAATAAAACACCCCTGCGCCGAACAAGCCAAAATGCTCCCTGAGGTATGTAAACAAATAGTACAGCATCTCTTCTTACCTGTTTAATATTTTAAAAGCTTCCGTTAATATTTCCCTGTCGTCAAAATGATGTTTCACTCCTTTTATTTCCTGGTATGTTTCATGGCCTTTGCCTGCTATGAGCACTATGTCTTCGGGCTGCGCCAGGGCGCATGCGGTTTTAATAGCCTCTTTGCGGTCTGTTATCCGCAGCGATTTTCTTTTTTGCACAGCAGTTAGTCCCGCTTCCATATCGTTCAGTATGGCTTCAGGGTCTTCACTGCGCGGATTGTCGGATGTGAGTATGGCTTTATCGCTGTGCTCACAAGCCACCTGCGCCATAATGGGGCGCTTGGCCGTATCGCGGTCGCCGCCGCACCCTACAACGGTTATTACCTGCTGACCTCCTGTGCGTAGCTGTGCTATGGTGGCCAGCACATTTATCAACGCATCGGGGGTGTGGGCATAGTCTACTATCCCCAGTATTTTATCGTTGGGCGACATATAGGTTTCAAAACGGCCGGGTGCACCATGCAGGTTGCTCAGCGCAGCAAGCACTTCCATTTTATCCTGCTGCAGCAGGGTGGCCGCGCCATATACAGCCAGCAGGTTATAGGCGTTGAATGTGCCTATCATGCGAAAATGGGCTTCCTGTCCGTCAATATTCATCACAAGTCCTGTCAGGTTGTTTTCCAGCACCTTTCCTTTGAACGTGGCAGGTGCTTTCAGACTATAGCCGTTTTTCTGCGCTTTGGTATTCTGCAACATCACCATACCTCTTTTATCGTCTGCATTGGTAAGTGCAAATGCATTGGCAGGCAATCCGTCAAAAAATTTCTTTTTTACCCGGATGTATTCATCAAAGGTTTTATGATAATCAAGGTGGTCGTGCGTGATATTGGTAAATATTCCGCCTGCAAACCTGATACCGGCAACACGTTGCTGGTGTATGGCATGCGAGCTTACTTCCATGAATACATATTCGCATTCAGCCTCTGCCATACGTGCCAGTAGCGACTGCACAGCTATGGCATCGGGTGTAGTATGGGTAGCGGGTTCCGTTTTATCGTGTATATGGTTTTGAACGGTTGATATAAGCCCGCATTTATGACCCAGTGCTTCAAACAACTTGTACAGCAGGGTGGCCACTGTTGTTTTGCCGTTCGTGCCCGTTACCCCTGTTACCTGCATTTTTTGCGACGGGTAATCATAAAATGCCGCAGCCATTAAACCTGCCGCCTGCGCACTGTCTTTTACCTGCACATAGGTCACATTGTCCCAAAGCGCTACCGGCATTTCTTCGCACACTACAGCATTAACGCCGTTCTCTATGGCTTTTACTATATAAGCATGGCCATCTGTTTCCGTACCTTTTATAGCAATAAACACCGAGTCTCCGGTAGCCTTTCGCGAGTCGATACATAGCCCTCCCACAGGCACGGAAAGGCTCCCCTTTACCTGCACCGGCTGCACTTCTCTCAATATATCGTTCAATGCCTTCATTAGCTAAGCTGTAGTTTTATCAACTGCCCTTTTGATATTTGCGTACCGGGGTTTATTGATTGCGCCTGCACACGGCCCCTGCCTTCTACCTGCACTTTAAGTCCTTGTTTCTCCAGCAGGTAAATGGCGTCTTTCAGGCCAAGGCCGTTTACATCGGGCACAAAGCCTTTATACACTTCCGCAGGTTCTATATTTATCTTTTTATTCGAGTCCGGCTCCAGCCTTGCTATTGTATTACCTTCCAGCGACACTTCTTTACCAATAGCGTTCAACAGCACCCGGTAGCTGTTGGCTGTAGCTGCACGGGCCAGCATAACCGAGGTTGTGTTTTTACTGATGCTATCCAACGGGCCGTCCCATGAACCTTTTTCCGAAGCAAATATTTTATCTGCTACCATGCGGAATACGGGAGCCGCAATAGAACCTCCGTAGTACGCGCTTGAATGCGGCTTGGTACGTATTACCACGGCGATGGTGTACCTGGGCTTTTCAGAAGGGAAATACCCCACAAACGACCCCTGGTAAACGTCGTCGCTATATTTAATGCCTTTATCGGCTACCTGTGCAGTACCTGTTTTACCAGATATATGATAAAACGGACCTTGTATATGTTTTGCCGTTCCGCTTACAGCCACCTCGCGCGTACATGCCTGCAACTGTGCAACAGTTGAAGAATCGCCGATTGCTTCTTCTATCACTTCGGGCGCAAATACTTTTATGTCTTTACCGTATTCACGCACTGCGCTTATCAGGTAAGGGCGCATCATGCGGCCATTATTGGCAACTGCATTGTACAACATACAGGTATGCAGGGGGCTTATCAGCACCTCGTACCCTGTTGCCATCCAGGGCAATGTAGTAGCACTCCAGCTACGGTTTTCCGGCGATTTTACCAGCGGGCGGCGCTCCCCGGCAATATCTATACCGGTGCGCTCGTTCAGGTGCAGTTTGCGAAGATGGTCGATGTATTTTTGCGGGTCTTTATAATAGAACTGGTAGGCCAGTTTTGCCATTGCCGCATTGGAAGAATGGGCAAAAGCTTCTTTAATGGTCATAGCCCCGAGGCCAAGGTGCGAATCGCGCATCGTACGATTACCGAAACGGATGGCGCCGCCTTCTGCATCTACAATATCGTTAACGGTAATATATTTATCGTTCAACAGCGATGTAAGCGTAGCCAGTTTGAAGGTAGAACCCGGCTCGGTAGGTATCATCGCATAGTTGAAGTCTTCCCAGTAGCTGCCGTCTTTCTGGCGGCCAAGGTTTACCAGTGCTTTTATTTTACCGGTCTTCACTTCCATCACAATGCAGGTACCGTACAGGCACTCATATTGCTGCAATATGCTCATCAGGGCATGTTCTGCCACGTCCTGTATGGCTATATCCAGGGTTGTAACCAGGTCTCGCCCGTTTTGTGGCTCTACTTCAGAGCCTTCTACAGGCACCCACACACCGCCGGTCATTTTTTGTTCTACACGAGACCCGTTCTCACCGTTCAATATCGTATCATAGGTAGCTTCCATACCTATAGCCTGGCTGTTTTCGCGCCAGAGGCCTATGGTACGGTACGCCAGCATTCCATAAGGATTGATGCGTTTGATTTTTGGCTCTGCTATGAACCCTCCGCGGCGGCTGCCCATGTTAAAAACGGGGAAATCCCTCAGTACCTGGTATTGATAATACGGCAGGTTCCTGTGCAATAAATAGTAACGCAGTTTCTTATCGTACGCTTCCCGGAACCTGGCCTTATATTGTTCGGGCGTCCCGTCTTTAAACAACCTTGATACGCACAGGGACAGCGTATCGAGTTTTTCGCGGAATGTTTCGGGAGAAATGACGGCCCAGTCTATGCGTATATCGAATTGCGGAATAGAGGAGCATAAAAGCTGCCCGTCTTCCGTATATATATTTCCCCTTTCGGCACGCAAAGCAGTTGTGCGCGTATGCATATCAACAGACATCTGCCTCAGCCTCGGCCCTTCTTTGATTTGTATCAGCGCAGCTTTTACTATTACCGCTATGCCAAACAAACAAATACAGGTAAAGGCTACATACACCCTGAACCTTATGTCTCTTTTAATATTCACGCCCCTTTTACTACTTTATCTTGTGCTATCTGTACTAACCGTATATGCCGGCAACATTAATGGCCTCAACCCCATAGCCGATGCGCTCCTTATTACCTGCGTTTCCATCCGCGCATTCATCAGCCTTGTTTTCGTATCCATATATTTCCAGCGTAGTTCTTTCAATACTTTATTCTGCTTATTTATTTCGCGCTGCATTTCTACTGCACGTTGCGAATTATTGATGTACAGCACACATAAAAGGGCAACAAAAGCGAGGTAAGGCACATTACTGACAATGGCTTTGTAGGACATTTTCTCCACCAGCGTCTTCCAGTCGTTACGGATACGCTGCACGGGCACGGCCCCTTCTTCCTGCACTTTGTTCTTCTTCCTGCTCATGTTATCTTTTCTGCTATTCTCAAACGCGCACTGCGTGCGCGTGAATTATTCTTTACTTCTTGTCCCGTAGGCTCTATAGGTTTATTGTTTACCGGCTTTAACATCGGTTCATGCGCTACCCTGCCAAACATGTCGGGCTCAGGCATATTCCATGTTCCGTGTTTAAAGAACTGTTTCACCAGCCTGTCTTCAAGGGAGTGGAAGGTGATTACACTCATCCGCCCGCCTTTCTTCAGGCTCATGGCAGCCTGCTCCAGGAATTCTTTAAGCGCACCCATCTCATCGTTCACTTCTATTCTTAATGCCTGGAACACCTGCGCGAGATATTTATTGGGCAGCCCTTTGATTACCGGGGCTATCATTGCCTTAAAAGACGCTATGCTATTCAGGGCCACTTTCCCCCGTTCTGCCACAATATGTTTTGCCAGTTGCCTTGCATTCCGCACTTCGCCATACTGCTCAAACAACCTGTGCAATTCCTGCTCACTATAACCCCTCAGCACATCTGCGGCTGTTATTTCTATCCGCTGGTCCATCCGCATATCCAGCGGGCCGTCAAACCGGATGGAGAACCCCCGCTCTGCGGCGTCAAACTGGTAAGAGCTCACACCCAGGTCGGCCAGTATACCATCTACTTCCGGCTGTCCGTGCAGCTTCAGAAATCTGCGTACATACCGGAAATTTTCCGTTA
>CAZUMM010000043.1:0-17305 GCA_964621795.1 uncultured Flavipsychrobacter sp.
AACAGAAAATAGAATTGTCTAATTTAGAGTTGTCCGAATAATGGGGTACTTACAATCCCTCCCACCAAATCTGACTAAAGTCTAAGTTATAGACTGTAGTACTTTGAATTTCGGACAGAGTCCGACTGAATTGGATTTAGCATAAGAGTGCTTTGCTAACTCTTGCGCCAGTGGGACATTTACAGAACTAAAGCAAATGATTCTTCCGGATTTTCTAAGGTCTCCATAATCGGTTCGATAAACATCAAATGAAGCCATAGAAAGCGTATAATTTCGCCAATCTAGAGATTGGCAGCCTTAAGGACGTAGAGAAACTCTACGCCCAACAGGGGGAAGAATTAGTATGTCCACAATTCTTTGACTGAGTCTAAGTGCCATGCATTATCGGCATCAAAAGTTAGTTGATAGTGTGATCCATAAATATCTACGCCTGCATAAATCAAATTATTGTCACTGAAAGTAATTGTTAATATTCGGATTGCTTTTGGTATAAACTTTTTATCATTTTTATTAAAGTAATCAATATTTCTGGCCAAGTATTGGTAAAAAGTTCGTCTGTTATTTTTATTAAGTGTCTTCGAAATTGCGTCAATTGTTAGCTCAAGTTGTCTAGTATAAAACAAAATGTGTTTACATCGAAGTTGATTTTGAAAAGCACCTGGGTCTACAGATGTCAATACCTTTGGGTACAGGTAGTCGGGATAATTCAAATCGAACTCAGATTTTATTAAATAATTTGATAAGAAAACTATGGTATCATGATTCATTCTATCCCAATAATCTTTAAAGTTAAATACGGTATCAGCTAAAATGATGTTGATTACTTCCTTTTTTTCGGTAAGATGTCTTATCTCAACTGAGTTGTTACTGATTAAAGTGAACTTTTTGGGAATATAAGTGGTTTCGTTTTCTACAATTGAATCGATACAGCAATCAATAGCCTGAATTGTTTTAATGATCTTGATGTCAGGCATTCTTGATGGAGTCTTTGTTATTTGTGTTCTTCGCAAGCTTGCATCTATAGCAAGGGTATCTAGATTGTTTTTCCCAAAAGACTTTGTGACATATAATATAAATATTACAAATAGGTACTTTGCCATAATATTTAATCAAACCATTAAGCAAATTTAGATAATGATAGAAGAACTTGTACCTTATATATATTATTGGTAAAGAATACCAATAAGGACGGAAAATTTAAACAATGCGAACAATGAAATGTGCTTTATGCAAAAAAAATGGTGCGGATAAAAAAAATACTCATTTTCTTACCGACGCTATAATTAGAACATGCTTAAATGAGGACGGCGAAAACATTCGAGAAAAAGGATTCTATTTTGATGTATCAAACGATAGTCCCTTTGTTGAGTTCAATTTTCAAAGGCGTACTACTGTTGAAAAACTCGTTTCGACATTAGGACGTGAGCCTAATGAAGATGAAATCGAAAAAGCGAAAACAATTCCTTTCTCCGTTGACTATATTTTTTGTTCTGCTTGTGAAAAAAAGTTCACTGAAATAGAGGATAGATTTATTCAAAAGTATTTAGATAAATTTAGGTCGAAAGAGTATAATGAAAGGGCAATAATTAACGATTATAAAGCGGCGAAGTCGTTCTTTCTGCTACAAGTATGGAGAACAAGTATTTGCGATGAAATATTCCATATTCCGGAAAATACGGCTGAAAAACTAAGATTACTGATACTTAATAATAATGAGGCAACCAGAGAGCAATTATCCGAGTTTCCTTTAGCGGTTTCATTTTTAATTACAGAAAATGGAGATAACCCTGCTGCAAACTTTGTGGGTTATACTGACGACACTGAACCTAACTTGATAATTATGAATGACTTTATCATTCAATTTTTCAGTAGCCAAAAATCAGTTTATTTTTTTGACTTCTATGGATTGAACGATAAAGATACTTATCGTGAAATGCTGAACACTTCACCCGACAAATTCGTGATTCAAATTGTTAGTGATGAACAACGGCAAAAACTACTGATTGATTTCATAACCACGGATAAGGTTAAATCTTTGAAAAAGTTTTATGCTGACAATTTTGGTAAATTATGGAATGCCTTATTTGGCAATTATCCTTCTCCATATTTGACACATAAATATTTAATGTACTTGACTAACGGCAGTGAAAACAATTTACTGCATTATACAAAAGATAATATATTTGACAAGACGAGACAGTTCATTGAAAATCAACTCAAATAGCTAAAGGTAACCACAAATGTTAGTGCAAGAATGCAGCACAGCCTCGTGCACAGTTCTTGCACCATACATAATTTGAATATTTTTTATTTTAGGCATTACCCTTAAATACGCGTTGCGTATGGCACAAAAACACCACCCACAAAGCAGGGCGGCATTCTGCGCCAAAAATCTAACACTACAAATTGCCTATTAATCTTTAACCCGCTGAAAAATGCCTGTCTTTATTGGTATTCAGTGGGTGTATGATGGCTTTGTTGCAGTAGGTGGCTTTTTCAAACTCAGAAATATTAATGGATAAAACAGAGATCTCGGGGAACATTTCATTGAGCCGCTCCGTAATTCCGCGCGAAAGGGCGGCACGCTGTTCTATATTTCGCCCTTCCATTATATAGCCGAAGATGTGGATGAAATCTGTTTTCCCTGCGCCCAACTGAAAATGCTCAAAGGGGCTGATACGTACCTTAATATCATTTTCGGCAAACAGGCCGGTACTTTCTGCGGCATCATATACAGCCTGCATTATTTCCCCAGGTGTTTTTTCCCGGAGGATGTTTTCTGAGCAATCTATAATAAAGTGCGGCATACTGATTTTGAATTGTGCATATCACCCCTCATGCTTCCTGATTTTCAATATCACCATCTTGGAGGTGGGAGTATTGCTTTTATCGGCCGTGCTGTTGATGGGCACTAATACATTTGTTTCGGGGAAGTAGGTGGCGGTGCAGCGCTCAGGTATGCTGAAGGGGATAACGATGAACTTATGCGCCACGCGCTCTTTGCCATCGTGGTAGTTGTACAGGTCTACTATATCACCGTCTTTCAGCCCGGCGCGCGTTACGTCTTTTTCATTCATAAATATCACGCGGCGCTCGTTGTGCACCCCCCGGTAGCGGTCGTTAAGGCCGTAGATGGTGGTGTTGAACTGGTCGTGGCTGCGGATGGTCATCATCATATACTCGTCAGCGGCCAGCGGTATGCGCATGATATCGGCTATATTGAAATGCGCCTTGCCCGTGGTGAGCACGTTGTACTGACCACTGCGTGCAGTATTGGGCAGGTAAAAGCCCCCCGGCCTGCGCACCTGCTGGTTATAGTTTTCAAAGCCGGGTATTACCAGTTCTATATCGTTGCGTATATAATCGTAATGCTGTTCGTACAGGTCCCAGTTTACCTTGCTGCGGCTGCCCAGCGTGGCCTTTGCCAGCCTGCATACGATTACAGGCTCGCTCAACAACTGGTCTGATATAGGCTTCAATCCCCCTTTCGACATCTGCACGACGCCCATCGAGTTTTCGCAGCTTACAAACTGCTGCTCACCGTTCATGATGTCTTTATCGCTGCGGCCGTAGCAGGGTAGTATGATGGCTTCTTCGCCGTGTACCAGGTGGCTGCGGTTGAGCTTGGTAGATACATGCACGGTGAGCCTGCACCGGCGCAGTGCCTCTGCGGTATATTCCGTATCGGGCGTAGCCGAGAGGAAGTTGCCGCCCATGGCAAAAAATATCTTTGCCTTGCCTTCATGCATGGCGCGTATGCAGTCTACTACGTCGTAGCCGTGATGGTGGGGCGGTTTAAAACCATAGGTCATTTCCAGCTTATCGAGGAATGCTTTGGAGGGCTTTTCGTAGATGCCCATCGTGCGGTCGCCCTGCACATTGCTGTGGCCGCGCACGGGGCAGGTGCCCGCGCCGGGCTTGCCTATGCTGCCTTTCAGCAGCAGCAGGTTAACTACTTCCTTTATGGTATCTACCGCGTTTTTGTGCTGCGTGAGCCCCATAGCCCAGCAGGCTATGATTTTGTTCTTGTGCTTCAGCGCTTCGGCGGTTTCGCGTATCTGTTCCAGCGATATGCCGCAGGCTTCCGCAAGGTCTTTTACATTGTATTTCCCTATATTTTGCAGGTAATCCTCATAGCCGGTGGTATGCTCGCGGATGAAACCGAGGTCGAACACGGTGCCGGGGGCTTTGGCTTCTTCTTCCATCAGCAGCGATATAACGGCTTTCAGCAGGGCCATATCACCGTTCAGTTTCACCTGCAGAAAGATGTCCGTCAGCTTGGCTTTGATGCCCAAAGCGCCCTTAATGGTCTGCGGGTTGCTGAAACCGATGAGCCCGGTTTCGGGCAGGGGATTGACGGATATAATGGTTGCGCCGTTCTCTTTGGCCTTTTGCAGGGCCGAGAGCATACGCGGGTGGTTGGTGCCGGGGTTTTGTCCCAGTATAATGATGACTTCCGCCTCGTAAAAATCTTCCAGTGTTACGGAGCCTTTACCGATACCCAGCGACTCGTTCAGCGCTACACCGCTCGATTCGTGGCACATGTTGGAGCAGTCGGGCAGGTTATTGGTGCCGTATTCGCGAACAAAAAGCTGGTACAGGTAGGCGGCCTCGTTGCTGGTACGGCCCGAGGTGTAGAATACTGCCTCGTCCGGGCTGTCCAGCCTGTTCAGTTCGTCACCGATTTTTTTAAAGGCGGCTTCCCAGCTTATGGGCTGGTAGTGCGTAGCGCCTTTGGGCAGGTACATGGGCTGGGCCACGCGGCCTTTTTTCCCTATTTCGTAGTCGTTATGCTCTGCCAGTGCGGCTACGGAGTTTTCTGCAAAGAATTTTGCGGTCAGTCTTTTCGATGTAGCCTCTTCGGCTATGGCCTTGGCGCCGTTCTCGCAATACTCGGCTATGGGCGAGCGTTCGTCGTCGGGGTCGGGCCATGCGCAGCCGGGGCAGTCGAACCCGTCTTTCTGGTTGAGCGTAAGCAGCGCCTTGAACCCGCGCGACAGGCCCATTTCGCCAAACACATGCCGGGCCGATGATATGACGGCGGGTATGCCTGCCGCTACTTCTTTGGGTTTGGTCAGTTTCAGCCCCGTAAATTCTTCGGGGTTTTCCGCGTTGGGTACTATGTTTTGTTCTTCGCTCATTCTCCAAGCAGTGGGTTATCAAAATTATCCGACTGGTCTTCCGTGGTCTCGTCCAGGCATTTAAAGTCTTTTTCTATCAGCAGGTACAGTTCGCCGCCATTAGGTAGCGATAAACGGTTATCATAGCCCACCTTATTGGTTTCCACCCATTCGGGCACCCATGAGGCGGGCATATACAGGAATATCTTATTATTATCCAGTTTGGCGGTCAGTTCCGCATCGTCGTCCGATTTCAGCAGGGCATATATAAATACCATATTGCCTACATGCGTGCGCTCTTCCAGGTAGCCCTTTTCCGCAAAGGTATTGAGGTCTGAAATGCTCAGCCGGTACCTGATGGAATCTCCTTTTATCCTTAGCTTCATACGTTTTAGAAAATTACATAATTATTCGTTCCGCTCCGTTATAAATGTTGAATTTTTCTCCCCTGAGAAAGCCCACGAGGGTCATATTATGCTCCCTCGCCATCTCTACTGCAAGGCTCGACGGTGCGCCTACCGCAGCTACAAAGTTAATGCCTGCCATAGCAGCTTTTTGTATCAGCTCGAAACTGGCCCGCCCGCTCAGCAGCAGGAGGTGATTGTTGAGCGGTATCATATCGTTTTCCAGCGCAGCGCCTATGAGCTTATCGAGGGCATTGTGGCGGCCTACGTCTTCGCGGAGCATCAACAGCTTTCCGGTGGTATCGAAGAGGGCAGAAGCATGGAGGCCGCCCGTATGTTCAAATATATCCTGGCTGGCGCGCAGCAGGTCGGGCAGGCGATAAATTAATGATGCAGGAACAGGGGAGGAGGGTACAGGTGTAAAATTTTCACATACTTGTTTCACGGCATCAATTGACGATTTTCCACATACACCGCAACTGGAGGTAGTGTAAAAATTACGCTCAAGCTTGCTTAAATCGAGGTTTAAGTTTTCTTCTAATATTACTTGTATAATATTTTCCCCTAATTGGAATACCTGTTTTACAGATTGATAATTTTTTATAATACCTTCTGTAAACAGGAAACCCACTGCCAGTTCTTTATCGTTGCCGGGGGTGCGCATGGTGACGCTGATATTTTTGGTGATGCGGGCACCGGCAGGGCCGTATTGCAGCCTTACCTCAAGTGGTTCTTCAGATGCAAGCAGGTCTTCTACGTCTGACAAACTGCCAGCATTCACCCTTTTGATATTTGTTGGTATAGTGGAGGAGGCCATAAGCTAATTTTCTATTTTCAATCGTTTATACATTCTATAAATACACTATTCATAACTGCTTTAGTATATTTTCATATTCGTAAGGGGTATCAATGCTTTTTAAAACCCTGGCATCATCAGGAACAATTGTATTTGCGTTTACTTCTTTCAACACCGCCTGTAAGGAGTAGTTATTTTGTTTAAAGTAAAATTCCAGTTTACTTTTTATATTATTTTGATAATGAGTTAATAATGGTTCATAAAATGAAGTATCAACATTGTAGTAGGAGGCAGCAAATATTACTTCATTTGAAACTTTAAGTAACTCTTGTAAATGTTTTTTATCAATGAGAGGATAGTCACAACCCACCACCAGGAACGAGGCTTCGGGGTATATTTTGAAGGCAGAAAGCAGGGAAGCCATCGGGCCAATGCCCTCATACTCAGGTGCGTCTACAATGGTTGCATATTTGTCAGGTATAGTAGAAAATTGCTCTTTGTTGCAGGAGATGAAAACACGCTCGCAAAGCTCCTCCAGCATTTCATAAAGATAATAGCGCTGTGGCTGCCCGTGATAATTGAGCAGGCTTTTATCCTGCCCCATACGGCTGCTTTTGCCACCGCAAACTACCAATCCGTAAACGGGACTCATAAGAAATAAGATTTATAAATGACCAAATCCCGGCTTAAACCAAACATATTTATTACTTCATCAATTAAATAATCGCGCACTACAAGCAACAAATTACCTGTACATGTTGCCGATTGATACATATTCATTATTTCCGTTAATGCAGGTTCCAAACCTGTTTTACGGCGCAGTTCCAGCATACCCACCTCATCTGCTATCAGCCAGGCGGGGTCTTCCTTTGCTGCGCGGAGCAGTATTTCCTGTGCTTTTTGAAAGCCTTTGAGGCTGAAATGGTATTGCCCTATTTCTAATATATCGCTTTGCGGGTGGCCCTGTTCTACCTGCAAGGGGTACCATTCATCCCGGCCAATATCGTACAACCGGCGCAGCCCGTCCACATCGGGGGTCAGTATGCCGCCTGCGTCCACCTGCTGCTCTTTCAGCCATTGTTGCAGTACGGTGGTTTTGCCGCTGTGTATGGCATCGGTAAACAGGTATATATTATTCGGACTCATGGGCAGGCGGATGTATGGTTATCATTATCAGGTTGACCACAAAGGCCGGATAGCGCCGCCAGTTGCTATGCTCCTGTACGGCCAGTTTATAGGCGGGGCTCAAAAAGCTGCGCAGCTCGGGCAGCAGTTCCAATACCCCTTGCACGGCCTGCCGGTTTTTGCCGGAGGCTTTTTCCAGCCTGCGGTTCAGCCACCATTTCAGCAGGGGGTTGATGACGGTATAGAATAAGGCCAGTATGGCAAGGGTACGCACTACCAGGTATAATGCCTTTTGCGTTTTATCATCTACCAGGAACACACCCGCCAACAGGGCCAGCAACAGGATATAAGTCCAGAGCTTCGACCTGCGTTTCTTCCCGGCAGTGGCAGGCATGACTGTTTCTGTCTTATTCAACTGCGCCAGTTGCGGCGCAGCCAGTTGGGCTTTCCGGTCGATAGTATGGGGCAGGCGGCACAACCAGAGCCCTAAAACCAATCCCCACAGGGCATAAAGCCCCGCATAGGCAGCTATAAGCCAGAAGCTGAAACTGCGCTCACCCAGCGAAAAATCGTCCGTAATGGCTTTGAACATTTTATCCAGCGCCTCCCATAGCGACCTGCCGTATATGAGCGTCATGATGATGAGCTTTTGCAGGGCAGATTCGAGCATGGCGATGACGGCGAAAAGGACAGAGGCAATATTATAGTTGCGGATAAGGCTGTATAACAAAGCCCCGGCCAGCCCCTGGAAGCCTACGGCGAGGTAAGCAGGTGGCGGCGATTGCGGGCTTACGGCAAACTTAACCAGTATCACCAGCAGGGTAGCCTGTACCATCTGCCGGTAATTGTTGCGGGTATAATGCGCCAGCAACGCTATGATGATGACCGCGAAGCCCCCGACAAAAATTCCGGTAAAGGGCAGCTTCAGGGCGTGCATCCAGCCGCCGAGGCCGCTCTCGCCCAATGCCCAGAGGGCGGTAAGCCGTTGTACGGTAACGGCATTATACGGTTTGGTTTGCTGCATATATGTAAAAATACGCGCTATCGGCAAAACAAAAACCCCGGCTTTGTGGCCGGGGTCGATCTATATCGCAAGCTTGTATTATTCTGTAACGGAAAGTTTGCGGCTTACCGTATACTGACCGTTGCTGATACGGATGATATAATTACCCGCAGACACGCGGTTGGTTATATCTATATCCATGTTGCCGGAGCCTGTGGCGCTGTATATACTGCTGCCTATCACATTCAGTATAGCTACATTATATGTTCCGCTAAGATTGGTCTTAATATGTATCATGCCTTTGGCGGGATTGGGGAAAATGGCATATCCCCCTTTGCTGTCCATATCGTTTACCGAGAGATTGCGCACAATCGTAATTTCATTGCTCATGCCTGTACCCGGGCAGGGGGCGGCATCTGCGGTCACCTGCAGCGAAACTACATCGCCGGGCATAATGGTCCAGCCGTTAACAGCGGAATAGCTGCTGCCGGCGGCGCCGGGTATGGGGTTGCCGTTCCGCATCCAGGTATAAACAGGGCTGCTGCCTGCATTCGATACCAGCGAGGTAAAGGTAAGCGTATCGTAAGGGCCGGACTCACCACTGCCGTAAATAGCTACACCGGGCACTATAGTGGGGTGAACCAGTACGCTGAGCATGCCCGTGTCAGACATACAGCCTGCGGTGCTTTGCGCCACACAGGTGTAGATGCCTGTTTGGGCATAGGTAATGCCGGTGAGGGTAGAGGAAATGGGGTTGCCCGCGGGGTCGAAGAAGAAAAAGCCGCTGATGCCGCCGGGTGCGGAGGCGCTTAGCGAAAGGGTATCACCGCTGCAGGCAGGTTTGGCCAGTGTCATAATCGGCGTTGCAGGCGGGAGCGCCACCGTCACCGGGAATTTACCCGTATCGGAAGCACAACCCACATTGCTGATGGCCACACACGAGTATATACCGTTGGCAGACGGCGAGATATTGCCCATTTGGGGCGGCTGCGGGTTGCCAGAAGCGTTCCAGAAAAGGAAAGTATCTACATTAGCGCCGGAAGAGCCGTTCAATATAAGGGAGTCCCCATCGCAAACAGGCTTACCAAATGTTACGACGGGTGTCGCAGGTTTGGGGTGTACCAATGCATATACCGTATCCTTGTACACACAACTGCCTACCGTAGCCGTAACAATATAGTTGCCCATATTAACAGATGAGACATTGGATAAGGTGGTATTCCTCACAAAACTGAGAAAGCCACCCGGCCCCTCCCATCCGTAACTTGCCCCGGGTATGAACGTTGCCGTGAGCATGAGGTCGGTGCCGCTACACAAAGGATTGTTGTAAGTGGCCACTATTGTTTCATTACAAGGCTGTGCCACTGCAACACAGGCAGATGCGATAAACGCAGCAGATAGTATATATTTTTTCATGCAGGAACCTTTTTATGTGTTTGGATAATCATTTATCGTATTAAGTTAATAAAAAATAATATAAAAGTAATACAGGTATAAAAAATGTATTTTTTACTTTTCAATGCCCCCGGTTTCTTAACTTCAAAAACAAAAACCATGAGCGGAATAACCATACCCGAAGGTTACCAGAACGTCATGCCCTACATCATTGTAAAAGGCTCAAAGGCCTTTATGCAGTTTATGCAGGATGTATTGGACGCAAAAGAAAAAATGGCAGAACCCGGCGATAATAACACCATCAGGCACGGAGAGGTAATGATTGGCGGCAGCACCATCATGTTTGCCGAAGCAAATGATAACTGGGGGCCGATGAATGCAGGATTGTATGTAATAGTGGCCAATGCCGATGAAACCTATAAGAAAGCATTGGATGCCGGGGCTACATCGGTAATGGAGCCTGCCGATATGGAATATGGCCGGAGCTGCGGGGTGAAAGACCCTTATGGAAATACCTGGTGGATTACGTCGGCACTGCCTAATGGCTGATGACCAGTTTACTATAAAAACTACCGCCGGCTGTTTGCAACTTTAGCGTGTACATACCCGCGGGCAGTGATGCCGCATTAAAGGTGTGTCTGCTGCCGGAGCCGCTGTCGTAATATACCTGCTGCCCCATACTGTTTACCAGGCTTATCGTGTAATGTTCCTGCTTACCCGCATTTACAACTGTGAATATACCATTGCAGGGGTTGGGGTAAACCTCAAAACCGGATGTTTTCGCTTTGTCGTTTACCGATAGGTTTTCAGAAATGGTCAGTGTGTTGCTGGTACCTGTGCCGGGGCAGGGCTGTATATCTGCTTTTACCTGCAGGGTTATTTCATCGCCGGGCAGTATGTCTACTCCGCTGGTAGCGGTATAGGTATGGCCCGTTGCGCCGGGTATGGATGTGCCGTTTTTCATCCACCTGTATTCAGGATTATTGCCTGCTTTCGATACGTAAGAGGTAAAATGAATCATGCCGAATGGCCCCGTACCGGCATTGCCGTATATGGCTACGCCGGGTATGGCAGGCTTCCCTACGCTGACGCTGATAAGGGCAGGGTCGGAGATGCAGCCGATAGCATTAACCGCCATTATTTTATATAAGCCGCTATTGCCGGTCCTCAGGTAGTTTAGCGTGTAATGCAGCATAGTGCCGTATGGGTCTTCAATCAGATAATGCGATATAGTATCAGGCGAATGTATATCAAACAGAAGCGAATCTCCTGCACAGGCGGGTTTAAGTAAAGAAACAGTGGGCATAACCGGCCGCGGGGGAACATTATTGGCTATATAATAGCCGGTATCGCCAACACACCCGTCGGTAGTTACTTCGTAGGCTTTGTAAACACCATTCTTTACCATTTTTACCCGAACTGAAGGACCTGAATGGTACAGGTTATTAAATGCATCGATGATATACATGTCGCCTGACGCCCCTGTTGTATATGCTGTTATTATAACACTATCGCCGTCACAAACATCACTCCCCGGAAATACAGTAGCTTCTATTGGGCTATTTCTCATCTGTATAAATATTGTATCATGATAAATACAGGTTCCGGCTGTTGCAGTAACTATATAATAACCGCCCTGTAATATGGTCAAGTTTGTCCTTACCGGGTTCTGCGTGGTTGAATTGAAATTTCCCGGCCCTGTCCATTGATAAGTGGCACCGGATATGGTATTGGCATATAGTTCCAGGTCTGTTTTGGTACATGGCGAAAGCTCAACCGCCCCGGCCTTTAATGTATCGTTGCAGGGCTGCGAAAAAGCAGGAGATATAAAGAGGATAAAGCAGGGCAGGTAATATAACAGGCATTTCATATTATAGATTATAGGTAAGTTGTTATAAAACTACTAAAATAGCAGCAGTTTTACCGATAAGATGCCCCTGCTTACCGATTTAAAATTGCTCTGCTCCGCCTCAGCCTGTACCTTTGCGCTGCTATTCTCTTTTTCATTAAGTATCAGCGCGGTCATGGCACGTCCTAATTACAACAGCAACGGAAATACAGCGGCAGATGCCCCTAAGGTAAAAATCACAAAAGATAACCTCAGGGACAGCCTGCTTATCTTCCGGTACGTAAAACCTTACAGGTCGCGGTTCATTACCGGGCTTTTGTTTATCGTGCTGTCGGGGCTGACAACCATGTCGTTCCCATACCTGCTGAAAAAACTGATAGACAGCGCACACGATATCAGCAAAGGCAATTTTTCCACTACACCTACCGCCATTGCCCTGGTGATGATAGGGGTGCTGGTCTTGCAAATGATATTTTCCTTCATGCGTATATACCTGTTCACTTCGGTAGGCGAAAATGCCCTGGCCGATATGCGTAAGGATATATACCGCCGCATGATTATGATGCCGATGGACTTTTTTGCCCAGAGGCGGGTAGGGGAACTTTCCAGCCGCATCAGCGCCGATGTTTCCCAGATACAGGATGCAGTGACTACGGTACTGGCCGAAGTGCTGAGGGGTATACTAACTTTAATTATAGGTATGGGGCTGATATTTTATATATCCCCGCGTCTTACCCTGCTCATGCTGTCGGTAGTGCCGGTCATTATCGTCATTGCCGTCATATTCAGCAAAAAGATACGGAGCTATGCGCGCAATGCGCAGGACCAGCTTGCCGATTCGGGCACTATTGTGCAGGAAACCCTGCAGGGCATCAGCAGTGTAAAGGCTTTCTCGAACGAATGGTACGAGGTAGGCCGCTACAACAGGAGCATCAGCAACGTAGTGAAACTGGCCATAAAAAACGGGCAGTTCCGCGGGTTCTTTATTTCCTTCCTGCTGTTCAGCGTGTTTGGCGCCATTGTACTGGTAGTATGGTATGGCGCAGGGCTGATGCAGGCGGGCCAGTTATCGTTTGGCGACCTGACAGCTTTTGTGGTGTATACGGCTTTTGTTGGCGGTAGTATGGCAGGCTTTGCCGATATGTACAGCCAGTTGCAAAAAACACTGGGCGCTACCCAAAGGGTACGCGAACTACTGAGTGAAGATACTGAAAATGTATCTGTTGCAGAAGAAGAGCTAAAGAATGAATTTAAGTTAACCGGGCGAGTGGAACTGGAGCATATCGCCTTCAGCTACCCCAGCAGGCCGGAGATACAGGTGCTGAAAGATGTAAGCATTACGGCAGCGCCCGGCGAACAAATTGCTATTGTAGGCCCAAGTGGTGCAGGTAAAAGTACTATGGTATCGCTGCTGCTCCGGTTTTATGAGCCGGAAGGCGGCAGGCTGCTGTTTGATGGTAAAGACGCGTCTGCTTACCCGCTCACACAGTTGCGCAAGCAAATGGCCCTTGTGCCGCAGGATGTATTATTGTTTGGCGGTACCATATTTGAAAATATTGCCTATGGCAAACCCGATGCCACCATGCAGGAGGTAGAAGAAGCCGCCCGTAAAGCCAACGCACACGATTTTATTCAAAAATTCCCCGAAGGGTACCAGACGGTAGTAGGCGAGCGCGGCCTGAAGCTGTCGGGCGGGCAAAGGCAGCGCGTGGCCATTGCAAGGGCCATACTGAAAGACCCTGCCATACTGATACTGGACGAGGCCACCAGTTCGCTAGACTCCGAATCGGAAGCGCTGGTACAGGATGCACTAAACAACCTGATGAAAAACCGCACGTCTTTCGTTATTGCGCACAGATTATCAACCATCCGCAATGCCGATAAAATAGTAGTGCTGGAGCACGGCGTGGTAAAAGAAATGGGTACGCACAACGAATTGCTGGCCATAGAAGACGGCCTGTACCGCAGCCTGAGCAAGTTACAAACAGAGTGGAGCAGTAACTAAGCGGGGAAATTGTACGGTATACCTGCCTCAGCTACATAGGCGCGTATGTTCTTTAGCGTAAAATGCCCGGGCTCGCCAATAATCACCGCCACATCATACAGGTTGCCGCGGCTCTCGTATACATACCCGGGGTCGGCCATTATTTTTTGATGGTATGTTTCTGCGTAATCTTTATGGTTTTCAAAACTGGCCGGGGCAAGTGCTACATACATTATCTCCGTAGCAGGGTCGCCCATCACAATTTCCGTACCGATAAGGTCTTCAAAATCTTCCGTTATTTCCGTAGCTTCTTCCCGCGTATATGGCATGATTCAAAATATCTCGCAAATATCCGATTTTTAACGTTCGGGTTGGTTTCTTTTAATAATTTTGCTGCGACTTTAAAAATTACATGATGAAAAAAATCATCCTTTTAACTGCCGGTATATGTTTCGCTTTTGCCGGTTGGGCCCAAAAACAAAACATTCAATCGGCCAGCAACTACCTGAGAGATAAAGACTATGAGAAGGCATTGGAATACATTGAAAAGGCTGCAAACGACGAATCGACCAAAGACAACCCCAAAACATGGTATGTAAAGGCCCAGATATACAGCACCATGAACAGTGACCCTGCCATGAAAGGCAAGGGCTACTACAAAGAAGCCATCAAAGCTGCGATGAAAGCGCAGGAGCTGAAACCGGGCTACGAAAAAGACGTACTGGACCAGGTATTGCTGGCAGGCGCTTATAGTTATTATAACGACCTCGCCAATGCCTTCAACAATAAAAACTATACGGAAGCTTATGAAGATGCAATAGCAGTAAACCAGATACATGACCTGGAAGGCGGAAAGAAATTCAATAATAAAGGTTTTGATACCGTATCCTCTCTGAGCACATTATACGGTGCCTATGCTGCATATAACAACAATAAATATGCAGAAGCCAAACCTTTGCTGGAAAAACTGAAAAACGACCCTATATCGAGGAATGAAAATGTGTTCTGGTTTCTGGCCAACATACATAAAATGCAAAATGACAATAATGCATATATAGCCACCATTGAGGAAGGCAGGAAATACTTCCCCAATAGCGTAAACCTGAAAAACGAAGAGATAAACTATTATATACAAACCGGCCAGCAGGATGTATATATGAAAAAACTGCAGGAGGCATTTGAAAAAGATCCGACCAATGGCGACTATGCCTTCAACATGGCAAACGGGTACAACGGCATGGCCTTCCCCAAAGATGCATCAGGCAAAGCCCTGCCCAAACCGGCCAACTATGACGAATTGATAGCCAAAGCAGAAGAAGCCTACCTGACTACCGTAAAACTTGGCCCCGATAATGTTGACTACAACTACAACACCGGCGCGTTTTACTTTAACAGAGGCACTGTTATCAACGAAGAAATGAATGCTATACCCGGCAACAGCCCCGCCGAAACAAAAAAGTATGACGAACTGAAACTGAAAAGGGATGCATTGTTTACCCAGGCGCTTCCATACCTCGACAAAGTAGTTACTTTGCTGGAACCCAAGGCCGGCAAACTGTCGAAAGATGATATGTTCACCTACCAGTCTTCACTTATAGCAATGCGCCAGATATATGCCCTGCAAAACAAACTGGACAAATCGGCTGAAATGAAAAAGAAACTGGATGCACTGAAATAGTGCCCGGCATTTTAATATACCTTTAATAAATGGCTGTCTCTTCAAAGACAGCCATTTATCTTACCGGCTTCATAGTATTTAGCTTAATATATTTTAAAATCCGTGTATAATATTATCTTTGCACAAATTTTTTTCTATTGTCAGCAACACCAAAAAAAATAGATATAGTCCGTTTTGCGCCCCGTAATGGCGAAGGTTTTTACGATACATTAAAAAAGAAAGTAGAGGCTTATTTTACCGATAACAAACTGGAAATGCATGGCACGCATGATATGAAGTTCAAATCAATCATGATTGTGCTGATGTACCTTATACCTTATGGCATCATGGCATCGGGTATAGCCACTTCCAACCTGTTCGTATTTTTCGGCCTCTGGTTCCTGATGGGACTGGGCATGACGGCTATAGGCTGCGGGGTAATGCACGACTCGAACCACGGCACCTATTCCGGTAATAAATCCCTGAATAAGTATATGGGCAAAATCATAGCGCTGGTAGGCGGCTATGAGGTGACCTGGAAGATACAGCACAACATATTGCACCATACCTATACCAATATAGACGGACTGGACGATGATATAGACGCGGGCATACTGCTGCGCTTTTCGCCCAATACAAAGAAGTACTGGATGCACCGCTTCCAGCATATCTATGCCTGGTTCTTGTACGGGCTGCTTACCCTGCAATGGGCTACCATTAAAGATTTCAGGCAGGTGTACGACTACCACAAAAAAGACCTGCTGAAAAAAGAAAAAACAACCTTAGGCAAGGCCATGCTGCAACTCAGCATCTACAAAATATTGTACTACACCTACATCTTTATCATACCTGTATTCGTTACCGGCATTGCCTGGCAGTATGTGCTCATCGGTTTCCTGATTATGCACTTTACGGCTGGCCTGCTGCTTTCCTGCATTTTCCAGCTGGCACATGTGATGGGCGACTGTGAATTTCCCATGCCAAATGACGAGCGCAAGATGGAAAATAACTGGGCGGTACACCAGTTGCTGAACACGGCTAACTTTTCGCCCCGCAGCAAAATGCTGTTCTGGTTTATTGGCGGTCTAAACCACCAGATAGAGCACCACCTGTTTCCCCATATCTGTCATGTGCATTATAAGCATTTAGCGGTATTGGTAAAACAAACCGCGGCTGAGTACGGACTGCCTTACTACCAGCAACGGTCGTTTGTGAGCGCGCTGGCCGAGCACACACGCACATTGAGGCGCCTGGGCAAATATTAGTCAGTATATATTACCGGAGTATTATTAAGGTCGTATGAATAGAATTAAGCCCTGGCGAAAGCCAGGGCTTAATTCGCTATTTTAATAAGTATCTATTAACATGAAACATTAAAGGAATAAATTCCCTTTCTAGGAAGCATTTTGCTGCTTTTTATACATTTCTATAGCCTCATCTTTTTCTTTCAACAGCCTTTCGTATAGTTCAATAATTTTTTCGACGGGATTAAATTGGCTATTAATAATTGTATTAACGGTGCTATTATCATGAAAATTGTTGATGTTATTGATAGCTGCATCTTCATTAAAAGCTTTAATTGTCTCAACAGAAACGTCCAGAGCATCCGCTATCTGTTGCAGCTTTTCGTCTTCAATTTCTTCGCTTTGTTCAATTCGGGAAATCGTTTGCTGACTAACACCGATTTTATGGGCAAGAGTGTCCTGTTTCATTCCTTTTAATTCCCTTATCCGTTCTATTTTTCTGCCTATGTGATTTTTTTTAAGACCTGGAATTTCCATAAAGAAAAAATTTTCGTGAGTAAATTACTCATAATTACGGGTAAAATACAAGCCGTCAAATAATTTAGAAATATGCATTGGGCTAAATTGATGAGTAAAATACTTATACAAACGAGTAAAAAACCAATATGCATGAGTAAAATACAACAATGAAAATTTGCATCTGATTATTTTGTATTATTATTTTCGCA
>CAZUMM010000044.1:0-17108 GCA_964621795.1 uncultured Flavipsychrobacter sp.
ATAAACCCTGGAACTTAGAAAACTAAAATTGTCAGATTAAGTGCAAACTATTACACATTATTCTAAAAGGATAATATCGATATCAAATTCAACGTTTAACCCTTCCATTACTTTTAAATAACGCTTATCAAAATGAACCGAAGGCGTACTGGAACCTACATAAATATATAATGCAAGAGAAAGTTCGCAATAGTATTTATTACAAACCACCTCGAATGCTTTTTTACGAGACTCAATAATATCCAGCATTTGTTCCATTTGCTCTTCAAATGAAACAAATACATCTTTTGAAGCCTGAAACCTCCAACCGTTACTTCCCCAAACAGGGGATTTTAAAAAGGGCCTTTTCTTTGTTCCTTTCACACATATTTTAGTCGGCTCCAAGTCCAGAATCCGGGATATTTCTTCATGGGAAACATCTTCAAAATCCCAAACGCAAAAATCTAACCATATTTCATTTTTCATAGCATCAAAGCATTTTGCGTTGTTTTGACGAAGATGAGAACATTCATCTTAATAAGTCTTCATTTATTATCACATGGAATCCAAAAATCTAATAGCATATCCATTATATCCTAACGCCTGTGTTCTTTATGTCGACATCAGGGTTAATTGAAACCGCCAAAATATGACGTTATGGGAACTGAATTTCACTTCTTGGGATGAAGAAACCTTTTATACAGTTCAGGTTTCGGATGCATATTTGTATATGGTTTTTGGATTGGATGCCAGCGCCTTCAAATGCAGGTCCACCCTCTGTAAATATGCCTCGTGCAGTATCAAATGGTTTTAGCTCACTATAACCTTTATCTGCTATCTCAATTGCTATTTCCTCAGTAATTTTTTGATGTAAGTATTCAATTACAGCACAATCCAATTCTCTCAGTACAAGATCGTGATATTTATCTTTAGGCAAATCTTTATTTTGAGGTAAATCTTTACCAATTTTCGAAAAGTCCTCTTTCATCAGTTCATAATATGCTGAAATGATGTTTATAAATTCGGAGTCGGTAAAATCTAAACAGTGATCTAATTGATATACAACTCCAACAACGGACGGCTTATTTATTTTCCCTCTCTCTTCTTTATCTTTTGCCCACTGTAAAGCCCTGTCCAAATTATTTTCCCACACATAAAAACCATTTCCCAGCCAATCAAAAACTTCCTCGCTTTTTCGCACAGAGTTAGGATTATCAACAAGTTGATTTCGCACGGATTCATCGCAACCGTGAAAACCAAGCATCAAATTCGGGCGACTATTATACATCTCATTATTCTGAAGCAGCCAGAACTTTCTTTAAGTGGGAGTAGTGAACTGTAAGATTTTCGCTTTTTGTAAGAATTTTAGCAGACTTTAAAGTCACGACAACCTGATCCCTGTTTCTGGGATTGGTTTTGATTTTTTTTGCCAGACTGGACAATAATTTTGCCTGATTACTTCTCATTATTCACAAAGTTCAATAACCAAATTTACAAAAAAAGGGTCATATGGAAAAGAATATCAAGGTAGTAAAACTGTAAAGGATTAATGAAAAACAATTCACCTGTCCCGAAGAATCAATACCCTCCCCCCTGGGGGGAGCCGGAGGGGGCTCACGCTTCCAGCCACGCCACAGCAGCCTCGGTACACCGTTCCCCGTCTATAGCGGCGCTGACAATGCCTCCTGCATAGCCTGCCCCTTCGGCACAGGGGTACAGCCCTTTTATTTGCGTATGCTGTAGGGTCTCTTTATCGCGGGTGATGCGTACGGGTGAGCTGGTGCGCGATTCGGTGGCTACCAATACCGCCTCATTGGTAAAATAGCCGCGCATCTTTTTGCCGAAGTCTATCACCGCTTTGCGCAGCGCTTCATTTACTTCTTTAGGCAATACATCTTTAATGGCCGCGCTGTGTATGCCGGGCAGGTAAGAACAAGCAGGCAGTGTGGACGATACTTTGTTCTCTGTAAAATCGCCCATGCGCTGTGCCGGGGCTACCAGTTTGCCGCCGCCAATCTCAAAAGCCCTTTGCTCCACCATCCTTTGAAACTGCATACCTGCCAATGGCCCGGTAAAGCCATACTTCGCAAAGTCTTTTTCATCTACCGCCACCACCGTACCCGAGTTGGCATAGGGGTTATTCCGTTTCGATGGCGACCAGCCATTCACCACCACCTCGCCCGGTGCAGTGGCAGCGGGGGCTATGATGCCGCCGGGGCACATGCAAAACGAGAATACACCCCTGCCATACTCCTGCGCCACTACCGAATAGCTGGCGGGCGGCAGGTAAGGGTCGCGCACATTGCAGTGGTATTGTATGCTGTCTATCAGTGCCTGCGGGTGTTCTATGCGCACGCCAAGGGCAAAAGGTTTACATTCTATTGCAATATTTTTGTGGTGCAGCAATTCAAATATATCTCGGGCCGAATGGCCGGTTGCAAGTATCACGGCCTTTGCGGTTATGGTGCTGCCATCTGCCGTCTTTACCGCTTTTACCCGGTCACCATCCAGCACTATATCCACCAGCTTTGTATCGAAACGCACCTCCCCGCCGCAGGCTATCACCTGTTCGCGCATGGCAGTGATGATGTGCGGCAGCTTATTGGTGCCTATATGCGGGTGGGCATCGTAGGTGATACTTTCATCGGCGCCGAAGTAGGTAAACAGTTGCAGTATGCGCTGCACATTGCCGCGCTTGGTAGAGCGCGTATAGAGCTTGCCGTCGCTGTAGGTGCCTGCCCCACCCTCGCCAAAGCAGTAATTCGATTCCGGGTTCACGATGCCCTCTTTATTCATGGCTGCGAGGTCGCGCCTCCGGCTGCGTACATCCTTACCGCGTTCCAGTACAACGGGCTTATACCCCAATGCAATAGCGCGCAGGGCAGCAAACAGCCCTGCCGGGCCTGCGCCCACTATTACTATATGCGGGGCATGGGTTACATCGTTCAGTTGCGGGTCGAAGGCGGGCTTTTCCGTTACCTGTTCATCAATGAACACTTCCAACTGCAATACCACGCGGGCCTGTTTGGCACGTGCGTCTATCGAACGTTTAAAGATGTGGTAACCTGTAATGCGCTTAGCGGGTATATCCAGCTCAAGAGCTGCCATACGTTTGATGCTGCCGGCATCAGCAGCATCGGCGGGCGCCAATGCAAGGGAAATGTTCTTTATCATACTGCGTCAGGTTTTTATCCTAAAAGCAAATGCCGGAGGTTAATTGCCTCCGGCCAATGGTTGCTGCTACGGGTGCAGCGCTTTATATTTTTCTTTCACCTTTTCCAGGTGTTTCACAAATTTTTGTACATCGGGGTCATACGGATAACCTTCTTCCGCCAGCCTGTTACCTTCTTCATCTATATAGAAGTAGAACGGCTGCGAATTGGAGTTAAACTTCGAAGCCTGCAGGTCTTCATTCCTGTCGCCTACGGTCACTACCTGCGACTGTAAGGCTTTGGAATAATACTGCTCACTTTCGGGCAGTTCCCTTTTATCATAATCGCAGTACAGCGAGGCTACTATAAAATCGTTCTTCAGCAATTCGGCCACTTCCGGCTTCGACCATACCTGCGATTCCATTTTACGGCAGTTCACACAGTTGATGCCGGTAAAGTCGAGCATGATGGGCTTCTTCAGCTTTTTGGCTGCCGCCACTGCTTCTTCGTAGTCAAAATAGGTAACCAGCCCCAGCGTTTTCACTACGGGCGGTTCGTATATCTTCATTTCCTCCACGTACTTCACGGGCGCTACGCCATTATCTGCGGCTGCGTGTGCAGGTGCGCCGCCCCCGCCTTCTGTCAATACAAAATCCTGCGTGCCCAGTGGCGGTATGAACTGGCTCATACCGTTGAGGGGTGCGCCCCACATACCCGGCAGCAGGTACAGGGCAAAGGTGAAGCTGACAATGGCAAGGAACAGGCGGAAGATAGAAACATACTCCTGCCCGTACAGGTTTTTGGGCGACTGGTCGTCGTGCGACAGTTTGAGCTTGCCCAGCAGGTAAAGGCCCAGCAGTATGGATAATACAATCCAGATAGCTATGAATATTTCGCGGTCGAGCAAACGCCAGCCGCGGGCAAGGTCTGCATTCGACAGGAACTTCATGGCCAGCATCAGCTCTATAAAGCCCAGTACCACCTTCACCTGGTTGAGCCACCCGCCCGATGATGCCATTTTATTGAGCATACCAGGGAATACGGCAAACAGGGCAAACGGCAGGGCAAGGCCTATGGAGAAGCCCAGCATACCCACCGCAGGGCCGGTAATGCCGCCTGTGGTAGCCACTACCAGCAGCGGGCCTATGATGGGGCCGGTGCAGGAGAAGGACACGATTACGAGGGTCATCGCCATGAAGAATATACCGGCAAAACTGCTTACCCCTGCTTTGGAGTCGGTTTTGCTGGTAAGGCTCGATGGCAATGTGATTTCGAACGCGCCAAGAAACGATATTCCGAACAGCACGAATATGGCAAAGAATACCAGGTTGGCTATCCAGTTGGTAGAAAGGTTATTGAGCGCATTGGCGCCGAACAGGAGCGATATCAGCACACCCAGCAGGGTGAAGATGATGATGATGGACAGCGAGTAATAAATGGCATTGCGTATGCCTTCTTTACGGTTCTTGCTCCTTTTGGTAAAGAAGCTGACCGTGATGGGTATCATGGAATATACACAGGGGGTAAGTACGGCAAGGATACCGCCGCCCAGCGCCCCGAAAAACAGCCAGAGCAGCGATTTTTTCTGCTGCTTTTTAGCCGCGTCCTTCTCTACGTCATTAGTGCCGGTTTGTGCTGCCGTGTTGGTATCGGCAGGGGTGGTCGCAGCCTTTACTTCGGTGGCAATGCTGTCACCGGCTACGGTAGTAGCGGCATTACCAACAGTATCTTCCTGCACGGCAGCGCCTGTTTCGCCCGGTATTTCAAAACTGAATTTTTTTGTTTTGGGGGGAAGGCAGCCGCTTTCGTTGCAGGTCATATAGGAATATTCACCTGTTATCTTTCCGCTGCCGGTTACGGTTACAGGCTGTATGAAATCCACTTTTTTAAAGTAGTGGATGGTACCGATGTCTTCAATCGTTTCATCTATGCGCTTGCCCTTTTCGGTCAGCTTTCCGTTCAGCTTGTAGTTGTCCCCTTTCTTAAAATCGAAAGAAGGCGGGGGAAAACTGCCGTCGCCGCCGGGGTCCAGCGAATACACATGATAGTCTTTTCCTACCGTCACATGAAAAATGAGGTCGTATTCATTGCCGCTCTTTTTCTTTGCCTCGAATGTCCAGACCGTAGGGTCCTGGATGATTTGCGCCTGCAAACCAAAAGATAACAGCAGGCTTACCGTGACAAAGACCGCGGTCCTTAATGATTTAACCATGTATAAAGACTTTCTTGTGTGTATGAGTAAAGAAACGATATATAATTCTTCCGTTGGGTAGCCGGGGGCTACTTTAAGAAAAATTTAGTAAAACCTAGTTCATCATCGTGAAGGCTTCCAGTATAGCCCTGCCGTCTATATTATTCAGTCTGGTACTGCACGCGCGCTCGGGGTGCGGCATCATGCCAAATACGTTGCGCCCCTCGTTGCAGATGCCTGCAATATTGCCGGTAGCGCCGTTGGGGTTCGAGTTGATGTGTACTTCGCCCTGCTCATCGCAATAGCGGAATACCACCTGGTTGTTCTTTTGCAGTTTTTCCAGTGTGGCGGCATCGGCATAATAGCGGCCTTCGCCATGCGCTACGGGTATCTTCAGCACCTTGTCTTTCACGTTCTTCCCTACCATGTTATCGCCGTTCTCCGCTTTTATGTACACGTTTTTGCATACGAACTTCTGGTGGTCGTTGGCCAGCAGTACGCCCGGCAGCAGTCCCGATTCGCACAGTATCTGGAAACCGTTGCATACGCCCAGTACTTTACCGCCGTTGTTGGCAAAGCTGATTACCTGCTCCATCAGCGGGCTGAAACGGGCAAGGGCGCCGCAGCGCAGGTAGTCTCCGTAAGAGAACCCGCCAGGCAATACAATACAATCGTCTTTGGTAAACATGCTGAGGTCATGGTCTTTATGCCACAGCATTACCACTTCCTGTTTCAAATCGTCCTGCAGGGCGTGCATCATATCCCTGTCGCAATTGGAACCGGGGAAAACTATTACTCCGAATTTCATGAATAAATCAAGATTATGCTAACTGGCAAAAGACCAGGAATAGCAGCGAAAAATAAAATGCGAAATTACTAAACCGTTTATTTTTTTCCATGTACAGGGCATGGGATATTATCAACGTCGATGAGGGTATTATCAACACCCATATATAAGGGCGTATCACGTTGGACGTAATGCCCGCCAGCAGCGATAAAAACAGGCATATAATCAGCATTACCCAGTTGCGGCGCACAAACACGCTGGTTTTGGCCAGCAGGCGCTGCAATGCATACATACCGCAGCTCAGCAATACGATAAGGCCGATGAGGAAACCCGTAAGGTAGAGCGGTGAAGCCACCTTATCAGGAAAAAAGAAATGTATCTGCGGCCAGCGCGAGAGGTAGCCCAGCTTATCCACCAGGAAGAGGATGCAGACCCAGAAATAAACAGGAGTCAGGTAGCCCAGCAGGGTCACCACCCATTCGCCGGGATTGAACGAGCGCAGCAGTACAAGGGCGGCAAACAGCAATACGAAGTAGACCATTGCCTGGAAGTGTATCAATGCCATCAGCGACAGCAGGAAGCCTGCATTAAACACGTCTTTGCGCGGGTGCTGCGTCTGGTGGAAGCGCAGCAGTATGTCTATCGCCCCTATCAGGCACCAGTTGAGCAATATACCCCTTGAAAAATAGCTGAACGAGGGGTGCAGCGAGGTAAGCAGCAGGAACAGGAAGGCCGGTATATAGGTAGTTTTGGGAAACAGGCGGTGGCGCGCCACTACCCCGTTCAGGTACAGCGCCTGTGCAAATATCATGGCTACCGTCAGGAAGGTATAACCGAAGGGGCTGCCCTTCAGCACCACATCCAGCACCTGCACCACAAAGCTGAACAACACCGCCGGCTGCTCTGTAACAGGGGGCTGCGGGTTTACCAGTACCTGCATTTTTACAAGCAAGGTAAATATCAGTAAAATGATAACAGTGTAAGGACTATTATTCCGTATAAGCTGCAGCACGAAACTATTTTGGGACTAAAATACAATTTTGGCAAAGCAAATCTGTCTCTTCCGCAGGCAGGGCACTACCATTTCGCGGCTGGCCACCTGCTTGCCCGACCTCGGCAGCCAGTCCGGCTCATCCCTGCGCTGTGTGGCCAGCGAGTGTATGGCCAGTTTGCCGTCCGCATCGAGACTGGCCAGTTGCACCCGCGAATGCACGGGGTTGAAATCGTTATACAACAGCCCGATATTGCCGCCGGTGTTGATGAGCGCATACGACGAAAACATACCCCCGTCTTCCTGCGAATACTGGTTTTTGCGGATGAAGGTGTACCACTCCCGCACGCCTTCGCCGTTGTACGACATGGCTACCACATCATCATAATGGTATTCCCTTACCGAGGCAGACATGGTAGGATAGTACCACGAATAATAGCCGAAGCCCGATGCGTAATTGTTCCTCGTGGTCTGGTAGTAGTTTTCAGCTATCATTACAAAACCGCCGTCGTTCTTGACGATGAGTTGCCTTACCTGGAAATCGTTGAGGGCGCGTTTTGTGCTCCTCATGCCCGTACTGTTGCGCAGGCGCTCGTCAAAGGCAATGTTCTTATGGTTCTCGAACCTGCCCGTGGCCATATCGTAATAAGTGTACAGCACCCCTTCGTAGTTGCCGTTCTTCCTGTCTGAATAGAAGCCGCCCATGTAAATGCGGTTGTTTACATTATCCAGCTTCATGTAAGTGCCCCCGGCGTATTTATTATTCAAAGGCACATTGTGCCGGGCAAAGCTTTTGGCGCCGGGTTGCAACTCCAGCAGGAACAGCTCATCGGCATAGCCCCTGCTGCCCAGCGGCGTATAGGCGGGCAGGTAAAATACCCCTTCGTTGGTCAGCAGCCCCTCGCCGTGGTTCACGCTGTTGTCCGCATCGAAATCGGCTTCAACGGCATTCCCTATTTCCAGTTTATCGCTCACCATATTGCCTTTTACCCTGATGTGCGTACCCTTCTCTTCTATGCCGTAAATAAAGATGTGCTGCTTATCGTCTGAAACTGCTGATGAAAAATAGTCCCTGTTGGGGCCAAAATAGCCAAACCGTGCAGAGCTGAGCTCTACGGGGCCTTTCACCAGCCTGCCGTCACTGTCCAGCCATGCGGCATACTGCGTTACATGGTTGTCCCTTATGCCCTGGTATAGTGCTATGATTTTATCGGGGTACGCCACAAAACGCACTTCGTATATTTTGGGCGGGAAGAAGTCGAGCACAACGGTGGCCAGCCGGTCCATATTATCGCCGTAGGCATCCAGGAAAAACCCGTCTGACGAAGAGCGGTACACGTACAGTTTGCCCCCGCTTTTGCCCACTACGGAAAAGTCGCCGGAGCGGTTATCGAATTTTTCGTAGGGCGAATATAGTACCTCTTGCGGGTATGCGGGCGTACCGATCAGCAAACCGAATATGCAGGCAATGACCGCTGTAATAAACCGGGAGTGAAGCATATTGCAAATGTCCCTTTTCAGGGCTGAATAATTTGTTAAGTTTAGTTATGATAAAAACCTGTCTTTGAGGCCGGGAGCAGGCACCATGCATGCTTCAGACCTGCCAAACCAGCGGTATCTGCCGGCTGCTACCCAATCGTATACTATATTACGCAGAAAAGGCGGCAACAGCAACCCCGCAGCCAGCAAACGGCTGAAACCGCCCAGCAGCCAGGCTGTCTTCAGCACCGCACCCGACTTTATATAGTACTTTCCCCTGTAGTACAGGATGACGCTATCGGCTGCCCTGCCCCCGCTTTTCAAAAGACCTTCGGCTATCCTGCGCCCCGCTGCCGACTGCAGTGCAGCAAACAGGAAACGCTTTTTTTTATCCCTCTTTATCACATATTGCACCGCACGGTTGCACAGGTTGCACACACCGTCAAACACCAGTACCGGGTGGTCGCCCCAATTATCCATAATGTTGTATAGCAGCAGTTATTCCCCTGCCAGCCTTGCCTGCACAATAGAGTCGGCCTTTGCCTTTACTTCTATGGCCTTGCGCCTGTCCAGGTCTTCCATAGCCTGCCTGTTTATCTCTTCCATCCTTGCGCCTACCAGCGAATCTACTTTGGCATCTATCTGGCTTTGCGAAACTGCCTCGTCCCTGCTGCCGCAGGATGACATAAGTAACATAGCTGAAATGAATGCGAATACTGTGTTTTTCATCATAGATTGAGCTTTAAGGGGGCAAAGTTATTACAGTATGCCGTTAATAGTGCATCCGCGTGTTAAAGCATGCGTTTTTTTTCAAAATTTTATATGTTTCGGTATTTGAATACGGTGAAAAATATGGAGCTTTACATAAGGCATGAGCCACCGTTCAATACAGATAATTATTTGTTTTATAATACTGGTATTCTTAGCGAAAAGCGCCAGGAGCCAGCCAACCGGTAATGATACTATTTTGCTGGGCGGCGTAGTTGTGGGCGCCGATACCTTTGCCATGATGTATATGGACGATGTACTGGTAACGGATAAGCTGCCGCGCCGCCTTGCCCGCCAGCGCGCCCGTTACAACCGCCTGCGCCATAATGTATATAAGGTGTACCCCTACGCGGTGATTGCCGCCGATGTGCTGAAGGACGTGGATGTAAACCTTGCACAACTCGAAGACGATAAGAAGAAAAGAAAGGCTTACCTGAAATCGGTGGAAAAGGAACTGAATAAACGCTTTAAGGGCGAATTGGAAGACCTGACCATCACACAGGGGCAGATACTGGTAAAACTCATCAACCGGCAGACGGGGAAAAACTGTTACAGCATCATCAGGGAGCTGAAGGGGGGCTTTTCAGCCGTAATATGGCAGTCGGTGGCCCTGCTGTTCAGCAACAACCTGAAACGGGAATACGACCCGGAAGACCGGGATAAGGACATAGAGGCTATAGTGGCAGACCTGGAAGCCAATTACTACATTCAATACAATTACCAGCGCCAGCAGGCGTTAATCCGGCAGCGGCAGCATAATTAAACCCGGCCCCCTCCGGCTCCCCCCAGGGGGGAGGGTTTTGTTTTGGCAGTCAGGTGGTAACACCTGACTACCAACATTTTTTTGCTGTCAGGTGTTTTCACCTGACAGCAAACCATAAGGGAAGGAGCTGTTGGTGTTGGTTCCCCCATCTGAATAATTATAACCTGTATCTTTGCAGCCTGTTATGCAAAAGCTACACATACTGGCTATTGGGGTACACCCCGACGATATTGAACTCAGCGCATCGGGCACGCTTATTAAACATGCTGCCAATGGGCAGGCTGTGGGTATCCTCGACCTGACACAGGGCGAACTGGGCACTCGTGGCTCCGGCCCGCTGCGGCTGAAGGAGGCCGCTGATGCAGCACGGGTAATGGGCATGGCCGTAAGGGAAAACGCGGGAATGGCTGACGGGTTCTTTCAAAATGACAAGGAACACCAGTTGAAGCTGATAACCTATATACGCAAGTACCGGCCGGAAATAGTGATTGCCAATGCCCTTGCCGACCGCCACCCCGACCACGGCCGCGCGGGAAAGCTGATTGCAGATGCCTGCTTCCTGTCGGGGCTACGGAAAATAGAAACCACGCTCGACGGCGCACCACAACAGGCATGGAGGCCCAAAAGGGTGTTCCACATGATACAGGACCGTTTTACGGAGCCGACTTTTATAGTAGATATTTCCGATGCTTTTGAAAAGAAGCTGGAGGCCATAAAGTGTTATAAAAGCCAGTTTCACAGCGATGATGAGTCAGGCGAGCCTGTGACCTATATCTCGACCGAGGGCTTTTTTAAGAATATAGAGTTCCGCTCGTCGCTGCTGGGCAAACGTATTGGCGTACAGTATGGTGAAGGGTTTGTGAGCGAAAATGTGCCGGGTATTTCGGATATGGACCAGCTTATTTTGCCTGAATTGGCATAAGCGAAAAAAAATAACGAAAATATTTTGTCATTAAACAAAAAATGAAGACCTTTGCAGTCCTAAAAAAACTAAAGCATGGCTCGCGTTTGTCAGGTAACAGGTAAGAAACCCATAACTGGTCACAAAGTATCCTTCTCTAACAAGAAAGCAAAGCGTCGTTTTCTGCCCAACCTGCAGACTAAACGCTTCTACCTTGTAGAAGAAGACCGTTGGATAACATTAAAATTAGCAGCAGATGCTATGCGTACAATCAACAAGAACGGTTTGTACTCAGTAGTAAAAGAACTGCGTGCCCAGGGTGAAAAAATCTAAATTCAGTAAATAAGTAATAAAGTACTATAAAAATGGCTAAAAAAGGAAACCGCGTACAGGTAATATTAGAATGCACAGAGCATAAAAATAGCGGTATGCCCGGCACCAGCCGTTATATTACCACTAAGAATAAAAAGAACACTCCTGAGCGTATAGAGTTGAAGAAATTCAACCCTATCATGAAAAAGGTGACTGTTCACAAAGAAATTAAATAATTTATTTTTAAAATATTTTTGAGTCATGGCAAAAGCAGCTAAAACCGCGATAAAGAAAGACCCGAAGCAGGCAGCAGAAGCAAAGAATTACACTAAAGTAATCAAAGCGGTACGCAGCCCTAAATCCGGCGCTTACACTTTTAAAGAAGCTATGGTGCACAAGGAAAAGATCAAAGAATATCTTGCCGAGAAATAGCAGCCTCTATAGACTAAGACTTATACCCTTAGTACTTATAAACATATTTAAAGCCATCTTACGGGATGGCTTTTGTATTACTACCCATACATGGGCAACAGTTTTTTCCGGCATAGTGACAAGCCGGTTGGCCTGCCCTACTCCTTTACTACCTTCTTTACGCTTACACCGCCTTCCCTGTCCTGCAATTTCACCAGGTACATGCCCGCAGGCCAGTTGCCGGGCATATCCAGCAACGCTTTACCGTTAATGGCTATGTGCCGCGACAGCAATACCTGCCCTTCGGCAGTATATACCGTTATATCAAAACCGTTTTCCTGTGTGCTGCTGCTGTAAAATACCAGCGTATTATCATGCACAGGGTTCACCAGGCGGATATTGTGCATATCGTGCTTGTTTCCAGCAATACCGGCAGGAAACATAGCGGGTTTCAAAACAAAATCGGCATAAACAGGCAGGTGGTCCGACATTTCGTACAATGCCTGTATCACCTGCTGTAGCACAGTGCTGTTGGCCGGGGAAGCGTTTACGCTCTTGTTGAAGTGCTTACCATCCTGCCCCAGCGCATGATAACTGCCCTGCAGGTAAGCGCATTTGCTTACATCATGCAGCACGTCATAAGAAACCAGCATGTGGTCGAACCGGTCGTCCAGCCCGCCTGAGGCCCCGCCGTCGGGCTGTCCCGTGGTCCGTGTCGATTGGGTATGTATATCGGCAAAGGAGGCGTTGGCGGTCCATTTTCCCGGCCTGTTGATGGGGTCGTACAGCCGCCCCCCGCTGTTGGGGTTATTTACCAGGTTGCCATAGGCCTGTTCGCTGCTTGTGTACAGGTTGAAATCGCCCATGAATATATAATTGCCGTTGGTGCCCAGGCTGTTCAGGTAGTTCACCACGCTCTGGGTTTCGGTAGAGCGCTCCGCCTCATCCTGCGACGAGTTTCCGGCCTTCAGGTGCGCTACGATTACCGTAAGGAAAATAGTATCGCGGGTTTGCTGCAGCATGGGGGCTTTATAGTATAGCTTAAAGGCGATAATATCTCTTAATTTATAGCTGATGGTTTTTTGGGATATTAAACCGAATTTATCCGTTTTCCAGAAAAGCATGTTCGTCTGTATCTCGTTCCCAAGGTTGGTAAATGCCCCTTTTTCCCACCCGGCGCCTAAAACATTGTCAAGAATATTTTGCGACAGGCTGGCCGAGTTGGCAATTTCATTGGCGCCAAAAATATCGGGGGCGGCATATTGTATGATAGTGGTCAGCCTTGGGTCTTTATACGAAGTTGGGTTGTTTCCTGCCCCATAGTTCAGCAGGTTGTATTGCAGTATCCTGAAGGTATCCTGCTGACCATATACAGCAGATACAAAAACGAATAAGGCCGTTAAGGCCACAATTATTTTTTGAAACATAAACCGGCAGTTCTTATGACGAAAAAGTCAGCTAACCATTAGGTTAGCTGACCGTAAAACATTTATTTTCCAAGTTTTTTATTGAATTGTGAATTTGGCAGTACCCCTGTTTTCACCATTGTTCATGTTTACAATGTACATGCCTGATGAAAGATTGGCACCTGTAAGGGTAATAGTTTGATTACCGGCAGTGTAGCGAGCCTGCTGCTCATATACTTTCCTGCCCGACATATCGTAAACAGCCACATTGTATTCAGCGGTTTTTTCAATGCCTGCGCTCAGTACTATTTTGTCTGAAGAAGGAGCGCCCAGCACCTTCAGCTCCATATTCTTCACCTCAACATCCTGTACACCTGTTGCGTTTCCTGTCCAGTGAAGTTCAAAATCATCGATGGCAGTGGTGGCCCTGTTACCGCCATTGTTGGGTGGTACGGGCTGCGCTGCCGATGCCGACCTGATACGGAAGTAAACAGGGACGCTGGAGTTATCGATAGCGGCAGGAATAGTACCTGTAACGGTAGTATTGCTGAATACATCGCCGCCTGTTTGCAGGGTAGCGGGCGATGTGGTTATCTGGGTAAAAGATGTGGGGTTATCGCCCAGTCCGTATTCAAACACCCATTCTGTCTGGCGGTGAGACGTATCGTCTAAAGACTGGAGCTTAAAGCTGAAAGTAAACTGAGAAAGGTTTTTCGTATTCGATACCCTGAGCACGAAAGCGGCACCGGGGTCGCTGCCACCAAAGTTGGCGTTTGAAGTGCTCACCTGGCGTACGGCCAAAGCCCTGTCTGTAGCGCCCATTTGTGTAGCAGAGTCGGTTGTGGAGGTAAAACCATCTGCCGAGGCTACATCTTTAAAGCCGCCGGTAGTATTGCGCCAGTGGTATTTTGTGCCTTTGCTGCTGCTGAGCAGGGTGCGGGGCGTACCCAGTGCTGAGGGGGTGGCATCTGTGTATAGGGTCCACTCAACAGGCAGGTTCGGAGAGCCGGGTGTACCGGTGCTGATGTTATCGAAGTTTTGCTTGTAAGTAGAACCGTTAAAATAAAAAAACTGGGCCGATACTGCATTTGTGATGACAAGTGCAGCCCCAAAGAGTAAAAATTTCTTCATGATAGTTACGAATGATTTAAGCGTTATTCTATGGCGCAAAAGTCACCCGCCTGTATTAACGGTACATTATTGAAGTATTATTTCAAAACAACGAAGGCACCGCAATATGAAGAAACCATTACCAAACAATTATCTTAAAAAGAGCTTCCGGCGCAACAATAACTATATCAGCGGTATATAATGGTTAAAAAACGATAACGCCTGTGCCCTGCCTGGCAGGTTTTTGGCAAAAAATGACAAAACCACGCCGGCACTGCCAGGCATGGTTTATCAATTGTGATTTTTTACGGGTGCAAAACCAGTCAGAACTCCTCGTCTTCTTCGTATTCATCTTCGTCCTCGTCTTCCTCCTCTTCCCATTCTATATCATCTGCTTCTTCAACACTCAGGTCATTTTCTTCCAGGTCCTGCTCCGTCAATACCGGGTCTGTTTCATCATCTTCCATCTCTTCCTCGTCTTCCATCTCCTCATCTTCTTCCAGGTAATCGTCGCTGTCCTTTTGCCCACGGGTATCATTGTTGGGCCGCTGAAAATTGCGGTCGGCGGGGTTATAATTTTTCATGGGGTTGCCCCGGCTGCTGTTTTTATCCTGCTGCATAACGTTCTGATTTATGCTTTTGCCGGTGTAAAAACCATGCCTGTAACTGTGGGGATATTTTTCTTTTTTGAAGTGGCACCATTCCCGCTTATCCTAAAACACCTGCCACTTATATACCCATACCTGCCGGTTGTGAAACAGGGCTTTACCATACCGCATATTCTATTGAATTTCAATGCAGCATAAGCAGGATATCCGGTACACTATGCAGGCGTATGCTGAAAAGCCGAAACAGAGTAAGCTCACAAGTAAACATCCAATCTATGACGAACTTATTGAGAGTAACCGCACTTTTATTGTGCATGGTGCTGTATGGCAGTACTTCCGTACAGGCACAAGACGGTACAGCCCCTGACCCCCTGGCCAATTGCCCGCCCGCTAATACGCAAACTTGTGTATATGTAGACTACCCGGCAAATGCATTAAACAATTGCCCTATGGAAATATGCCTGGAGTACTATCCTACTCCTTATCTTCAATCCCTTTGCCCGGTGGCCTGGAACGGCAACATGCAATACCCCTGCGTAACGGTGATGCCCGGCCAGACACATGTACCGATATGCTTTAACGCCCCTGCCGGAAATGTAAACACCTTCTATACTATCCGGTTCAAAATAACAACGATATCTAATCCATTTGTCGTTTACCAGCCTATAACGGTCGGCAGTCCGCTGTACGGACCGCATTTACAGGGTGCAGGCTGTTATGATGCCGTGTTTGTAAACAGTACTGATGGTTACACCTATGTATTTCAAAACGACCTGATTGTTCATTGACAAGCCACCCATAACTAAAAACAGACCACGGTGATACAATGTATAGTTCCGGCATTTTTGCCGGAGCTATTTTAGTTTTGGGGTGACGGGCAAGACGGCATTCCTGCGTCAACGTTAGTTTAACCGCTTTTTCAATGTGCATATTAAAGCCATTGATTTTTGCTATTTATTACTCTGTATAGTTATTGCATTGCTCTAAAATTTACCTTTACGCCCCCGAATGTCAGGCAATTGCGCAGGTAAGGGGTACCCAGGTAAAAAAAATGCTGAATTTATATACTACAATAAAAGACAGAAACGACTTCAGGAAACTGGTAGTGCGGGAGTTGTTGTTTGTGGAATATACCTGCATGCGGGAAGAGAGTAAGTTTGGGTTGTGGTCAAATACCAACTATTTCGCCTTTATTACTTCGGGCCGCATCTGGTTTAAGTCTTCCGCAGGACGACTTAAATCTAACCAATAAATGCAGGTCTCACGACCGGCAAGTTAATAGAGCAGCTCAATAGGAAGCATGCCGATAATCATCATCTGGTTTAAATCTCCCGCAGGACGACTTAAAATCTAACCAATAAATGCAGGTCTCACGACCGGCAAGTTAATAGAGCAGCTCAATAGGAAGCATGCCGATAATCATCATCTGGTTTAAATCTCCCGCAGGACGACTTAAAATCTAACCAATAAATGCAGGTCTCACGACCGGCAAGTTAATAGAGCAGCTCAATAGGAAGCATGCCGATAATCATCATCTGGTTTAAATCTCCCGCAGGACGACTTAAAATCTAACCAATAAAAATGCAGGTCTCCTGACTGGTAAATTAATAGAGTAGCTCAATAGCTGACAAAAATATCCTTATATAGAGGTCTGCTCAGGGCATCAATCCATTGTACTGTGGCGAAAGTAACAAAATGAGGTATATGATTTTCCGTAAAGCGGTACCGGGTCGCCATATAACTATTCTCTTCAACTGCAGCAAATGTTTTGCCGGTCAGGAGACCTGCATTTATTGGTTAGATTTAAGTCTCCTTTCAGAAGACTTAAACCAGTTAGGGGGCAAGTTAATAGAGCAGCTCAATAGGAAGCATGCCGATAATCATCATCTGATTTAAATCTCCCGCAGGACGACTTAAATCTAACCAATAAAAATGCAGGTCTCCTGACTGGTAAATTAATAGAGTAGCTCAATAGCTGACAAAAATATCCTTATATAGAGGTCTGCTCAGGGCATCAATCCATTGTACTGTGGCGAAAGTAACAAAATGAGGTATATGATTTTCCGTAAAGCGGTACCGGGTCGCCATATAACTATTCTCTTCAACTGCAGCAAATGTTTTGCCGGTCAGGAGACCTGAATTTTATTCGTTAGATTTAAGTCTCCTTTCAGAAGACTTAAACCAGTTAGGCATCAATCCATTGTACTGTGGCGAAAGTAACAAAATGAGGTATATGATTTTCCGTAAAGC
>CAZUMM010000045.1:0-15818 GCA_964621795.1 uncultured Flavipsychrobacter sp.
TTTCTTTTCATAAAAAATGCCCCCCATAAAGTCTAACTTTTGGGGGGCAGTGCAATGCAGGAGGCTTTCGCTTTACCGGAATGTGTTTCTGCTAATTCACCTTAGGCATGGCATATTCCCGGCCTTATGTTTTTTAATCGGTAATATCGTTGATGTCATCATAGTTGGTAACAGGCTTCCGGCCATCTGAGCTGCTGACCACCCATTTCCTGTCTTTATCATTGCGCAGGTAGTTAACGTCAAATATCCGGTGTTTCAGTACCCGGCTGTATATAGCCAGTAATACGGATGCATTTACAGGCTGCCCATCCACAATGGCAGGTTTCCACTTTTCCATTTTCTGAATAATGCCGTCCAGTTCCAGGTCGCGTATTCCCTGCTTATCAACAGTTGAGTGGTTATAAAAGCCGTATGCACAGGGAGTGCCTGTGCTATCTACTAAAACCCTTACCACAACCACACCGCTTACCCGCGACATGATGGCCCAGTTTACCTGTTTTTCAAAATACTTTATAAGGTGGCTGTTGTATTCAGCTTTTGTATCGCCGCAGTCATTGCAAAAAGAAGCCGGGTCGCAATCAGTATGATACCGGTTTACCTGGCTGAAACCGATGAATGAAAGAAGCAACAGCAGCATTACCAGGGATAAACGTTTCATAATCAGTATATAGGTTTACTTAAAAATAACAAATTCACGGAGGTATTATAGTGTGGTGATATTGATTTTAAGATAAAATAACTCATATAAAATAGGTGTGTAATGTATAATGTGTATCTTTAAAGCGAGAGAATAACTTTTTATACGCACATATAAGGTGATAGTTTACCTGCCCTTGTTTTTTTTAAAAATATTTGTAAACTAATCACATACTATGCTGGAGAAGGATTTGGGTTATTACGAAAAAAACAAAAAAAAATTTCGGGAGCTTTATCACGGTAAGTATATCGTAATAAAAAATAAATCGCTTATCGGGGTATATGGCAGTCACGAGGAAGCGTATAACAAGACTGCTGAACAACACGACATAGGGACTTTCATTATCAAACATGTGGTAAAAAGAGGTTAATTATTACCCGGCAGGTGCCGTTTTCATATCTTAGGCATACTTATTTCTGTATCCACAGTATGGAAGGTCAGTTAAAACAGGTAGAAGCATTTGCTGCCAAAGCACATGAAGGGCAAACACGCAAGTACAGTGCTGATAAATTCATCCGGCACCCTGTCAGGGTTATGGAAATGTGCAGCAATTATACCGACGATATAGAAATACTATCGGCAGCATTACTGCATGATGTGCTGGAAGATACGGAAATGACGGATGCAGATATGCAGCAGTTCCTGCAAACTGTTTTTAATGAGCCCGTTGCTGAACATATTCTGCAGCTTGTAACAGAGCTTACAGATGTATATGTTAAGCCGGCCTATCCTAAATGGAACCGCCGGAAGCGAAAATCCATGGAACTGAAAAGACTGGCCAATACATCACCTGAGTCGCAAACAGTGAAGTATGCAGACATCATAGATAACTGCCGGAAAATACGGGAGCAGGACCCCGAGTTCGCAAAAGTATTCCTGCATGAATGTGCCCGCCTTTTAAAATATATCAATAAAGGGAACTCCGCACTATATGAGCTTGCAGTTCAAACGGTCGACGGGGAGATAAATAAATTATAACGTTTACTCGTACCACTGGAATATACTGCTGCCGATAGCGTTTACCAACCCCTGACTTTTTACATCGGTCATGCGCCAGCCGTTTTTGGTGCAGCGTATCACCCCCATGTGCTCTTTATTCAGGGTTACATCCAGCTCAAAGCAAACACCATCGTGGCAGCTTGATATTACCGGTACGCCTGTGCCTTCATAATGTTTGCCACGATAGTCCAGCTCAATGGGTACGGGGATAACTTTTTCCGGCTCTGCTTCCAGCTCGGCTATCAGGTCTTTGAGTATCTTAATCAGGTGCTTTCTCTGGGTTTCGTCCGAGATGTTCCATTTGTCTTTGCTGGCACGTTTATGTGCCAGTTTGAATTTCAGGCCCGTCATGGTGGTGCTGTAATCATTGGCGTTCAGTTTTTCCACGTATTGGTGAGAGAGTATGAACCAGTGATACCCTGTGCCTACAGGTACGCCTGAGCCTTCGGGCGCTTTGCCCGCGCGGCGTTTGGTTACGGAGAATGACAGTTCCCAGCGGTCGGGGGTTATTTTCCGCTCGCGCCATACTCCCTGGTCATAGTACCATTTATGGCTGCGGCCTATGGCCATGCCTGTATATTGTTTGCCTTTGTATGTTTTATACCTGTTGTAGCTTTCTGTTACATCTTTTGCTCCCGTTTTTGCTGCTTTCTTCTTTGCAGCGCTTTTTTTCGCGGGTTTCTTCTCCAGTGCCTTTGTAGCCATAATACATGCATTTATCTGCATACAGGCCATAAAAACTATACCTTGCAAGGGGGCTGTGCAATATTTCAGCTCTTTAGTTTCAGTTCGTAAAAATCCTTCCTGCGGTCTTTCAGGTTGCGCACGCTGCCGTACATGCGCAGTTCGTTCAATAGCGACAGGTCAACGTCTGAAATCAATACCATTTCCGCATTGGCGGTAGCTTCGCTTTTGATGCCATTGTAGGGAAAGGCAAAATCGCAGGGGGTGAACACTACGGACTGCGAATACTGGATATCCATATTGGCCACACGCGGCAGGTTTCCTACGCTACCAGTAATGGCTACAAAGCACTCATTTTCTATAGCCCTTGCCTGCGCACAGCAGCGTACCCGCATATAGGCATTTTGTGTATCGGTGAGGAAGGGGACAAACAGTATTTGCATACCCTGGTCGGCCAGCAGGCGCGATAGTTCGGGAAATTCCACATCGTAGCAAATAAGAATGCCTATGCGCCCTGCATCCGTATCATATACTTTCAGGGTGTTGCCGCCGCCTATGCCCCATGCCTTTGTCTCGTCGGGCGTGATGTGTATTTTTTCGTATTGGTCTATAGCGCCATTGCGATGGCATAAATAGCCGATGTTTTTCAAGTGCTTGCCTTCTATGCTCGGCAGGCTGCCTGTGATGATGTTGACATTGTATTTTATGGCAAGGTCGTTAAACCGCGCCTTCATTTCGGGGGTATAGGATGCGAGCGCCCGCATGGCTTCAGCCTCGGGTATATCATTAAATTTGGCGAGCAGTGGACCGTTGAATAACTCAGGTAGCAGTGCAAAGTCGCTTTTATAGGCTGAAACGGCGTCTACGAAATATTCCACCTGAGTAAAAAGTTCATCCAGGTTTTTATAAGGCCGCATCTGCCATTGTATCAATCCCAGCCGTACATAGCTTTTTGATTTGAATTGGGTTTTCTCGTCTTTCTCATAATACACATTGTCCCACTGCAGCAGTGTGGCATAGTTCATACTCTCATTATCTTCGGGCATATAATTTTTCAAAACTTTCTTCACGTGGAAGTCGTTCGACAATTGGAATGACAGCACAGGGTCGTATATCTCGTGTTGTTTTACTTTGTCGATATACTGTTTAGGGGTCATCTTATCGGCATACTCATGGTAATTGGGAATGCGGCCTCCAAATACAATGGCTTTGAGATTCATGTGTTCGCATAGTTCCTTGCGCGCATCATATAGCCTTCTGCCTAATCTTAATCCGCGATAATCGGGGTGGATGAATACCTCTACGCCATATAGTACATCACCCGCAGGGTTATGTGTGTCAAATTTGTAGTTACCTGTTATATCCCTGTAAGTATGCACGTCTCCGAATACATCATAATCCACAATTATGGACAGTGCACACCCTACTACTTTACCTTCTGCTTTTACTACTATCTGCCCTTCGGGAAACTGGTTGATAATTTTTTCAATAGCTCCTTCACTCCAGTAGCTTCCCTGCCATAGCGGGTATGCCGCTTTCATTACCTGGAGCAGTTCGTGGTAATCTTCCAGTATCAGGTTGCCCAGTTCTATTTGTTTTATCATGTGTGTATATCATTGTGTTTGAAGTAGAACCGCAAACATCATGCCTCCGTATTGCAGGATGTAAATAAATAATATGCTGATATTGTGACGGTAATTCTCTTTACCTGGACGGCGGAAGAAGCTATTTTTTAGGATTGATTACAGCATCATACCGTTCTATCCAGTCTTGCGGGGTGAGCTTTGCCGCCAGTTCCCCAACCAGTTTGAAGGGTATCTGTTCCGGCTTTTTAAAGCGGATACAACTTTTCCCCATGTCCAGTTTGTTTTTTACATACTTTGGGTATTCTGCCGTAAACCAGCCGAGCAATTTTTCGTCATTATAAATGCCCATGTGGTATAATGCAATAAAGTTCTTCTGAGAAGCGATATTGATAAACGGTAAAGGCAATTTAGGGTCGCAGTGATAACCGGCGGGATACAGGCTATGCGGTACTACCCAGCCTATCATACCGTAGCTGATGGTTTCTTTAAAACCTTGGGGAAGGTTCTTATTGATGACCTTTCTTAATTCTGTTATAGCGGCCCGTCTTTCTTCTGGTATGGCAGCTAAATATTCTTCGATGGTAGTGGCGTTGTATTGCATGTATATTCCTTCTCCGTTTTTTGAGGTGAAAGTTAAAAGTACAGATAGAAATTTGGAACGCTATTCGTTAAGTAGTTTTTCTGTTTTTAAAATGTTGCCTTTCGAATCCTTTACGGTTAAAAGGTAAATGCCTCTTTTATAAAAGCCGGTTGAAATAATTTTATTCCCGGCTACATCGTTTTCCCAGATGAGTTGTCCCCAATTGTCATATAGGCATACCCGTAAGGTTTCGGGAGTTGAAATATGTAAGCTGCTGTTAAAAGGATTAGGGAAAACCTTTATGGCAGAAATTTTACCAGGGTTGTTGACTTCTGCCGGAAATGTGAGATAAAAATTTGTACATGGGATATTTATATCATGATAATCATTATTTCCATTGCGTGTGTGGCAGATAGTTAATGCATTTTTGGAATTAACAACGTCTGTTACTTTAATAGCACCTCGGCGCATGCTACCTATGCCTTCTATTACCGTATCAGGCCCGGAAAGTGTACTCATAATGAAACGTTTTCTCAGGCTACCCATTACCTGTACGGTATCTATCTGTATTACTACTCCGGTATAGGCTTTATTGCCTTGTCCTACTTCAAGATTAAAATCGAAAAATGGTGATGGCCAGTTAGGTATATAAACCCGCTTATCTTCCTCTCTGATTGCAGTATAATATTCCTCAGTAAAAAATGGGGTATATAAATCGACTTCCGGGAGCGTACAAGGTTGACTGCTTCCGTAAGGCACAGCTGTGCTTTTACCTGATATTTTTCTGTATACTTTTTTAAAGGTTTGGCCCCCTACTATGGTATCCTCCCCTGTTACCGTATATTCCATAATATACTGACGGCATTCAATAAGGGTATGAGGAGGCGCTGAGAAAGGGGAAACGGAGATTGCCTGCCATGTAGCTGTGCCGGTATCTGGAACCATTGGCACATAGGTATATTGTTGTGAGATTGCTTAACGGCAATGATATAACAATGATGAATAAGCATAGGTTTTTCATAGAGGTATATAAGCTTTTTGAAAATCAAATATTCTGCCAGATTTATCCCTACTGTCACACAACTGCAATTTACTATTAAACGGAAGTTATTGCATCTCACCGCCATATCTTACTTTTGCGCCATGGAATTGACAGCGCTTACTGCCATCAGCCCGGTTGACGGGCGTTATCGTGCCCAACTTTCGGCACTTGCCCCTTATTTTTCCGAGTTCGGGTTGATACGCTACCGTGTAAGGGTAGAGGTGGAATATTTTCTTTACCTGGCCGAGAAAAAGGTGTTTAGCCTACCTGCCGGGGTGAAACCTGCAAAATTTCGCAGTATTTATGAAAACTTCAGTGAAGAGGATGCCCGACAGGTAAAGGCGATAGAGAAAACGACCAACCATGATGTAAAGGCGGTGGAATACTTCCTGAAGGATAAATTAAAGGCTTTTGGTGCGGGCGATAGTGTGGAATGGGTACACTTCGGCCTTACATCGCAGGATGTGAATAATACTTCTGTACCCCTGCTGTGGAAAGAAGCGCTGGAAGAGCAGTTTTTGCCCATGCTACAAAATGTAATACTGCACCTGCGCAAAATGGCAAAAGAGTGGAAGGGTATACCTATGCTGGCACGTACGCACGGGCAGCCGGCATCGCCTACCACACTAGGCAAAGAATGGATGGTATTTGTAGAAAGGGTAGAGGGACAGGTGAGACAGCTTTCGCATATACCTTTTGCTGCAAAGTTTGGCGGTGCTACGGGCAATTTCAATGCGCATTATGTTGCTTTTCCCGACAGGGACTGGGTACGTTTCGGCAACGATTTTGTAGGTAAGAAACTGGGCCTGGAGCGTATGCAGTACACTACGCAAATAGAACATTACGATAATATAGCTGCACAATTCGATGCGCTAAAACGTATCAATACCATATTGATTGACCTATGCCGCGATGTATGGAGCTATATCTCTATGGATTACTTCAAACAAAGGGTAAAAGAAGGAGAGGTAGGCTCATCGGCTATGCCGCATAAGGTGAACCCGATTGATTTTGAAAATGCAGAAGGAAACTTTGGTATTGCCAATGCCATATATGAGCACCTTTCTGCAAAATTACCAATAAGCCGCCTGCAACGAGACCTGACGGACAGTACCGTGCTGCGCAATGTAGGTGTGCCTATGGCGCACAGCTTTCTTGCCCTGCGCTCGCTGGAAAAAGGACTGGGCAAGCTGCTGCTGAATAAGGATAAGATGAAACAAGACCTGGAGGGTAACTGGGCGGTGGTAGCCGAGGCTATCCAGACGGTATTGCGCCGCGAAAATTACCCGCAGCCATACGAGGCGCTTAAGGCATTGACAAGGGGCAAGGCAGGTATCCATAAAGAAGATATCCATGCCTTTATAGATACCTTGAAGGTGAGTGCTAAAGTGAAAAAAGAACTTAAAGCGATAACACCGCACAACTATGTAGGTGTGCCGTTTGAACTGTAGATATTTTAAAGGTTTTGAAGCAGGTACCTGAGCAATTATTACAAGATTTACGCAAAGCGGAGGGTTTTGACGAACCCTCCTTTTTGCATGCGCATACATTGCCTGCGGCCACTTCTGTGCGGTTGCACCCGGTAAAGGGAAAGGGCTTATTGGAAAACCATCCGAAGGTGTCCTGGTGCGAAGGCGGTGTTTATCTTGAAGAACGTCCTGTTTTTACGTTAGATCCGCTGTATCATGCAGGCGCATATTATGTACAGGAAGCATCGTCTATGTTTCTTGGCCACGTATTGCGTGCCGTATTGCCGCAAAGGGACAACCTGCGGGTGCTGGACCTGTGTGCAGCGCCAGGCGGTAAAAGCACGCTGATAGCTTCTTTGCTGGGGCAGGGCAGCCTTTTACTTTCCAACGAGGTGATACGTACACGGGCATCCATACTGGAAGAAAATATAACACGCTGGGGGTATATGAATACCTGGGTATGCAGCAATGACCCTAAGGATATTGGCAAGCTGAGCGGGTATTTTGATGTAATGGTGGTAGATACGCCTTGCAGCGGGTCGGGCTTGTTTCGTAAGGATGAACGTGCGCTGGACGAATGGAGCGAAGCGAATGTAGCGCTTTGCAGCCAGCGGCAACATAGGATACTGGCAGATGCATGGCCGGCGTTAAAAGAGGGTGGGGTACTGATATATGCTACCTGTTCCTACTCCCCGCAGGAAGATGAGCAGGTGCTGGACTGGATAGCTGAAACGTATAATGCAGAGACGATTGCAGTGGCTTTGCAAAAAGAATGGGGCATTGTGGAAACGCAATCGGCAAAAGGCATGACAGGCTACCGTTTTTACCCTGATAAGGTAAGGGGGGAAGGTTTTTTTATTGCGGCCATGTATAAACGTGAAGCGCAAAAAAGCATACTGCCTCCAAAGTATAAGCCCATGCATGATAAAAAGGTGTTTGAACAGGCTGCATGGTTGCTGGACAGTGCAGGGTACACCTATTTCAGCCCCGGTAATGAGCAGTATATAGCTATTAATCCCAACCACGAAGCGGATTGGCATTTGCTTGCTAAAAATGTGTACCTGCGGAAAACAGGTGTACAGGTAGGGGCTCCGGCGGGGAAAGACTGGCTGCCGGCACATGATGTTGCATTGAGCATTCATAAAAATAAAAACCTGCCCTATATAAATGTAACCAGGGAACAGGCATTACGCTTTTTGAAAAAAGAGGATATGGGACTGGAACCTCCGGGTAAGGGCTGGTACCTTATAGGCTATGAAGGTAAGGGCCTGGGGTGGGTGAAATCATTGGGCAACCGTTTTAACAATTATTTACCGAAGCATTGGCGCATCCGTATGAATATTAACGATGCCGATTGGGCATAATTACCTATTTTCATCCCCGCATAAAGCAGCATTACCCATTATGCGTATTATTTCAATTCTTTTTTTATTGTTTTCTACTGTTACTGCCTTTGGGCAGCAGGATAGTTTGTTTGCTGAACTGAAAGATGGAAAGTGGGTCATCCCCTATGAAACAAAACTGGGCGAGAACCTGTTTATTCTTGCCAAACGTTACCATGTACCCCCCGCCATACTGGCCGACGAAAACGGGCTTAACTACCAGGACGGTATTGAGCAGGGTACCGTAATTTATATTCCTTTTAATAAATATAACCAATCCGGTGCGCAGCCTTTCGACATTAGTATGACGCGTAAGGTTTTCTACAGGGTAGGGGCGGAAGACAATTTATATACGCTCAGCAAATATGCAGGTGTGCCCCAGCACATCATGCAGCAATGGAACCACCTGCCTGATAATGCCATAACAGAAGGACAAACTTTATTTGCAGGCTGGGTGAAATATGATGCTACACAAGTACCATTTCCGGAAGGGGGAGGCAGCATAAAGATAAGTACTACTGACGCCCGCAATGATTCCGTAACGGTTATAAAATTCAAAAAGCCCGGTGCAGATACGCTGACCGAAATTGAAAAAGAGTACATGGTGCAAACCTCCGATGGGCAAAATGTAACGGAAGAAAAGGGTACAGTGTCTTTTTTCAATTCTGCCGGAAAAGTAAAAAGCTCCGATACCTACTATGCATTCTTTAACGGAGCGCCACGGGGAACAATCATAAAGGTGCACAACCCCGGTACCGATATGACGATATATGTAAAGGTACTTGGTCCCTTGCCTGATACAAAACAGTATTATAATGCCATAATGGGAATTGGCAGCGTTGCCAAAACGCTACTGGGTGTTACAGATAATAAGGCATGGTGCGAACTGACATATGCGGCCCAGTAACCGATATTCACAGTACTGTAAAAAAGATTTTTCCTGTTTGCACACCTATTTTGTAGGTTGCAGAAATGAAGGTCCTTATTGTCCGGTTCTCATCTATAGGCGACATTGTATTGACTACGCCGGTTATCCGGTGCATTAAAAAGCAAAGGCCGGATATTTCGGTTCACTATCTCACCAAAGCTGCATTTCGTGCAGTAGTGTCCGATAATCCATATATAGATAAATTACATTACCTTGAAGATGACCTGAATGAAGTTATCAAAGAACTGAAACAGGAAAAATTTGATTATATAATAGACCTGCATCATAATATAAGGAGTATGCGGGTAAAGAAGGCCCTTGATACTACCAGTTATACTTTCAATAAGTTGAATTTCAAAAAATGGTTACTGGTAAATTTTAAGGTCAACCTTATGCCTGATGAAAGTATTGTGGCAAGGTATATAGAGACCGTAAAGGAACTCGGTGTACGAAATGACGGGCAGGGACTGGACCATTTCATCCCGGAACATGCGGTATTAAAAAACAATGATATCCCTATGAGCCACTGGGCAGGTTATATCGGTTGTGTAATAGGCGGCTCTTACAATACCAAGAAATTTCCTGTACATAAATGGATAGAATTCTGTGAGCAGGTACCCTATCCTGTTATACTACTGGGCGGCCCGGAAGACAGGGACGACGGCAGGCTGATTGCAGAAAGCGACCCTGTGAGAGTATACAATGCATGTGGTAAGTTTAACCTGAACGAATCGGCATACCTGGTAAAAAAGGCGCGCGTTATTGTAACCAACGATACCGGTTTAATGCATTTTGCCGCTGCATTCAGGAAAAAAATTATCTCTTTATGGGGAAATACTTCACCCGAGATGGGCATGTTTCCATATTTTGGAAATAACAATGTGAAAAAAATTATTTCCCCAGATTCTATAATTATGGAAAATAAAAATTTATATTGTCATCCATGTAGCAAAATCGGCTACAATAAGTGCCCTAAGGGGCATTTTAAATGCATGAATGCACTGGATGTGAACGATTTGTTAAAAAGTGTAAATAAATTCTGGAATGAAACCCAACCATTGAAAAATTATTAATTGTCTATTAAAATAAGCGGGTGATAAAGGCTTAATACTTAAAAAAAGTTAAAAACCTCATAGTAATGTTATTTTTTCTCAACCATTCAGAAGAAATAACAGTCTATGTAAAGAGACCGTTAATAATTATATTTGTAAATATTGTTTTATTAAATAACCGATAAATGAAAAAGTACACAGCATCTTACCTATTTACATGTGTGGTTTTGCTTTTCCTTGCATTTGCGCCAACTAAAGTGAAAGCATCCCACGCCGCTGGTGGTGAAATCATTTATGAGTGGATAAGTGACTCTACTTATCGCTTTTTCTTTAAGTTTTACAGAGACTGTACCGGTATCAGCGAGCCGACTTCACAGACGATGTGTGCGTACAATCCATGTACCAACCAGGTATATAGCTGGAACATGGATAAATATACCGGCCTGATACCTCCGGGCGTTAGTAACGGTTCCCCCGTTTCGGCAGGATGTTCTCAATATCCTACTAAGTGTACCAACGCAAGTTCTACATTACCGGGTTACAGGGAGTGGTGGTACACTACTACCCAAAAGCTGATAGGTCAGTGTAATGCCTGGAAATTTACAGTATCTATCGGTTCGCGTAACTCGCAAAACAATATAGTAGCAGGAAACTTCCACGTTGAAACGACATTTGACAATCTGGCTGCGCAAGGTAACTCGTCGCCTTACTTTTCAATTAAGCCGATTCCATTCTGTTGTTTGAACCAGCAGTTCTCATACAATAATGGGGCTGTTGACCCTAATGGAGATTCTTTGTCGAGTGAAGTCATTAACCCGCTCGCAGGTTCTACCTGTACGGGTACACCACCTAATGCTACACTGATAACCCAGACCCCGCCAATAAGTTTTCCCAACAACCCGATACAGACGAATAACTCCTATACACTGAACCCGGTAAACGGTTTTATGACCTTTACGCCAACACAGGCAGGACCTAGTACAATGACCATTAAAGTGCATGAATGGAGAAATGGTGTAGAAATCGGTTCTATCATGCGCGACGTACAGGTACAGGTATTGACAGGATGTAACTTCACAGTTCCTTCATTTGGTAATCCTACATCAGGAAGTATAACCGGGGGTATCATTGTAGGCGGCCAGGTTCGTGGTTGCGTGGGTGATAGTCTGACATTTACATACCAGCTTACTTCAACTGATCCGAATGCAATTCTTTTAGGCTCCGATAATAGCAATATAGTTACCCCCGGGGCAACTACATCTTATGCTAATCAAAAGACTGCGAATGTAACAGGTACATTTGGCTGGAGGCCGACTGCAAGTCAAACAGGTGCATTTACGTTGTCTGTTACTGTTGTTGACTCTACCTGTCGCCCTCCGGGCATATTGTTGAGCCAAACATTTACTATTGATATATTTATTAACGGTCCTGTAAGTGCTTCTGCCGATACGAGTGTTTGTCCGGGTGATCCTGCACAGCTATCAGTTAACGGCTTAGGCGCAGGTAATTATGTATGGTCTTACATTTCAGGCGATGTGAACAGCCTGAACACCGTAAACGGCCCCAATCCTATAGCCAGTCCGTTTACAACGACGGTGTACCAGGTAGAATCGCAGGCAACGAACTACTGTACCCATAATAAGGATACGGTAGTGGTGACTACATTACCTTCTCCTACGTTTACACCGCTGGCCGACCTGACCACATGTCCGGGTGTGGCAGTTACGCTTGACCCTCAATATGATATGTCAGATCCAAGCATTACTTATAATGCAACATGGTCTCCTGCAAAATACTTAAGCAGCAATACAGGCCTGACGCCAACCAGCACACCTTTGGATGATGTTACCTATACAGTTATTATCGGTGCAAGTAATACCCAGTGTAAGGGCTTTGATACAGTGTTGGTAGATGTACTTGACGGGTTTAAGCTGCAAAATAAAGATACAGCAATATGTGACGGTGCTTCGGTACAGGTTAATTTGACAGGGGACACCAGGTATAATTACTTCTGGACCACTACGGACCAATCTGGTAGTACTTCAATTCCTGATCCTACCGTGCCCGATCCGCTGATTACTCCGTCTCCTGTAGGTAAATGGAAATATACTGTAACTGCCAAATACACAGGCTGTCCGGATAGCGTGAATGAGTTTGAAATCGATGTTCAGCCTAATCCTACAGTAACTGTACAGGATGATGCTACTCTTTGCTACGGCGATACAATGACATTGGGTGCTGCGGTGGCACCGGTTTATTCAGGATATTCCTATAACTGGTCTCCTGGCCAGGCATTGAATGACCCGGATATCATTAACCCTGTCTTTACCGCTTCACAAACAACTACACTGAAGTTTGTAGCGTCTACATCAGCAGGCTGTAAAGATGAAGGCGATGTAACTTTGACCGTACTGCCATCCAATTTCATCTTCTTATCAGGCGATACCGCAATTTGCCCGGGTGATGAAGCGCATATACACATGGAAACCGTAGGCATAAAATCATTCTTCTGGGCAAATGGCGATGGTTTAAGTGATATAAAAGCACTGAACCCTGTTGTAACACCGACTGCTACACAAGTATATGTGGTTTACGGACGTGACACGAACCAGTGTTACGATACACAAATGGTGAAAGTAACTGTAAGGCCAAGGGCAATAGTTGAACTGCCGGAATCAGTGAAAATCTACCCGGGTGAATCATACCAGATGCTGCCCCAGGGCAATGCCATAAAATACAGCTGGTTCCCGCCTGTAGGCTTAACCGATGCAGATGTGGCTAACCCGATAGCAAAACCAGAAGTAAATACGCGTTACTTTGTGGTAGGTACTACAGAGGCTGGTTGTGTTGCTTCAGATACCATAGATGTGTTAGTGGCACCGGATAGTTATATAGATATGCCTAATGCATTTGTTCCAGGCCGTAACTCACTGTTGAAACCAATTCACCTGGGGGATGCAACACTGAAGAACTTCAGCATCTTTAACCGTTGGGGGCTAAAAGTATATGAGTCTTCTGACATCAATACAGGGTGGGATGGCCGCTATAATGGTGAGCCTCAGCCAATGGGCGTATACATCTATACTATAGAGGCCGTGACCCCGGCGGGGCGTAGATTTACCAAGCAGGGCAACGTTACATTAATAAGGTAAAATGGTAAAGCTGGCTGAGAAATCAGCCAGCTTATTTAAATATTTCCGACGTACAATATTGAATATTCATGAAACTCAATACTACTAAACTAGTTGTGCTTATTATCTTTTTTATTTCCTTTTGCGGGATAAAAAAGGTAAGTGCCTCGCACTTTGCTGCTGCAGACTTATACATGGAATATGTAGGTGATGTTTCAAACCAATTGAGATACCGCATTGTTGTTAATGTATATAAAGCATGTGAGCCCAGTAATGCTTCATTGTCACTAAAAGAAACAATTCATTTAAAATCGGTAAATGCCGGTGTGGATGTTTCCTGGAGCGTGTTGGGTACTAACCCGAAAGAAGATACCCTGGACCAGTTGTGTGCTAATTTTAAACCGCAAAACTCCTGCCGTGTTCCCGGGTCGCAGTTTCCTGCATTTGTAAGAAGAACATATGATACAATTATCGACCTTCAGCAAATAACCCCCAATCCCTACCAGACCGACTGGAAGATATGGTGGACCAGCAGTGCCCGTAATGCAGGTATTGCCAACCTGCTGAACCCTGCAGGGGCAATATATGTTGAAGGCGGATTGAACAATGTTGTTAATCCTAAAAACAGTACACCTAAATTTCTTATAGACCCGCTGCCGTATATCTGTGTTAACCAGCCGGCATTTTACCTGTGTGGGCCATTTGACCCGGATAACGACTCACTGGATACAAAAAACCAGGCACCCCTTTCCAGCGGTACGGTATCATACTCTTATGTATCTCCATATACCGCAGCTAACCCGGTAAACTCTACGGCAGCCAATCCATACGCCGTTGACCCACTGACAGGTACGGCTACTTTTACGCCGACAGCTACCGGTAAATTCGTACTTGCGTTCCGTTGCGATGAGTACCAGAAAGGTACCGGTATCCCTACAGGGTACATTATGCGCGATGTGCAGGTATCGGTGTTACCTTGTAACGCATTACCGCCCACTGTGGATTCCATACCTGTGAATATCCAGTTTGGCGCTGTTTCCAAAAAAGACGGCAAAAGCAGGATATTAACCTGTCCCGGAAATACACTGTCTTTTGACGTTACTTCCGTTTCTAATTCAATATCCAATAAAGTTTATTTACAATCAAATAATACGACCACCATCCCGGGCTCAACATTCAGTGTTGTTAACAATGGTACGTCAAAAGTAACAGGTACATTTACCTGGACGCCGACTGTTAATGATGTAGGTGAACATACGTTTACCGCAATTGCCAGTGATTCTACCTGCGATGTTAACCTTGCGATTGTGTTAAAGAACTACTCTGTTATTACCATTAAAGTAATTGACGGTATAGAGGTTGGCGATACGATAGTTGTATGCCCTATAGGTGGTGCAGATGCCCAGGTGTTTGTACGGGGCGCAGAAGGCCTGAATGTACAATGGACGAATATTAACGGCAGCCCTATAGGTACCGACCTGAGTGACAGTACAGTTTATGATCCGCTTGCCCACCCGCATGTGCAGAGCACTTATGAGGTGTTCACACCGGATCTTCCGGGCTATTGTAAGAATAGAGATACATTAACGATACTCATGAACGCCGATAACACAGTGAATGTGATACCGGAAAACCCAATTGTATTGTGCCGTCCCGACTACCTGCAACTGGATGCAATTCCGGCGGGCAAACCACCAATTACCAATCCGGCTTGCGGTACAGGCAATCCTTCTCCTGTAGAGACTGTTGACTCTATGGCAGTACTGAGCCTGCTAAGCATAAAGTCTTTTGATACTGCGGGTGCTACTACCTCCAGTTTCCCTAATGATGTGGCTTCGGTGAAACAGCAGTTCCTGATCCGCAAAGCGGAAATGTTCCGGGCCGGCATCATGCCTGCTACCCTGCGCACCTTATCGTTCGAGGTAGTAAATAACCCCGTAGCCAATTATGAATACAGCAACTTCCGTATAGGATTGAAGTGTACGGAGAAGGATGTGCTGAATCCTTCTAAAGGCTTCGAAACAGGCGTTACCACCGTATACACCGCCCCCGGTGTTACCATCTTGCCCCAGGGTTGGGCACAGTTCACATTCGACCAGACCTATAACTGGGATTCTTCCAAGAACCTGCTTATAGAAATATGCTACAGCGACAATGCTGCCGTTGCTCCGGCGGGCAACAACCCAGTTATCCGTTTTGTGCCAACCAACTTTGCGGCTAACCTGTATTTCAAAGCCCCTACAGGCAGCACAGATGTATGTAACACCG
>CAZUMM010000046.1:0-15525 GCA_964621795.1 uncultured Flavipsychrobacter sp.
TGTTTGAAAATTAATAATAAATATCAATTGTCAGATTAAGTCTTAACTTCTACATATAAATGAAAGCATTCTTATCATTCCTGTTCTGCATGGGAGGTCTACTAACTTCTGCCTGCGCTCAAAGTATTGACCCTCTAAACGGGCGTTGTTCAGGATGTTCTGAAAGGCATCCTGAACTGATGATATGATGCCGTTTTGTAAACGGAATCTATAGCGTAAAAGCTGAATTTGTACTATTTCTAAACAGAACTAGTGAAGACTGTGCAGAATACAGCCATTAAACAGCACCATTCTGAAGTATAGCGTTCGGGATGCCCTATGGAACATCCCGAACAGCAAGTCCTATAATCAGGCTTTTGCCTGTTGCTTTTGCAGGTCTTTCAGCATCATTTCCCGAATGTATTTAACAGGGGCGCTGCCGTAGCTCAGGAATTTTTCATGAAAGGCTTTCAGGTTGAACTGTTTGCCCATTTTCTTTTTCAGCTCTTCGCGCAGGTCGTATATCTCTGTAAAGCCGGTGAAGTAAGACGTGAGCTGCACCTGTGTAAGGCTTACCCTGCGCCATTTGCCCTCGGCCTCGGCCTGCTGCTGGAAGGCCTCATCTACCAGCAGGTGCATGGCGGCTTCTTTGTCCATATTGTTTACATGCACATCATAGTCGAGTATGGTGTTGCAGGTGCTGCGCAGGTTCCATTTGTAATACATCAGCCACATTTCGGGCGTGTTCTGCCCGTAGCCGTTTTCCAGCATCATCAGCTCGCTGTACACCGCCCAGCCTTCTATCATAGCGCCGTTGCCCAATACCGATTTAATGATGCTGGGCGACTGGTTGCTGTACACCAGTTGCGCATAGTGCCCCGGTATGGCCTCGTGTATATTTAGTATCTGCAATGTATAATTGTTATACTCACGCAGGTAGCTTTCCGCACGTTCCTTGTTCCAACCGTTCATGCTGCCTACATTGTAATAGGTGTTCCCTCCCTTATCGTAAGGGCCGGGGGCATTGATGGAAGCGCCGGCCACACCGGCCATATAGTCCGGCTCCTTGCGCACTACCAGCGGCTTCGAGGGGTCGAGGTAAAGCAGGTTCTTTTCCCGCACAAAAGCTGTAAGCACGGGGATTTGCCTTTCTATTTCTGCCTGGAAATTTTCGGGCGTAGTATGTTGCAGCGATATTTTATCGATAACGCGCCTGATGAGCTCCAGCGTATCGGCCGGCTTAGGCACATTGCCCACATACTGCCCCCATATCAGGTTGGCTATTTTGGCCATATTATCATGCAGTTCTTGCTTATGGGCAACGGCTTTGCGGTATATCTCGTCTATGCTGTAGCCCGATTGTATATCATACTCAAATTTCTTTGCATACAGGTCTTTGCCCAACCTGAAGCTGCGTGGCGTGGTCACCTGCAGGTCTTTCAGCCATGCGGCATAGTCTTTCATGGCTGCGGCGGCAGTTGCTGCGCGCTCCTTTACCTGCTGTTGTTCACCTGCGCTGAGGTGCGATTTTTTTAGTGCTTCCGGCAGGTCGGTCTCCAGTACGGAAAGGCCGCCCGTGTTTTGCTCTATGGCCAGTTGCCGGTGCTCTTCGGTAGGGGTTTTGATGTTTTCTTTTGCCGCCGCATAATAGGCAGGCACATAGGCCAGCCGCAGGGATATGCTGCGCAGGCGGTTGTCCAGCGAGTCGTAGGTGCCGTTCAGTATTTCAGCAAAGCCCTCTGAAACATTGTATTGCGAAGGGTCCCACTCGTATGCCCGCAGCTCATTGATGGCCCATACCGTTCCTTCAAGCTGGTTTTTAATCAGCTCATAGTCGGTGCGGTTGTTGTCAGAGAGGGAGGCGTCTTTATACACCGCCAGCGAGTCGAGCTGCGCCTTGCAAAAGGCCAGTTCCGCATCCCTGCGGGCCTTGCCGGGCACTGTAAGCACGCTATCATATTTATGGTACCCCGCACTGCTTGCCCTGTTCGGGTACATCTTCCACATGTCTTCCGTAAAGCCTTCCTTGTAGTGGTCAAAAGCCGCGTTCATATCCGTTTGTGTATTGTTTTGCCGGTTGTTGCAGGCAGCCCACAGCAGGCAGGCTGCCAATACGGGTATCATAAAGCGCATAGTATGTATTTGGTTGTGTGTACCTAAAAGTAGTTAAAAATATATATGCACCATAGATGGACAGGGTAAATCAGCCACTGGTTATCAGTATGTTGTCAATTTATGAAAAAAACATTACCAAAATTGGAAAAAATAATAGATTTTTGTGGTAAGGATAAAAGAGAAAACCACATTATGTACCGTGAATTTATATTGGAGTACGCTCCGGTAGTATTATTTACAATACTCGTTACATCGGCCGCTATCAAATTGTACACACTGGCCCAACTGAAATATAAAACCAGTTATACCGAATTATTTTTCAGGTCGTTTTTCCCGTACAGCAAAGCCGTAATAAAAAATGCGACCCACAACAGCCTGAAAGATTATTACAGGAAGAACAACAAGCTTAACAGTGTACTTTATTTCCCGTTTATTACCATTTTGTTTCTGTATGTACTGATGAACATAGTAGGGTAGTACAAGTTGTACGCCCGTTCTGTACACCTAAATAATAAAGGCAGCGCTGCCGCTGCCTTTACGTCTTTTTTATGCAATTTTGTTGTTATTGTATCGTGCTCTTATTCAGGTAGCTGCAAGGCTCTATCATGTAAGAGAAATAAAGCTTGTTGTTGCGGAATACCATCAGGAACCACTTGGTTTCCTTGCCCAGCTTCTGTACTATCTTATAGCCTTTCTCCGGGGTCACATCGCTGCTGTACACATTATAGCCCTTGTATTCGGGTGCAGAAGCGTATGTTTTTAAAATGTTCAGCACGCTGCCGCTTTCATCAGCAAACGATTCCCACAGGGGCACGGGGCCTACCAGCAAGTTATCGGCAGGGTATTTTTTCACCGCCTTGTAATAGAGGGCAGGGTCTGAAACGTACACCTCTATCTTATCTGCGCCCAGCGATGGCTTCAGGTCTATTGTATAGTCGCACGAGCCGGTGGTCTCCGCACTTTTCAGCGGCAGCCTGTCCATCGTGTTCAGCGCCTCGCGCATCTTCATATCGTCTACGGCTTTGTCCGCTACATACTCGCGCATATCAAAGTAGGCATTGGTAATGGCTACGGTAATGATTTCATCGCCCCAGTTTTGCGTTACCGCCGTGTACACGGGGTAGGTGAGGTGGTACATCCTGTTCCGGTACTGGTCGTTGCCATACGTCAGTTGGTTGATGGTATTCAGTATATTGGCCATTGCATTCAGGTTATGGGCTATTACGCCATCTCCCGAACCCATGGCAAATATCTTTCCGAACTTTTCAAGATAAGCATTGTAATCGCCCAGCGTTATCCTTGTATCGGCTGTGTTTTCAGCCATGGTGTACAAGGCATTCATCCGTGCATAAAACTGTTGTCCGGGGCTTTTGACAGAATACGTTCTTTCTATAGCCTTCGTGTTAAAGCCGTCTTCCGAATATTTAAGGCTCGACTGCGCACGGGCAGCATTGCTACACAGTGCAATAAGAGCTACAAGATAGATTTTCTTCATTAGGTTGATATTTACAGTAATATTAGAAAATACTTCTAAAAAATTCAACATTCAACCCGTTTGTTATTTATATAAACAGCAAAGCCATGTATTTGTTACATGGGCTTTGTGCCCGGGTATTACAACCGGCAGTTAAAAAACCTTATTATTCGCTTTTGCGGTGTACGTCTTCCTCTGCAATCTCGTAGCGGCCTTTGGCAGAGTTGTACTGTTTTTCCCAGCCCATGCGGTAGCGCAGGCCTATGGTGGCTGGGATAACCAGTGAATTGTAACGGAAAGAAGTACCGCCGGGGTACTTATGGTCATCTACATGGTAGCCGATGCTGTTGTACCTGGCGCCCACCTGCACCGCAACGGCTATGCGCTGGGCTATGCGCTGGTTGATGCCTATGTGCAGCCCGGCGCAAAGGCCCGTTCCCCCGTCCGGCGCAGTATAGGTATAATCCGCGCCTTCAAAATCCTGCGGCCTGCGGTTGGCTGTATTAATAGTGCCCACAACACCTATGCTCACGCCGCCGTACACATAGGTCATGCCTGAAAGCTTGTATTTGATATTGATAACAGGGGCAACCGATATCATGTATTTCGCATACAGGAAATACATGCCGTCGTTGCCGATTGTATCGCCGAAGTACTGGTAAGTAGTTGATGATTCCTGTTTCACATTCATCAGGCAGTTAGCTTCGATACCGGCCTGCCAGCCTATTCTCGATTCGGAACGCGGGTCGAAATTGCCCAGATAAGTAAGGCCTATGAGGGGTGATGTGCCCGACTGGTCGGCTTTGTAGTAAATAGAACCGGAGGGCGGGGCCAGGAACCCTATTCCTCCCGATAAGCCGAGCTCTCCCTTTTGCGCTGCGGCAATGAATGGCAGTACCGCCATCAAAACTGTAAGTAATTGCTTCATAATATGTGGTTGTAAAAATCTTACTGTTAAAAAAGTTTCATGAGGGGAAAAATCCCCTAAAACCGTGACAGATAAATAGTAATAATTTTTATAAGGCAAAGATTGCAACAGGAAAAATTTTATACAAGCGCTATTTCACTGTATAGATAAAATCTATCATATCAATACTTTGCAGGTTTTCAGGATTTATGTAAGTGAAAACCAGTTGTTTGCAATTTGATGAATATGTTTTTTGCTTTTGTCGGTTTATCCTCTTAGTTTAAGCCCTGTAAAAAACAACACATGCTCCAGGCACTCTTTCGCCGAAAAACCATTGAACAGATAAAAAAAGATGTGGCCTGCGGCCATACCGATGCCCACGAAGTATCGCTGAATAAAGTGCTGACCGTGCGCGACCTGACCTTTATGGGCATTGCGGCCATAGTAGGGGCGGGAATCTTTTCCACCATAGGCAAGGCCAGCTTTGAAGGCGGGCCGGGCATCGTGTTCCTGTTCCTGTTCGTATCGGTAGCCTGCGGGTTTGCGGCTGTCTGCTATGCCGAGTTTGCCAGCATGGTGCCCGTATCGGGCAGCGCGTACACGTATTCTTATGTGGCCTTCGGCGAAATCATAGCCTGGATTATAGGCTGGGACCTGCTGATGGAATACGCGATTGGCAATATAGCGGTGGCCATTTCGTGGAGCGACTATTTCACCAGCCTGCTCGACGGGTTCGGGCTGCATATTCCCGAATACCTGACCATGGATTACTGGACGGCCAAAGCGATGGCTTCCGATGCTGCCATTGCCGCGTGGAATAATGCACCCACGATTGGTTCTACACGCATTATCTGCGACCTGCCTGCCTTTATCGTCACAGTCATTATTACCACCATTATTTATGTAGGTATCAAAGAGTCGCGCAAAACCACCAATGCCATGGTGATATTAAAGATGGCGGTGATTATCCTGGTCATTATTGCAGGTGCGTTTTATGTGAAGCCGGACAACTGGTCGCCCTTCCTGCCCAACGGCATCACAGGGGTACTGGGCGGAACGGCTGCGGTATTCTTTTCCTATATAGGCTTCGATGCCATATCGACCACTGCCGAGGAGTGCCGCGACCCGCAAAGGGATTTGCCCAAAGGCATGTTCAATTCGCTGATTATATGCACCGTCATCTATGTACTGATAGCCCTTGTGCTGACGGGGATGGTGAGCTATAAAGAGCTGAACGTGGGCGACCCGCTGGCCTATGTATTCCAGGCCAATAACCTCGACTGGCTGGCGGGGATAGTAGCGGTGAGCGCGGTAATAGCTACGGCCAGCGTATTGCTGGTGTTTCAACTGGGGCAGCCGCGTATATGGATGAGCATGAGCCGCGACGGGCTTTTGCCGCCTGTGTTTTCGCGCATACACCCCCGGTTCAAAACCCCTTCTTTTTCTACCGTGCTCACGGGCATAGTAGTGGGCGTGCCTGCCCTGTTCCTGAACCTCGATGTAGTGGTAGACCTGACCAGCGTGGGTACCCTGTTTGCCTTTGTGCTGGTATGCGGCGGCATCATACGCCTGCAACAGCAAAGGAAGAAAGCCATACATTCAGGCACTACCGACCTGGTACATGAAGGTACAGACCTGGAGCCTGTGCCCGTCAGCCGTTTTAAAACGCCGTATATCAACAGTAAATGGATAGTACCGGTATTGTTTATCCTTACACTGGTACTGTTGCAATATTATTATGAAGGCGGGCTACATTCCTTTTTTGTAAGTGATAAACCGGGCTGGGAGGGCATCCGGGAAAAAGTGCCTTATATCGCTTTCGGGATTGTATTCGTGGTGATTGCCGTGCTGTCGTTCCTGCACAGTTATTCATTGATACCCGTACTGGGTTTCCTGTGTTGCAGCTACCTGCTGTGTGAATCGGGCACCTCCAACTGGGAGCGCTTCCTCGTGTGGCTGGTGGTGGGACTGGTCGTTTATTTCCTGTATGGGCGTAAAAAAAGCAAGCTGAATAAGATATAAAATGCCTAAAAACACAAAAGCGGGCTATTAACCCGCTTTTACATTTTTTACACACGGCTTTTATTCAGCCTCGTTTCCTTCTTCTTCTTCTTCCAATGATGTTTCCTCATCTTCACTGTCTTCGGTTTCTTCCATTTCTTCTGTTTCCTCAACATTGCTGTTGTCTTCCATAGTCATATCTGTTGCATCCATTTCCTCTTCGTTCTGAAAAGGTGTTACATTTTCGGTACTCATAGTTTTAATGTTTTTAAAAAGTGATAAACTGCGTAAAATAAAAACAGTCCTGTTACCGGAACATTAAAAGAGTATTACCGATGCAACACCTGTATGTTACGGGATACCCTGGGTATCTTCCGTTGTATCGTTATCGCTTTCGCTGTAGTAGTTGTTCTCTTCATCTTCTTCGCCAATGGCCTCGTTGGCATCGTCCAGCTCGGCGCCGGGCACATCCAGGTCGTTGCCCATGTTCTTTGCATTCCCGTCTTCGTTCAGCGGGGTGCCGTCGGCATCTGTATTATCGAGGCGGGTAGCCACTACGTTCCGGTCTTCCTGCTCCAGCGCGGCCAGGTCTTCGGCGTTGATGTCGTTTTCCGATTCCGAGTCCGGCCTTGCCTCTTCCGTATTGCCTGTATTCCTGTCAGGATGGATTTCCTTTTCGTTATTGGTAATATCGTCTTTGGCAGGGTAGTGCGGGTAGCCGGGGAAATCTTTGTCTGTATTTTGCTCGTTGCTCATAGCTTCTGTTTTACTATAAAGATACAAAAGCCATGCCTCATACACTACTGGTACTGCTCTGAAATAGTTTTCAGTTCGTTCAGTTTCAGCAAAGCCTCAACAGGCGTCAGCGTATTGATGTCGGTCTCATCGAGCAACTGCGAAATGCGGCGCATATCGTCGCTCATACCGTCGAAAATATTCAACTGCATTTCGGGGGCGGGCAGTATCTTTTTCACCTTCTGGGCTGTATCGCCTGCCGTGCCGTGCTTTTCTTCCAGCAGGTGCAGTATCTCTTCCGCACGCTTCAGCAGGCTTTGCGGCATACCTGCCATACGCGCCACCTGTATACCAAAGCTGTGCCTGCTGCCACCGGGGGCCAGCTTGCGCAGGAAGATGACCTTGTTGCCCGTTTCCCTGTGCGTGATGTGGTAGTTGCGCAGCCGGGAAAGCTGGTTCTCCAGTTCGTTCAGTTCGTGGTAGTGGGTGGCAAAAAGCGTCTTGGGACGGTTGACATTGTTGTGCAGGTGCTCTACTATAGACCATGCTATGGATATGCCATCATAGGTGCTGGTGCCGCGGCCTATCTCATCCAGCAATACCAGGCTGCGGTCGCTGATGTTGTTGATGATGCTGGCCGTTTCGTTCATTTCTACCATGAAGGTACTTTCGCCGCCGCTCAGGTTGTCGGATGCGCCTACGCGGGTAAATATCTTATCGGTAAGCCCCACGGTGGCCGCATCGGCGGGCACAAAGCTGCCCATGTGCGCCATCAGGGTGATGATAGCCGTCTGCCGCAGCAAGGCCGATTTACCGCTCATATTCGGCCCGGTAAGGATGATGATTTGCTGTTCGTCTTTATCCAGCCGTATATCGTTGGCTATATAGCTTTCGCCGGGGGGCAACTGCTGTTCTATTACAGGGTGCCTGCCTTGTTTTATATCCAGTACGGCTTCCTCGGCAAGGGTAGGGCGGCGGTAGTTATACTGCCGTGCATTGCCTGCAAAGCACAGCAGGCAGTCAATTTGCGCTATGATATTGGCATTGGCCTGTATGGGCGCGATATACGGCTCTATTTCGGAAAGCAACTGCTGGTACAGGTCCAGTTCTATAGCCAGTATCTTTTCTTCCGCACCCAGTATCTTTTCCTCGTATTCTTTCAGTTCGGGGGTGATATACCTTTCCGCATTCGCCAGTGTCTGTTTCCGTATCCAGTCTTGCGGTACTTTGTCTTTATGTGCGTGCGTTACCTCCAGGTAATAGCCGAATACATTGTTGTAGGCTATTTTCAAAGAGGTGATGCCCGTTTTCTGTGCTTCCGACTGCTGTATCTGCAACAAGTAGTTCTTACCGTTCTTGGAAATGTTGCGCAGTTCGTCCAGCTCTTTCGATACGCCGTCGCATATCATGCCGCCTTTTACAGCCAGTGCCGGCGCATCTTCTATGATTATTTTGCAGATGCGCTCCCGCAATTCGGTCAACGGCAGTAAGGAGCTGACCAGCTTTACCAGCGCTTCGTTTTGCGACTGCATACAGCGTTCACGCACCTGCTGCATGAATTGCAGGCTGCGGGCCAGTTGCATCACCTCGCGCGGGTTGGCTTTCTTCAGGGGTATTTTTCCTACCAGCCTTTCCACATCACCCACCTGTTTTACCAGTTGCACCAGTTCGTGGTTCAGGTCCTGGTCTTTGATGAAGTATTCCACAAGGTCGAGCCGCCGGTTGATGCGGTGCATATCGAACAGGGGAAATATCATCCACCTTTTCAGCAGGCGCGCACCCATAGGCGTGTACGTATGGTCTATGGCATTGAGCAGGCAATTGCCCTTTTCATCGGTGCTGTGTACCAGTTCCAGGTTGCGGATGGTAAAACGGTCCATCCACAGGAATTCATCGGCCACTATGCGCTGTATGGCATTGATATGTTGCAGGTTGGCGTGCTCCGTATCTTTCAGGTAATGCAGCGCCGTACCTGCGGCCACGATGGCCGCTTTCATATCTTCTATACCGAAACCTTTCAGCGATTGTGTCTGGAAGTGCTGCAACAATGTATCGTAGCAATACTGGTGCTGGAATATCCATTCTTCCATAGCAAAGGTGTACACCTTGGGGTCAAACTCTTCCCTGAACCTTTTTTGCTGCGATTTGGATAACAAGACTTCCGAAGGCTGGAAGCTTTGCAATAGTTTATCAATATACTCTGTAGTACCCTGCGCTACATAAAACTCACCCGTGCTGATGTCGAGAAAGGCAATACCGCAGGCAGGCTCGCCGAGGTAAAGCGCGGCGAGAAAGTTGTTGGTCTTATTTTCCAGCAGTTTGTCACTGGTAGCCACGCCGGGGGTCACCAGTTCGGTCACGCCCCTTTTTAAGATGCCCTTTACGGCCTTGGGGTCTTCCAACTGGTCGCAGATAGCCACGCGGTAGCCTGCTTTTACCAGCTTGTGCAGGTAGGTATCCAGCGCATGGTGCGGGAAGCCTGCGAGGTCTACGCTCGAAGCAGCGCCATTCGACCTTTTGGTGAGCGTAATGCCCAGCACGCGCGATGATATATGCGCGTCTTCGCCAAAGGTTTCGTAAAAGTCGCCGACACGAAACAGGAGTACTGCATCGGGATATTTCATTTTAATATCCCGGTGTTGTTTCATTAAGGGGGTCTCAGAATCTTTTTTTGCCATGCTATTGCCGCAAACCTACTGAATTTTAAGATTTTGGTTTCACCAGGAAATCTTTGGAGAATGAAATATTATAGCCGCCTTTCCAGTCGATGCTGTTCCATTCGGTAGTCACTTTTATTTTTTCCGTTTTCTCGCCGTTGGTCACTTCCAGCGGCAGTGAAAAGCCCGGTACCGTATTGGAAAAACGGAAGAACAAATCTTTCTTTTTGATGTACCAGTCCAGCTCCGGTATTTCCTTATGCCTCAGGTACTGGTCGAAAAACGCTTTCAGGTCGAGGCCGGAGTATTCCATAATAAAGGCTTCCACTTCGAGACTGGTAACGGTACTGTGATAAAATTTCTTACTCATCTCCCGCAGCATCATCCTGAATTTTTCGTCATCGTTCATCATCATCCTGACCATGTGCATCACCGCCGCGCCCTTGTCGTATTTGTCAGACGAGCCATCGTCGTGCACCCCATAGTCGCCAATCACCGGGCGGTCGTTCCTGATGTTGTGCCACTCGCCGCGGGTATATTCAAAGGCTTTCTCTTTGCCGAACTGGCATTCTGCAAAGAGGGCTTCCGCATACGTTGTTATTCCTTCATGTATCCAGTTGTCGGCAATGTCTTTTGCGGTGATGCTGTTGCCAAACCATTCGTGCCCGCTTTCGTGCACGATGATGAAGTCGAACTGGTCGCCTACGCCTGTGCCGCTCCTGTCTTTGCCGAGGTAGCCCATTTTATAGCCATTGCCATAGGCTACGGCGCTCTGGTGTTCCATGCCCAGGTAGGGCGCTTCTACCAGCTTGTAGCCGTCTTCGTAAAAAGGGTAGGGGCCCATCCAGTGCTCAAAGCAATGCAGCATGGGCTTCACAACGGCAAACTGTTTCCTTGCCTTTTCCTCGTTTTCGCGCAGCGCGTAAAAGCTCAGGTCCAGCTTGCCTTTTTCTCCCATTAATGTATCCTTCCAGCTTACATAGTCGCCTATATAAAAGGTGGCATCATAGGTGTTGATGGGGTTGGTAACACGCCAGGTAGCTACCGTGTTGCCGTCGCAGTCGTATTCCGCATAAAAGTTTCTGCCATTGCTGACAACCGTGGTATGTAACGGCACTTTGAAATTTATGGTCATGCCCAAATCAGGCTCATCGCCCTGGTAATCCTTGCAGGGCCACCACGAGCTGGCGCCCAGCCCCTGGCAGGCTACCGCTATCCACGGGTTGCCGTTGCCGTCTTTCTTCCAGATGAAGCCGCCCTCCCACGGGGGGAGTTTTGCCTCAACAGGTTTACCATGGTAATCGGCCACCAGCGTCAGCTCCACATTTTCGGGCCAGGTAGGGTAAGGGCTGTTCACCCACCATACGTTTCCTTCATGTTCCACCGTCAGCGGCTGTTCGCGCCAGGTCACTTTATCCAGCACCATCGGCTCCTGCAGGTCTAGCTGCAGCCTGCCCGTAGTATGCTCAGCCGTTTTTAAAGTGATGATGTTCCGGCCTGAAATACTCCGGTCATCCACATTGAAGGTGACGGAAAGGGTGTATTGCTGTACATCCCACCAGTTGCGGCCATTGCCGTTGCCACCCATCAGCGAATCCTGCCGGGTATAAGCAAGTGTGGTATTTGCAGAAAGCAAATACCACACGAAAAATACTATTTGAGTTATCGTTACTCTATTCATTACTCGATATCGGTTACTTCCACATCAAAGATAAGAACTGAATTGGCTTTTATCGGTCCTTGTTCCCTTGGGCCGTAGGCGAGGGTAGAAGGAATGTACAAAACACCTTTCGAACCTTTTTTCATCAGTTGCAGGCCTTCGTCCCAGCCGGAAATTACCTGGTGCTGGCCCACTGTAAAGCTGAAAGGCTGTACGTGCGAGAATTTAGGGTCAACGTTCGAATCGAACACAGTGCCGTCCAGCAGTTTGCCGGTATAGTTTACCGTTACTTTCTGTCCTGCTTTAACCGTTTCGCCGGTGCCTTGTTTGTCTATTTTGTAATAAAGGCCAGATGCGGTTTTGTTCGGCTTGATATTGTTTGCCTTAAAATAGTCTTGCAGCAACTGGTCGTCAATTTTCACCTGTGCAGCCGCTTTCTCTTCCTGTTCTTTCTTCATCTGGTCCTGCGATTTCACCGAAACCAGTTGTATGTTGTAAACGATTTTCTGGTTTTCGCCTTTTTTCATCCAGGGCTGTGCAGGTGTGCCTGCTTTTATCAGCGAGTCTACAGACAGGCGCACGGTTATATCATCGCCGGGGGTCATCAGCATCAGCGCTTCTACCAGGTCGCCCTTGAAGGTAGGCGGATTTATCTGGAACTGTACCGGCTGGTTGTTGTTCACTTTCTTGCTTTCGAAAATAACACTGTCGCCAACAGCAGTAGTGATGTTGACCTCTACATAATCGCCTACTTTAGGCATGGCAGCACCGGCCTCATCCACGTTGAATTTATATTCGATGCCCGATTCAGTTGTCTTGAAATCGTTGCTCTGCAGGTTTTGCCCCGCAGGTTGCGTAGCCTGTGCCGCAGCAGGCTGGGGTTTGTCATTTTTCTTGCTTTTCTTCTGTGCGTACAGGTTACCGGTGAGGGCAAACAAACAAATGAACACGAGTGTTTTTTTCATATCGGTTGATTTCAGTATTATTTTAAGTTGTGATTTTATTCTACGTCTAAAACCTGTACGTCAAACATCAGTACAGAATTGGCATCGATGCCGGGGCCGGGGCTTTGCGGTCCGTAAGCCAGCGGCGAAGGAATGTACAGTTTGGCTACGCTTCCTTTTTTCAGCAGCATCAGGCCTTCGTCCCAGCCGGGTATTACCTGTCCTTGTCCTACTGGGAATTTCAGCGGGTCGGTGTGCTGGAATTTGGGGTCAACATTCGAGTCGAACGCGTTTCCATCCAGTGTTTTGCCGGTGTAGTTCACGCTCACCACCTGTCCTTTCTGTATGATTTCGCCGGTGCCTTCTTTTTCGATGATGTAGTACAGGCCCGATTCTGTTTTTTGCGGGTGCAGGTTGTTCTGTGCAAAATACTCCTGTAGTTTTTTATCGTCGATAGCTGTTTGCTTAGCTGCTTCTTCGGCTTGTTTGGCTTTTACTTCGGCCTGCGATTTTACAGATACCATCACCACCTCGTAAGTAAGCTGCTGGCCGTTTTTCATGAACTCGGGGAACATGCCCTGGCTGTTCTTCTTCAGCGAGTCGACCGGTACATGGAACACGGCGCTGTCGCCGGGTGTCAGCATGGTCAGGCCTTCGGGCCAGTCGCCTTTGAACATGGGCTTCATTACCGGGAACTCTACCGGCTTGTTGCCGTTCATGCTCCTTGAGTCGAACAGTACCGTATCCGTATTTTTATCTTTATAGCGTATGTGGATGTGCATTTCCACTACATCGCCTTCCTGTGCTTTTTTATCGCCTTTGGCATCTTTTACAATTTTGTACTCCAAACCATCTTTGGTTTTTTGAAAGCTATTGTTTTTACAAGCATTCAGGCTGATTACCGAAATACCGAGCACGGCAAACGGTATGAAACGTTTTATCATGTGTTTTTATAAATTATCGGGGGTGAATATCGGACAAAATTTCTTTAAAACGTGTTACAGTATCAATAAAACTTTCGGTTGACCGGCCTCCGGAGGCGTTAAAATGCCCTCCGCCGTTAAAATGCTGCCTGGCAAAACTGCTCACATCGAAGTCGCCCTTGCTGCGGAACGACATTTTTACCTCGTCGGCACGCTCTGTAATGAGGGTGGCAAAGCGGATGCCCGCTATGCTGAGCGGGTAGTTGACCAGCCCTTCCATATCGCCCGTATTGATATCGAACAGCTTCATTTCCTTGCGCGATATGGCAATGAGCCCGGCGTTGTATTTATGGAATATCTCCATCTTTTCCAGCAGCACATAGCCCAGGAACTGCATGCGGCGGTAGGTCCACGCATCGTACACCTCTTCGTGTATTGTACTGTGGTTCAATCCTTTCCGTTTAAAATCGGCTATCATCTCGTGTACGCAGGCCGTAGTGATGGGAAAACGGAAGGAGCCGGTATCGGTCATCACACCTGTGTACAGGCAGGCGGCGATATCCGTATCTATCAGCTCATTATCGTTATACAGGTTGATGAAGTCGTACACCATTTCGGCGGTACTGCTTTTTTCGGGTATGCTCATGCCATAGTCCCAAACGGGCTTGGGAAACAGGTGGTGGTCGATGAGTATTTTAGGCTGCGTGGCCTGCTCCAGTTGCGCAGTGAGGTGCTTGGTGCGGCTGAAATCGTTAAAATCGAGGCAAAAGATAAGGTCGGCCTCTTGCAGGGCCTTTTCCGCAAGCTTCGACTCCGCTTCGTAGTTCAGCAGGTGTTCCACTCCCGGCATCCACATCAGGAAGTCGGGCAGTTCGCTGGGCGATACCCCGGTAACCGAATGCCCTTTTTTAACCAGGTAATGGTACAGGCCAAGCATGCTGCCGATAGCATCCCCGTCCGGCTTGTGGTGCGTAGTAATGAAGATTTTTTTAGGGTTTTGCAATAAAGGAAAAACGTCTTGTATGGAGCGCATTATATGTTAGCAGGATGTGTCTGGATAATAAAAGAGGTGCAATTTACATTTTTGCAGTTAATTAACTAAACGCAACCTGTTGTTTACATTAAATCCCTACCTTTGCGCCGTTAAAAAACACCTAAAGCGTAATTATATATGTCAAATCGCACTTTTACAATGATTAAACCCGATGCGGTACGCAACGGCCATATCGGCAACATCCTGCAAATGATTAATGCAGCAGGGTTTCGTATCGTAGCTATGAAATATACCCGCATCAGCCTGGAGCAGGCAGGTGCTTTCTACGAAGTACATAAAGAGCGTCCTTTTTACGGTGAGCTGACCGAGTTTATGAGCAGCGGCCCCATCGTAGCTGCCATCCTTGAAAAGGAGAATGCGGTTGCCGACTTCCGCAAACTGATAGGTGCAACCAACCCCGCACAGGCCGAAGAAGGAACCATCCGCAAACTGTATGCTGCCTCTGTAGGTGAAAATGCAGTACACGGTTCCGACAGCGATGAGAATGCCAAAATAGAAGGCGATTTCTTCTTCAGCGGACTGGAACGTTTCTGAGATAAGGAATCCATCATTTGATAAATGCCCTGCAAAAAAGCAGGGCATTTTTTTATGTATGTTTATTCAGTTGTTGTTTCAGTATTTCAATCATATCATCTTTTTCTCCGAGTAATCTTTCATACATCTCTATTATCTTTTCATTTGCGTTTACATAGAAACCATTTCCATTATTTCCATTTTGTTGATAGACGGTTTGAATAGTAGTAGAAGTATCAAGATGCTTAATTGCTTCAACAGGAAAATCTAATATTTCAGCTATTCTTTGCAAGAGGTCATCTTCTATTTCCTCTTTATTCTCAAGACGGGAATATTCCTGTTGAGACATCTGTAAACGGGAAGCCATATCTTTTTGTGGAATGCGTCGAAAACTTCTTAAGCTTGAAATACTCCGTCCTAAATGAACCATGATAAAAATTTCTTTAAACGTTGATTATCGCAATATATATAATTGGTAAAATACACGGTAAAATACAACAGGTTTTGCGTAAAATACAACAATGAAAATTTGCATCTGATTATTTTGTATTATTATTTTCGCA
>CAZUMM010000047.1:0-15348 GCA_964621795.1 uncultured Flavipsychrobacter sp.
ACAGAAAATAGAATTGTCTAATTTAGAGTTGTCCGAATAATGGGGTACTTACATTTCATATAAAACAGATACTTATTGTAAATCTCGCCAATCGGGAGATTGATTGCCTCCGGGACGTAGAGAAACGCTATGCGTAATGCAGGCTATTAGCAATTATTTCCCAGTTTTCACAACATTCCATTCCCTTTTAAGAACTTTTTTTGAAATTTGTAGAAGTTCATCAATGTTGTTATCAAGAGTCTCATCGTTAGGAAAAAAATAAACTAAATCTCTTATCTCTCTTAGCTTTTCAACAAGCTTATTATGATCATCTTCTAACGGATTTAAAAGGAGTTCAATCTTAAATTCTGCTTCGACTAGCTCTCGAAAAGTCCTTTTAATTTCATTTTGATCTTGTTGAACATGTGTATATTCTGCTCTGGATATAAAAACGCTTAACGTATCTCGTAATGAACTAATCCATTGCTGCCTAAATTGCGTTATTCCAGTATTAGCAATTTGCTTTTTTGCTATTATGTAAGTAATAAATCCAATTATTACTGGAATTAAAATTGAACTAAATATTGTTATTATAATATTGATATCAATTTTTAGCAAATACAAAAAACTTTATAAATACTTTCTATTTGTAAAATACCCACAAACTCTGCAATCTGTGTGATCTTCTTTTAGATAATTTAACTTCACCATGCTGAGCGTAGTCTTTGACTACGTTCCACAGGCTGCCAATCTCCTGATTGGCGAAACTAAACACACCGCTGCCACAAGAATGCCCCCTACCCTATGCGTGGCATTCTACCATACGTAACACACATTCATTCCATCGCCAACAAGTGTCTTTATTGGGTGCTAAATTATTAACTACCTAAAACAAAAAACACCGTTAAAACACGGTATTTTTCATATATAACGAATGCTTATTGTAAATCTCGCCAATCGGGAGATTGGCTGCCTCCAGGACGTAGAAAAACTCTACGCCCAACGGGCGAAGCTAAACAGTATTTTGCCATTTTGGGGCAAACATTGAATACAGGTACACCTTGCCCGAAACCGGGTGCCAACTTTTTAAATCTTCATTTCCGCTTTCTGGCAATAGGTTGCGAAGCGCCGGTATATGACACAGATGCCCTATTATATAATATAAGTATTTGAAATAGCATATCAGCTATTTATATCTCAACCTTTCAAACAAACGCTTTATATACAACTACAGGTGGCTAATAGCAACTGTAAGTAGTGCTATTGCAACTACAAGTAGCTGTATTTACAGGCAAAACGGCAATGAGTGAAAGTACCTTTGTGACACCAAAACAAACAAAAAATGATGATGTTAAATTCAAGTAAAAATGTCAATAATATTGCAGATGCGCCGGTTGCCTGGACAGGTATGGTACCCATTGACGATACGGCATTAGCTGTAAAAGACACAGGCGGTTCCGGCATACCGGTTATTTACCTGAATGGGCAATTTGCAACACAAGTTTACTGGAAAAAAGTAATTGCTGCACTTGGTTCTGATTTCAGACATATAACTTTTGATGAAAGGGCAAGAGGCAAATCGCGCAAATCATCCGACTATTCTTTCGAGGCTTGCATTCGTGATGTAGATGCCATTCTTGTTGCAAGAAATGTAAAAAAAGCTTTAATAGCTGGCTGGTCTTACGGAGCTTTCGTAGCAGCCCACTGGGCAAGTCGTAACCCCGACAGGTGTATAGGTGCAGTTTTAGTTGACGGCGCGCAGCCTTACAACTGGATGACCGAAGATGTGGCAAAACGGATAAGGAAACTTTTCCGATGGTTAAGTCCATTGATATGGCTATTGCGCCCAACGGGGTTAACACCTCAGATGAGTGCCGCACAGATGACAGAAATAAATATAGAATTGGGCTGGCTGGCAAGGAAAAACAAACTGGGGCCCGTGATGGATAAAATTACCATTCCTGTAAGATATGTACTTGCATCGGGCGCATCCTTTGGGAGTAAGGGTAATGAACAGGAACTGATTCGGACGGGGGTAAATGAAGTAGTCGGGCGAAATCCTAACATTAAAATCAATGCGAAAGTAGCAAGTAACCACGACTCCATTTTAAGAAAGGATTTCCCTGAAGTAGCAAAAGCGATTCGGGAATTGTCAAATACCTGTCGTCCAAAGAAGCTACAGTAGCAGAAGCAGAAAACCGCAGCCAATCTCCCGATTGGCGAAGCTAAACAGTATTTTGTCATGTAGTACAAGAACGCTACACACTTAACCAACACTGCACCCTTCCCCACCCGACTACCTCCTGCACTTCACCATGAAAAACGGGTAGTTCTCGGTAATATCCTCATGCTGAGCGTAGTCTTTGACTACGTTCCACAGGCAGCCAATCTCCTGATTGGCGAAACTAAATACACCGCTGCCGCAAGAACGCCATCCCTACCCTATGCGTAACATACAACGATACATAACACACATTCATTCCATCGCCAACAAGTGTCTTTATTGGGTACTAAATTATTAACTACCTAAAACAAAAAACACCGTTAAAACACGGTATTTTTTATATATGACACTCAGTCTGCTGCAATTTCATTCTGTATTCTTTTGCGAGTTGCAGTGTTTGGAGATAAATATCTAATTTGGCCTGGTTATGTATCCGGTTTACAAAATAGTTATTAACAGGTACAAGCAGGCACTAACAACCATAAACCATATCAGAGAAGTAGATGGAAATAAGCAACAGGAACACTATTTTCAATAGTAGCGTATATTATGGCATTCTTTTCATTATCCTTTTTTGCACTGCTAAAGTAACAGCACAACAATCAGACGCTATTAATGCTTATAATAGTAAAGGCGAAAAGCAGGGATTTTGGGTGTACCGGGGTATTGCAAGAGGGAAACCCCTTATGATGCACATGACGGCCCCGGATATATACATGGGCTGGTACGATAAAGGCATTAAAATGGCCACCTGGCGTTTGTACAACGCATCTGGTTTTTTAGAGTATACAGAAACCTATAATAATGAGAACTCCGATAGCATGTTTTATCGTCGTGTGTATTTAAACAACAAAGTCATTGCTGAAGGAATGATACTGGACACGTACACTGATTCTACTGTTGTAGTAGAGAACCCCATAACGGGTAAAATAGAAGAGAAGCACGAAAAATGGCTCAATGAATTAAAAACAGGCGAATGGAAATATTATAAAAAAAACGGGAAGCTGAAACGTAAAGAATATTATCCTCCCATGCAAGCCACATTAAATGATTGATTTCCCAATTTACATAACAACCTTATATGTATGTTCAGAGTGTTTTGTGAACAGCATGGACAACATCTATGAATAAAGTTTTATTTTTTAGCTTATTGCTATTATTCTGTATTGATGCCTATTCACAAGATGGTAATAAAAATGATATTTTAATTCATAGCAGGAAAGGATATTTATTCTTTGTAACAGGCAATTACGGCGAAGTGATATTTTTTCCGGCAAAGAAAGTTGTTCAAAAATTCCACCCGCGAAAACTTAATAAAATAACAGGGTTACAACTTAGGGGGCAAGACATCTATCCGGTGTATAAAGCAAAACAAGACGCTAATAATTACATTGTAAAGATGCATTATCAGGATTTTGACAGAGATAGTAATTATTATGTTGCTACAGAAATAAGAATTATTCCGGTAGAGCTGTTATACAAAAGCATCATTCCCAAATTCCGGATAGAAATACAGGGTTGACATTCAGGTATCGATGTAAAGACTATACAATTCACTATATAGATGATTGGGACATCTCAATCGATAGTGTGAAGTACCTATACAAAGTAGACAATAAGAAATAGCCCAACAGGTTTCAGAATTATAAAAACTACTTCCTGCACTTCACCATGAAAAACGGGTAATTTTCGGTAATATCCAGCACCTCGTACAAACCCGCATCGCCAAACTCAGCATTCACCGATTCCCGGTCGTAAAAAAACAGCCTGACCCCGCCAAACATTTCGTAGCGGTCTTTGCCAACCAGTTCACCTTGTCCGTAAGTGGGTGCTTCTTTCGTAACAACCGTAAAAACCATGTGCCCGCCATCGGCCAGTTGGTTATAGCAATCGCCGATGAGTTTTTTCCGTTCATCCTCATCCAGCAGGTGTATAAGGGCATGGCAGAAAATACCGTCGTACTTCTTTTGGTCGAATGGCATACCGGAAACCGGGCCGTGGTAAATCGTCATACCATCCCCGTAATGCTTTCTGGCCATAGCAATGGCCGTTGCCGATATTTCTATACCCGTCACGGCCATGCCTGCATCTGCAAAAACCTGTGCATTGCGCCCGTAGCCAATGCCCGGTATCAAAATGTTTTTCGCAGCATGGGCAACAAACAAATCCCTTGCTAACAATGCGGCATTGGCAGCCTCAAAGCCCCACATCTCATTTTTTTCGTTAAAGGCCGATTCCCAGAATTCCTGTTTTTCCGTTCCGTTATTATCCATGTCTTATTTTTATTTACAGCTGATAAACCCTTGTTGCGATGCCGGGCATAGCCTTTCACTACCTTCCACAGGCAGCCAATCACCTGGTTAGCGAAGCTAAATAGTATTTTGCCAGCACTGCCTTACACGGTAAATTCAGGATGCCTTCCGGGAACACCCTGAATAACAAGGCTCACAACTTAGCAGTTGCAGGGGCATCATGGCATGTTTGCCTGTTGTGATGTCTGGTTAACACCATCCCGTATGGCGGCTTCAAGCACTTCCATATTTATATCTTCCAGCGTTTTGAACTTAATGCAATAACCTGTTACACTGGCCTTGCCTATCTTCTTTCCATAAGTTTGCGCCAGGTATTTCTTGTCTTCAATACCAATGATGTAGACAGAAATCCCGGTGGTATTGGCGCTGATGCCAACCTGGTAAAACTCCCGTGTCTTGTTACCTGCATACTTCATAGCCTGGACCCCATACCCGATATTGGGATTGGCAACCACATTGCCTTTTTCATCTTTGCCGTCGAGGTACCATAATTTACACCCGGGCAGCATTTCAAGTATATGCCGGTGCAGGCTTAGCATTTCGCGGCGTTTCGGTTCCGGCAGGGTAGCAATATACGCTTCTGTTTGTGTTTGTATATTCATTGTATGCACCTGTTTTTTTTGTGAAATTGTTATGGAATATCCCCCTCTTACCGGGTAAGTAAACCTCATCAATAATACACATTATCTGCCATAGGCTGGTAACCATGCCTGCCCTTGGGCCGTCATCAGGATATAGCCCTGCTCCGGTAAGTCTGTGCAGTTACCCCTGCCGGGAAGACCTTTGTATCTGCCAGCTCCAGGTAAAGCGGTTGTTCAAGCCCCGTGAAGATGGGCAGCCCCGACCCCAGCGCAACAGGATGGATGGCCAGGTGGTACTCATCAATGAGGCCGGTTGCTATAAGGCTTTGCATAAACCCGGCGCCGCCAAGTGCTACAATGGGTTTTCCTGCTTCGGCTTTAAGCTCCCTGATGCCCTCTGCAAGGTCGCCATCGAAAACCCTCGCACCAGCCCACGAGGCCGCAGCAGACGACTGGCCTGCAGTTGCCGTATGCCCCGCATCAAAACCTTTAAACCCTTTCTTTGTAAAAACAGCCTTGGGGATGCTGTTCATCGGCCCGGCAAAAAGCCCGGTTGCCGCAACCCAGTAAGGGGCCATATCCTCAAACGATTTTCTGCCCATGATAATCAACCCTGCCTGGCTTATTACCTCGGCACTCCATGCCTGCGATTCCTTATCCCCCGTTTTGAAAACCCAGTCTTTCCCACCATTGGCATCGCATACAAAGCCATCAACCGAAACAGACATTTTCATAATTAATTTGCGCATAGCTTAATGATTTACCACAAATGTACCGGTCATTTCCTCAAGGCATGATGAGGCAAAACGACATTCATGAGGGGCGATTGCGACACCGGGGCAACAGGCGGGTTCAGAATGGGCAACCTTAAAAACATGAGGAAGGTCACCTTACCAACAGGTTTTTAATGCTTACCTTGCAAACCCAAACACACACAGTAACAGTAATGACAGAACTTTCTCCCTGCCCGCAATGCAAATCGGCCTATACTTACGAGATGGACAACCTTCTTGTATGCCCCGAATGCGGGCATGAATGGAACCCGGAAGAAACCAATGCAAATGAAGATTCGTTTGTAGTAAAAGATTGTAACGGAAATATCCTTCAAAACGGCGATACCGTTGTAACGATAAAAAACCTGCCTGTAAAAGGCGCTTCGCAAAGTATAAAGGCCGGGACCAAAGTAAGGAATATCCGCCTGGTAGATAGTGACCATAACATTGACTGTAAAATAGATGGTTTTGGCGCTATGGCACTTAAGTCAGAATTTGTAAAGAAGGCTTAGTATCATAAGTTCAGGATACCTTCCAATCATGCTGAACAATACACAGATCCGTCCCTTATAAAGGGAAGGTGTCACGGAGTGACGGAAGGGTTGCACACGGAAACGACCTGCCCTTCGCTGCCTGGTTATATAAGTTCCGGATGCCTTTCTGAACATCTTTATAAACCTGTTGGTACCGGAATGCTACCCTGCCCTATGCGTAGCACTCCTGTACATGTTTATTCGCTTAGCTGATGCGCCGTTCACGGCTTGCCTTCACCCAAAGCGTATGGTCGCAAACGGGGCAATGGTGTACCGCCGCAGGCTCAAGGTGCGTTGTATGGCTGCAAAACACACAAGCATACACCCCCTTTTCTGTAATCTCCTCTTTTGCATTCCGCAATACACGTGGTATTACGGGTAACCCCTCGCGCACATCTTCGTCCTCAAAATAAAAGATACTTACCTCGCCGCTGCTTTCCAGGATGGCGAGCTTTACCTGCCCAGGTGGCTTACATTACTGGTACGCAGCTGCATAAAGAACTCCTGCCTCGATAGTGTTTCCTTCCTGATATGCTCCACAAGCATCTTTCCGTCAATAAGCAATTCTGTAGAATGCCCTTCTACAAAACGTTCCATCTTTTCATTTCTGGATACAATGTATTTCAGCAGGTGGTAAAAAGCGATGACCACTATAAACACGAGGATGGCCGAAAAAAGCCCTACATCTTTATAAAACATGGGGTCGCCTGCTGCAGAACCGAGCCCCACAATCACCCCCAGTTCAAAAACAGACAGTTGCGTTACTCCCCTCTTGCCCATTAACCTCAGCCCAACAAGGATGACCACAAACATTACCATCGTCCTAAACCCCACCATGAGCAGGAACCTGGGGTCGTGATCACCGAAAATAAAGTGGCCCCAGTCCAGCGCAAGCATCAACGTATTTGCGAAAATGGTTTCCATAACCATAATACTTAAGAAATCGTACCAACCTCCTCTTGCTTTAACCTGTTCATCTATCCAAAGAAATCCAAAAGAGCCTTCACAAAGTGAAAGGCCCTTTTATTTCATACATTTCCGCCCGGTATCTATATTTTACAAAACGGCATTACATTATAAGTTCAGTATACCCTGCGGAATATCCGGAACAACATGGCATGTAAATAAAAGCCTTACGACCAACTGCCGTTTCTTATCGACAAAAAGTATTGACATCCCCGTACAAACTGTTTGTATGCAAAAAGCCTGCAAATGTCTAAAAACAAAAAATAACCCGCGTCATTGCCGTTGTTTTACAGTATAACAAAACAACAACTATATGAATATGCATAGGTATCATACAGCATCCAGGTTAGTATTGCTGGCATTGATAATGACTATTACCCAATCGTGCAAGATGGCAGCAGCCATAAAGTACAATATGCGCGACAACCACATAGATGTGCTGACGCCGGTTACAATGCATAAACTTCCTTTCAGGCTGACAGGCGGCAAAATAATAGTAGCGGTAAAAATAGGGCCCGATAGCGCCGAAGCCCACCTGGTTGTAGATTACGGTGCACACACGCTGTTATCGTCGCGTTTTGCACAGGCACACCATATACCTTTTGCCGACTCTGTAGTTCACGAAGTGAATACACCGGCGGGCGGCACGGTGGAAATAAAAAAATACACCGCCTCCAATATACTGCTAAACATTGAGGGGGTAAGCATCAGGAAAGAACAATTGACCATTACGCGGTTCGATATGCTCTCTGCCACCTGAAGGCAGGCCGATGGTTTGCTGGGCATAGATATCCTCAGCCATTTCAATGCCTTCATCGACTTCGATGCACAGGAACTGGTATGGTATAGCAAAGACTCTGTGCCCGGCAATGTATATGCCTGCGAGACACAATTGCCTTTTGATACCTATTCGCCCACCCAGAAGACACCCGTTGTTACGCTTACCATAGATGGCAACGAAGAGGATTTTATCTGGGATACCGGTTACGACGGCGATTTTGTGGTACAGTTCCACACCTCTTCAGGTTTGGAACGATGGGTAGAAAACCACCCCCATACTATAAAATATGAAAGTGAAGGCGGCATGCGCGATATAAGCGGCAAATCGGGCAGGCGCGACCTGTACTACCTGCGTACCGATACCCTATATAACGGCAAAAATGCAATCCGCATCAACCCCACATACATCGTCTATACGGCCAACCCCCACCTGCCCGAAAACCATGCGAACATCGGTACAGGCTTTATGAAAGACTACAAAGTATTCCTTAGCTGGAAAGACAACAAAATATACCTGCACCGCACCAATACCGTTAAAGAAGCCAGGACATTGCCGGTGATAGCCGCAAAGTACGATGAAGGAGCAAACAACATCAGCATTGTTGCGGTACAAACCGGGAGCACTGCCGATAAAAGCGGCTTGCAGCCCGGCGATATACTGACCGCCGTCGAAGACCTGCAGACAAACGACATCATCAGCACAGCGGGCAAATGCGGTGCCGACAGCACGGTAAAAAAAGCACTGGAAACAGCCACGTACGTCACTACCCAAAGGCTGGACAAGGTGCGCATACGATAATGAAAACGGAAACACCTCGTTGTTCGGGATGTTCCGCAGGGCATCCCGGACACTGAATAGAAAGCCGTTTTGCAAACGGACTTCAGTATTGCTGCTTAATGATAGCATTCCATATACTGGCTATGTTGGCGTGCAAGAATGCCGCCCTGCCTTGTGCGTGGAGTTCTTGTGCCATGCACAACAACCGCACAGGCGCAAGAAGGCTATACACAATTACCTATGCTGCATCCTTTCGTCAACATAGAGTCTAAGTAAACCTTTAGACCAGTGGCGGGTTATATTTATTCCATCGTGGCAGACGGCACACCTGTAAGTGCTAAACGTATGGTGGTGGCAGATAAATAGCCATTCGTAAATTTCGGGATACAGACAGAGCGGCTCTTCATGCAGAACCGCTCTGTTCTTTTCCTTGTTAGTGTACAGAGACTTTGAACATCCTGTACAACACGGGACATCAATAGTTATATTTTTGCCTCAGCCCGCCGATTAAGTGTGGTATAAGCCGTTCTCAATAATATCGGTTATACCACCACCAAGCGTTTTCAGCCAGTCTTCAGTATAGAGAACAGGTGTTTCCCACTGAAAGCCGTAGCCTGGCACATTCTTGTCTGTTTGAGCATGTTCAATTGAGGTGTTTTCACTGGTCATTTGTGATTTGTTTAGCATTTTCTCTCTTTGTTTAATATTTAATGTAAAGCACTATGTACAGTATAATAACTTTATGTTTACTCTGCTATAAGTGATAGCATACAAAAGTAATTCGTAAAGTTAATACATTATTTTATTTATCTACAAACATGTGATATTGTTTGCAGGGAATTGATACGCAATTTTATCATGGCCTTACATCATAATTTCAGGATGCATTTCTGAACATACTGAACAATATACCATACACAACAAATATACAATACAGGCACAAGAACGCTATACACATTATCTACGTTGCATTTTTGCGCCATAGTTTACAAACACTGCTTCAATAAAAAGCACAAAAACATCCCAATAAAAAACCTATCCCTCATTTGGAAATATGAATATGGATTACTTACTTTGTAGTTCAAAGTACTTTTTATGCAACAGCAAGGGCATGAAACACCTATAAAAACACTGCAGGATATACGCAGCATAATGGAAAGATCGGCCCGCTTCATATCGCTGAGCGGCTGGAGTGGTATATGGGCAGGCACCGTAGGTTTGGTTGGCAGCTACATAGCCCGCAAGTGGCTGAAACAACTACCGGCTGCGTATTACAGCCCCTACCGCACCGCCCCTTCTTCCGTTGACGACGGCCTGTACAATGCCATGGTGATGAAATTCATGCTGCTGGCTGCCGCCGTTTTAATAGTGGCACTGGCAGGGGGCTATTACTTCACCCTCAGGAAAACACGCCGGCAGGGCCATACATTCTGGAACAGCGCTTCGCGCAGGATGCTCTCGCAAATAGCCATACCATTGGCTGCGGGTGGCATATTCGCGCTCAACTTTCTGCGCGACCACCACGAAGGGTATATAGCGCCTACCTGCCTGGTGTTTTACGGCCTCGCGCTCATCAACGGCAGCAAGTACACCCTGTCCGACATTAAATACCTGGGGCTGTGCGAAGTGGCATTAGGTTGTATTAGCTTATTTTTGCCCGGCTTCGGCCTCACATTCTGGGCCATAGGCTTTGGCGTGCTGCATATACTGTACGGCATTATTATGTGGAACAAATACGATAAACATTCAGGCAAGGAGCTCGCATAGCGATGAAAAACCCCATAGAACAACTGAACAAGGTTTTTGACAGCCGTATACGCATTGGCATTATGAGTGCCTTAATGGTAAACGACAGCCTGAACTTTAACGACCTGAAAGCCCTGATAGATATTACCGACGGCAACCTGGCCACGCACCTGAAAACACTGGAAGACAATAAATACATAGACGTAAAAAAAGGATTTATAGGCCGTAAGACCAACACCACCTACTCTATTACAAAGGCAGGTGAAAAAGCGTTTCGCGCCCACCTCGATGCCCTTGAACAAATCATTAAAAACCTCGATTAATATTTTTTTGCTCTTTTCACTTTGAATTTCAAAGCACTTTTAAACAAATGAAAAAATGGAAAACACTGCTCATCAACCAACCTCTTTCTGGGAAAAGAACCGGATGCTTATCAAAGGCTTTTTTATCGGTTTCCTCATACTCATCATGCTTATACCAGTGGCCATGCTCTCGAACCTTGTGTGGGAACGGGAAGAACTGCAAAACAAAGTGACCACGGAGATAAGCAGTAAATGGGCTTCGCAACAGACTGTCACCGGGCCGGTAATGATTATCCCCTACCTTGAGCATAAAGACAACAGCAAACAGGCTGAAAAGAAATACCTGTACTACCTGCCTGAAAAGCTGGATATAAACGGGAAACTTTTACCCGAAGTACGGCACAGGAGCCTGTACGAGGTTACGCTCTACCGTTCCGACCTTTTGCTGACGGGCACGTTCGACCCTGCGGGGATTGCCAAAGCAGGCATAGCTGCTGAGGATATACTGTGGGATGAATGCTACCTGGTAATGGGGCTGGACGATGCGCGTGGACTGGAAGACGAAGTACAGTTGCAATGGGATACGGCAACACATGTGCTGGAGGCAGGGCTGCCCGGCAACAGTGCCGTTGAAAAGGGCCTGGGCAGCAAAGTGGCTTTCCGTGCCGAAAGAAAAATACCATTCCGTATCAATATAAAACTGAAAGGCTCTTCTTACCTGTACTTTACCCCTGTGGGCAAAACAACGGAAGTAGTCCTTACCTCCCCATGGAAAGACCCTGCTTTCGACGGCCAGTACCTGCCCTCGCAGCCTGCTACTATAACCGATAGCGGGTTTACTGCACGATGGAAGGTGCTACAGGTATCGAGAAGCTACCCGCAACTGTGGAAGGATGCAACTTATGATATAAAAAGCGCCTCTTTCGGCGTACGGCTCATACAGCCTACCGACGGCTATGCAAAAACACAGCGTACCATCAAATACGCCCTGCTCATTATAGCCCTTACGTTCACTATTTTCTTTTTTGTAGAAATATTCCAGAAACGGCAGATACACCCGCTGCAATATATACTGGTAGGTATAGCCCTGTGCGTGTTCTATACGCTGCTGCTCTCTATATCCGAATACACTGGTTTCAATACCGCCTACCTCGTAGCGGCAACCGCCACGGTCACCCTCATCAGCCTGTATGTGCTGGGCATTTTCAGGCAGATGAAAATCATGGCTGGCTTTGCAACCGCACTGGGCAGCCTGTATGCTTATATATTCATACTTATCCAGCTCAAAGACTATGCGCTCCTGTTCGGCAGCATCGGCTTGTTTGTCATACTCGCCATCATCATGTTCTACTCCAGGAAAATAGACTGGTACAACACACATAAAATAAATACGGAACCTCATGCATAAACAACAAAATCTCACCCCCGGCAGCAGGATACGCAGTATAGGCTTTGCCCTACAGGGCATTGCCACACTACTTAAGCAGGAGATAAATATGAAGATACACCTGCTGGGCAGCATAGCAGCCGTGGCAGCGGGTGTGGCCAAAGGGTTGCAGCCTGTGCAATGGGCTGCACTCATACTGGTCATCGGGCTGGTATGGCTGTGCGAGGCATTCAACACCGCACTGGAAATGCTTTGCGACCTGACCTGCGGCCATGCCTACAACGCTGCCGTAAAGAAAATAAAAGATATAGCCGCAGGGGCGGTGCTGATAGCCGCCCTGGTGAGCATAGCAACGGGCATATTCATCTTTATGTATTAAAAACCTTGTAAAATGAATTTCTATCAATCATACAAATGGCTGACGCAGTTCCTGCTGTTCAGCATATCGCTTTTGGTATGGCGTGTTTGCTATACGGGCAGCCTTACCTTCCTGTTCCTTATATGGAACCTTTTTCTCGCTGCCATACCCCTGTATATAGCGCACAAAATGGAACAGAAGGACAGCCCCAAAATACAATGGCTCTATATAGCTGCATGGCTGTTGTTCTTTCCCAATTCCATGTACATCGTTACCGATTTGTTTCATTTGCGGGACAGGGGCGATATTCCCCTCTGGTTCGATTTGCTGACGCTGCTATCGGCCGCCATGAACGGTGTGATTATGGGTTTCTATTCCCTGCACAAGGTAGAAAGCCATATAGCAGGCTTCATCAACCGGAAGTACAGGCCGCTGTGGCTCTTCGCCATTATGCTATTATGCGGCTACGGCATATACCTGGGCAGGTACGGGCGGTGGAATAGCTGGGATATTGTGGCCCACCCTTTTTCCCTGCTATCCGATATATCGCAGCATATACTCCACCCTTTCAGGAACAGGAATATATGGGTGCTCAGCAAACAGTAGCGGCTTTCTGCGTTGTATCCTGATTGGATATCGAACCATCAAGATTCTACACATTGCATTTTTCCAGAGCCACAATCAGTTTTCCAAGAGCGATATTGATGTTTTTTAATTGATCAATTCTATTGTCTGCTTTATTATCCCTCGATACATCTAAATCTTCAAATAGGCGCATAGTTCGTTGTAACCACCGCTGTTTTGCTGTATCGTCACCTAAAACAATATTTTCAAATTCGCAAAAACTGATTGTATCGTAACTTCTATCTGAACTTCTATGGCTTTCTTTTATCATAAGGTCGCCTATACCATATTGCCAATCCCTATATATCAATCCTAATCGTATTGACGCTTCATTAATTAGGTTCAATTCCCTTAGTTTTTCTGGTTTTATATTTTTCGCAAAAAGATTATTTATTAGCGATGATAGCGATGAAAGAAATATATCTTGATATTCGGTAGATGCTTCTGATAATAGTTGCTTATTCTCTGGGCTTATTGCCTTTTGAACTAAATGATCAATTTCAACTGAAAACTTCTCAATAATCCCTTCATCTAAATTTGAAGAACCAATATCTAATATCGAAATGAATCTTTTCGCTACATCCATTTCAACACCTTGACCGTCTGCCAGGCTTGTGCTAAATGCATCTAATTGAGTTACAATTTGTCTATGCAGCTTTTTTGATGGTACCTGTAAATATGATTCCTCAATTCGGAATGCATATATCCATCCAAGCAAGGCACACAACCTATAATTCGTGCTAATAATTTTGTAGTTGTAAAAGTCACTATTAGGATTATCCTTCCAAAGAATATGTGCCCTCGTGCGAAATATTTCATCCAGTCTTCGCTTAAGTGAATGAGCACTTTCTTTTAATGGTGTTCTATAATTTCTAAAAACGCTTACCTTTTCATTCTTGTTTTTTCTTTTTTCTAATAAAATAGGAATGAAAAAGTCTTTTATAGCAAAACCTAAGCAAACCGTAATTATTGTGACCGTCCCAATAATTACTGCCGCTTTCACTTGCGGTTCTTGATTACTATACCAATTAATAATGTTTAAAAGCATCATGTAAGAAGTTTGCTAAATTCAATTATGCTCATCTTCTATGCCGTCAATTAATCCATTATCTTGGTGGCTTCCAAGTTTATTTAATGGTTCAATGACCATCGATACAACGAGTTGCCTAATTTCTTGTTCACTATATCCGAGATTACGCAATATTTCAATTTTTTGGTTGATAATATTGTTCTTCTTTTCAATTATTGATAGCTCACCTAATTCTTCTTCTTGTCTGCTGCGAAATTTTTTATCTTTTTGTCTTTCGTGCCTGTCGTTAATATACTCTCGAATGTGCTGTAGTGGGTTTAATGACCCCAACAACTCCCAAAACCCTGGTGATTGAATGTTTACCTTTAGGATTGTTAGCCTATCAGATGGTAGGACTATTTTCTCAATATGTAACCTACTTTGAAGTTCTAAAAGGTTAATTGAGATTTCATCCCTTGAGTATAAATTCCTATCCAAAAACAACTCATACAAGAATGGGTCAAATGGAAAATCCTTCCGAGATGAGTATTCCTTCCAATATTTTCTTAAATGGTGAAAGCGCTCATCAAACTGCTGTAATCTTCTTTGCCGGTCATTTGATAATGAATCGACAAGAAAATCAAACGAATAGATACTATTGTATGCAAAATCAAAATCTGTAAGAAATTGGTTTACTTCTTTAACTGTTCCAAGTTTTTCGGCTTTAATTCTGAGTATTATTGTTTCAGCCATATTTATGCTTTAAGATATATAAATATAGTTCATTAAACTAAAATGTTGATTGCCATACAGCTAAAAGCTTAATGTCTTCAACAATTTGGTTCGATAAACGTCCAAAGAGGTTCACTGGAAAATGAAAGCCGCTACAGTAGCGGCTTTCAGCGTTATATCCCGATTGGATGTCGAACCATGTTATCTTGCCTTCGTCGACCCACCATATTGCCAATGCAATATTATAGGCAGCTTTATTCACTC
>CAZUMM010000048.1:0-14859 GCA_964621795.1 uncultured Flavipsychrobacter sp.
TTTGAAAATTAATAATAAATATCAATTGTCAGATTAAGTCGTAACTTCTACAATTAATCACTGTTTTAAGTTAAACCACCCGTAATTTTTTCCCAATTCAATTAGCTTGTTTAACAACACCTGTTCTTCATCTGTCAAAGGAATATCCTTATCCTTAATGTTTAAATATCGGGTTAGCGAAGATGTACTCCCTAAGATATATTGGTCAGCTCTTTGTAATTGTTCCGTGTTTGAAATCAATTCTTCACGCCTGCTAAAACCACCTTTGGCATTATGCCTGACGATTCTGTTTAAATGAGATTTATCATGGTTTGGCATTAGCATCAAGTAGTGTTTTGTATCCAATGGCAGCTTCATAATATTTGAAGGGTCAAATGGAAATATTTGATCATTATTTGGATTTTGCAGTATGACAGGGTTATCGCTTGTTATAAACTCTTGCTCATCATCTTCTAATTTGAAAATGTAAATATTGTCACTTTTAAGTCTGACGGCTACAAGTTCCAAAGCAATGTTTAATTGAGAAACTACTTGATGTGATCTATTATTTGCGATATATTCCTTTATTAACTGATCAACTGTTTTTCCTTCGATTACATATGTATCGCCCTCTATCTTGGTTTCTTTTTGCCCTGTTTGTTTTGTAGCTTGAATACACATTTCAAAAACCCTTTTCATTACTTCAGTATGTTGCTTTTGCCATACAGGCACTCTGTAAAACATAGTCGCTACCGTAGATATAACAAGCTCTCGTTCTTGCTCGTACAATTCAAGCTTGGACGGGTCTGTCAGCATAGTGTATACTTGTTCATATTTGTTTTCAAATTCCTCTGAATAGAATTTTTCAAGTAACATTTTTTCTTCGTTGGTACTGCCTGGTAATGTGTACAGATTTTTTTCGTAGCAGATACTCTTTGTATTTCTTTCAATTATAGCTTCAGGTGTCAAATCATCAATTGTCAACGCCATAATATTGTAATGTCCTGACCCTTTTTTATCAGCAAAGTATTTTAGGTATGCTCTTGGAACAAAGTGTTGTCGTTCAGTTATTTGGATAGCCATTAAAATTATTTTTTGGATTTCGAATACAATGATGTGCAACTCAAATTTATAGTTTTAGCGCCAAAATTGTTGTGATAGGTCACTCAAATAGTATTAACCGTTTGCATTGTCCTTGTGATATCGCATATGGTTTGCTAACAAGGAGTTTTTAAAAAGTATCACGAACGAGGCATGCCCCCCTGGGCCGGGTCATTTCAGGGTCCGCTTAGCTTCCGTCACGCTTTCATCGTGACCGGCTCGTTCCTCGCCGCCTTACATCCCCCTCATGCTCATTATGTGAGTCCTTAATGCCGGTTGATATGGCTACCGGCCTGCTTTGGCATTTCCAATCGAAACGGATAAAAAGGCAGCTAAGGTAGTTACGCCTTCGTTGCTACGAGCGCATAATGCTGCGCTATCGCTTGCACCCTCCGGGACTTATAGCTCTCCGCGCCTGCGGCTTCACTCTGTCGCTGCTTTCTTTTTTTCCGTTTTTTCTTTTGGAAAATGCTCTTTCGGGCAAGCGGGTGAAAAGAGAAACAAACAAAATGGTTTAACAATTAAAACGAAATGTTATGAACATCATTGGAAGACTGACAAGGGACGCACAAATCAACACCCTGCCGAGCGACAAACAGGTAGTAAACTTTTCCGTAGCGGTCAACGAGAGCTACCGCAACAAACAGGGGGAAAGAATGGAACACACCGAGTATTTCAACTGCGCCTACTGGCTATCCACGAATGTAGCGAAGGTACTCACCAAAGGCACTTTGGTGGAACTCACAGGAAGGGTAAGCGCAAGGGCATGGATAGGCGGTGACGGTGAAGCACACGCAGCACTCAATTTCCACACCTCTAACATCAAACTGCATGGAGGTGGCAGGAGAAACGAAACCACAGCAGGTGATAATACAAATACACCTGTACCACCTGCTAACAATAACAACGGAAAGGACAAAGACGACCTGCCTTTTTAATCCTCAGTTTTCATTTATCAACATTTAAAACAATTATACAATGGCACATAATCTTAATTATAACGAGCGCACAGGCAGATATAGCTTTTTTAGCGTACAGCAGAAAGCATGGCACAACTTAGGGCAAATTGTAGAACAATACCCGACCAGTGCGGAGGCGATTAAATACGCTGGATTGGATTACGAAGTGATTAAAGCACCACTTTATACAAGGGGTAAAGGTATCAGCATTGATAACGATGGTGAAATCAAAGAAGGTGGTAACATCATCGTACCTGACCAATACGCTACCATACGCACCGATAACCATGCAGTATTCGGGGTGGTAGGAAAAGACTACCAAATCGTGCAGAACGTAGATGCCTTTGCTTTTTTCGATGCTATCGTAGGTGGTGGCGATGGCATCCTGTATGAAACAGCAGGGGCGTTAGGAAAAGGGGAACGCATATTCATTACCGCTAAACTCCCTGACTATATACGGGTAGGCAGTGGTGACGATGTAACGGAGAAATACATCTTCCTGACCACTTCGCACGATGGCAAAGGAAGCATTACCGCAGCCTTCACACCGATACGCATTGTATGTCAGAACACCCTGAACGCAGCAATCGGCAATATGTCCAATGTGATACGCATCCGCCACACATCGGGAGCCAAACAGCGTTTGGAAGATGCGCACAAGGTCATGGGACTGGCAAATACGTTAAGCGTTCAACTGGAGGGCATATTCAACCAATGGTCAAAAGTGCGTATCACAGATGAAGAAGTGAAAAAACTGATACAACTGGCACTTTGTCCCAACAAGGAAACATTGGACGCACTCAAAAAAGGTGCGGAGGATGAACTGTCCACCGTATTTAAGAATACCTGTGACGATGCCTTTGCCTATGCTATGATAGCCGATACCCAACAGATGGATACCACCAAAGGAACATTGTTCGGGGCATACAACGCCGTAACGGGCTACTATCAGAATGTACGCAATTACAAGGACGAAGAAACCAAGCTGCAATCCATCGTGATGGGTGGCACTGCACAGAACAAGGCACAGAAAGCCTTTGACCTGTGTACCGCATTCGCACAGGATGGTAACGCCATGCTCCAGTTCAATTAATTAACCAATGGCAACCGTCTGCGGACGGTTGCCTATAAAATATCAGATTATGACGATATGCTATAAATGGGACTTTACCGTTTCCATCATCCGTAAAAACGGGAAAAAGCATAAGACACACAGCATTGTCGCTTTGGGCGGGACATACACAATTGCACATTTCGACATGATGCTGACATTGAAGAAACGGAGGACAACATTAGTGTCGGTGGTAAAAGTACGGGTAATGGAAGTAGCCTTCGCACTGGATGACAATGCACAGTTTATCAGGCGCACACTGGCAGACGGATTACCCGACATACCTGAAAACCTCAATCTATAACAGTTAAAAAACAACGGCGATGAAACCTTTAGAAAATTTGATAAACGTAGAGAAAGCAAAATTGCTGCATGAACTGTTCCCGCAGGAAATACCCGCCTTACTGGCTTATACGGGCAGCATGTGCCTGACCATACAGGAAGAAGAACAGCTATTGCGCAGCAAATGGGATAACGGGCTGTTCACGGTGGACGCATGGCTATCCTTTGTCAAAGAGGTAGGGAATAAGATAAACAGGTATGGGCAGCGATTGCACACGCAAAGCAGGTTATTCGCAGACCAGTTATTTGACGGCTATCTCGCTTTGTACATGGTGCATTGCCTGACCCTGTACACTACGCTAAGAAAACACGATAACCCAAAGTTCACGTTGGCGATTGACCTGTTATTTAATCCATAAAGCCATACTGCCATGATGAAGATAACAGACATGCACGGACAGGCTATTGAAGTGACAGACCTGAATGCAGCGATTGAACAGGCAGCAGGTTATAAGGATTGTCACCACGAACCGCCCGAACCCATAGCAGACAGCAGGCAGCAAGCCTATTGGACGGATATATACGAAAAGCTCGTTCAGTTAAAAAAACTACAAAAACAGTAACAATGGAAACGCTCATCAGGTTATTGCACAGCACCCCTTACCCGATAGTATTCTTTATCGGTTTAGGTATCAGGCTCATAGTAGGCATGCGCCAGTTCAACCGCAGGGGCTTAGGTGGCTTACAGCATTTTTATAACTATTTCGTAGGACTCATAACCCTGTCCGTTGAATGGCTGTTGAAATGGGCAGCATTCGCACTGATGTTATGGGGACTGTTCGGATGGCTTTTCAGATAGGATGGTACAGGAATAAAATGATACAGGACAAATGATTTTTTAAGCAAAAAAGTTTAAACAATGGAAACAACTAAATTTTTTAGCGGGATTGCCGCACTTGGCATAACAGGCGACCTGCAACTGACGATACGCAAAGGAGCGGAAAATAATTGGGTGGTATCGGTAATGCTGCACAATGAACAATGCGGGGATAGCGCAAGAAAGCTGATACCTTCCCTGAACCTGAACGGGACTGCCGAAGAACTGGACAACAGTTTTTTCGAGCAGATAACCACACCCATGCAGGCAGCTTCGGGACTGATGGTGAACATGGAAGCCTTTATGAAACAGGTAGAGGAAGCCAAAAAGCAATCTGCAATGGAGAAGGAGAAAGCGGATAAGGACAAAAAGGAAAAGGAAGCGAAGGAGAAGAAATACAAAGAAGCTATGCAGAAAGTAGAGGAACTGGAGAAGGAAGGCAAGTTCAGGGACGCATGGATGAAAGTACCTGAACCTTCCGAATATCCCGAACAGGCAGATGCCCTGCGCAAGCGCAAATCATCCCTTGCTGCCAAATTCGCACCCGACCTGTTCGGCGCAGAAGCCACCCCTGTGACAGCACAGCCACAGCAGCAACGGGAGGAAACACCTGATGAAGAAGAAGTACCCGAAGCAGATGAGGACGATGACATAGAAGAAGATAATAACCATTAAAAAGAACGGTCATGTTAGTAGCAAAACATTTAGACAGGGTATTCCTGTTACAGGAGAACGGAACAGACATTAGGCTGGCAGACCCTGAGCCGTCATGGAGCGTGGAAGCAGTGATGAACTTTTATGCCAACACTTATCCGATACTGGCAACTGCCAAAATATCCGCTCCCCGCATAGCTGAAGATACCGTGCAATACCGCTTTGAAAGTGTGATGGGCACGAAAGGGTAAATAGTAAAACATTAAAACAATGGAATATGCAGCAACATATCATATCGGGCATCGTTCAAAGACTCGAAAAGCAAAGGCAGATAAAACTGCATCAGCAGGTAAGCGCATTTACAGACTGGATGCAGCGGACAAGGGACGCAGTCGAAACAGGCAGGAACAAAACCAAGTCCGTACCGCAGCAGATGCTGCCGATGGTTTTCTGAAAACCACGTTCCTGCCGAAACTGGCAATGACTGAAACCATACAGGATGCTGCGGAAACAGAACGGATAGAGGATGATTTCTATCGTTCGCTGTGCAGGCTGGCCAACCACTACACGGGCTTTGAGCCTACTGATACAAGGACATTCGGCTATCCATACAATATCGCATTGTCTGTTTGGGAAACAGAAACGCACCTAAAGAAAAAAGTAAAGGACTGGAACAGCCTGCGATTGGTGCAGGAGGAAAACGGTAAGGCATTCTTTATTACAGAGCATCGGTACGATACAGGAACCAACCTGTATTACATCCCAATCATTCCCCTGTACAAAATGCTTAACAATAAAAGCAAGAAAAAGACGGCGTGTTTATTGCTATCGGTGTGCGCCTACCTGTATCATATTGCCGATATACCGTATTACAGACGTGAATACACCTATCTATGGGATGAATACGAAATGATAAAGGACTGGATAGAACAGGACGAAGACAAGGAAGAAGAAGATACCCGCCTGCATGAAATGGCATTGGCAGAATGGATAGGTGACCGTATGGAACGAAAGTTATTCAACCGCAAGAACCTTGAAGTGATGGCATCCCGTATCAAAGCCTTTACACCTGAAACGGATTATGAAAGGGAGTGCCTGCAACTGGCAGAGCAGGCACTCGCCTTGTACACCGACTACCCCGACACCAACGTATTTGAACATGGAACGTATGCACGGTACGATGAAGAACGGGAGGAAGAAGTTATCCGCATGGACAAATACATATCCTTTGTAGCGGACACCAAAGGATGGCTGTACGAAAGCCTTGCGGATTGCATCAATAACGAGTTCAACGAATACGGCGAAATGGAAGAACCCACAATAGAGAAACGATTTAACGGCGAAAGCCCCTTAGCAGGTAGCCTTGAATTTGAGGACAGGCTTTTCCCCCTCATGGGTGACCTGTGTTACCTGCTTAGTAACGACTAAAATACAATTGCTATGAATGATATAACAGCGAATACCGGAACATTATACCACCCCAAGGCTGCACTGGTCATTTATGAAACAGCCAAAGATAAAGGGCAATGTTACGTGGAATATTTCGACATGGACAAACAGGGGCGTCCCGTCAACGCACACCCCCTGAGTTTGAAAGAGGCACAGCAACTTGCAAAGGCGCTGAATACTGCTACCGAAGGTAGCAAGGCATTCCTGAAACCCAAAGGCATCATGGAAAGTAATATCATGTATATAGACCCTTCGCCCAACGGCTTCGTGATGTGGCATACCAAACCCGCCAAAAGGCAGCTTTTCTTCATGGAAAACCTTGAAATACCCAATGGCATCGCTTCTGTACCATCCCTGTTATGGGTCGCAGACAAACACAAGCTGCATATCTATGGCCTGAAAACGGACAGGAAACCCAATGCCAATACCGCTTTATACCATGCGCCGTTTTTCAACGTGTATGCCGAGGGTAATGTCTGTATGGGAACGGTAGATGTGAACATTAGAAACTCCGCATCATTGGAAGAATTTACACAGGCATGGGAAAGCTATTTCTTTAACAGCTATTTCAGCCATCTGATGCAAAACCATAATCCCGTACAGGGAAATTGCGTCAGCCTGTGGAAGCAGCAAATCAGCACAGGCGAACCCTTTCCGAAAGACGTATTGAGAAAAACAGGCAGAACAATCAAAAACATTATAAGATGAATACGGAAAAATTGAAAGTACACTTTACGGACAGGTCACTGATTGAACCTACCAATCCTATAGATGTAAACCTGATAGGTGCAGGTGGCACAGGCTCGCAGGTACTCACGGGACTGGCAAGAATGAACTATGCCCTGACTGCACTCGGACATGCAGGCTTACAGGTAAGGCTATGGGATGATGATGTTATCACGGAAGCCAATTTAGGCAGGCAGCTATTTGCCGAATGTGAGACAGGACTGCATAAGAGTGTTGCACTCATTAACCGCACAAACCGTTTCTTCGGTACGAACTGGAAAGCACAGGCGGAGAAATTTCAGCAAACGGAATCAGGCAGAACACCTGAAAACGCTATGGCAACGATCTATATCTCCTGCGTGGACAATGTAGCTGCACGTTTTGAAATAGCAGATATACTACGCAGCCTGTCGAGGGAAAGACTGTACCGCAACCATCCCAAATACTGGATGGACTTCGGCAACAGCCAGTGTACAGGACAAGTGATACTATCCACTATCGGGAATATTCACCAGCCCCATTCGGAGAAATATGAAACAATAGCCAGTCTGCCGTTCATCACAGATGAATTTGGCAGGTTGCTGCAACGCTCTGAAGATACCGACAACACCCCAAGCTGCTCACTGGCAGAAGCATTGGACAAGCAAGACTTGTATATTAACTCCTCATTGGCACAAATGGGATGCTCCCTGTTATGGAACATGTTTCGCAATGCTATGACCGAAAACAGAGGTTTTTTCTTCAACCTTGACAACTTCATCAGCCAGCCGCTAAAGGTTGCCTAAGCCGCTCCCAGGCGGCTCAGCGGCATACCTTCCTACGGGCGGAACGCCGCTTCGCGAGAAGCGGTGCAGCCACTTGTCCCGACCCGGATAATCATAACACATAGCAGCCATCCTCTCCGTACAACAGGCTGCGACACTATTTTAAATGTATCTGCGAAGAGTCCGTAATGCTATTCAGTTTACTTTGGGATTAGTAGTTGTTCAGGGCAAGTATGTGACTATAATAGAGTTGACTCAAAATGATTCTCCGAACATGACATAAAACCCGTCATCTCCCTGGCCAAAGCCATAATCTAGTCTGAGATTAATGTTATTTTTTCGATCAATCAAAAACCGCAGGCCTAAACCGTAATTCGGTTTCAAATTAGTTAACGTGAAACTTCTTAAATCAGGATATACCTTTGTAAGGCCCCCGAATACAGCGGCCCCAAATCGACCAACCAATGTTCTTCTTACTTCCCCCTGTAGGCTCGAGAGATTTTTGTCTCTAAAACGCCCATAGTAATATCCTCGAACTATTTTGTCGCTGCCGATAAGTGCATAATCGTAAAACAGTGGATTTCCTGCTGTAAATTCGTTGTAGAACCTGATAGAACCAACAGTCTTAGCAATGACTGTCTTGTAAGTTCGTCCGTCAATGATAGTTTTTGAGTATCGGCTATCGAGGAAATTATAAACATTAGTAAATTCCAGGTAGATACCTTGTGAAGCATTGAGAAGGTTATTTCGGGTATCCTTTAGCACCGTGAATCCCAGACCCAAGGTTTTTCCATTTGTCAGTTCCGGATATTGTATTGTCGTAAAATATTTAAGTTTAGAATAATCCTTAAAAACCACTTTTGGCCCTACAAAAAGTCTATCGCCGATTTTCTTTAGGAGATTCACATTTGCGATCAGCCTATTGACTTGGTACCGTGTTTCTGAGCTTCCTGCAGTGCTCTCACCTATGCCGAAGTAGAGGTCTACAAATTTCGAGTAGTGAAGTTGCCCTTGAGTATACCATTTTTCTCGTTTGAAGAAGTAATTCCAACTCGACTCAAATATCATTTGCTTTTTCCACGTATAATCAAACTCGGCTTTGACATTCGAAGCCCTGGTTAACGTATCACGATAGAGATTAAGAGTAAAAAGTGAGAAAACACCCAAGTAAAATCCTGTTTCGGGCGTGTAACCAAATGCTGGCACGGGAAGAACTTTGACACTAGGTGTCTGCTTTATGACGCTATCTGTAGAAGCGCCATGGCTTTGGTATAATATCATGCAACTGACAAAAAGAAAAGACAGGTTTTTACAGTAGCTCCCCATTCAAAGTCATTACGTATAAGACAAAGGTATTTACTTTAGTCGTTGGGATACTCCAATGAAGCTAATCTAATGCTCTTAGCAATACTTGCCAGCAACATGGGGCAGTGTAGCCTATTTACGTCAATACAAGCAGCATTTTATCCGCATTCTATTATCAATCAATTAGCAGTAAAACAGAATTGGCTTTCATTGGTTAATGCATTATATTGATGGTCATTAACTTACCACACTAATATGAATTCAATAACGAGGTAACGCATGCTATTTTCATTAACGGATACAGCTCGAATTCTTAAAGTTGATATTGAGGTCATTAAGGAATGGACGCTTACCTTTTCGGAATATATGAGTCAAGATGCGATGTCCATAAGAAACACCGATAAAATGTATTGCATAGAGGATATCCGGGTAATGTCTTATGTTTTTATGTATTGGGAAGACGAGCCTGATATAGAATACATAAAGATTGGGCTTAACTCAAACAGCCAATATCAACATGACTTAATCGACAGCTTAATTGTTGAAATAACTCCTTTTTTTTCCGAGCCTTCGGACGATATGGACGATTCTTGGAAGCATGGAGTTCTCTTCGGTGGCCTAGCAGAAATTGGAGATATGTTCTTTCTTGCAAATTCCTATAAGTTAGCAGGAGACACGTTGATTGACGCCGCTTTGAAAGATCAGCAAGCTTGGGAACTGTTTTGCCCTGCAGTATATAATTACAGGCATGCAATCGAATTATATTTGAAAGCGCTTACAGGCGACAACAAGAAAAAACACGACCTAGATCGATTATACATCATTTTTGAAAAGATGATTATAAACCAATTCAAGACGGATATTCCTGACTGGTTTAAAAATCTTATTGCGGCTATTAATAGGTTTGATCCGGGAGGGACGACGTTTCGCTATGGAGGGGATCTAGACAGGGGTGAAGTTTTTATCGACTTTATCCAATTAAAAAGACTGATGGGTTGGCTGTCTCATTCCTTCCAGAATATAAGAAGACACCAAGGTATGCCAGACGCCAATTTCTAGCCTACTCTTCAATTCAGCTAACCGTCCAGTCAATTATACATTTATTGACTAGTAAATTATCGGCAAAAAGAAAGATTTTTTGCCAAAGTTTTGTTTTCTCGAGCGAAATCATTACCTTGTTCGATTAAACAGCTTGCCTTTCATGTCAGATTTGAAAAAATTGATAATTAACACGTTGCGAGAAAAATCGACTTTTTCAAAGAAGGAGTTGTTTGCCCGACTGAAAAGCATGGATGCGAGTGTTAATGAAAAATCGTTGACCTGGCAACTTCATCAGTTAAAAAGCCAAGGTACTATCCAAAGCTCTGGGAGAGGTATGTACTCATTAAATTCTAAAAATGCTTTTACCCCTGTTGTTTCTACATCTTTAAAACGGATATATAACAAGATCGCGAAGGAATTTCCATTTCTACAGATTTGTGTATGGGATAGCAGGTGGTTTAATGATCTGATGCTACACCAGTTGTTCAAGTATTATTTAGTTATCGAGGCGGAAAAGGATTCTGTGGAAGCTGTATTTAACACGATGACTGACGTCAGCAAAAAGGTATTTCTGAATCCCTCGGAAGACATTTTCACCCGGTATATTTCAAATTTCGATGAAGTTATTATCGTGAAATCGCTAATTACTGAATCTCCTATTTTAGAACAAGACGGTGTTAAAATAGCCTCTCTGGAAAAACTGCTAGTCGACTGTGTGTCCGACCAAGACCTTTATGCCGCACAACAGAGTGAAATAGACTTCATCTATAAAACCGCTTTCGACAAGTATACTATAAATGAAAGCAAGCTAAAACGTTACGCCAGAAGGCGCAATCAATTAGAAAAAGTAAAAAAACTACTACACAAACATTCGGCAATAAATGTATAAAACTGCCAATAATTAGTAATGATACTTAGCGCAACATATACACTTGATTGGATTACGGCAGTTAGGGGAAAACTCGGGCGTAAAGTAGATCCGAAAATGATTGAGAAGGTCATTAATGCCCTTGTATTGTTGGAACAGCTAAAAATAAATGGAATTGATTTGATATTTAAAGGTGGAACGTCACTCCTCCTTACATCTAAAAGCCCAACGCGCTTCTCTATTGATATAGACATCATAACTCAACATAAGGATACCGACATACAAACTGCACTTGACAAAATTGTTGGTGTTGGTTTGTTCACAAGGTGGGAACCCGACAATGAGAGGAAGACTGCTCCCGAAGCACCTGTAACTCACTATAAGGCATATTATGAAAGCAAAGTTGATAAAAGTTATGGGGAGGAGCCTATTCTCCTTGATGTATTACATACGGCCAATCCATATCCAAAGGTTTTTGAATGCACTATTGAGCATGACTGGTTACAGACCGAAGGCGAGCCGGTTTTGGTAAATATCCCTTTGCATGACTGTATATTAGGTGATAAGCTAACAGCTTTCGCACCTAAAACAACAGGAATTCTCTATTCTAAGAACCGGCCTGTTGAGATCATCAAGCAGCTATATGATATCAGTTACCTTTTCGACCAAATTGAGAATATACAATTAGTAAAAAAAAGCTACCAACGGATTGTCATGGAAGAACTGGCGTACCGGAAGCTTGACATGTCTTATCAGAATGTTTTAGACGATACAATAGAAGCGTGCCTGGCCCTTGCTTCGCGAGACGAAAAGAATAAAGATTTCATACATCTACGCACGGGAATAGTCAACATTACCAATTTCATCATCAATAGGTTCAAAATCGAGGAAGCAATCGCGGCCGCCGGCAAGGTAGCCTATTTGTGTATGGTGTTGAAAAGCGATCAGGATATCGCTATCCAAAAATTTCAGTCGCCCGAAGAAATTAGGGAATTGAGCATAGACACCAAAGAACATAACTGGTTAAATAAACTTAAGAAGTCAAATCCAGAAGCTTTCTTCTATTGGGAAAAAGCACTCGCGATTAAAGCATAATACTATGGTTAAAACAAAACAGGAAATAGCTGTTGATGAACAAGAAGAGATCGTGCTGGAAGATAACCAGTTGATCTGTCTTCTAACAGGCGACATTAAGGCGGCAAAGCCGAAAGAAGAAACCCTGCAGTCGGTTATTAGAATGCTCAATGAGGAGTATGCTTTTGATACAGCCGATATGCGGAGAGATTTTACTATCATTGGCTATGACGCTGAAACAGGCAAGCCGAAAAAGCAAAAAATAGATCTTGTTGTCCTCGAAGAAGGCAAGGAACATGCGCAGGAAAATATTATTCGTCTCTGTATAGTTCAGGATGAAAAGGTAAAAGAGACGGATAAAAAGAATGGTTTGGAAGCAGCCTTGCAGAATGCATTGAATGCTTTAGATAATTGTGAATTCGGCCTTTGGACTAATGGTGCAACCTATCATTTTTTGCAAAAAACGGAAGATGACTTCGGAAACATTGAGTATGAAGATTTGTCTGATTTCCCTGGGCAGGGACAGACGTTGGAAGACTTAGATAGATCAGATAAGAGTATTGCGCGTAAGCCTGCAAATGACTCATTGATCCGCGTATTCAAACGATGCCATGATTATATCTATGGTAATGAAGGAATGAAAAAAACAGCTTTTTGGGAGCTTCTGAACCTTATTTTTTGTAAAATCTATGATGAGAAAAGGAAATTCATTTGCATTGAGACCGGCGAATCGTATAGAAGGGATTTCTGGGTTGGGGTAAAAGAACAAAACACACCGGAAGGCAGGGCAAAAGTCGCGAAGAGGATAAAGGGCATATTCAATAAGCTAAAAGAAGACGAGCTGTTTTCTGAGGTATTCGATGGCAACGAGCAAATAAACCTAACAGATAAGGGCCTGGCATATATTGCTTCGGAACTGGCAAAATATTCGTTCCTTGATGCCACTGTGGACGTGAAAGGACTAGCATATGAGACTATTGTTTCCAATACACTGAAGCAAGAAGCAGGGCAGTTTTTTACACCCCGTAACATTGTGAAGTGCATGGTGGAAATACTTGATCCCGATGAGAACCAACGGGTACTTGACCCGGCCTGCGGCTCAGGAGGGTTCTTAGTTATGGTGCTTGACCATGTAAGAAAGAAAATTACCAAACGCCTATATCCTGATTTAGAAGGGCCCTGGTTACAGGAGAAAATGAACAGCCCAAAAGTAAATAAGCTGGTAAAGGAATACGCTGAACAGTATCTATTTGGATTTGATTTTGATCCGGATTTAAAAAAGGCAGCCAGAATGAATATGGTCATGGCTGGCGATGGCCATGCTAATATATTTCACATAAATTCGTTGGCATATCCTAAGGGCGACAATGAGCTGGAGCTGCAAAAAGTAAAAGATGCAATTGCAAAAAGTGTAAAGAAGAGCCCTGACAAGAAATTTTCTTTTGAATTTGGTGATGCCAGAGGAAAATTTGATCTCATTTTTACGAACCCACCATTTGGAGCAAAAATCCCTGTAAACGACCCTGAAATACTTAAGCAGTTCGATCTTGGCCACAATTGGAAAAAGAACGGAGCTGGTGAATGGGATAGGTTTGGTGTTAGTACGAGCGAACCACCGGAGATTTTGTTTATAGACCAATGTTATCACCTTTTAAAATCAGGAGGCAAACTGGCAATAGTATTGCCTGACGGAATATTAGGTAATCCTAACACAGAACACGTACGAGCTTGGATACTTCGACATTTTAAAATTATTGCATCAGTGGACTTGGCAATAGAAGCATTCCTTCCACAAGTGGGTGTACAGTCTTCTCTTCTTTTTTTGGAAAAAAAATCTGAAATCGAAAAATTAAATAAGCCTGATAAATACAACGTATTTATGGCAATTGCTGAGAAATTGGGAAAGGATAGAAGAGGTGTCCCCATTTATGAGCGGGACGAAGAAGGAGCTGAGTTAATTTTCGATAACGAGATTGAGTATATTATCACAAATACAAAAGGCAGTAGAGAGCTAAGGCGACGCATTGAAAAAGGAAGAAAAATTGATGATGATCTTCCGAAAATAGCAAGTGCTTTTAAACTATTTCAAACCAAGAGTGCTAAATAGATGAAAACTCATATCATAAATAGCAACTGGATGTTGGAAAATAATTTAAGGCTTGATGCTGAATTTCATTTAAGTGATGGACGTAAAACACGAAAACTCATCCAAAACTCTCCTCACCCTGTAGACCGCCTTGAAGCGTTTACGAAAAAAATATTCTATGGAGGGAGGTCAAGTAGAAAATATGTTGCAGTGAAAGATAACGGAATTCCGTTTATCGGAAGTAAGGATATGCTTAGGTCGAATGTTTCTCCAAAGAAGTATATCTCTAAAACTAAAACAGTTAATCTTTCTTCATATCTTCTAGATATAAACTGGACACTAATTTCCCGATCAGGCACCATAGGAAATACTGTTTTTACAAATAAGGACTTCCTTGAAAAAGGTGCATCGGAACATATTATTAGAGTAGTACCCAACAACAAAATTGAGCCGGAATATTTATATGCATATCTATCCACAAAATATGGATATGCGTTATTGACGCAGGGTACGTTTGGAGGAGTAATCTGTAGAAGTTACGACTTAATCTGACAATTGATATTTATTATTAATTTTCAAACAG
>CAZUMM010000049.1:0-10636 GCA_964621795.1 uncultured Flavipsychrobacter sp.
CTTGCAAAAATCACACATCCCCCTTTGGTTTTACTATGGTGTCAGGTGTTACCACCTGACACTAAAACAGCAGCGTCCCGCTTGCAAAAATCACACATCCCCCTTTGGTTTTACTATGGTGTCAGGTGTTACCACCTGACACTAAAACAGCAGCGTCCCACTTGCGAAAATCACACATTTCCCCTTTGGTTGGTGTTGTCACCAACCAAAAAACACCACCAACCAAAAACACCACTCATTACACCCTGCAAGCAATTCATTACATACAAAAGCCATTAGGTTACACACCGGCGCAGGGTAATCTTATCCGGTTATAACTTGTACTAAAGATCATGATATTACAACCCTTAAAACTGGCAATAGGACAGCTTCATAAATCCGCTAAAAACTCAATTCAACCAAAAGGTATGGCTTACCTATATTAAGCTGCTAAACACATGAAAATACTATTCCCTTTGCTGACTATTATGCTGGCAATCATGTTGAGCACAAATGCCAAAGCACAATACAGCTACACCACCGGCACGCTCACCTTGACCGAAAGTGAATTTACCGCCCTCACCTCACAGACAGACGGCATCGAAGTAGCAGAAACATCTATAGGGCAGTACTCAGTAACAGGCAATGGCCCGTATATCCCTAATCCCTGCCCCTGCGGAGATTCATGGACACGAGACTATATAGATTTTTGTATATCGGAAGCCAATCGCTTGTGCCAGCCCGTATTCCCTTGCGTAAGGAGATGTGATTGTAGCTGGTGGGTAATGATGATATGCCCTACAGACCCAAATTGTCCTTGTGTGCAGGCCTATAGTTCAATCATTCCAGTAAAGGTCTTTGCGGCGCCATAGTGCCCGCGCCTGCTAAGGCGCTTACTTTACCAGTCAGCAACAGGTACCAGGAGGAAGGCTGGTACAAGTAATCTCTTTCTCATACAATGTAAACGGAGCGTTTTCAAACGTTCCGTTTTTTTACAATGCTTAGCGTAATATGCTCACCTCGCAACGGCAACACCCTCCTGTACTACCGGGCTGCTGCCGGCACTTAGGCCCGGCTTTTATCCAATACCGCCTGCTCATACGCCACAATCGCCGCAGGCATTTCTTCCGGCAGCAACACCTTATCCACACACCCGGTCTTTATAGCATACTCCTACACTGGTCTAAGCATCCGCTTCGACCCAAGACACAGCAAGCGTCCGCTTGCGTACTCATATACAATATATTTTGTGGTGTCAGAATCACATCTCCTCCCCCTGGGGGAGGCCGGGAGGGGCCAATCCTATCACTGGTCTAAGCATCCGCTTAGACCCAAAACCAGCAAGCGTCCGCTTGCGTACTCATATACAATATATTTTGTGGTGTCAGAATCACATCTCCTCCCCCTGGGGGAGGCCGGGAGGGGCCAATCCTATCACTGGTCTAAGCATCCGCTTAGACCCAAAATACAGCAAGCATTTGCTTGCGTATATTTAGCCCCTTTGGTTGGTGTTGTCACCAACCACACGCAAAGCCCATATCAGTCACCCGGCAACACATCGTACCCGCGTCCGTTTATATCATCGTAAAACTTCGCCATAGTAACATTTGCATACGGCACCAGCCACAGGAAGCCTATGCCCAGCGTGAGTATACAACCTATGGCAAGCAGCAAAAACAACAGGCACAGGTAAAACAGTTTCGCCTTGTAACCATACATCATTTTCTTGCTTCTGTCCAGCACCTCCCTCGGCGTCAGCGAAGGGTCGTCTGCCAGTATGTAAAAAGACATGGAATAAGATAAAGCCGCAATGATGCCCGGCACAATCAGCAGCAGCAGCCACAGGAAAATAAATAAGATCATCAGCAGGTAAGTGACCAGCGATTTGCTGTACAGCTTAAACCCATCGAATATCTGCTCCAGCCTTGCCTCCTTGCCCCGCGATATAGCCAGCGAGAAGATAGCAGCCCCCAGCGCCATCGGCCCCGCTATCAATAGCGCAAGCACACCCAGGTGCGGCACAGCCCCGAATGAGCCGGTTATTATTGTGTAGATAAGGAACGTTCCGATAGCCAGCCCCCATTTACCGTTGAGCGACCTCCCGGCCATCGACATGAGTGTAGTGTTTTCTGTAGCCATAATGGTTTTTTTACAAAGAAACCTAAAAACACATACAATTAAAAATGATAACTCTCAGTTAAACAGGTGATACCGGTCATTTACAGGGCCGCGTCGTAAATAACCCCTCAAATTGTCGCACCCCGCCGTCTTCAAACCCGCACAATATCATCACCTTTGTAATATGGAAACCGGCAATACAAAAACCTGCCGAAAACAGTGGAGCAGCGACCACCATAAAAAACGGGCGTAACCGAAAAGCCAGACGAGTAGGAACAAAAAATTCAATTTTATGTCTGATAACAACGTATCACTCCACAGGGTTATTAAAACATCTCCCGAAAAACTGTACAGGGCATTTACCGAAGCCACCGCGCTTGCTTCATGGCTGCCGCCCTACGGTTTTCTTTGCACAGTTCATGAAATGGATGCCCGGCCCGGCGGCTCTTACAGGATGTCCTTTCACAACTTCTCTACCGGCAGCAGCCATTCCTTTGGCGGTAAATACATCGAAATGAAACCCAACGAATTCCTGAAGTACACCGACCAGTTTGAAGACCCCAACATGCCGGGCGAAATGGTTACAACCGTATGGATGCGGAAAACCATAGCAGGTACAGAGCTGAAGATAGAACAGACAGGTATCCCCGCCGCCATACCTGCCGAAATGTGTTACCTGGGCTGGCAGGAATCGCTGGATAAACTGACCCGGCTGGTAGAGCCCGAAATCCTCGATGCCTAAACCCGTACATACCATAGTTTTATACACAAAGGGTCTCTTGCATTCAAGAGGCCCTTTGTAGCTTATTGAACCAGGCAAGTATTACATGCAGCAGCTTACTGGTTTACAGTGCTAAGCTGCCCGGTACCTCCTGCATCAGCCTTTGGCTTTCTTCAAATTGTTTAAATAACCTTCGGTATGGTCTGTGCTCATTTCCACCCACAGCGGCAAATGGTCACTCATTTGGTAAGTTCTGAAGTCTTCAAAGGTCTTTGCCGTGATTTTTTTGTAATGCTTTTCAACCCTTTCGGCATATTTATCCGGGCTGTCGAATACAGTATTGTAAAAATCGAATATGCCTGCATTTTTAAAGCTGATGTCATTGAACCTGTTGTGGTAAAGTATCTGGTCATATATCTTGTCGCCCTTTACATTAGTGCCCCGGAGCCTTTCCTTTAGTATTGCATCGGGTATAGCAAAAGCAGGAGAAGATGTTGCCGCCTTATAGGTATCGCTTTCCGTGTCCTCGATATTGAAATCACCCAGTACGAATATATTGTTGGCTTCTCTTTTCTGAACATAATACTTGTCAAAGAAAGTTACGATATCTTTTATCTCCTTTACCCTTCTCTTATATTCAGGCGAAGATTTGGTAGCCTTGCCATAGTAAATATGTGCGGTACAAATATCGAATTTCAGCCACCCCGATTGAAAACGTATCACATAAGGGCTCCTGGCAAATTGTTTACTTGCCTGCCCGCCTGGCGGAAGAACAATCTGCCCCGCAATATTCCGGAATGATACCGTTCTTTTATCATAAAGAAATGCAAGGCGTTCTTTATTTCCGGATACACCTTCTGTTACTACACTGGTGAAAACACCCCAATCACTTCCAAGCAGCCGGAGGATACTGTTAAAATCACCAAGGTTATCCCTTACTTCCTGTATGGCCACCAGGTCGAAACGTGAAATGATTTCCGCTATATAGTAAAGTGATTCGACCATACGGCCGTTGTATTTGTTATTGCCAAACTCCCTTATGTTCCAGGTGCCCAGTATCAGGTTCCCGCTCAGCCTTTTCTCCGGTATGCCTTTATCTTTATCGCTTAACGCCTGCCGCAGGCTAATGATATTATCAATTACAGCATTACGGTCTTTCTTATCTTCAATAAAAAGGAGTTGTTCCTTAACGGGATTAAGATAAAAGTAATTCATGGCAATAATTTTAATACGAAAATAATACAAAGAAAATTACAATACAAGTGACTTGTGTAATGACACAGGCTATAAAAAATGGAACATATTAACTGGAGAAATCAAAAGAAATCGGTAATACAGTCGTAATAAAACCAGGAAAGCACTGGCCGTTGAAAAATCATAACCATTCCCGATAAACTTTGGAAGTGATAAAACTTGATATAGCAGAACTGTTTGAAAGCTAAACAGCGCCTTAATGCTGCTCCGGCAGTTTCGCCGCCATCCGGAACAACTGGTTATACACACTGTAAAGGCCGTCAGTACCGTAGCCGCCATAATCTCTTATCCGCTTTGTTTTACCGCCGTTGTACCTTACCTCCAGCGTATAAGTTTGCACATCTACAATATTTGTATCAGCATAACCATCCTGCAGCAAAGGAAGCTGAATATAGCTCATCAATTGCACCAGCCTGCCGAAAGCCGCACTGTCCACCTCGCCCGCATATTTCCGCGGTGCATACGGGTTGCGCGTATAAGTAGCCCGCCTGGCCGAATCGATATTCAATTCAAACGCAATAGCCCCGTAGCCCTCGTCCCCTTTAAAGTTGATCCCCTCTACATGCAGTACCTCGCCCGGCTGGGCATTGTACTCAATAAACCCGCCGAATTTATAAACGATTGTATCCAGGCCGGGCAATTCTTGAATCCTGCCAGCCTGTAATTTTAGCTTCCTGAAAACCAGAAACGGGGTGTTCTTTGCAGATATTATATCTGTAAACTCATAGCTATCTTCTAAAGTAACCTTATAGGGCGGTATATAATTTCCCTCAGGTTGATAATGCCCGTTGCCCGCATCAAGCACCACGAAACAATTCTGCCCGTAAACCAGCAAATCCGTCAACCCGTTGCTGTCAAGGTCTGTTTTTATAAAACCCGCTTTCGTAAACCTTACCGTGTGCGCCTTATTATTTTCAAAAGGGGAAACATACCGCCACAGGGAATCTACCTCCATAGCCAGGAACCGCTCCACATCCTTGTTGGTTTTCAGTTGGTCAATCTTATTGGCACGGGCACACACCGCACACAACAGCAGTACCGCAACTATTCCTTTCATAGCTGAAAAATGATACATGAAAATACATGATTGTACACAAAGTATCGTATGCACCCCCTTTACCATAATAATGGGCTATCGGATATATCCATTGGTCTAAGCATCCGCTTAGACCCATATACAGCAAGCATCCGCTTGCGGCTATTACAGGCTACCTGTGTAGCGTTCCCGTAATACACAGATACAAGTATCCCCTTTCCACAGACAAGAAAAAATTTATACGAAAAATACACCAATTAAAAAACAGTATTTTTCACGTTGTTTGGCATAAATATTACAGATAATATTACATCTGAAAAAATGCTATAACAGAAATAGCAAGAAAAAACACGAACACTAAAAACACGAAAACATGCAACGCATACCATGTAAAAACGGTGAAGCAAACGGGTACGTAGAGTTCGACGGAGTCATCATCATTCCCGGCAATCTCGGAGCTACACGACAATCCCTGTTCACCCATTTCGCCCTCAGAGACATAGAAGACACCCGCAGTGAGATATCGGCACTACGCCTCGCCGACATTGATGATGAACAGCGCGAACAGGCGCAGTTTATAATGATTATACAACCGGAAGAAACCGGGACGGAACCACAACTGCTGAAATTGAAACCTGCAGCACGTGGCGGGCAAAAAGAAACAGAAGTTTTTTACCTCCGCTGCAATAATGGACATTTCATGCCTTATACCATAGAAATCTAAAAACAATGGCCGACAATAATCAAAACATAGCGCCGAAAATCGATGACCAGTACTGGTTCGATATGTCGGAAAAAATGGTGAGCGGCTCCGTAGAGCGGCTCGACAAAGCCATAGAATCGGTGAAGGCACTGGTAAACTGGGCATGGGGCATCTACATAGCCAGCAGTATATTGACCGTAGAGTACAAAGACGTAGAAGAATGGTGGGTGCTCGCCCTGCTCTCCGCCCCTTATCTCGTGCTTATCCTCTCCTACTGGTCGTCCAACATGGCGCAACTGCCCGTGTCTATCGGTTTCGATGCACGCGCACCCAATATGATACGCCAGGCATACATCACCACCTACAATGCCAAAGCCAAAGCACTGAAAAGATTGCGCTGGTGGTCGTTCTTTTCACTCTTTAGCATGGGGCTGGCGCTTACCGTAGCCTTTTGGGTAAAAAACACCAAACCCGCGCCCGGCACATTCGACGGGCAAATAGAGCAAACCGCACACGGGCGTGTGTTGCTGCTACAGGGCGATTTTCCAAAGAACCAGAAAATAGATGTGGATATAACACAAACATACAAAGGAGGGCAAACATGGGATACGACCTATTCCGTTTGGAACGGCAGAACTGGCGCTTTACACCTGGAAACACCTGTACGGGATAGCGCAAACACAATCGTCCTCTCCCTCCGCTGGACGGAAAACGAACAGCAACACAGCCTGGGTAAAACATTTAAAACAACGCCCTGATATACCGGTCACCGCTGGTCTAAAGCATATACGGGTCTATTACCGATTTAATCTATCACTGGTCTAAGCATCCGCTTAGACCCAATACAGCAAGCATCCGCTTGCGATACAGGCTATGCCTTAAATCGGTAACTTTAAGACATGCCCCTTTCCGAAATCAGCTACACCACGCAGCAACTGGCATTGTTCGGTCGCCTTAATGAAACAGGAGCCGTACTGGAAACCGTTATTATGTCGCCCGGTAAACAGGTAGGAGACATCTATACCTGTTCCAAAACCGCAGCATTAAAAGGAATGGAAATCTTAGCCCTTCGCCATGCTCAGCCTGCCGAAGACCCATTCCGCATTCAAATCCTGCCCGGTGAAGAGCTGGCAGGAACAGAAATATCATTTGCCAGTTTCATCGGTAACGGGTTCGACCCGCAAACCAGTACATTCCAACTGGCCGGACTATCGCCCGGCGGGAACAACGGCCTTGCCTACGCCATTTCAAACCCACCCTATGGATTGGGAACACGTAAAGACAACACCCCGGCATCAGAATTGCCCCACAGGCTCATTAAAGACTATTTGGAAATAATACTCTGTGTAACAGATATTAAGAACACCGCGCACCTGGAAATCTATCGCTGGTCAGACAATTGGTCCAACTACTTTGACCAGGGTAAAGAATGGTGGGGCAGTTTTTGCTGGACCATTTACAACAATCAAAACAATACAGTTACCTTCATAACCGCCTCCACAACAGACTGACCACAGTCGAACAACTTATCGTACAGGCAATGGACAACCTTTTAAAATACATCCGTTCGCTCACAACCTTTTCCAACGAAAGCTGGGAGTTGCTGCAGCCTGCATTGGCCCAACGGGCATTCAATATGGTGTCAGGTGTTATCACCTCAATATGATGTCAGGTGTTACCACCTGACACTACACTGCCGCTAGTCTAAGCATCGCTTAGACCCACAATACAGCAAGTGTCCGCCTGCGACTCTCCCCCCTGCCCTATGCAGAAAAGCCTGTTTACGCTATCTTGCACCAGTTTTCAATTTGATGTCAGGTGTTACCACCTTTAATATGAGTCAGGTGTTGCCACCTTCAATATGATGTCAGGTGTTACCACCTGACACTACTCAATATGGTGCCAGGTGTTGCCACCTGACACTACACTGCTACTGGCCTAACAATGGACAACCTTTTAAAATACATCCGTTCGCTCACAACCTTTTCCAACGAAAGCTGGGAGTTGCTGCAGCCTGCATTGGCCCAACGGGCATATAAGAAAAACGAACTCCTGCTAAAACAGGGGGAAACCTGCAACGCGTTGTTTTACATCGGCGAAGGCTACTGCAAAAGCTACTACGATATAGACGGCACAGTGAAAAACACAGGCTTCTACTTTGAAAATGAAATAGCTACCAACATTCAGAGCTTTGGCAGCGGGCAAAAATCCGAATACAACATCATAGCCTGCGAGCCGCTGGCTGTAGTGGTTTTCGATAAAAGCACACTGTTCCGCATAGCCGCCCAGGTACACGAAGTAGAAACCCTCGGGCGGCACTGCATACGGCAGTTCGCTGCCCGGCAGGAAGAATTTGCCAACCTGTTCAAATGCTGCACAGCACTCCAGCGCCTGGAATATATAGAAACAAAGCACCCCGAAATATTACAGCGCGTCCCGCTCAGCCAGCTTGCCTCATTCCTCGGCGTAGCCAGGGAAACCCTCAGCCGCATCAGGAACCGCCGTGCCCGCAGGTAATATTTTGTGACGATTATCACAGGGCGGTTTCCGCCCGCTTGCTGACCTTTGCAGAAAACACGGAACGATGCAAAAACTCAGAAAAATTGACGAACAAACCAACGTGGTCACCTGGTTCGAAATACCGGTATCAGACATCGACAGGGCAAAAACATTTTACGAAACCATTTTAGGCATAGAAATGGTAAAACGCAACGACGGCGGCAACGAAGCTGTTTTCTTTCCTTACAATCCAAACGTGGTACAGGCAACCTCAGGCAGGGTTACCGGCGTACTGTCCAAATCGGCAAACAACACCCCCTCGCCCACAGGCACCATGGTGTACATCAACGCCAGCCCCAACATTCAAACCGTACTGGATAAAGTAACGCAGGCAGGCGGAAAAATTGTAGCACCTAAGATGCAGATACCCGCAGGATATATTGCCGTCATTATAGACAGCGAAGGGAACAGGGTTGGCCTCCATGCCGAACAGTAAAACAAATACTGCCCCCTCCGGCTCCTCCCAGGGGGGAGGGTTCCCTAATACTGGTCTAAGCATCCGCTTGCCAACACAACAGGGGCTACACGGCACCTGACCGGAATCATACAGGAGCATGATACCAGTCATACGCGAACTGGAATATAATCTTCAATTTAGGATAATAAAATCCTGTACACATGCAATCTTCTTCAGACGACCAGCTGCGCCAGGAAGCCCATAAACGGGTAGACTTCCGGAGGCACCTTGCAGTATACACTATCATTATCGGCGCACTATGGTTGATATGGTTCTTTACAGGCAGTGCATACCCGTGGCCGGTATGGCCGATGATTGGCTGGGGAATTGGCCTCGTTTTTCATTATTTCTTTGAATACCGGTCCTTCCGCATGTTTTCGGAGGAGGAAGAATTCGAAAAGCTGAAAAAGAAAAACACCCGGGCTTAATAGTATGGCCGCTTAAAAATACATCCCTGGTATAAGCATCCGCTTATACCCACAATCATGCAGGCATCCGCTTGCGAACAAGCCCCCTTGCACATACTTTAAACCCGTAGCATACCCCACCCGCCACTGCTTTCAGATTATTACGTAGCTTAGTTTACCGGGGCATTAGCTATTCCCGGCAACAGAACAATAAAATAAATTAAACCAATGAATACGACGAGAATATTCAAAATGTCTTTTGCTGGCATCTACCCGCTGTACATACAAAAAGCAGAGAAAAAAGGACGCACAAAAGAAGAAGTGGATACCGTCATCTGCTGGCTCACGGGGTACGACAAGCAAACCCTGCAACAGCAAATTGACCATAAAACCGACCTCGAAACCTTCTTTGCGCAGGCACCTCAAATTAACCCCAACGCATCAAAGATAACCGGCATCATTTGCGGGTACCGTGTAGAAGAAATAGAAGACCCCCTTATGCAAAAAATACGCTACATGGATAAGCTGGTAGACGAGTTGGCAAAGGGCAAGGCTATGGAGAAGATATTAAGATAAAACCCGCCACTGACCAAAGCATTTGCCCATCACTGGTTTAAGCATCCGCTTAAGCCATAACAGCAAGCATCCGTTTGTGCAGCCTGCTATATGGACAAATTAAAAAACATTAATAACTTGGCACTGGCGGCATCACCTGGTTTCGCATACAACACAAATTTTTATTTCAGCACCAAAAAGAAACAGATACACATGAAACGCGTAACAGCCATCGGCGGCATATTCTTCAAATGCAAAGACCCCGAAAAAGTAAAAGAATGGTATAAAACCCACCTCGGGTTAGATATAACCCCCTATGGCGCAAAAGTGCAATGGCAACAGGAAGACACCACACAGGACATTTATACCCTTTGGACCCCTTTTGCCGACAATACAAAATTCTTCGACCCCTCACCCAAAGACTTCATGATCAACTATCGCGTTGAAAACATAGAAGCACTTGTAGCAGCATTGAAAGAAGAAGGAGTAACCGTACTGGACAATATAGAGACCTACGATGAGTACGGTAAGTTCGTGCACATACTCGATATAGAAGGCAATAAAATTGAGCTGTGGGAACCTAAGCGGTAAATGGCCTCCCCTGGCCCCTCCCGGAGAGGGGGAGCTTTATTGTCAGATATTACCACCTGGCAATACAACAAAATACATTTTAATGTTGTCAGGTGTTACCACCTGACAATACCTCACTGGTCTAAGCATATTTTAATGTTGTCAGGTATTACCGCCTGGCGATACAACAAAATACATTTTAATGTTGTCAGGTATTACCGTCTGGCAATACAACAAAATACATTTTAATGTTGTCAGGTGTTACCACCTGACAATA
>CAZUMM010000049.1:10736-14691 GCA_964621795.1 uncultured Flavipsychrobacter sp.
CCTCACTGGTCTAAGCATCCGCTTAGACCGTAACATCGCAAGCATCCGCTTGCGAAAAATGCTGCCTCGTCCCTGTTTTAACGGGGATGCCACAGTAAAGCGTTTGCAACGCTATTCACATACTGTAAGACATTACCAACCAATGTTTCCCATCCGCAACCCATTACATGAGCAAATCATACTTCGTTTGAAAATAGCTCTGTTACAAAAACCCGCCCGTTCATGCACGCCTAACGGCATTTCATAACACCATTCCATTACTGGCTTTTCAGCAATAGTAATTTACTACCTATTTCATTTACCATTTAAAACAAGAAGCATGAAAAGAAAACCTGAAAAACCGAGAAACAGTAAACCTCAGAATCCCGTATTGAATTTTATGAAAACATTCAATAAATGCTTATTCTCACTGCTTATACTGTCCGGCCCGTTAGGTGTACAGGCACAGTATTTCCACGGGTTTCATTCCGATTATTCCATAATAGGGAATGGTGTACAAACAGAATTGCCCATATTCAAGGCCAACAACTACGGCGCCCTTATAGGAGGTATTGGCACTACCGTTCCGGGCACCTTGGCCGACCCTTCCCCTATGGCTATTTGTATAGACCATGATGGCAATTCTGTTTTTGACTATACTTATCTTTACACAAGCTGTGGTACGCAAATACACGCAAGTAGCAGCAGGATACTACAGCTAAACCATACAACACAATCGCTCTGCCTGGTATCAACCTTTACAGCTCCCGATGACGCTTGTAATACTTATACCAATTCTCAAACCGGTGTAGTACAGCCTGGATATATAGCAGGAGGTGTTATGTACCAGTCTTTGAATTTGAATGGATGGCTAAATAGCCAGCAAGCCTATGTATTCATGACAAATAATATTCCCACCTGGGATGTTTATGACCTGGAGATTACAGATGTACAAAAAGCGGTTAACAACCCCGCCAACGATGATGTATATGTAGTGGGCAACTTGCGTTACGGATATGAGCAAAAAGTAATGTTTGCATTCAAATTTGATGCGAACGGCAATGCACTCTGGCACAAAACCTACGCTATAGGGTACGGATTTAGCGACCCTTCGGCACACGGCATCGTACAAAGCCCTTATAACCCCGACGAAGTGTACATTGTAGGCGATATTAACCAGGTATACCCCAACCAGCCTACGGGCGATGGCTTCATCATGACCGTTGATGCTAACACCGGCGCAGTTGTTACCAATAATACTTACGACATTGGCAATACCGAAGGCTTTAATGCAATAGCCGTTAGCGACGATCCCCAATCACCGGGGTTTGTACTTTGCGGCTATAGCAACACTAATGCGGGTACAAATGGTAAATATTGGGTGGTTAAAACAGACCAATATCTGAATATAGAATGGAATAAAACCTATTCAGATACCGGAAGTTTTGACATTTGCGAGGCAAAATCGATAAAAGGAAGATACTCCAGTACCTATGGCCGATACGAATATTATGTGGCAGGCAGAGAAGGGGCAATCCCTTCTGACGTAATGGTGTTGAAGCTGGACCAGGACGGCAACCCTTTAAATGCAGGAGGGGGAGGCATATTTATTTATGACGAAGGCGGGGATGGTGAATATGCCGTAAGTATAGACGCCTCTAATGTTGCCGGTGCCAATGGTGAAGGATTAGGCATTTTCTGTTACCATAACGATGTAATGTCTAAATCGAACGCATTGGCTATACATGCTGCTTTTAATGGATATACGGGATGTAATGAGAGTTATTACATTGCTGCTGCCACAGATGAATCATCTACCCCAGAATACCTTTGGGCTGGAGACAATGAAGGCTGGATGCCATACACTGTAGTGCAATCCGGCATTATTGCAAACTACGGAGCTAATGCATGTTACACTCCTACTGCTCCCTCAGGCAGCAACGCGAAACCCGGAAGCACCACAGGTATAAACACGACAGCGTACACAGAGGGCGAAATAGAACTGGCCCCGAACCCTGCTACTGATTACCTGGATGTAAAAAATGTAACCAACGCCGGCTACATCATCACAAACTCGATAGGACAGAAAGTATACTCCGGCAAAATTGAAAACGGAAATACCAAAATAGATGTGAACACGCTCGAACCCGGTATGTATTTTATTACCATCATTCAGAAAGAGCAAAAAAAGCAACTGAAATTTGTAAAGGAATAATACCACAGCAGAGAAGAACGATAAAGGGCCTGCCAGTATAACCGGCAGGCCCTTTTAATAATATATTTTTTAATGCTGTCAGGTGTTACCACCTGACAATACAACAAGTATGTAGCCCCCTCCGGCTCCCCCCACCGGGGAGAGTTTTATACCCATGTTGCCAGGTATTTCCACCTTTTATTGTTGTCAGGTGTTTCCACCTGACAATACAACAATGTGTTTTTTTATTGCTGTCAGGTGTTACCACCTGACAATACAACAAGTGTGTAGCCCCCTCCGGCTCCCCCCACCGGGGAGAGTTTTATACCCATGTTGCCAGGTATTTCCACCTTTTATTGCTGTCAGGTGTTACCACCTATTATTGCTATCAGGTGTTACCACCTATTATTGCTATCAGGTGTTACCACCTATTATTGCTGTCAGGTGTTACCACCTGACAATACAACAATGTGTTTAATGATGAGGCTGACAAAAAAAGTTGCCCCCTACACCGTATTGAACATTTTCAGAAAATCATTCCGCAGGCTTTTCGAAACAGGTATCTCATTCCCGTTCTCCACAGTAAGCACACCGCTTTCATACCGTTTTATCCTGTCTACATTCACTATATACGACCGGTGAACAGCATAGAAATTATAAAGCCCCTCCAGTTTTTTAAACTTACCGATGTTGCTGGAGCTCAGGTAAGTTCTGGCACTGGTAACGATTTTTGTGCAACGGAATTTGGCCTCAAGGTAAAGGATATCATCAACACTTACATAGTCAATCCCCTTATTGCTGTGAATGCAGATTTTCCCCGTCTGGCGGAGAGGTTTTTCGGTTTCCGCCTTTTGTGCTGCCTTTTTATGTTGTGCCCGTACAATGGCCTTATCCACCACCGAAATAAGCCTGTTTTCGTCAATCGGCTTCAACAGGTAGCCCGAAGGGGAAAAATTCAGCGCCTCCAGTGCATGCTCCTCGTGGGCAGTTACAAACACAATTTCGGCATCCAGTTGCGGCGCCAGCTCCAGCAGGTTCAGCCCCGTTTTCTGCGGCATCGAAATATCAAGGAAAAGCAAGTCGAAATCATTTTTCTTTATCGCAGCCAGCCCCTCCTGCCACAATGTGTACGCCCCCGTCATCTCCAGGTGGGGATAGTACTGGGCAATGAGCCTGCTGAGCAGCGCAATAGCCTTACGCTCATCGTCAATAGCCACATAGGATAGGATGTCTGTCATAAGTGAAAGTTTTTATGGTTATCGTTATCCAGCCCCGGTACAGGGCCCCTGTTGCTACAGAAAACGTTTGGTTAGCCTCCCCGTCTGCAATTATTTTCTCATGAATCGTGCCATACTTCCCAACCCGCCCTGCAAAATCAACAGGCAGCCCCTCCCCTGCCCGTAAGCCTCTTATGCAAGTTAAAAAAACTTTAGATACGCATACCCCAACGCCACAAGTGTTGCCACATAGCAATAGAGGTGCAGATAATAGCTGGTTCTTTTGCAGTCACCTGGTATCTTACTATGAAACATACACGGCGTTGGCACCGTTCATCGGCAGGATTACTATAGTTATTGTAACATAACATTTTGTACAAAAAACAACACACAACATAATTCCCCTCCTCAGTGAGGAGGGCGCCCGCAGGGACGGAGTAGTCCCCGCGCGCAACCCTTCTGTTCTTTCTTCTCCCGTTCTTGCGAGCAGCAAACGACAGAAAGCGGCGAAGTAATCCCAGATAATATATAATTCCCCTCCTCAATGAGGAGGGGTGTCACGAAG
>CAZUMM010000050.1:0-12103 GCA_964621795.1 uncultured Flavipsychrobacter sp.
TAAACCCTGGAACTTAGAAAACTAAAATTGTCAGATTAAGTGCAAACTATTACATTTAATTTGTCATAAGAGCGTCACTGAATTGTCAAACCCCCGGTAAACGGGGGTTTTTTCGTGTTTTTACCAAACCCTTATATTTACTCAATAGTCTATTTAATCTGGTACCTATTTTTTAACCTAAACTAACAAACCTATGAGAAATGTTTTACTTGTCCTTTTAACCTGTCTTTTTGCGTACACGGCCAGCGCGCAGTGTCACTCGTCATTCACCTACACCACATCCGGACTCACCGCGACCTTTACCAACACCTCCACACCTTCAAGCGTATCTACACCGTACTATCTTGTCAACACTATTAACTTCGGCACAGGTTCCGGCTCTGTCTATTTTGGCACTACAGCCTCAAAAACCTATGCTACCTCCGGTACATACCAGGTGGTATCCTACATGGAAATATGGGATTCGCTCAGTAACACCCTTGTATGTTCTGATTTTGACACCCAGATGGTAACCGTTACAGCCCCCCCTCCGCCACCCTGCTCTATTTCCATTTCTAAAGTTATAAGCGGTAATACAGTAGTGTTTACAGCCAATAACCTGGCCAACACGCCTGGTATGACTTACTCATGGAATTTTGGAGACAATACTACAGGTACAGGTTCTCCTGTAACGCATGTGTATGCTGCACCAGGCTCTTACAATGTTTTATTGACCGGTTCGTCTTCATCTGCAAGTTGCAGCCAGACCGACTCCATAACGGTACATATTTCACCCAATGTGATTACAGGAGCCATATTTGCCGATTCTCTTTCAATGGATACTTTTAAAGTGTGGCTGATTACCTACGACAGCAGTACACAAATACTGGAAGCCATTGATTCAGTAATCGTATCAAACGGGTTCACACAAGTGCCTGTTTATACCTTTACTGCCCCTCCCGGCCAATACCGTACAAAAGCGGCACAGCTCGACGGCCCTTCAAGCGGTACAGGTTTTATACCTACCTACCATGCCAATAGCCTGTACTGGAACACTGCTACCTTAATCAATCATACAGGTGGAACTACCAGTGGCCGGAATATATATATGCAAACAGGCACTGTGACCAGCGGCCCCGGCTTTATCGGCGGTAATGTTACTATGGGCGCCAACAAAGGCACCAGCAACGGCGTGGAAGGTATGCAGATTTTCCTGCGCGATAACGCGGCCAATGTAATCAGGTACACCTATACCGATGCCAACGGCGATTATTCATTCGGCAACCTGCCTACCGGCCTGTACTCTATCTATCCTGAAGAAGTAGGTTATACCACTACTTCGGCATCTGTAATACTTACACCTGCACAGACCAGCTCCCAGGCGGTAAACTTTGAAAAATCAGAAGGAAAGAAAACTGTAAAACCAAAGAACACCGGTGTAAGCGATATCACTATTGCTGATAAATTCTCCGTTTCGCCCAATCCATCAAGCGGCATGGTATTTATCAACTGGTCTTCAGCAATGAAAACCAACGCCAACATTGCGGTAACAGATATTGCAGGCCGTAAGGTTTACCAGTCATCGGTAAAAACAACATCGAGGACTGAGATGGACCTGTCTCAACTGCAGGCAGGCTTATACTTCATCAGTATTGAAGCCAACGGCCGCTCTGCCACCAAACAAATAGTTATTCAGAAATAGTCGTTGGGAAAGTTGATACAAAAACAAAGGCAGTCTTCACGACTACCTTTTGTTTTTGTTCGTTTGCCAGCTTTATTGTACAACAATTTTTGCTGCTGTTTCTGTTTCTCCGTTGTTAACTGTAGCTATATAAACACCTGGTGGTAAAGGTGGCAATTTCAGGCTTATACCGTAACCTTCACCGCTTATATGCTCCTGCCTGAATACTACTCTTCCCATTACATCTTTCATGCTAATGCTAAGGTTCCTGAATTCACTGACGGGGCTATTAAACGAAACATTAATCTTATCCTTTACAGGATTGGGGTAAATACTACAGGTAAATGCAGCAGCCTTTTTATCTATTGTCCGGCCATTATTTGCCATAGTACCATATTGACCGGCAAAAGCTTTTATACCATATGCTTCACCCGTTTTATATACGCCTGTCGTACAATCATACGTTGTGGGTAACGGGTCGTAGAAATTGCCATAATACACTGGGTATGGCACATTGGTACCTTCCACAAAATCTGATGTAAACGCGCCGATATTCCAGGATGGCCATGCAGCAAAATCCGGATCGCAATCGTCATGTGTATTGCCACATACATTCTCATTTCCGCCCGCATCTACTCTTGTAAACTTAATGTTCAGGTTTGTTCCGGACGGGTCTGTAATTGGGTTAATCATTACCAGGTCGCCATTCGGGTCATTATCCTGCTGGGCAGTAAATGTATACAACCTTGTTACATCTTCAATCAGGTTACCACTGAAGTAGTCTTTACCGCCTGCCTGCGTACCCAATACAGATGGTTGCATTTTATACCAGTTAAATGTGTTGGAAATACCGCCCGCACCCCAAAACCAGTTGCAATTCATCATAAACGGGTTCACGTTCATTACTGACGGTTGCAGGTTGGGTGGCGGTAAAGTACCGGGGCATTCTAAAGTAGTTTCCTGCCCTACCACTGTAATACTGCCATTCGGCCCATGGAAGACCTGGTTACCCCAAAAGCTATGGTTATGCGGCTGGTAAGCCATATAAGTATTTACGGCAGGATCAACTGTAAGGTCGTTACGTACATGCAAAACGCCCCATGTACTGATATTGCCCTGGAATTCATAGTTTGCCAAAACATAATAACCTTTTTCAGCAGTACCATCCTCCCACATATCCATACCATAATAACCAAAATCAAAATAAGGGTCAGAGTAGCATACATAATATCCGGTAATCACCCCGTTCCACTTTTGTAAAACAATATTTTTATCGTACAACATTACCAGTATACCAGAAGGGCAGCCCGGCACAATGTTCATAGCACCTGTCAGCATTATTTGTCCATTGCTGGTAAGGCGCATGCGCAGTGCCATATCAAAATCTGTTTCGCCACCTCCGGTATTCCAGAAATAAGGGGTGATATTCCCAGTTATATCATCATACTTCAGGATAAAGCCTGCCTTGTCTGAATATGCGTGGTGCGGCACATTCGGATATTCAGTATTAGCAGCAGCATAGCCGCATATATACAAAGCATGGTCGTACCATAAAGTATGCGTAGGATACAGATTTTGTTGCCTCGTATCCCCGTTCGCGCTGTAGTGCATATACCAGTTGTACAATGGCGGGCTAAACGCGCTGTTACCATTCCCATCCACGCGGTTGGCATGTATATAGTCTTTTTCCTGCCCCGCCCATTTGCCGCGTACCTGGTAGGTAATCCAGTATTTATCTACATCTTCTACAGCAATATCTATTACATTCCACGATTCGTAGTTGTTGTTATATCCTACCGCATTCCACATAATCCTTGAAAAGAGAACGTTCCCGTTTGCATCGAGCCGAAGAAAGTGCGTACCGTTATATCCGGCATACATCGGGTCGTACACAGTACCGGCTGCAACAAACTCGGTACTACCCGGTATTTGTTCTATACTATACCCTTTCAGATTATGCGCCCATGTAAGTGTATTGACATCTGCAAAAACAGTCGGGATAAGTCCGAATAAGAAAAAAAGAACAGGTAATAGTCTGCGGAAAACCTTGAAAATCCATTTTAGGGCTTGGGGTGATAATTGGTGTTTCATATGTTTTCATTTTTAGTGACGAAGTATTGGATAATAAATATACACATTTATATTCAACGCATATAAAAAGCCGGGCATATACCCGGCTTTCTTTTGGTCTATAATCCTGAGCAGGATTTTTATTTGATGATCACATTATTATTAACAGGATCATACGTTACATTGGGAGCGGCAGGAGAGCAAGACGGGCAAGGAGGTAGCGGAGCCACTACAGGAAAGCCAAAACAGGTAGCAGGCGCTCCCTGTCCGGTCACCATGGTACAAAGGCCAGGACAACCAGCAGCCCAGCAAACGGTATAAGCTGTTTCCTGGGGCGGCGGACAACCCGGTGCAGGCATAGGCATTGCCGTTCCAGGCGCTACTACTACCGTCCAGGCATTTACCTGCGTACACATAGGTGGCATATAGCAAACCTGTGTCACTGTTACCGGGCACGTTGTACTGTTAATAATAGTGTTAATTACTGCTGCTTTCGATACGAATGCCATGCAACAGAATACGGCAAAAACGAGAAGTTTTTTCATGGTTATAATATTTAAAAATTAAAAAAGAAAACTTGTTATTACGTTACTATTTATTGTATAATCAGGTCGCCCGTAGCAGGATCATATGATACCGTTACAGGGGGGCATGGTGCACAAGGCCCGAGTGGTGCACTCATAGGCATACCTGCAATACATACCACCGGCGGCAATGTAGCTGCTACCACCGTACATGTACCGGGACATGCTGCCCAGCACACCATGTATGCAGTTTCCTGCGGAGCAGGGCACGCGGCAGGCATCGGGACAACAGCACCTGCGGGAACTGCAATAGTTGCCGTAAGTGTCTTCATACAAGTAGGAGGATTGTAGCAAACCTGCGAAACTGTAAGGCTGCAATGGGTTTGGTTCCTGATAAATTGTGCTTTTGACACAATGGTGATGCAGCAAAGCATCGTTAGTAAAACGAGTGTTTTCATGGCTAAAAATTTTATGGTTTAAAATTGAATATTAAAATTACACACGATGTGATATATAAAACAAGGGTGTTTTCACGTTTTTTTTAATTATCAGTTAATACATATACATAAAAAACAACAATTCAATAATATAGTAAAATATAAATGTGATTTTTTATTGAAAATTGTGGGGGGTAAAATTAAATGCTAATAAGCAATAAAGAGAAAAAAGTGCGATTTTTGCACAGGAAAGCCGCTACCAGCGCGGGTTTTGTGGATAACTGCAATTCGGTTTTTTTGCTATAACGGACAAAATTAAATGTCAATTTACTATAATCCACTTTAAAACTACTATAATTATTAGGGTGTTTTAGGGCTGAAAAGCATAACTGTATTGAATTAGGCCGCTTTTATTGCCTGCTTTACTTGAAGCCGTTATAATATCAAAAATTTGCGGTTTCTTATTTTTACATCTATTTATTGTTTTTACATTTGGCTGAAATGCTTTACTGTGGCGGTTTTTGGCGTGTGTAGTGAGGTGTGTAGTGGTGTGTAGTGAAAAATGTGTAGTGAAAACGGGGAAAACCATGCAAATAAACGGCCTGAATTGCACCTGTTTAGGCTAATAAGGGCTATAAAATGCACGATATATGCCCGAAAATGCACCTTTTTTTCATGTATTTTTTGATAGATTACAGGTGAAAACAGGTACTAAAATGTAGCTGAAAGCGGCTATATAATGCCATGATTGGTTGTATATAATACCTTGTAAGACCCTTTTTTTACGTGAATATGTAAATATATTGCTGTAAATCAATGGCTTGAGATATAGCTATAAAGGGGCATAAATTGCCCCTTTTGTGTAAATATAAGATGGTAAAAAGCCCTTTTTATGTAAATATAATGCAGCGAAGTAAATGTAATATGAATTGTATTTGATTGATAGACATTTAATTGCAAAGGTTTTTAATATATAATTAATCAAAAACTGTGATGTTTTTATTATTCAAAATCATATTCTAAGTTAATATCGTCTTTTATGCGGTTTAATTCATTTTTAAAACGTCTTACAGCCTCAGCAAATTCTTTAAAAGGACGTTGATGCATTAATAGGCTTGAATAATAGGTGTTCCAATACTCTTTAAATTCATTATAGTTTTTGGCTGGATATAAATGTAAATCCCATTCACCTCCGGCTGCCCCTAAATCACTTGCTTCTAAGGCATATAAGATATTTTCCAAAGACAATATTTCTAAAACATCACTAATTAGTTTTTTTACTTCAGGGGCTTCTTTTCCCAGTTGTTCATTCCATTTATTCTGGTAGTGCAAACCTGTTTTTTTAACTAAGCCCCCTGATGTCTTCATATACTCAATGCCACTTATTATCGCATTTTTAACGCTAAAAATATCGCCTTCTTCTAATGCCCACCACTTTTCTGATACTTTGAAATTAGATATCAAAATTGTGGAAACTTTTTTACTAACCCCTTTTACGCCGCGCTCCATTTCTGAATAGTAGGCTTGTTTTATTCCCAGCTTTTCAGCAAAATCAGCCTGTGATAACTCTAAGGCTGTTCTTATCTTTTTAAGTTTTTCGTTCTGTTTCATGAAAATATTTTTATCGCATTATTGCGTTAATGCTAAAATGCGTTATTTTTACAATGAAAATCGTTTAAAAGTTGCGTTAAAGATATGAAAACAGCACAAAAATCAAGAGTCGCTTTAAAGGAGGCGTTACCACATGGAGCTATGACTGAAATAGCTGAAAGGTGTGGGTTGACTAAATACACTATTAGCCGTGTGGTCAATGGTCAATCTAATAATATAAAGGCAAAAAGAGCTATTGAGAACTACTTAAAAGAACTGCGCAGTTTAGAAAGCAGTATAGCTACACAGTCAAGAATGCTGGCAAGCTAAATTCTACAGGCAGATGAAAAGAAATAAGAGTATAGCGCAGTTATATGCCATGAGTTATAAAATGCTTGAAAATGTGCCTGAGTGGTTTCTGCAAACCTTTGGCGAAGTGGAAAGCAATTTTAATATGCTTGTTTGGGGTAATAGTGCCAACGGTAAAACAAACTTACTTATGCAGGTATTGCAGGTGCTTGAAAAGCAGGGTAAGGTATATTATTTACCGCTTGAGGAAGGACATACAAAGTCAATGCAGGATAAGCTACAGCAGTATTTTAAAAAAGGTGATAAAATACAGCTTGCAGACCCAGCCATAACGTTTGATGAATTGGTGAGCGTATTAAAACGCAAAAAATCGGCAAAATTCATAGTAATAGACAGCCTGCAATATTTCCGCTTCACCTTTGAGCAGTATCAAGAATTAAAACAGCTTTTCCCCTACAAGTCTTTCATTTTCATAAGCCACGCCAACGGCAAAGGACCTGCCGGGAAACTGGCAGACCTCATAAGGTATGATGTGCCTATAAAAGTGCATGTTGAGGGCTTTATCGCATTCCCTAAAAGCAGGTACGGGGGTAATAAACCCCATGTGATATGGGAAGCAGGCGCAAGGGATTATTGGGATAGGCAGTACTACAAAAAATCAAAAACAGTCAAATCAAAGAAAACCAGTCAACCCAATCAATAACAAAAAAAATGTACCGGAATGAAAGCAATTATCTACCAAAACAAAACCTGTCTTTCAGGCAGCTTTATCAGAGAATTTATTTCACGCGACAATTTTTACCACCACACATCAAAAAAGAACAACTGGCCCGCTATTGAGGTGCCTGGAAAAGGTGTGTTTTATGATTATGATACAATTGTAACCACATCGCCCGAAGCGCAAAAGAGCCTGCCCGCTTTGGCTGTAATACTGGATAAATACAGTGCTGAAACGGTGAACGATGATATATTGGAGCTACAGCAAATATTTGAAGGTTTGACAAAGCGCGGTTTTCAGCAGTATATACCGCAACTGAAAGAAAAGTATAACCTATCGCCCGAAAAAATAAAACTTGCAGCGCAAAAGGCGGCTGTATGGAATTACATCATTGATAACTATGCAAGGACTGCCAACAGCCTGAATAACTATTTTACTGCCTACTGCAAAGTATTTCCCGGACAGCTCAAAACAAAAGAAGCCTTTAGCCGCAGCCTGAAACAATGCAAGGAAAACGGTATAGAAGCCGCCGCCGTTGATGGCCGCGCCTTTGGCAATGCAAAGGAAAGGATAAGCGAATTTCAGTACGCGCTGATATATGCCCTGTACATCAAAGACCAAAAATACAGCAGCAGCGAAATTCATAAAAAGCTGGTAGCGGCCTGTGCTGAAAAAGGGGAAAAGCCTTGCAGCAAAAGCACTGTAAAAATACTGATGAAACGCATGGGCAAGGATATAACAGCCTATGCCGCCCGCTACGGTGCAAGAGCCGCGCAGCAGCAAATGCCTTATGCATCTTTGGAAGCTGCCTATTATGCCAATGACCAATGGCAGGTGGACGGCTGGACGATACCCTTTTGGGATGGCGATATGAAACGCCTTGTATTATTTGCTGTAATGGATAACCACAGCCGAAAATTTATAGGCTATTCCATTGGCAGAAGTGAAAACACGGAACTGATAACGGCAGGCTTTGACGATGCCATGAGAAATACAGGCGTATTACCTGCCGAAATAGTGAGCGATAACCACAGCTACCACCGTACCCTAACAGCAAGCAATTTTAAGGCCGCTACAGAGCTGAAAGGGGTAATGTTCAATGTATCAATCAACCCACAGCGTAAAGCCATGCTGGAAAGACACTGGCAATATTTAAACAGCCTTTTAAAAGACTATAAAGGTTACTTGGGGCAAGGTGTTACCGCAAAAAACAAAGATGCCCGCCGTAACCCTGAAATGTTAGCTGAACTGGCAAAACCTGAAAACCTTTTGACCGAAGGTGAGATAAAAGCAATCATGGCGGCGGCTATTATGGAATACAACCAAAGTCCGCTCAATTCGCTGGAAGGTAAAAGCCCGGATGATGCCTACCAAACCAGCAGCACACCTAATGCCATTGCTATAACCGAAGCCGAAAGGGTGAGCTATACCAACCCTGTAGAAACCTACAAGGTAACAAGGGGCCAAATAACCATCAAAAAAGGCGTAAAAAAATACGAGTACCAGTTACCCGCACACCTTACCAGCCAGTACAATAATGAGCGCGTGGCGGTGCAATACGAGGATTTGACACAGGGTGTGTACCTCTTCGACATAAAAACGGGTGAATGTATTGCAGATGTGCAACTGAAAGCCAAAATACCCGGTGCGGCCATCAACCAAACCGAAGCCGATAAACAACAGTTTTTACAGCTTGCAGGCCGCAGAAAAGGCATTGTAAAGCAGACAGGCAAAGCAGCCCAAAAGAAACTGGCAGCCGCGCTGCTGCAAAACCCCGAAGCTGCCGACTATATAGCAAGCTATACACTGGATAAAGATGTGAGGGCGCAGGTGCAGCAAAGCCGCGATTTGAAACTGCGTGTAAATGATTTGGGCATAGATACCAATACGCTGCCTTTGCGTAAAGCCACAGGCGCAACGCTGCCAGCTATGCCACAAGGCAAAACCAAAGCTTCACCCTTTACTGATGCCAGCCACGTTATCAGCAAAGTAAATGTACAAGACCTGTATAAAGACAATGAATAAAACTGCCCGTGTTACCAGCACGGGCAGGGCAGTCAAACAAGATTATTTAACCACCAAAAATTAACTATGGCAAATCTACAAAACCTGATTGAAAAGGTACAAAAGGCAATACCAGCCTATTGCAAAACCAAAGGCATAGCACATAGTGCCATACCGGGCATCAATGCTGCTACCGTTTCCAACATCTTAAACGGGAAATGGGAAAACATATCTGAAAAGAACCTGTTAAGGATATGGAACAAGGTAAAACCACAGGCAGAAATTTACCAAACAACCGACTGCAAAGCGGGGCTTACTGCCTGCGAAAAAGCCGCTAAAAACTGCCAAATGATAGGCATAATAGCCGATACGGGCATGAGCAAAACAACGGTGTGCCAAACGGTAGCCATGCGGCCTAATACCTATTACATGTATATAGACAGCACCGTGACCCCAAAAGTGTTTTTAAGGCACCTGCTGGGCGAATTGGGGGCGGCTTTTGATGGCAGCCTGCATGATATGCTGGCAAAGGTGGTAAACGAAATAAACACCCAAAACAGCCCCCTTTTGCTGATAGACGAATGTGCCAAGCTGAGTGATAAAATGATGCTGCTGATACACAGCCTGCGCGACCGTACAAAGGACAATTGCGGTATAGTGCTGGCAGGTATGCCCGACTTTAAAAACAAGCTGATAAAATTCAGCAATAAAGGCACTACGGGCTATGCAGAATTTTTCAGGCGTATAGAAATATGGCACGAGTTCAAAGGACTTACGGCAGCCGAAATAAAATACATACTGCAAGACAACGGCATAACCGATGCAGACGACCAGCGCGAGTTTCGCAATTACAAGCGTATAGGCGACCTGATGAATGCCATAAAGCTATTTAAAGAAGTAAACGATTAAATACTGCAATATGGCTACAAACAACCGTAAAGGACGTATAGCACCACGCGAAAAACAACGCCTGATACAGCAGGCAGAATTTATGAAATTTCATTTGGGCCTGCAAGATAAGGACATAGCCAAGAAACTGAATATATCTGCCCAAACCATGTGCAAATGGGGGAAGGCTCAAGGATGGCGAAAAAAGGCTGAAACGCCTAAGGTCGACAGCCTTGCGGCCTTTGCGGTGTTTATTGAAAAGAAATACCCTAATAAATTCCCCGGCCTCGATGAAGTGATTAAAGAATATATGAACCTCTTTTAAAACCAATTTAAAACCGTTTTTATGGCAGCATATATAACCAAACCACAGTTAGCCAAACTGCATGTATTGTTATCGCAGCTTGACCTGATGGACGATAAAAAAGAGTTTATACAAGCCTATACCAAAGGCCGCACGGACAGCAGCAGGGAAATGTACCTGGGCGAAGCAAGGGAACTGATAGAAACGCTGGCAAAGATGCACCCGGCAGAAAAAGAGAAAAAAGTTATTTGGTATCTCGCCTGTAAAGCGGGCATCATATACGGCGAACGTGAGGAACGCGAAATAGACAAAGCAAAGCTGGATATGTTTTTAAATGGCAGGGGCGTAGTAAAGAAGCCTTTGCAGCAAATGACACTACCTGAACTGAAACAGGTGCATAAGCAATTTGAGGGCATACTAAGAAACAATAAACGCGCTGCCGATAACAAACAAGCAAAAAAAGCAGTACACCAATTATTAACCGAATTAAATATAACCGTAAAATAACTACTATGGAAAATGCACCCGCAATAAACCAAAAAGACCTATTTCAGGCATTGAAGGACTGTAAAGAAGGTAAAGCAACCATACAGAGCCTAAAGCTTATAGTTTCGGCATTTATGCCTTTGCTAAGCCATTTTACAAATATTGTATCAGCCAATGTTATGGCTAATACTATTGATTACATTACAATTTCTTATGCCCGTATGTGCATAGAAAACCCCGATAATATAGAAAGTTCATCATCTGACCGTATATGGGAAATGATGGAATTACGCGACGTTCTCAGGGAAATTATTGTAAAAATGGAATGATGTTTTTTAAAGCAAAAAATGCAGTAGATAAGCGGTTATGAACGGTAATAGTTAAACGGAAATTAAACAGGATTTTTTAAACATCAAAAATAGTAAGAATAGAAAGTATATTTGCATAAATAATTCTTTGAGACTGCACTGTAAACCCTTTTCCTGTAAAAAAACTACGGCCCCGGTACCAGTAGTTTTTTTTATTTTATAGTTGGGCATTTTGCTAAATATTTGGTAACTGAAAAGAGGGCATAAAATGAATATTAAAGAAGCCAACACACAATTAATACAGTTCAGCTACTATATAACTGTATTTGAGAAAACCCAAAAGGAGGCTGCCCGACTTGTTGGAATATCTGAAAAAACAGCGGTTAAGCTTGTAAGGGAACACAACCTAAAGCCCAAATTAAATAAACTAAAATCTGCTGTAAAAAGCAACCCTATTAAATATGATGATTCACTGAGTGCCTTCCGCGCCTATGTGCGTATCAATCACCCTGAATTGAACGGAGAATTAGAAACGGTTTACACTAATTTTTCAAACAAAATTTAAAGCCTTAATCTACTTTAGTATCACCTGCTCCCGATGGATGGCAGGCCACACACAGGCTGCTACAATCACCTGTAGACGGTAATAAAAGAAGTGCCAGGAATAAATTTTTTGCTGCAAATGGTATCAATTGATAATCCTCGTAACTTTATAGTCACAAGCGGTGCGAATGTATCAAGCCGCCACAATGCACTGCCCCCCAAAAGTTAGACTTTATGGGGGGCATTTTTTATGAAAAGAAAC
>CAZUMM010000051.1:0-12018 GCA_964621795.1 uncultured Flavipsychrobacter sp.
TTTGAAAATTAATAATAAATATCAATTGTCAGATTAAGTCTTAACTTCTACAAATAATGCTTCGTTACCTTTTACTCCCCCTTTGGTACCAGCAAAAAGCTGACGCCGCCTGTGAGGCCGATGCACATCTGTATCTTGGTAAAGCGGAAATTGCCCATCTTTAGTTTTTGCTGGTAGCTTTCGGCCATCAGCAGTGTTTTTACGATGGTGCCCAGCATGGGCTTGTCCTGGTGCTGTGCCAGTATCTGTTCGCGCTCTTCTGCGCTTACCTCGTTCTCTTTTTCAAACTCGAAAGTCACATCGGGCGGCAGGCCGATGCTGATGGCTATCTCTGTAGTTTTAAAACCTACCTTGTCGATGATGGGCGGGAGCGAGAGCAGGTCATTCATGAAAGCAATGGATTTTTCCTTCGCGCTTTCCGTCATACCGGTAAACTTCTCTGAAAATTTTGCAAAGCTGATGTTGGCTTCCAGGGCATCCATCATTGCTTCTTTCTTCTCAGACACGTTGTCTGATATTTTGTTGAAGAGGTCTTTCATACAGTGTGTTATGTATGTAATATTACATCAAATAAGAATTGCTTTACACAATTCCTATTTGATGCAGCCCTCTTTTTTTTATTTCATAAAAGCAGAGTACATCCATACCAGTTTTTCCTGCTGGCGTATGTAGTCGCTCATCATAGAATTAGTGCCTTCGTCGCTGGCGTCGTCCGACATATCGAGTATTTCACGCTCAATTTCCAGCAGCGAGCGGAAGCCGTCGAGTATATGTTTTACGGCCTCGTTTCCGTCCGATACATTGGTTTGCTGCTTGATGCCCGATGTTTTGATATAGTCGGCATAAGTATGGAGCGGCGTATGGCCCAGGGTAAGGATGCGCTCAGCTATTTCGTCAATTTTCAGCAGTGAGTCGTTATACAGTTCTTCAAATTTGATATGCAGCTCAAAGAACTTGTCGCCCTTGATGTTCCAGTGAAAACCCCTTGCATTGATGTAAAACATCTGGTAATTGGCCAGCAGTACGTTCAGGTTATCTGCAAGCTTTTTCAGTTTTGCGGAATCTAATCCTATCATGTTTTTCTTTGCCATAAGATTGATTGTATGGTTATGAATATTCAAATTTACGGAACTGCGGGCGGGCAAAAACTGATATGCATCATTCGGTCGACTCGTCTATTATTTCTATCACACGGCCTACCTGCCCGTCATCCAGCATAACTTTTATGCCACGGGAGTGATACGGTGCGCTGGTTAGCAGCCGTTTAACGAAGCCCCGTGTACGCTCGCCCGTGCGCTGGTCTTTTTTCAGTATGATGTCCACTTCCATTCCGGGCTTTATATCCGCCCTTATTTTTCCGTCTTTCATAGCGCTGTTTTTATTAAAGCAAAAAGCTATCCCCGCAGAGATAGCTTTCCGTATATGTTTTAAAGAACTTGTTTTTATGACTAGGCGCTTACTGCTTTTTGTACCAGTTCGGCAGCTTCGCTCAGCAGTATGGCAGATTGTACTTTCAGGCCTGAGTTGACAATCAGTTCCTTAGCCTGTTCTGCATTGGTGCCCTGCAGGCGAACGATAATCGGTATGTTGATATTGCCCAGTTTGTTATAAGCCTCGATAACACCGGCAGCCACGCGGTCGCAACGAACGATACCGCCGAAGATGTTGATAAGGATAGCTTTTACGTTGGGGTCTTTCAGTATGATGCGGAAACCTGCTTCTACGGTCTGTGCGTTGGCAGTACCGCCTACATCCAGGAAGTTGGCAGGCTCGCCGCCGGCCAGCTTAATCATATCCATAGTAGCCATGGCCAGGCCTGCGCCGTTTACCATGCAGCCTACGTTACCATCCAGTTTCACATAGTTCAGGTTGTGTTCGCCTGCTTCTACTTCCGTTGGGTCTTCTTCGTTGGTATCGCGCATGTCTGCAAGGTCGGGGTGGCGCATCAGCGCGTTATCGTCCAGGTTCATTTTACAGTCAACGGCAAAAACTTTGTCGTCAGCCGATTTGAACAGGGGGTTGATTTCGAGCATAGAGCAGTCGAGGCCAACATACGCATTGTACAGGTTGGTCACGAATTTCACCATGTTTTTGAACGCTTCACCGCTCAAACCGAAGTTGAAAGCGATTTTGCGCGCCTGGAAGGGCTGCAGCGTCATACCGGGGTGTACCCACTCTTTAAATATTTTTTCGGGTGTATTGTGTGCTACTTCTTCAATGTCCATACCGCCTTCGGTGCTGTACATGATTACGTTTTGCTTCTTGGCACGGTCGAGGAGTACAGAGAGGTAAAACTCTTTGCGCTCGCTGGGGCCGTCGTAATACATATCCTGCGCCACCAGTATTTTGTGCACCACTTTACCGGCAGCACCGGTCTGTATGGTCACCAGCGTATTGCCCAGTATATTTTTAGCTACTGTTTCTACATCGTCAGCACTTTTTACCACTTTCACACCATGCTGCTCAGGTACTTCTTTCATAGTACCCTTACCGCGGCCACCTGCATGTATCTGCGCCTTTACAACCGCAAACTTGTTTCCTGTGCTGGCAGTAATCTGCTTATATGCGTTTACTGCATCGTTTACATTGTTTACCGCTATACCTTCCTGCGTGGGTACATTATAGCGTTTCAAAAGTTCTTTAGCCTGGTATTCATGCAAGTTCATGACTCAAAAAAAATTTGGGCGAAGATAATAGATAATTGCGCAATTACATAATTGATAAATAACGCAATGGCTCAATAGCTCAATGGCTCAATGTTTTGCGGTGTATATTGTTTATGTTTATTTGTTTTGGGTGATGGTTTAATGGCTCAATGGTTGATTGGTTGATTAGGTTAATTCAGATAATTGAGTTAAATGGGTTAATTCAGATGATTGAGTTAACTCAATTGAGTATTGCATTGTCAGCAAACGAACTATTCAACCAATCAACAATTCAACTAACCAACCAATCAACACCCTTTGGCTTTTGACTTTTAACTTTTAACTTTTGACTTAAAACAGCTTTCCCTCATACTGCATTTGCGGCGGTTCTATATCGGTGCCGCAGTGTTTGTTCAGTTGTTCTATGAAGTATTTTATTAATTCGGGCGAGTGCAGCTCTTCGTGCTGGTGCATGAAGAAATAGCAGGTTTCGAGGCCCAGCTTCATCCATTGTTTGATGCGTTTCACCCAGTCGTCGATGCGGGCATAATCGGTAGGATGCAGGGAGTTGCCCACAAAGCGTATAAAAGCCTCCGGAGTGGAAAGGTGCATGTGTACGCAATCGCGCCTGCCTGCTGCGTCGGTGATGATAGTGCCGCGTTTCTTTTTCCTCAGGAAATCGAACAGCTCCATGTTGTACCCTTCATCGGTATTATACCAGTCGGGGTGGCGCAGCTCCAGGAACAGGTCAAGGTCTTTGGGATATGCTGCGATAAACTCCTCGATAGTGTCGAGGTGCTTCGGCCCCATCTGCGGGTTGGGCAGCAGGAATATAGGGCCGAGGTTCTTTTTGAATTCGGTAATGGCTTCCAGGAAAGCGTCTACCTCGTGCTGTACATTCTTCAGCCGCTTCAGGTGGGTAATGGTTTGCGTGAACTTGGGGCAGAACAGGAAACCCTTCGGCACTTTGCTCTTCCACTTCTGCACCTGTTCGGCGGTAGGCGGCCTGTAAAAGGTAGCATTGAATTCTAAGCAGTTGAAAAGGTGCGCATAATACTCCAGGAAGTCTTTTTCCTTAGTACCGGGCGGGTACAGCTTGCCTATCCAGTCTTTACGCCCCCATTTGGCGCAGCCCACGTAAAACTTTGTATTGCCCTTGCCTTTTTTCAGTACCTCTTTGGTAACGGCAGGGTCGGGGGGAAGCGTGAAGTCGATTTCCTCCAGTTCCTTTTCCGGTATTTTGCCAAATTCCATATATGATAAAGTTAAAGCCTTGTTGCTTTTACCAGGCAATATTTATTCCACACAAATATAGTTCCACGGGTATACAGGCAATAAGGGCGATTACCGGTATGGGGGGAATGTGGGAGCGGAAAACACAGGTATGGTTTTTGAGCGATTTAGGGTAAAAACAGCATGCTATGAAAAATCAGAATCCCAACCATCCGGCCAGTAATACGCGCATCAATCCCAAAGTATCGCAGTCGGGCGGTAAACGTATAGAAAACAAAGACGACCTGGACAGCCGCAAGGGCGAGGAACAGGAAATAAAAGGCGATGATATAACGCATAACGAGCGGGAAATAAAGGAAAAAAAGCATAAGAAGTCGTAAGGATAGGGGAGCATTTCTTCCCCTTATTTTTTGTTCGGGGTGGAGCCGTATAGTTTCGCCAGTCAGAAGATTGTCTGGTAGAATGTAGTTAAAAACTATGCTCAACACGGTGATAGTTTTTAACCGCAACAGTATGTTTATAGCACCGCAGGTGACTCTTATACAGGCAGAGGGCATGCTTCCTGTTGAGCAGTTTTATTCACTTGCCGGTCGGGAGACCTGCATTTTATTTGTTAGGTTTAAGTCGTCCTGCGGAAGATTTAAACCAGATATGACTGGCTGCGGTATTTAATTGTTCAATGCCGGTTGCCGGTGAATAATTGAATGCTCATAACGGTCAATAAAAACTACCTGCTGTAGTTCCGGGTGTTCTTCGAATACCTTTTTCAGATGGGATGTATCAGTTGCGTTGTAAACAGGCAATGAAACCCGCATATGATAAGCCGGGTAACCAATGACTGCAAAATCCCCGTTCCTGTCTTCATGCGGATACACTACCGCAGTACCGGTTACTATAGGGATATGTTTATCTTCGGCTAATAAAATAGCCGCCCTGGTATTGTCGTATATGTGTTGTTTTTTCACAGCCTCTTTGCTAAAATGCGCTTTGGCAAATGCCTGGTAAATATTTCCTGCTAATGTGAGGGAGAGGATACTGTAAATAACCGGTATGAGTTTCTTCCATCTGCGCTCTGATACCATAAGCATATTAATGACCAAAATACTACATGCCGGAACGGCAAACGCATTGAGCCTGTGCGCCCCCAGCGGAAGCTTGTGGAAGGAGAAAAGAACAATCATTACTATTACCAGTAAAGAGCTGTATTGTAATACATACCGGAATGGTGATGTATCATTTCGCTTTTGAAATAGCTGGTAAATGCTATAAAAAAATCCGCCAAGCCCTAAGGCGCCGTAAATGATTTCGAATAACAGGCCTGTGCCGAGATTGGCAAATAGTTTATAGATATTGAATGCGTACGCAAGCGGCTGGAAACCATCGCGAAGGATATATTCTTTCCAGAAATCCTGCATACCTCCGTCAGCCATAACCTGTGTGATATCGTAGAAATAGAATATAAAAATACTTACTGAGCCGAGTAATAACGGGATGGACCGGTAGAGTATGTTTTTAAGGCCACGGGTGTGGAACATTACAGTGAGGCACAGTGCTGCAAAGCATATTGGATAGGTGTAGCTGAAAAACGGAATAACGGCAGATAAAAGGCATAAAACAAGTAACGTGTAAAGCGTATGTTTTTTGCCCCGGTATTCAATAGCTCCAGTAGCTGCCAAAGGGCTACCAAGGCCAGCAACATCTCCATAGTATATTGCTTGGTCTGTACGAAGTACTCAACAGAGGTGGAGTAGGAGGCATAGATAAACAACCAAAAGAAACGATAGGCGTTTTGTTTGCCGAATATGCGGCCTGATAAGATATAGCAAAATATGAGGCCGGAAACATGTACCACAAATGATGGTAATCTCAGGGATGTATAGCTGTAATCAAAAGGCTGTGTTATGTATTTGATAATTTGCAGGTAAACCCTGGGGAACTGCTGCCCGTAATCCAGTTTCCCGCCCAGTTGGGCATAAGTTTTGGTCTTAAGGTTATAAATGACATTCCACTCATCAAGCCAGAATGGTTTTATTTCAAATAAGGATATTGCGGCACCATACAATATCATGAGTATTATAGTAGCAATGGCAAGCCTCCTTAGCCATTCATAACGATAAGGGGGGAAGAAAAGGATTCATAAGAATTGGTAAATACTAATATAATAAAACTGATGGACTTTGCAGTAAAAAAAACTTCATTTGTTGGGCGTAGCTTTTCTCTACGGCCTTAAGGCTGCCAACTGCCAGACTGGCGAAGTGGAAAGTTGGACATTTTACCGCACATGTTTGGCTTCAGTTCTTTTGAATGTCAGAGACGGAGTTTTATTATTAGTTCCGGATGCCCTTATGGAATATCCGGAACAACGGGGTAGTAGGACAAATCCTGAACGGCTCTATTCACTTGCCGGTCGGGAGACCTGCATTTTATTTGTTAGATTTAAGTCGTCCTGCGGAAGATTTAAACCAGTGCGAAAATGAAAAAACAGAATATTGATAATGATTTCCTGGCAGCCTTGAGATTTGAACCGTTGACCAAAGATAACTGGAACAAATTTGTAGCACTTTTTGGCGAAAAGGGCGCCTGCGGAAATTGCTGGTGTATGTATTACCGGCTCAGCAAGGCCGGGTTTGACGAAGGGAAGATAGATAATGGGAACAAAAATGCCATGAGGCAACTGGTATGGGACGGGCAACCGACCGGACTGCTTGGGTTTTATGAAGATATACCGGTGGCATGGTGTGCCTTTGCGCCCAGGGAAGATTTTATCAAGCTTAAAAAATCGAGGGTGCATAAACCTATTGATGATAAGCAGGTATGGTCTGTGCCCTGCACCTTTATTGCCAAAGACTTCAGGCGGCAGGGTGTTTCCATAGCCCTTTTAAAAGGGCTGGTACAGTATGCCCGGGAAAAAGGAATTAAAATAATTGAAGCCTATCCCACTATTCCGACACAGGAAAAACTGCCTGATGCCTTTGCATGGATAGGCCTGTATAAATCTTTTGAAAGGGCAGGTTTTGAAATTGTTGACCGCACATCAAAAAACAGGCCCATGGTCCGTTATTATACGGATAAGTAAACATAGGGTTATTGTATCTGTGCGGTACATGTTTTGCGCATGCATAAGAACCCCATTCATGAAAAATTTTATCAGGAATGTTTAGCATCCTGTTCTTTGAATGCCGTCAGAGACGGAGTTTATTATTAGTTACGGATGGCCCTTACGGAACATCCGGAATAACAGGGTAGTAGGACAAATCCTGAGCTGCTCCATTAATTTGTCGGTCGGGAGACCTGCATTTTATTTGTTAGGTTTAAGTCGCCCTGCGGAAGACTTAAACCAGTAGGGGTTGATAAAAACCTAGCCATAAACGCAGATTTGATTCCTCAAAACCTTCCGCTCTGGCAACCTCCTTTACCGATCTGTTATCTCGTAATACAGCTTCTACGCATCGAAGCTTAAATGAATAACTGTGCTTGTTTCTTTTCATAAAAAATGCCCCCCATAAAGTCTAACTTTTGGGGGGCAGTGCAAATCAGTGGCTTTATTATGTGAAAACTTTTTTGAACTTTTATCATTACCTGTCCGTGAGGCTTATATGCATCCTGTGGCTATTGCCTGCAGCATCTGTTATTGTGATGAAATAAACACCTGGGGCCCAGCCGTCGAGGTTCAGCACCGTTTCTGTACTTGTGGGCTGAAGAGACATTAATTGCTTCCCTGTCATATCGTGAATGACGATTGTGCTTGCGATTATGCTGGCTGTAGCCACTGTTACCCTGCCCGTTGTCGGGTTCGGGTACAGTACATAGCCTGCAGCCTGCACATCGGTTACTGCAGTTGGTATATAAGTACGGCAGCTTCCCATTGCCATGCAGCCGTTTTTGATAATAAAGACTGCATATGTGCCTGCGGCAGGTGCTATGAATGTTTGCTTTGTTTCGCCCGCCAGTGGTGTTCTAAGTCCATTTGGTTCGCAGCGTAGCCACTGGTAGAAGGCTGCAGGCTCTGCAACCTTTAGCTCATTGCCTGTAATGGTAACGGTTGTATCGATAGGCGAACTGATGAGGGTTAATGTAACTACCGAGTCACAACCACTTGGCGCAGTAAATGTATGTGTATAGACACCCGGGGCTTTCAGTATTTGAGGGCCGAAAGTATAGCTGCCGTTGGGGCAAAGCCTGGCTGTTACACTGCTTGTAATAGGAGGGTTAATAGTAATGGGCAGTTGGCCATCAGTACTACAACCATTCGTGTTGGTATATGTGTATATAACTGTATTGTTGCCACTGGCAAGGCTGGTGAGTGTACCACCCGCAGATATAGTGGCGAGGGTGGAGTTGCTTATGCTCCATGTACCGCCTGATGGCAGTGCTGTATAGTTTACAGGTACGCCTTTACACGTATTTGAAGGGCCTGTAATAACCGGGGGGGCAGGCAATGCATACACCGTTAAAAGGTAGTCGGCACTTGTTACGCAGCCGTTGCCATCGGTTACGGTATATAGCACTGTGCAGGCACCGGGGGCTACGCCCGTTACCAGCCCGGCATTATCTACAGTCAGTATGCCGCCCGGGCAACTGTTGCTCCATATACCACCGGGTGTAGCATTGGTAAGCTGCAGGGTTGCCCCATCGCATAAGCCCGTAGCCGGGGCGGTAATGGTGGCTACGGTTGGTGGTGCAGTAACAGTCAACACTTTGCTGGCAGAGTCTGCACACCCGTTAGCATTGGTTACTTTATAAAATATAGTTACAGAACCCGGTGCTACGCCGGTTACCATGCCTGTTGAGTTTACTGTTGCGAGGGCTGTGTTGCTGCTTGTCCAGCTTCCACCCGGTGTAGTGTTGGTCATCTGTGTGCTGCCGTTAGAGCATACGGTAGATGCGCCGCTGATGGCAGCGATGGTGGGTAGCGGCACTATTGTAATGACTTTTAGTGCTACAGCCGAACATCCGCCTGAAACAACGGTATAGAAAAGAGTATCAGTACCTGTAGTAGTTCCCGCAGTTGCATAACCTGTGCTGTTCACACTCACTAACACGGGGCCGGGGTTTGACCATGTGCCGCCCGAAACAGTAGCAGTAAATTGCTCGCTGCCTCCTGCACATACAGAAGCATTGCCCGTGATAGTGCCCGCAATGAGTGACTGCTGAAACTCGTATGCACCACGGTCTACAATCAGCGCATCGAGGCGGGGATTGCCTGCCACGTCGGTTATACCTGCATAAGACCCGCTGTTCAAGCCGGCATTAATGGCGGGGCTGCATGGCTGCAACGAATAGTTGCCACCCGTAGTAGGGGCCGCACTGCCCGGTATCGGCAGCACAAATAAAGGGTTGGTACTATTGTTGCCTGTACCTGTGTAGCCACCCCCATACGGTAGTATATGTAGCTATAATACTTCCACCTGAACTGGTGTGGGCCCATAGTCCGCCTCCTGCATTTTCCCAAACAATACAGTTGGATAAAGTTGCGGTAGAACTGGAAGCACTGTAAATAGCTGCTGCTCCTCCGCTCTGGTCGGCATTGCCTGCCATTGTGCATTGTTTTATTGTGGTGCTTGAGGACCAGGTGTCAAGGGTCAATGCCCCGCCAACTGAGCCTGTATTGCCAGAGAATAATGTATTGTTTATGCTGCTTATAAAACCTATTTGCCATATTCCGCCACCGTTGCCATTGGCCTTGTTGCCCCTGATTTTGCAGCGTGTTACACTGCTGGTTGTCAGGCCATAACCGAGGCATATTGCGCCGCCGCCGCCACCGGCCCTGTTTCCGTCAAACGTGCAGTCCTGCAAATCGGCACTCGCATATTTGCTGCTGCTGTAAGCCCCGCCGTCGGCGCTGCTGTAGTTATTGCTGAAGGTGCATAGCTTGGCAACAATGGTACTGGTGCCATACAATGCCCCTCCGCCTGAGGCTGTAGCCGAGTCGGCGGTAAATACGTTGCCGGTGAGATACCCCGGTGTGTTCAGGCCTGTACGTACAGCCCCGCCTTCGCCTGTGGCTGTTTTATTGGCAACGAAGCTGCAGGTATCTATAAGTAGGTTCATTTTTCCTTCCATAGACAGGGCACCGCCGCCGTTCCCGGCCGTGTTGCCTGTAAAGGTGCCGGCCCTGAACCGCAGGGTGGGTTGCGTGATGGTAGACCATCCCGCTGTAGAGTTGACTGCGCCGCCGGTGGTTACTGCGGTGTTGCCTGTGAAGGTAAGCGAATCGAACAACCAGGGGGAGTTGAGGAAAGTTCCGAGGCCGGGCAGATCAACCGCGCCGCCACTCCATTTGATAGCTTTGTTGGCTGAAAACAGCGAAGTTTTCATGCTCAGCTTGCTAATCATATTGCTGTGGCAAATGGCACCGCCGTTGCCGGCTGTATTGCCGGTAAACACACTGCGCTCAACTATTATAGCCCCTGATGCGCTGAAAATGCCGCCGCCCGATGTATCTGCAGTATTCCCGGTAAATGTGGTACTGTCAGTTTTTAAGGTCGACTGTGCCCCGATGTGAAAACCGCCGCCCTGGTATGCACTGTGATTGTTTACAAACCGGGAGTTTCGCAGCAAAGTGAGCCATACAGAGGAGGTAATCATGCCTGCGCCGTTGGAGCGCGAAAGGTTATACCCCTTAAAGCTTTTGGTGCCTGTGCCGGTTGCAGCGCCTTGCGTAACTGTGAGTCCGTCTAAGATGAGCGTATCTGTATATACAGCGAAACCAGGAATGCCGGTGGCAACTAATACGTGGTAAGAGTTGTCGGTAGGGTCGTTGGCCGTACCGATATCTCCGCTGAGTATGGTGGGGTTGGCTGTTATATTTCTTGTGCCGCCACCGTTGGGGTAGCCGCCAAAGAGCCAGAGGCCGCCACGCATCAGTTGAAAGGCACTGTCGCGGTCGGTACTGTTTTGCACACCTGTAGGGTAGTAGGTGCCCTTAGCTACATGGATATTGATGTAGGCACTGGTGGTATTGGCATTGGCTACAACAAGGGCCTCGCCCAGGGTTTTGAATGCTGCGGGCCAGGAAGTACCGGCCCCGCTGGTGGTTTGGCTGCCGTCAACATACAGTGATATTTGTCCGGAGGCAGATAGGCCCGCCAGGAGAAAAACGAGAATGAATCGTAATTTCATAAGAGTCTGAAAATAAAAAAGAAAACAAGGTATTGCTAAAATTTTATTACGACAAAAAATAATGAAAATTAACTGTAATAAGTTCTGCTGAAAAGGCTATTGATAAATTTTGTGGCAAGCATAGCTACACAAATCCGGGGAGGGGATTAACTTGCAGTTAATGTGGGAGGGGTAATGTGAACCTCATTGGACGTTTATCGAACCAGTTTTTTGATGAATTGAAACTATTAGCTGTTTAAGTTATTGTGCTTTTATACCACTGTTTAAAGAAATTTCCCTTTTAAAGCTTCAACAATTATTTTGTGATCTTCTTCATCATGCAGACCGGAAACCGTAATTGTCGCTACCATTCCTACGTTCTTTATAAATATAGGTATTGAACCTCCTTTAGCAATAAAATCTTTATCATCGAGACCAAAAGTCTTTTCTAAGGTCATATTACCTTCTTTTAAGTCATTTTTTACACTTAGAGAACTTTCTTCAAATTGCTTCGCAACATTCGCTTTCCGTCTCAGCCAATTATGTTTGTCTGCAGGAAGGTTGTCGTCAACGTAAAGGAACACCGTATGGTTGAGCCTGCATATTTCAACAGCTATATGTTGATTTCGCTTTTTTGCTAAGTTGATAATCCTTGAAGCCATTTCGAATCCTGTTCTGTTAGAAAAACTATCTAATTCTATCATCTTTATTATTGATTCGGTTTCAATATTCTTCTGGGCCATTGATGATTCGTTTGAAATTAAAATGAGTATTAAAAATAGATATTTCATTGTTTTTATTTAGATTGAATTTAGTGCATTGTAGAAAATACGTGCTCATCTTCAGCTAATAAAGCCTATACGAATTAATGAAAGTATGACTTTGGTTCGATATCCAATCAGGATATAACGCCGAAAGCCGCTACAAGAGCGGCTTACAAGTTTTGTGATCCTCTTTGGACTTTTCTCGAACCGGATTATTGATGGGTTGAAAATTCTAGGTGTTTAAAAGGTGTTGTTTGAGAAAAATATAATATAAA
>CAZUMM010000052.1:0-10576 GCA_964621795.1 uncultured Flavipsychrobacter sp.
ACATAAGTGCCGACCTAAAAAAGCTGGGTGCACGTATTAAAGCGCTGCGTATAGCCAAAGGCTACACGAGCCATGAGATATTTGCTTACGACCATAATATTAACCGTACCCAGTACGGCCGCTACGAGCGCGGCGAAGACCTGCGCTACTCCAGCCTGATGAAAATATTGCATGCGCTGGATATAAGCGTGGAAGAGTTTTTTAGTGAAGGGTTTTAATCTGAAATATTTTCAAGCCCCCTATATACGAACCTATAATTATCAGCATCCTTTACAATACGGTATTTCAGCCCTTCCAGTTCTGCCCCTCTATAAGCAATTGCCCTCCTTGCTTTCAGCATATCCAGCATGCCATCTCCCGGTTTATTTACATTCAGCCATATTTTAGCGCACAAACCTTTACCCTGTACATCCAATATGAGAAAAGTATCATATCCCAGTATAGCATAGTCGTTTACCCAATACCGCAGGTGGCCGGCACTGGCCCGTAACAATCTTGCCAGTTCTGCATTATAAACAGGTGAATTAGGAGCACTTGTATCAAACACAGGATTAGTATTTCTGCACATAGGCATATCGCAGGCAGCTACTAAAAGCAATAACAGGGAAAAACAATATTTCATATACCATTTTATCCTTATAACACAAAAACTGTGCAACAATGCAAAGTATGCGGCCAAAAACTTCAAAAACAAAACAAAATATTTTAAAATTAAAAATAAATATTTTTTTAAGGAGGCTAATTATCCTACCTTTAGATGCATCGCAACTGCGTTGCTTTATGCTTATGGATGCGATACAGAAAGAAATTGATTATTACAAGAGCCGAAGGGCCGAACTGATATCAGAACACCCCGGCAAATACCTTGTTATTAAAGGTATGCAGGTAGCCGGCATTTACGATACCCGTACCCAAGCCACAGAAGAAGCCGGCAGGCTATATGAAACAGGAACTTTCATTATAGAACACCCTGTTGATATTACAGCAAGAAGCCCACTCTTAAAAAAACGCTGATATGACAGACCTCGTTTACAGGAAAATACGTGAGCTATGTACCTGCGGCCTTCACCCACGCGGGCCTGTGCCGGTAATCATTCTTGTGCGCGACCTCAATATCAGTGCAGCACGTATGCGTATACTACTGGCACAACTTATTGACCAAAGGCTGGTATCGTACCAAGACCCCGGCAAGCAATATATCAGGCTTACGTTGCTGGGCGCTATGCAATCGGCTAAAAGTAACGCAACCTGATTATCACACAAAACAAACATTGAATTATATATACCCCGGATATTCCAGCTTATCTTCTTTCGCTTATCATATAGACCAGCGCCTGCCCGAAATATGTTTTCGCGGTGGCGGTATCCGGCACTACCTCAATGTTCCCTCTACCGCCTACTTCTCCCTGCTGCATGCCTATGCTCCCGAAAATACTTTGAATGTTACGTAAAGTCCGTTTACAGTTTTATTGATATCGGTTAAAATAAAAGTTATGGATAAAGAAATTACAGTACTATACAATATCGGCAACAGGGAAGATGCTGTTTTGGTGTCTTACGTTATCAGTATGGAACAAAATATACAAACCATTGCCTGCGCTATCAGGCAGGTCAACTTCAGTTCGCTGCACTGGCTGCAGCTTCGTAAGTTCGAGCTCCGGTCATTATTATCTGCCGAAGGCTATATGCCGCTTTTTAATGACAATTCCAATATAAAGAACAGGGACGCCGTCCTTTTTATAGATAAAGCATACCATGAAATAATGAACAGGGAAAAATTCGTTATGGCAGAAACCGGGTAGCTCCCTCACAGGCGCCAACCGCTCTGTACCAAAGCTTTATGGAAACAGTACATTCCTGCGGAAAATGCAATACCCGAATATAGTTGCCTTCAATTATCGCCATACAAATACTCTATAAATCCCTAAAAGCAAATAACTTATACCCAATGTTAAAATATGTTCATAAACAGCCCGTTACACCGTCACACATAGTAAAAACCAATCCTAATAGTTACTTTTGTATCCCTTTTATATAGAGGTATTTTTTTGACCGATTAATTAGTACCATAGAGAAATGGCATTGTTGGGTAATATCATATCCCGTTCCTTCGAAATCCGTAAGAAATTCAAACTGCCGGTAGCGCCACCGGGCACTTACCAGCGCCATACCCTGCGCCAGTTGCTGGAAAAAGGGCAGTACACCGCCTTTGGCAAGCAGTACGGCTTCGATAAAATACTGGACGAGGAAATGGACTTTGTAAAAGCCTTTCGCGAACGGGTACCTGTGCATACCTACAACGAAATGCACCGGCAATGGTGGTACCGCTGCCAGGAAGGGGAAGAAAATGTGACATGGCCGGGAAAAGTGAAATATTTCGCCCTTAGTTCCGGTACATCAGAAAGCGCCAGTAAGCATATACCCGTTACGCAGGATATGATTAAATCTATCAAAAAAGTAGGCTTCAAGCAGCTTTTCAGTATGGTAGATTTTAAAGTACCTGCCACCGCTTTTACAAAAGGGGTACTGATGCTGGGAGGCACTACTTCCTTATTTGAAAAAGGCGACTATTACGAAGGCGACATGAGCGGCATCAGTGCCAAAAACATGCCCCGCTGGATATCCAACTTCTTTTATAAACCGGGACAAAAAATATCGAAGCGCCCCCAGTGGGAAGACCGCATCAAACTGATAGTACGTAAGGCCCGCCAGTGGGATGTAGCTACCGTGTGCGGCGTACCGGCCTGGGTGCAGATAGTGCTGGAAGAGGTAATACGCTACCACGGCGTAAAAAATATACACGAAATATGGCCCAACCTGAGCATATATATTCATGGCGGAGTGGCCTTTGAACCTTACCGCGAAAGCTTTAAAAAACTGCTGGGCAAGCCCATTACTTATGTAGAGACCTATATGGCCTCTGAAGGGAGCTTCGGCTTCAAAGCCCGCCCGGGCGACCACGGTATAAAGCTGGTACTGAATGCAGGCATATTTTACGAGTTCGTGCCTTTTACCCGCGAGAATTTTGATGAAGACGGCAACCCGAGGGAGAAGGTAACCTCTTACCTGATAGATGAGGTAAACGAGCAGACCGACTACGCTATTATGATCAGCACCTGCTCGGGCGCATGGCGCTATTTTATTGGCGATGTGGTGCGCTTTACCGATGCCAAAGAATACGAAATTGCTATTACCGGACGTACCAAGCAATTCCTCAGCCTTTGCGGCGAGCACATGTCTGTCGACAATATGAACAAGGCGATAGATACGGTGTCTAAAAAACTGAACATTACGATACGCGAGTTTGCAGTGGCCGGCTTTAAATACGAAAACCTGTTTGCACACCGCTGGTATATAGGCTGCGACGATAGCTGTGCCGATGCAGCGCAAATAAGGGAACTGCTCGACCAGACTTTGAGTGAGATAAACGACGATTATGCCGTAGAACGCACCTCTGCCCTTAAAGAAGTATTTGTATCCGTATTACCCAACCAGGTGTTTTACGATTATATGAAATCTATGGGCAAAGAAGGGGGCATGAACAAATTTCCCCGTGTGCTGAAAAACGGGGCGCTCAAAAACTGGGAAACATACCTGGAACAGAACAAAATAGAAGCCCTTTCTTCGATATAGCAAGAACGGGGTATTCCCGTTTTTTTTATTTCTTATCAGTTCCTAATAACATACAGCATTCGGCCAGGAGGCGCTCCTTATCAACAGGCACTACTCCTACTTCCTCACAAACGAGCCCCCCTGCTATATTGCTGACAGCCGCCATCAGCCATGCGTCTTTGGTTAGCGTATATACTATAGCCGCAGTAGCTATAACCGTATCCCCTGCCCCGGACACATCGGCTATATTCCGTACGTGCGAAGGGATGACATCCGATTTTCCGTTGCTATAGTATACTCCTTTTTCAGAAAGGGTAATAAAGGTAACCGCATGTTTCAGCTTGGCCGCCAATAGCTGGTGCACATGGTCAAGTGCATCTTTATCGGCAAATGGCAAAGCTAAATGCAGCCCTTCACGCACCTCTTTCAGGTTGGGCTTGAAAATGGTTACTTCCCTGTAGGCCAGAAAGTTTTTCAGCTTAGGGTCTACAGCCGTAACGATGTCCAGTTTATTGCAATGCGCGGTAATGCGCCTGATTACATTCTCTTTGAGCACGCCTTTGTTATAGTCTTCAAAAATGACTACCTGCGGCTTTTGTACCTGCAGCATACGCAGCACAGCATCTATAAAGGGGTGCTCCTCCACCGTGTACAGTTCATCGGCCACTTCATCGTCCAGGCGCATCATTTGCTGGTTCCGGCTCATGACACGGGTTTTGGTAGTAGTGCGCCGGTGCGTACTGTATTGCAACAGCGAGGTGTCTATACCTGCAGCATTGGCAAAGGCAGCCAGTTGATGGCCATCTGCATCATCGCCCACTATACTGGCAAGGCTCACCTTAGCGCCCAGCGCACGGCAGTTGAGCGCTACATTGGCAGCCCCGCCCAACCGGTTTTCGCGCCGGCGCAACGTTACTATCGGTACCGGCGCCTCAGGCGAAACTCTTTCCACATCGCCCCACCAGTAGTTGTCGAGCATTACATCGCCCACTACTACTACGTGCAGCTTGTCCATCTTACCAAACAGTGTTGTGAGTTTCTTCTCAGTCATTCGCCGTATTACTGCGTTTTTGTAAGTAATAATAGATAGGAATACCTATCAGCACTATAATAAGACCCGGCCATGTATATGTTGGTTTGTACATCAACAGTACTACGCAGATGAACGAAGCCATGAGTATATACAATAAAGGTATAAAGGGATAACCGAATGCCTTGTAGGGTCTCGGCGTATCTGGTTGTGTTTTACGCAATTTAAATATACCTGCTATGGTCAGTATGTAAAACAGTAGTACAGTGAAAATGATAAAATCCAGTAAGTTACCATACTGTCCGCTCAGGCACAGCAGCGATGCCCATATACATTGCATCCAGAGAGCCTTGCCTGGCACGCCCTTTTCATTCAATTTGCCCGCAGCAGGCAGGAAGAGGCCATCTTTGGCCATAGTATAATATACCCGCGCACCGGAGAGTATCAACCCGTTATTGCAACCGAAGGTAGATATCATTACTAGGCCTGCTATGAAACCCGTTCCTACCGCACCGAACACTTTCAGCGAAGCTGCTACCGCTACTCTGTCGGCAGGTGCCCCGGCTATATCGCCTACGCTCAGCACGTTCAGGTACATCAGGTTCATGCATACATAGAGCAGGGTCACTACCACCGTACCAATAAACAGGCTAAGGCCTATGTTCTTTTCCGGCCTTTTCATCTCCCCTGCTATGAAGGTCACATTGTTCCATGCATCGCTCGAAAACAAGGCGCCCACCATGGCCACACATATAGCTATGATAAGCGTTCCCGTATCCAGGCTTCGGTGGGAAATCACATTCGGGGTAATGGTTATTTTCTTTGCAAACCATGCACTGTTCCAGTTATCGGCCCATACGCTATGGTCTTTAAACAGCAGGAAACCGAAGATGATGAGCCCGGCCATAGCTGCTATTTTGGCAAAAGTAAAAATGAACTGTATCCATTTCCCGTTCCTTACCCCCCGGCTGTTGATATAGGTAAGCAATACAATGACTGCAATACCCAGCAACTGCGCAGCTGTAATATGAAAACCAGATGCCGTTCCCAGCAGTATATTCCCCTCGCCCAGCGATGGAATAAAATAGCCTGTAAACTTGGCAAAGGCCACACCTACGGCGGCAATAGTGCCTGTCTGTATTACTGCAAAAAAAGCCCAGCCGTACAGGAAGCCATACATCTTACCGAAAGCTTCACGCAAATACACATACTGGCCTCCGGCATGAGGGTACATACCACTCAGTTCACCATAGCTCAGCGCCGCAGACAATGTTATAAAGCCTGATATGAGCCATACTACGATCAGCCAGCCGGCACTGCCCACATTTCGGGCAATATCGGCACTTACAATAAATATACCGGAACCTATCATGGAGCCTATCACCAGCAGGGCGCCGTCGAGCAGGCTCAGTGAACGATGAAAGTGTGCTTTATTTTCCAAATGAGCGATTTTAGCAAAGAAATATACTATTTCTTTTTCTTTGTTGTATCACTCACGTTACCCGGAAGTTTATTCATCCCTGCTATTACATCATCCGTAATATCCAATGCCTTATCAGCAAACAGGATAGAGCCGGAACGGGTGTATGAAAGAATATAATCGTAATGTTTGTCTTTATTGTATTCTTCCAGGAATCCATCAAGCCGCTGCTGCAGTTCTTTATTAAACTCGTCCTGCTCTTTCAGCAGTTGCTCTGTAAGGGCGGCTTCACGCGTTTGCAGGCTTTGCTGCATCTGCCCCAGTCTTTTTTGTGCCGACTGGTATTCGGCCTCCGTCAGCGTGCCTGCCTGCGCCTTGCGTTGCACATTGGCATAGTCGCGCTGCATCTGTTCGGCAGAGTTTTGCAGTTCTGCCTTCATGCTGGCCTGGCGTTTGGTAAACTCTTCCTTTTTATTTTTCAGGTAAGTATAATGTGCCTCCAGCGTATCAATATCCACATACGCTATCCTGCCAGTACCGGACACCATACTACCAGACCCCGAAGCGCTGCTGCTGGTACCTGTACTTTTGTGGTTTCCCGACATCTGCATGCCAAAAAGCACCAATACACCTATCAATGCTATACTGCTGAGAATAATTGAGATGTTTTTCATTCGAGCTTGGTTAAAATGTATGTTCAGCAAAAACCATAACGTGCTGCACGACAAAAATAATATCTTATTCGCTGGTTTTTTAGTGAATAATTCCTTAAAACTTCAAAAGCAGGCATATCATCACTAAAGCGGCATTATTTTCTCATACATCTCGTACAGCTTATATTTTTTGGCTTTGAACCGCTTTGCTACCACTATGCGGAAATAGCCGGTGCTATATTGCTGCCACGCATTAGGTACAGGGGCTATATTACGCGTAGTGAATTCAATGAATTGTATGCCTGCGTAGTACTCCGGTGAATTATAACCTGCCGCAACCCGGAACGTGCCATCCAGGTGCAGGCCGCTGCCACTTGTGCCTGTGCCCCTTTCTTCCAGCAGGCTGGTCTGGTTTATCCCGATACTGCCTACTCCTGAAGCCATGATAAAATAACGTTTCTTTATAATCCATGTCTGGGCATAACCTGCCCCTAACGCCACACTTACTACACGGCTTTTATTGTAGCGGGAACCACCAAAGAAATCTGCTTTTTTTATGCCCGCAGGTATCACAGCCGAATCGGCCTTTGTATCTATATAATGTGCGCCACCGCCTATAATGAAAGAACCTGCACTTTTTTTCTGGTATTCGTTCTGTACATATGCGGCACGGTAAGAAAAGCGTTTGTTATTGAAAATATATTGTACGTTAAAACCCAGGTCGCCCGTCTGCAGGTCTGGACGAAGCAGGTAAGTGCCGGGAGCGAAAGGGGTCTTCAGCGGTGCATCATCACTCAGGTAATAGCCTTTGTACAACTGCGCATACAGGTCTACCGTCCACTTACGCAGGTATAGGAAAGTTTGCAGGTCTATATACTTTGTTTTACCCCTTTTATCATCGTCATTATTGATAAACGGCGCTTTTACAACAAGGTTAAGCCCTACCAGCCTGTAGCTGAACCCCACCCCGATACTGTAATTGTCGTTTGACTTGTAGGGCAGGCTATTGTTAATTCCATACTGCCCGATATCATATCCTGAAAATTTATAATTGCCCAATGCACGTAATGTCAGGTCGTTTGTATGATCTTCAATATAGCTGCTGTCATAACGCTCCTGCGCACAGACAGTTTGCACAGCCATAAACGTCAAAACCAATGCCACTATTATTTTACGTTCCCTCAATATTATCTTTTAATACCTTTATGCAAAGATCATAAAAAACCACGCCACATATACATACCTGTCTGTGGTACAGTTTTTTAATAAACGCTAAAGCTGATTTTAGTATAATTACTCCCGGATGGCTGCATCTAATATTAAACGTGTTTCCTTATACCTGCTGATAATTTTGTTAGGCATCGTAATGGTATGGGAGCTATCTTATTTTGTATCAGGGTTCCTGTTTGCTATTACCCTGTATATACTGCTGCGCGAAAGGTTTTTCTATCTTACAGATGAGCGCAAGTGGAAAAAGCCCGCTGCTGCGCTTATACTTATTGCGCTTACCCTTGTTGTCCTTTCCCTGCCTGTATGGATAGTAGTAGAGATACTGATGCCTAAGATCAATTTCCTGATGCATAATTCAGATTACCTGATTGGTAAAGCGACACATGCATTGGATGAAATACGCAAGCGCTTCCCAATGGTCGATATCAGCGACAGCCAGATTAAACAATTAATACAAAGGGCCTCTACTTACGTGCCCCAGATACTTGGAACAACAGCAAGCATCATCACCAATATTGCCACGGCTTTTTTTGTAGTGTACTTTATGTTTATACAGGGGCGCGAAATGGAAGACAGGCTGGAGCATATCCTGCCTTTAAAAAGAGAAAGCAAAAACTCTATCTGGACCGAAACTCATAAGCTAATAGTATCAAATGCCATCGGCATCCCCATACTTGCTTTTCTGCAGGGCATTATTGCGGCTTTGGGCTATTGGATATTTAATGTGGATGACTTCCTGGTGTGGGGATTAATGACAGGCATCTGTTCTTTGCTGCCGGTAGTGGGTACTATGATTGTATGGGTGCCAATATGTGTATACATGTTTTCTACCGGCGATACAGGGCTGGCCATCGGGCTCACCCTTTATTCCGCTGTCATCATTTCCAATATAGACAATGTGCTCCGTTTCACTATTTTGAAAAAGATAGGAAATGTACATCCGCTCATTACCGTTTTCGGCGTATTGCTGGGGCTACAACTCTTTGGCGTAATGGGGCTGATATTCGGTCCGCTGCTCATGTCGTATTTCCTGCTGATGATTAAAATATACCGTTCTGAATTCGGCATAAAAGATTCCCCGTAAATATGGTTAAGGCTGCCACAGGGCAGCCTTAACCATTCACTACCCCAATACCCTGTCTACTGGAGGCGGAACAATACCGGCAAAATGAGGTATACTTTCACTGTCCTGCCGTTTTGTTTACCCGGGCGCCAGGCAGGCATACTTCTTATCACCCGCATGGCCTCATCTTCCAGCCCGCCGCCGTGGCGTTCTGTGCCAACTACTTTAATATCGCTGATGGTACCGTCTTCATCTATCAAAAACTGAACGGTTACGCGTCCCTCTATACCGTTCTCACGGGCGGCATCGGGGTAGCGGATATTTTTAGCCAGGTATTCATTCACATCTCCCGGAAATTCCGGCATCTGCTCTACATACCTGAAGATTTGCGGCGGGGCAGGTGTTTCTATCAAACCTTCGGGCTTACCTGTAATGCGCCGGGCAACACCATCGGGGTTACCCTCCTGTGTTTTAAGGCCTGGGGTACTCTTTTCCAGGCTTTTTGTATCGGGCGGCATTTCATTCTCCTGCACATTTTCATCTTTTTCGATTACGGGCGGTGTAAGTTTCACTGTTGGTTTAGGCGGTGGAGCTGGCGGTGGTGGGGAAGGCAATGTTTTTGGCCGGACAGGTGGCGGTAGTTCAGGTAATATCGGGGAAATGGTCACAACCAGTGGCCTGTCGGTTACGGGCTTAACAGCTTTGGCAACAAAAGCCCCGCCGGATACAATACCAAATATTCCCATTACAATAAAGCCGGCATTGCGCATACGCTGCGGATATTTTTTACGCAAAGCATAGCTGCCATAATCTTTGTTTCTTCCCTCGAAAAGCAGGTCGAGATAATCGGTTTTTAATATTTTACGTACATCCATGGTAAATGACTTTTATGTAAAGACTATGCTGCATTGCATTTCCATATACAATAAAGTCATTATTCTGTCTTCTTTGCAGTACCGCTTAAATGCAGTAAAGGCTGCCTTATGGCAGCCTTTACTGTAAATTATTATTTCGCTTTACTTTTCTACTCAAGGCGGAACAGTACCGGCAGTGTAAAGTAAACCTTCACAGCCCTACCGTTTTGTTTACCGGGGCGCCATTTAGGCATTCCCTTTACTACACGCACTGCCTCATCTTCCAGTCCGCCGCCAAGGCGCTTATTACCTACAACCTTTACATCACTGATACTGCCGTCTTCACTTACCACGAATTGCAGGATTACACGGCCTTCTATACCATTTTCACGGGCTGCATCCGGGTAGCGGATATGGTTTCCCAGGTATACATTTACATCACCGTTGGCGAATTCCGGCATCTGCTCCACGTATTTGAAGATTTGCGGCGCTGCAGGTGCTTCTACAACACCTGTTCCGGGTTTATCTACTATACCGGGGTCAATACCATTAGGGTCGCCCTCTACCGTTTTCAGGCCCGAAGATTTATCTTCCAGTTCTTTAACTTCCGGTGGCTTTTCCTCCTCTTTTACCTCTTCATCTTTCTTGATTACCGGGGGCGTAAACTTCACCGTCGGCTTAACGGGGGGGGGTGGCTCCGGCGGAGGCGGGGGA
>CAZUMM010000053.1:0-9715 GCA_964621795.1 uncultured Flavipsychrobacter sp.
TGTTTGAAAATTAATAATAAATATCAATTGTCAGATTAAGTCTTAACTTCTACATTTTACATAACGGCTTTCAGCATACGTAAATTGCCGTGCATGTCCTTTTTCAACTCAGTTTCATATCCCATACCTGTAAAGAGATTGGCAGTTTGCAATGCGTGGTCTACATGCAACTCGCAGTATATAACTCCCACATTATTTAAATGTTCCTTGCCAAACGTAGCTATAGCCCGGTAAAACAACAGCGGGTCATTGTCCGGCACAAACAATGCGGTATGCGGCTCATACTCCTTCACATTTGTGTGTATATTTTCCATTTCCGTTTCCGGTATATAGGGCGGGTTCGATACAATTATATCAAACAGGGAAAATGCATTCCATGTGGTTGCATCTAAAAAATCACATTCGGTAAAAGCGGTTTTTGCATCCAGCAAACGGGCGTTTTCACCGGCTACCAAAAGGGCCTCTTTACTTACATCACAACTCATTACCTCTGCCTGTGGCAGTTCCAGCTTCAGGGTTACAGGTATGCACCCCGTTCCCGTACCTATATCCAGTATATGGAGTGCTTCCCTCCCCTTTTGCTCTTCTATAATCCATGCTACCAGTTCTTCCGTTTCGGGGCGGGGTATCAGTACCTGCTCATTCACTTTGAATTTCCGGTTCATGAACCATTCGTAGCCTACCACTTGCTGCAAGGGCTTACCTGCAACCAGCAACTGCTTGTCCTTCTCAAACTTTAAAAACAATTCGCCTTCAATAGCGCCATCCTGCACCAGCCTTTGGGTATAGCTAAGGCCGGTAAGGTGTTCCATATACCTTTGGGCAATAGCGTGTGCTTCCTGCCTGTCGTATGTAACGGCAAGTTCCTGCACCAATCCACGGAAAGCTTCACTATAGCTAAGCATGCGGTAAAGATAGTTTCAAAATACCATCCTTACATTTACATTTGTACCCGTATGCAGGCCACCCACACGTTCTACATGAGGCGATGCCTCGAACTTGCCACACTGGGCAAAGGGAATGTAGCCCCCAACCCTATGGTTGGCGCTGTACTGGTGCATGAAGGCCGCATTATAGGCGAAGGCTGGCACCGGGAATACGGGCAAGCCCATGCAGAGGTAAACTGCCTGGAAAGCGTACGACAGGAAGACAGGCACCTCATACCGGAAAGCACCATGTACGTGAGCCTGGAACCGTGCGCCCATTACGGCAAAACACCACCCTGTGCCGTGCGCCTTGTGCAGGAAAAAATAAAGAAAGTAATCATTTGCAATACAGACCCTTTTGAAAAGGTAGGCGGAAAAGGCATGGAGATACTGCAACAGGCAGGCATAGAAACAGAAACAGGTATTTCAGAAGCCGAAGGTTTGTGGCTCAACCGGCGTTTCTTTTGCTTTCACAGGCAGCAGCGGCCATATATCATTTTAAAATGGGCGCAAACGGCAAACGGCTTTTTTGCACCGGCCGATAAAAGCCGTTTTCAGCTTAGCAATACACATAGCAACCAACTGGTACATAAATGGCGCACTGAAGAATCAGCTATTATGGTCGGTTACCGTACTGCTTTACATGATAACCCCCAATTAACGGCGCGCAACTGGCGGGGCCGCCAACCGTTGCGCATTGCTTTAGACAGGAACCTGTCTTTACCCGGCACACACCATTTGCAGGATAATAGCACAGAAACATGGCTGGTAAATGAACAATTGGAAGCAACAGAAAACAATACACGCAAACTAAAGCTCCCCTTCAATGAAAACCTGCTGCCAACATTGCTCAACGAACTGTATGCGGCCAACAAGATATCGCTGATAGTAGAAGGGGGCGTACAATTGTTACAAAGCTTTATTGATAAAGGTTTGTGGGATGAAGCAAGGGTATTTACCACACCTAAGGTATTGGCCGATGGAATAGCCGCCCCCACCCTGACGAACGCAGGCACAGCACAACAATTCGATATTGCAGACGACAGGCTCACCCTCTATGTAAACAGCCAATCAGCCTACGCGTATGTAGCAGGCATGGATTTATAACTTAACTATCTATGTTTTACCTGCTGGCTACTATACTGCTGAACACACTGCTGTTTGTCATTTTTAAATTCTTTCCCCGTTTCGGTATAGATAGCAAACAGGCTATAGCCGTGAATTACTGGACATGCGCTATTACAGGGTACATACTACTTGAGGATAAACAAGTTCTTTTTACAACACCTGTGACAGGCTGGCTGCCGTGGGCGGTGGTAATGGGCTGTATGTTCATCGGCCTCTTTAACCTGATGGCTGTATGTACTATCCGTGACGGCATAACAGCTACTACAGTAGCCAATAAATTATCGCTGGTCATCCCTGTTATCTTTTCCGTCATACTGTATAACGAGCAACTGGGTGCATTAAAAATAGCGGGGATATTCATCGCTTTCCCTGCCGTGTACCTTACCACCCGCGTACCCAAAGAAGACACCAAAAACGTGAGCCTGTTATTGCCTGCCATCATATTTACAGGTAGCGGCCTGCTCGATACGATGGTAAAGTATGTGGAGCATTATTTTCTGCATACGAATAATGCTACTATCACCTACACTATTTTCATGTTCTGCATTGCTGCCGCTATCGGCAGTGTCGTAGTACTCGTTTCTTCTATCAGGAACAGAACGCCGGTTCTTTTCAAAAATGTATTAGCAGGTATCATATTGGGCATCCCCAACTACTTTTCTATTTATTTCCTGGTAAAGCTGCTGAACTCAAATTATTTCCAGAGCTCTGCGGCCATCCCCATCAACAATATAGGCATCGTATTGGCCAGCGCTGTGGCCGGTATATTCCTTTTCAGGGAAAAAACACCGCTGACGCGGATAATTGGCTTAATTTTGAGCATCTTATCAATCCTGCTCATAGCCTTTGCCGATTTGAATGGAAGAAGTTTATAAATACAAGACAATTACGGGAAATACCTCAGCAGAATTTAAAGACCGTGGCAGCAAGTTCATTGCCTGCGCTTACCCTATACAAAACGTACAGGACGTAAAAGAGAAAATACAGGCTTTAAAGAAAGAACATCCAAAAGCGGTACATCATTGCTATGCTTACAGGCTGGGCACTGACAGTACCCAATACCGCGCCAACGATGACGGGGAGCCATCCGGCAGCGCAGGCAGGCCAATTTTAGGACAGATAGACAGTGCTGCGCTCACCAATGTATTGGTAGTGGTAGTCCGCTATTTCGGCGGTACCCTATTGGGTGTACCGGGGTTGATTAATGCCTATAAAACAGCTACTACCGATGCGCTGGCACAAGCGGAAACTACAGAGAAGTGGATAGAAGAGCCCGTAGAGGTGCAGTTTGATTACCCGGTAATGGGCGAGGTGCTGTACCTGCTCAAACAAAGTGAGGCAACGATATACAAGCAAGACTTGCAACTTTTTTGCCTGGTACATGCCGGCATACCTAAAATACATGCAGCATCTTATTTGCAAAAACTTTCGGAAATCCGGGATGTAACGGTCAAGCCGCTAAAAAAAGAATCATAGTTTGCTTTCGCCTGAAAAACATACTACACTCATTAAAGAAGAAGCTGCAAAGCTCGGGTTCATGTCTTGCGGCGTTGCACGTGCAACGCCACTGGATGATGATGCCCGCAGGCTGGAACAATGGCTGAAGAAGGGCTACAACGGAGGTATGCAATATATGGAGCGGTATTTCGACCTGCGTATAGACCCTGCTAAACTAGTGCCCGGTGCAAAATCCGTTATAACCTTACTGCTCAACTATTTTCCGCCGGAACAGCAAAAAGAAAACACGCCACACATTGCCAAATATGCCTGGGGCATAGATTACCACTATGTGATACGTGAAAAGCTAAACCTGTTGCTGGCATATATTAAAGAACACATCGGAGATGTAGATGGCAGGGGCTTTGTGGATAGCGCTCCTGTACTGGAACGTAGCTGGGCTGTAAACAGCGGGCTTGGCTGGATAGGTAAAAATGGCAACCTGCTTACTAAACAGGCAGGCTCTTTCTTTTTTATCGCCACTCTTATTACCGACCTCGACCTTGTTGCTGACGCTCCTTTTGCAACCGACCATTGCGGCACCTGCACCCGCTGTATAGATGCCTGCCCTACGCAGGCCATTGTTTCGCCGACTGAAGTGGATGGCAGCAAATGTATTTCTTACCTCACCATAGAACTAAAAGACGAACTGGTACCATCGCAGTTTCACGATAAGATGGAAGGATGGATGTTTGGCTGCGATATATGCCAGGATGTATGCCCGTGGAACAGGTTCTCACAACCGCACAATGAACCGGCCTTTACGCCCATTCCGGAAATACTCAATCTTTCACTTGCGGAGTGGGAAGCCATGAGTGAGGAGACTTTCCGTAAAGTGTTCAAATCGTCTCCCCTTGCACGTCCCAAATGGAAAGGCATACAACGGAATATTAAAGCTATAAAGCAGGATTAATTATTTATTCTTGCCGCCCAGCATGGGTACAAAAACGAAATCGCCCAGGCTCTCTTCATGCACATTTCCTTCTTTGTCTTTGGTAATGCGCATCATTTTCTGTCCACCATCTTCACCTACGGGAATCACCATGATACCGCCGGGTTTTAGCTGCTCTACTAGCTTCGGGGGAATGAACGGGGCTGCTGCTGTTACTATTACCTTATCAAAGGGGGCATACGTCTGCAAGCCTTCATAACCATCCCCGTAAAAGCGTTTGATATTGGGATAATTTTTGAGGAAGAAAAACTGGCCAACGAAATCGTACAGCGCTTTTTGCCTTTCAATGGAGTACACCATTGCGCCCAGTTCTGCCAAAACGCAGGCCTGGTAAGCGCTTCCTGTTCCTATTTCCAGTATTTTATCAAACTTCTTTACCTCCAGCAACTGCGTTTGATAAGCTACCGTATAAGGCTGAGATATGGTTTGGCCTGCTGTAATGGGGAAAGCCCTGTCTTCGTAAGCAATACGCTCAAAAGCCGGGTCAAGAAAGAAATGGCGCGGAATTGCCTCTATAGCTGCCAGCACACGTTCATCACTTATTCCTTTCTCGCGTAATGTTTGTACCAGTTGCTTTCTTAATCCTTTGTGCAGGTAGTTATCTTCTTTCGGTTTGCTGTGCAGCATTTCCCAAAGTTACGGCAGGCTTTATTGAAATAAAAGTTGCAGAAATAGTTTTGTTAAGCTATAACAAATGTTTCAGCAGGCGGTCATTTTAAATTCATAACTACCCCTAAACCAATACCATTGCTATACAATACAGGCCGCACGTTCATAGAAATATCAGGTGAGATATCAAAGTTCTTCAGGTGGGCAGATGCTACTGCATCCAGCACCTGTATCGTATAGCCTAAGGCAGTAAATAGTACGGTAAGATCGGTGTACTTCTTATAAGTATCCTGCAGCAGTTTTATATCATTGGTAGTATAGGTCAGGTCATCGGTAGTAGTAGGGTCATTGTCAATGCGGCCTATGTATATCTTCCGGTAGTCCCTGTATTTTTTAATGTTGTCTATCAGGAAATACCCTGACACTGCCATACCTGCATATATGACCGGCAGTTTCCAGTATTGGCGGTTATATAACTGGCCCATACCGGGCAGGATAGCTGAATACAGTCCTGCTTTTTTAGGTACAGGTGCAAAAGGCTCCCGCTTTGCATGTACAACCGTATCTATGTTTACGCGCACATTACTTTCTGTAACCGCCGCCGCCGCAGTATCTGATATAACCGGGTGCACAGCAGTATCGGGCACTATCTGCCCATGAGAAATGACCGCATTTATGAGCATAAATGCGGTCATCACTATGAATTTGCTGTATATGTTGTTGAATATGTTCACCCTGGTACTGTTCAAAAAACGTGTCAAAGTTAACCCACTCAACCGACAGTAGCGGATATTATTATCGTGCAATATTTACGGCCCTCAGTTCGCGGATAACGGTCACTTTTATCTGGCCGGGGTACTGCATTTCCTTCTGTATCTTATCTGCTATTTCAAACGACAGGCGGTCGCTGTCAGCATCCGTTACTTTCTCCGCTTCCACTATTACGCGCAGTTCGCGGCCGGCCTGTATGGCATACGCTTTTTCTACGCCATTATATGCCATAGCCAGGGATTCAAGGTCTTTGATACGTTGCAGGTAGCTTTGCATCATTTCGCGGCGTGCGCCGGGCCGTGCACCGCTGATGGCATCGCAGGCTTGTACCAGCGGCGAAATGATGTAGGTCATTTCCATCTCGTCGTGGTGGGCGCCAATCGCATTCACAATAGCAGGGTGTTCCCCGCATTTTTCAGCCAGTTTTGCCCCCAGCAATGCGTGGCTCAATTCTGTTTCCTCATCGGGCACTTTACCAATATCGTGCAGCAGGCCGGCACGTTTTGCCAGCTTCACTACTTTTTGTCCAAGGCCCAGTTCGGCAGCCATGATACCGCAGAGGTTGGCGGTTTCTTTAGAGTGCATCAGCAGGTTTTGCCCATAAGACGAACGGAAACGCATTTTACCTACCATGCGCACCAGGTCTTTATGCAGGCCGTGTATGCCCAATTCGATGATGGTACGCTCCCCTATCTCCATTACCTGCTCTTCCAGTTGTTTTTTGGTCTTCTCCACTACCTCTTCAATACGGGCAGGGTGTATACGCCCGTCCTGTACCAGGCGTTGCAGCGACAGGCGAGCTACCTCGCGGCGCAACGGGTCAAAACAGCTCAGCACTATTGCTTCAGGGGTATCGTCTATTATCAGGTCAACTCCTGTAGCCGCTTCCAGGGCACGTATATTACGTCCTTCACGGCCAATGATTTGTCCTTTTATCTCATCGCTTTCCAGGTTGAATACCGTTATGGCATTCTCAATGGTTTGCTCTGCACCGGTACGCTGTATGGTTTGTATGATAATTTTCTTAGCCTCTTTGGTTGCATTTACCTTAGCTTCTTCCATTATCTCCTTCACATGCGCCATTGCCTGTGTGCGTGCTTCTTCTTTCACCGCTTCCATCAGCTCGGCTTTAGCTTGTTCGGCAGAAAGATTAGCCACTTTTTCCAGGCGTTTGATATGCTCTTCCTGGTGGCGTTCCAGCTCTGTACGCTTAATGTTGACCGCTTCGAGCTGCCTGTCCAGCTTTTCTTTTAGCTGGTCATATTCATTTATCTGTTTTTGCAGCGATGCGTTTTTATCATTTACACTCTGCTGTTGCTGCTTTACTTTAGCTTCATCTTCGGCTATCTTACGGTTACGTTGTAAAACCTCCTTTTCGTATTCACTTCTCGCCTTGTCATTCTCGCTCTTCAGTTGCATGAAGTGCTCCTTAGCTTCGAGAATTTTCTTTTCTTTTAGCGTTTCCGCATGGGCTTTAGCGTCTTCTATCAGTTTTTTTGCTTGCCGGTCAGCTTCGTCTATCTGTTTTTGGGTATTTTTTGCAAAGATGAATTTACCAAGAAATATACCTATTAGAATAGCTACCACCGCAACGATGGCAACGGTTATTGAGGAATCCATGTATTTTTATGAAATGTTTAATATGAAAAATGTTTATGTATCACTCCACTTTTTACGTAGAATTTAGCGTGCTAAGTTAATAAAAGATTTCGGAAACTGAGGTTATTGCGCTACCGCACAACAGCATATAAATATTAGCTGTATCTTGCCTTAAATATCCGCTATATATTATTTTTTAAATGGTTTTGTCTTACGCTTATTGCAATGTATCTGTAATGCCCATGCGACGGGAACCTTCCCACAGCGCCGAACAGGTAAACGAAATATTATTTGGAGAGCGGGTAGAAGTACTGGACATTAATGAGCGGGATTGGGCCCTTATACGTTGTGAGTGGGATGAATATGAAGGTTGGTGCAAAACCGGACAGTTGACCCTTGTTTCAAAAAAAGATTACCTCAAAGCAGCTAAATACATAGTAACAGGAACGGGGTCAAAACTGCTGTTCGAAGAAGGAGAAATGTGGCTGCCCCCGGGCGCGGAGTTAACGGGACTGAAAAGCAGCCGTATCAGTATTTATGATAATGCGGGTAAGTTCAAGGGCAAAAAACATGCTATAAAATCGCTGCAGCCTGACGGGAAAGAATTGCTGCAGCATGCCATGCAATACCTGAATGTACCTTATATATGGGGAGGGCGTTCAGTACGGGGCATAGATTGCTCCGGCCTTACGCAGATGGCTTACAAGCTATGCGGCAAAAGTATTCCCCGCGATGCGGCACAACAGGCCACGCAGGGCGAGACTGTTGATTTTTTACAGCATGCCCGCTGCGGCGACCTTGCTTTTTTTGATAATGCGGAAGGGAGAATTACACATGTAGGATTGCTGATTGATGCTTTCACCATAATACATGCCACAGATACCAGCGGCCGTGTGGTCATCGACCGGATAGACCCCGGGGGAATCATCAGCCGTACGCTGAAGAAGCGCACACATAACCTGCGGCTGATAAAAAGATATTTTTAGTATTCCCGCCCCTTATAGTTGATACGGAACATATTCCTGCCTATCTGGTACTTTAATACATCATAGGTCAGCTCCCAGTTTTCTGTTTCAGAATTGGTTACATCGTACACTTCGCCTTCGGTAAACAAACGGAGCATATTAGCCCTGTTTACGTACGCAACAGAGTTGTATTGCATCACGTATTTTTCAGGATAGTACGACTCCAGCGTAGTAATTTTTCCTTTATAAAATACCTTAAAATACCCACCGGGATCGCGGTAAGCTACCATATTGTCTACTACCCTGAACTCCGGGGTAAAATAGCCGACGGTATGGATACTATCGCCGTAAAATATCTTAAAATACCCGTCGTTAGAAATAAAAGCGGCAACATTGTCGCCTGCCTGGTACTTGGTGGGCGGAAAATCTTCTACTATATATGTTTCGCCGCTATGAAATATTTTAAATTGCCTGTTTATATCCACATAAGCCACAAGGTTCCTGCCTACTTCAAAGCTGTTAACGGCATAGTCTTCCTGGTTAACAATTTCGCCGTGGTAAAAAACACGGAACTGGTTGGCATAGTTATCATAAGCGGCTATATTATCCGTCACCTTTACAACCTCAAGCGGGTTGCCTGCAAGAAAGCCTTCTATGGGGTACACTTTGCCATTATAGTATGCCTTATATTCATTGCGAATGCCGTCAAAATACATCAGTACGCTATCACCAAGGAAGTATTGGGTGCAATAAGTAGAAAGATTTTTGATGTTGCCGTTATCAAATACATTCAGCGAAGTAGCGTTCAGGTATGCAATAAGGTTATCGCTTACCGCAAATTCATTGGTAAAACCGTTATTAATCGGTTTCATACCACCGCGGAAGTATATTTTAAATGAGCGTGCATTATCCAGGTACGGTATGGCTACCCTGCCTACCTTCATTTCTACCGGGCGCAGGTAATCTATTTTCCGCAGCATGCCCTTGTCCCACACCATTACCTGGTTTTGCATATTGGTGTATGCAGCAAGGGGCTGGGCAATGGAAACGGTTACACAAAAAAGAAAACAAACTAAAAATCCTGCAACGGTCTTGAAGGGCATAACAGACTTGTGGTTTGGTTATTAAAGCTCTAAAATAAATAAAAAAGCCGGCCTGCGAACAGACCAGCCCCTATAAACCCTATCACTATGAAAACTGGGTGCAAAATTAGGGGTCAAGCTAAAATATTGAGGGAAGGTAATATGATGTATTAGCTTTGTGTTGTA
>CAZUMM010000054.1:0-7192 GCA_964621795.1 uncultured Flavipsychrobacter sp.
CCTGCTGTAGTACGGGCCATGAAACATGCAATGAACGGATACAATGCTTTTGTGCCTGAAGAAAAGGGCAGGTATGAGCCGGGCCATTATGAAAACCACTTTATACCGTTGAAAGATGACGAGGAAAATGTAATAGGCGTACTGAACATAAAACACGATGTTGCCCACCGTATAAAATCGGAAAATGAACTGAAAGCGCTGAATAAAACATTGGCACGGAAAAACAAGGAACTGAAAGCACATAATGCCGAACTGCACTCGTTTTCACACGTCACCAGCCACGACCTGAAAGAACCGCTACGCAAAATCTATACTTTTATAGAGTTGTTCCTGGCTAAAGAAAATCATAGCTTTTCTGAAACAGGGAAAATGTATTTTAAGAGAATACAGGCATCTGTACGGCGCATGGGGTTGCTTACCGATGATATACTTGCTTTTTGTGAACTGGAAACCGAGCGCAACAAGCTTGCGGATGTTGACCTGAACAATATACTCGTGTTTGCGATGCATAACCTGCGGGAACTGACACATGCGAAAAGCCCCGTTATAGAAGCCGACAACCTGCCTGTATATACAGGCTACCGCCCCCTGCTTACCCAGCTTTTTCAAAGCCTGATGAGTAATGCGATAAAATTTCAACACCATGGGATACCACCTCATATCAAAATATCGGCTGCTTATGTTTCGGGAAATGACATAAACCATATAGATGCCGTTGCCGGTGCTGAATACCTGAAGCTAAGCTTCAGCGATAATGGTATCGGGTTTGAAAAAATATATACGGACCGCATCTTCGAAATGTTTATGCGCCTGAATAGTGCAGACGATTATGCAGGCAGTGGTATAGGCTTAGCACTATGCAAAAAAATAACAGAACTGCATCACGGCTTTATGGTGGCCGAAAGCGAACTCAACAAAGGCAGCACTTTTCATTGCTACCTGCAAACAAACCTGAAATAAACGAAACCGCCTCCATAAGGCTTTTTCCTGAATGACTCAGGCGGGCTTTATATCTTTATTTTTGGGCCGTAGGGGTGTACGGAAGTGTAAAGCAAAATACCGAGCCTTCCCCTTCTTTGCTTTCTATAGATATTGTACCGCCATGTTGCCGGATAATGCCGGCGCTGATATACAGCCCCAGGCCTGTGCCAGAAGATGTGATGATTAAAGGGTTGCCGGCACGAAAATAGCGGTTGAATACCTTGCCTTTCACCATGTCAGACATACCAATACCGGAATCCGCGATACTTACCCTGACGCCTTCACCGGTATTGATTGTTGCTATGATAATATCTCCGCCTGCCGGAGAGTATTTGATTGCGTTTGAAATTAAATTGATGAGAACCTGGCTTATAAGCTTTCTATCTGCGGAAACCAACCCTATATCCCCGGTGTTTAAAATAATATTATGCCTGTCTGAAACAAGCTGCAATATTTCAACCTGTTCTTTAATAAGGGCATTAAGGTCAAATGGCTCGATGTGTAAAAGAATTTCCCCTGCAGCCAGTTTTGTGGTATCGAGTAAATTCTTCATTAACTCTATTAACCTATCCAGTTGTTCATCCAGTTTTCGGGCTAATGATATGCCCATATCATCCTCCAATAGTTTAAGCCGCTCAAATAAAATTTCCGCATACGACTTAATGCTTGTAACCCGGGATTTCAGCTCGTGGCTGGCAACGGCAATAAATTCATCTTTTCGTTGCTCCTGCATTTTACGCACTGAAATATCACGTGCCACAGTAGAGATGCCTATTACATTTCCTGACGGGTTTCTTACCGGCGATAATAATATTTCCAAATCTGCCTGCTTTCCATTTTTATGAACTCTTATTGTTTCATAAATAGGAACGGTTATCTCGTGAATAATGCTGTTTACTTTATTTATTAAATCCTGTATATCTTCCGGCAGCATTACCATTTCCAAAGATTTTCCAATAGCCTCGGCTGCCTTATAACCATACATCTGCTCCGCCCCCCTGTTCCAACTGGTGACAATGCGGTTTAAATCGATTGTAACAATGGAATCCTGGGAGGATTCAACAACTGAAGCGAGGAGGTATTGCGTTTCTCTGTTCATTCAAGATACAAGTTACAACAATAAACAAAGCAACTGTAAGCAATATATGTTGCCCGGGTTGGTATGTACTGTACATTACACTAATAAAAAAACCCCGCTAAAAAGCGGGGCTGCAAATGATAATATTGTATAAATTAAATAACTTTTACGTTAGTTGCATTTAAACCTTTTTGACCATTTTGAACTTCGTAAGACACATTGTTTCCTTCACGGATTTCGTCTATAAGACCTGAAACGTGCACAAAAATGTCCTGACCACCTGCTGAAGGTGTAATGAAACCGAAACCTTTGGTTTCATTGAAAAATTTTACGGTACCTTCTTGCATTGTATTTTGTATAAAAAATTAATAAAGAACAAAGATACGAAAAATATGGATAACACTAATATTTATTTTTATTTCAATTTTTTAATAAAATGCAGTCATGAACCTGCAATGTAACTCAGGATTGGATATGATAAGGTTGCCAGGCAAAAACCGGGCTATTTGCATGACAGCCCGTAAAAGCGGGAATAATGTTGAACCGCAACAGTATGTTTATAGCAGGGGAATTAGGGTTTATTGTAAACGACCTGATACCGGACAACAATAAAAAACAGAATTATATGAGAAAGATAATTTCATTTATGCACATGTCGCTTGATGGTTTTGTAGCAGGGCCGAACGGAGAAATGAACTGGATAAAAGTTGATGAAGAAATTTTTGACTATATCGGTAAGCGGATAAGCGAAACCGACACTGCGATGTATGGGCGTGCAACTTACCAGATGATGGAAAACTACTGGCCAACCGCAGGAGACAAGCCGGGAGCGAGCAGGCACGACCTGGAACATTCCAAATGGTATAAAAATGTACACAAAGTGGTACTGTCAAAAACAATGGAAAACAAGAGACAGGCAAACACAGAAATTATCAACGACAACCTTACAGGCAGGATAAGTGAAATAAAACAACGGGAAGGCAGCGAAATATTGCTTTTTGGCAGCCCTACTGCAGCGCATTCACTTATTCAAATGGGCTTGATTGACGGCTACTGGCTGTTTGTTAACCCGGTTATTTTGGGACAAGGCATTCCATTGTTTACCGGCATCAAAGAAAAAATAAAACTCAACCTGCTGACTACCCGGCCCTTTACCAGCGGGGTAACTGAGCTGAATTATGTGGTGGAAAGGTAATACCTACCCTATTATCATAGAATTTACGGCTCAATCACTCATATGTATAGTAAGTAATACTTGTTGGGTTTAAGTTGTTGTAGAAAGTTTCTTTTTTGATTAACCTGCCAGTACCATCGTATTCATAAAGATGTTTTTCCCTAGGCAGGTTTTTGGAGTCATCAATCGGGCTTTCTGCTAATTTTAAATCGTAAATAACCTCTTCCAGTATTTTTCTTTCGCTGTTTAGTGTAAAAATCAACATGCTGTATTGAAGCCCCGTAGCCTCATATTCTACCCTTCTTACATTGTAGCCATTAGAGAAGTAGGTATATGTACTAATAGCACCGTCAAACGCTGCGCCATTGTAGCTTACAATACTATCCAAAACCACTTGGTTTTTTGAATTATAAAAAAATTTTCTGGCTGAGGAAACATAAACAGAATATTCGCCAAATGCTTTGTCGTACAAATCGCCGTTAGCCTCGATTAATTTATTGTTATTGCCATAAATATAATTGGTCACGCGCTGGTCATGCCATGCGCGCGATACCGGGGTATATGTTACATGAATATCTTCCAGTTTGCGTTTAACAGAGTGGTGTTCTCTACTCTGATCAATATCACGAAACATTGCATATTCCTTTTTGACCAGTAAGCCCCGAGTATCATAATAGTACCTTGTCATTTCCGTATCAGACGGTTGAAGTTTAACGATAGATTGCAATGAGTGCCCCAGCGCTTCAGGGTGCTTTTTTATGTAGTTAAGAACAGAGTCGACAGGTCGCGATACCGGGTCAACTTTCCAATACCGTGCTTCTTTTATTAGCAGACTATTGCTGTAAGCATAGTCGGTAGTGTCAAACACAATACCGTCCCATGAAAATGAAACTTTGCGTATAATGTTCTGATGTGTGTCGTAGTAGCTAATCGAGCTGAGTCTTTTTCTATGGAAACTGTCGTCCTTAGAGGTATAGTATTCCTTGCAAATTTTATACTGCCCAAACGAAGGTGAGACATATAAAAGGCAAAGTATCAAGAGTATTTTTTGTAGCATGGTTTACCGTTCTCTTATTCATAAATATAGCTGTCTACCTGCTCAATGTTGCCGCTATTGTCATAGTGAATTTCTTTTACCAATCGTTTATCCGGTTGGTAAGTATAAAACCGTTCGACGGGGTAACCATACCCGCCGGTTATGTAGTTGTCATGTATATATTCCTGCGTTATGTTGCCCGATTGGTTGTAAAAAGTAAAAGAAATATCCGGAGGAACCCTATCGGAGGTTTGTGTAACCAGCTCAATCACACGGCATTTATTATAATATCCATATACTTCTGTTGCTACTTCTATAGTATCCGTAATACCTTCTTCTTTCACTAACTCGGCTCCATTATATGTGAGTACCTCTATGTACAAATGATTAATTGAACTTATCCTGTTTTTATCGTCGTAGCGGTATGCTGCGAAATTTGGCTGAAAACCACCCATAGTAAAACCCGGCATACTAAAGCTCAGTTCCGAGGTGGCTTCTTTTATAAGATTGCCCTTGTCATCATACGTGTATACAGTTTTTGTACTGTCATACCATCTTGTTCCTTCTATGCCTACCAAGCAGCCGGTTCCACCCCTGCCATAGCTTGCGGATATAATACTGGTTATTTTGTTGTTTGCATCGTACGAATAAGCAACCACAGCAGTGTCATCAATGCGCATATCTTCATTGGCCAGGTAAATTGCTTTTTTCAGAGATAATAATGTGTCTCCAGTATAAGTATACAATATGATTTCGGCCAGTTGGGAAGTATTGCCTGTTCCGTCTTCACCCTCCTCTATTTTCCGGTAGATACATTCTTCGGTTATCTTGCCGTATTTATTGTAGAATAGCACTTCAGTAATAAAGCTATCAGAACCATACCGTGGGCCAGTGCTATAAACCGTGCATTTTTGATACTTAACCTGTGCATAAGAACAGGTAATGCACAAATTGAATAATACAAACAGCCATTTTCGTATCATGATAGTAAATATACTATTTGCAGGTAATTAACCCAAGCTGCGTTACCTTATCTAAGTCTCGTTTGCCGCAGATTACAAATATTCTTTCTGCGTCTCTGGTGCGTGCATTGCAAACGTCTTTCTGAATGCAGTGTAACTGGATTCAGAAATATATTTTTAGTCTTCTTATGGCTAACTATATAAAGATACCGGGGGGATATGTATATTTACGAGATAGCGGCAAATCTCAAGAAGATATTGCAAAAATAGAGCTCAGCCTTTTTAAACCTTTAATACATATAAACCACAAGACCGCACATAACCAAAAACCTACATAAAATGAGAAAAGCACTATTAATTGCAATTTTAGGGATCAGCATTTCTTCCTGCTCATCAAAATGGGAGTATAAAACCGTTTCCGTTAAAGGAAAAGAAGATGCAACCATGGCGAAATTCCAATCTAACAAATTTGATGTTTCGGACGAGTCTCTTAACTTATTTGGAAAAGATGGATGGGAGCTAGTTGGTATTTATGAAAAAACTGAAACAGTTCACCCCAATTTTGGGAATGACGAATATGTTTCGGGGCTTCAACCAAATGTCAGAACTGCAGAAATCAATTTTGTTTTTAAACGCAGGAAATAAGTAAACGGCTATGAAAAAATCTTTTTTATTCATTTTCGGACTTACTATTCTGACAAGTTGTAGTAATATATCTAATCAATCTGTTTTTGAAAAACTTAGTACCGAAAAATTGTCTAAAGCAATTGAAAGCGATTCATCGTTTGCCCCTTTTTATGAAGTCATAAGAAGTGAAGCTGATAAAATGGATGACATTGAAAAGGCAAAATTCAATAATGTTACATACCGGAGACTTTTTAAACATTTAGAATTTCTTAAAGACACAGCTTACTGGAACCCATTATCCAAAAAATGGGAAAAGGAATGGGAAAATGAGTATGGGGTTTATTTACCCAAAGCAGACTCTACTCTAAACTATTGGAAAAATTACATAGAAGAAAACTCATTAAATAAATATGTAAAAATAGAATTGGCTCAAATTGATAAAGAATATTACGATTACATTGGAGAACTTAAAGAGGTTAGTTTGGGTTTTCGGATGACTCCGTTACAGGGAACAATAGAACAAATTCGTTTTAACTACGGCTATACAGCAAAAATAAATGATGATAGCAAGTACTATGAAAAGCATAACTGTATCTCAACTTCACCTTTTTCATCGCCGGTAATCAGGTATTGGGAAGTTGATTATTCTGACAAGGATAAATTTGCTGGAAAGAATGTAGAAACATTTTCGAGGGACTATAATGTGCATATCGAAATTACAAACATCCGAAAAAATGGCGTAAACATTAGCACGGACGATCTTTCTATTCCAAATGAGGTGTCCGAATGTTTGGAAAACGAAAAAGACTACCCTGTACTCTTAGAATTGAGTAAAGATAAACTAATAAAAAAACTGATAAATAAAGATTACATCAGTAAAAGGGAATACACCAAGAAAAAAGCTGATGAAGTAGCGGAAAAAGAAGACAAACTTTGTTTTGATTTTTTGAATGAACTGTAAATAAATATGCTATAACCGTACAAGTTCAGGATGTCGTCCCAGGCATCCTGAACTTTGCATATAGAGATAATCTTACCCCCTATCTCGTCCTCGCTTGCAACGAGGACACCCCAGTATAGCGATTGTATCGCCATACCGAAAACAATAAGCCGCCACTGGTCTAAGCATACGCTTGCATTTTTCAAGTGAACCTGTTAGTGATTATTATACCAGGCAAGAGGCACGCTTCCTATTGAACTTCTCTATTAACTTTCCGGTCGGGAGACCTGCATTTTATTTGTTAGATTTAAGTCGTCCTGCGGAAGACTTAAACCAAGGGGGTTGAAAATTCTAGGTGTTTAAAAGGTGTTGTTTGAGAAAAATATAATATAAA
>CAZUMM010000055.1:0-6667 GCA_964621795.1 uncultured Flavipsychrobacter sp.
CAGAAAATAGAATTGTCTAATTTAGAGTTGTCCGAATAATGGGGTACTTACATTATATATTGAATTGTTATATGAGTCTAGTGTCCCCTAACCATTTTTTGTTTTTCTTTGCAGGGTAAAGGGTAAGCGGTATATAACGGCCCTTATGCGGGAACTGTTGAAGCGGCTTTAGCAAGTGCGGTGGATGCGGTAAAGCGGATAACAGTTGGTTAAAAAGTGTGCCCTTCAATCCGTTCGATTGTTTCAACGATTTCTTTGGGTACCGGTACTTTACCGTTCGTTTGGAAATTATACATCACAATAACATCTTTGCCTTCCGCCGCTATATCCCCCTTTTCATTCAGTATTTGGTGGTGAATGCCGAAGCTTGTGTTTTTTATATACTCAACGCTTGCCTGTACGGTTATTTCGCCGGGATAATGTAACGGCTTCAGAAAGGTGCAGCCGGTAGAGGCCAGTATCGGGCCCAGTTGCATATCGCTGTGCATGTTCGTAAGGCCCAGTTTTTCCCAATAGTTCACCCTTGATGCCTGCAGGTATTTAAAGTAAGACACATTATTGATGTGCCCGAAGAGGTCCATTTCACTCCAGTCGAGCCGGATGGTTAACCGTACGGGGAATGAATGCGGCATAACTAAAACAGGTACATCAGGCGGAGTGTCCATACATTGTTGTACTGCTCATTGCGCCCGAATTCGGAATATACTTTTTTACGGATGGGTATAACGGAATATTGGAAACGCCCGTTCAGGAACAGGCCTTTTACAAGATGCAGGTTGAAGCCGATGAGGAAATTAATATCCATTTTCTGAAAAGGGTAGTCATCCAGCTTGATGCTGGAAGGGAATGGCGGGTCTGTTTGCACCGTTTCTTTCGAGCTGATGAGCTGTGAATAGGAAAAACCTGCCCCGAAATGGCTTTTGCGCTTGTCGAAATAGTTAATCATGACCGGCACCTCGGCATAGTTCAGGTTAATGTCATATTTGAGGATATTGTATGCTTTTGACGTGGTAAGTTGCGTCTTATGCGCCCTGCTGCCTTTTTGTGAAAAAAGTATTTCGATACTGCCCGCTACATGCTCGGCAAACCGGGCATACACAATGCCGCCTACGTTCAGGCCTACTTTGTGGTAGCCTGCAAAGCGGTCCCCGTCTACCTGCGTAAAGTTGCCTCCCAGCAGCAGGCCGCCGTAAAAGGTGCGGGGCACTTCTTCATAATAACTGCTCTGAGCCAGCGATTTGTTGGTAAAGGCGGTAAACAGCAGCAGGAAAAACAGAATGACTATTTTGTTGGTAAAGCTCATCGAAAACGAATTGCAAGTAGGCCTCAAATATACATCAACCATAAGAATAAAACGTTCACATTAATATAATGTTGTGTATGGAACAGGTAATAGGACAATTTCAACGCCCTATTTATATATGAGAAAATAAACAGGGAGGTAAGTAAAAAGATAAGTTCCGCTAATTTTCTAATTTAGCCACTGAAACAGGCAGCACATGAGTTTTAAGTACACGCCCAATACATTGAAAAAGCTGGAGCAGCTTTACGAAGAAGCAAGGTACATTATCCGGTATGAAAAAGGCAACTTTAATTCCGGCTATTGCATATTGGAAGACAGGAGGGTAGTAGTTATCAATAAGTTCCTGAGTATTGAAGGCCGGATTAATGCCCTGGTAGAAATATTGCCATCTGTTGACGTAAAAGAAGAAGAACTGAGCGGGGAGATGGTAAAGTGGTATAAACAATTGCGTGAACAGCCCGGCACCCCGGGCAAGGAATCTACCGTACAAACAGAAACAGACGAATAGTGAAAGTAACTTTTCTCGGCACAGGTACATCGCAGGGCGTACCGTTTATTGGTTGTGATTGTGCGGTTTGCACTTCGCCCGACAAAAGGGACAACCGCCTGCGTACTTCTGTATGGATACAAACAAAAGATACAAGCATCGTTATAGATAGCGGCCCCGACTTCCGTTACCAGATGCTGCGCGCCAACGTGCGGAAACTGGATGCCATTATTTACACCCATGGGCATAAAGACCATGTAGCCGGTATGGACGATATCAGGCCGTATAACTACCATTACCAGAAGGATATGGATGTGTACGCCAGTGAAGAAACACAGGTAACATTGAAAAGGGAGTTCCCGTATGTGTTTAATGCATACAAATATCCCGGCGTTCCGCAGGTAAACCTGCATACGATTGATGGGGATACCCCCTTTGAGATAAACGGGGTAAAGATTACACCTGTAAAAGTAATGCACTACAAACTGGAGGTGCTGGGCTTTCGCATCGGCGATTTTACCTATATAACGGATGCTAATTACATTGCGCCTGAACAGTTTGAGAAAATAAAAGGCAGTAAAGCGCTTGTTTTAAATGCCTTACGGCATGAGCAGCATGTGTCTCATTACACCCTGGCCGAAGCTATGGAGGTAGCGCAGGAAGCCGGTGCGAAGGATACCTATTTTACCCATATCAGCCACCAGCTTGGCCTGCATGCAGAGATAGACGCCCACCTGCCGGAAGGTATGCACCTTGCTTATGACGGCTTAGTGCTGCACTTGTGATTTTTTTAACGCTTTCTTCCGTATTTTTATAGCTTACAATACAACATGAATATGAAAAAAGTATTTGCGACCCTTTTCCTGGCTGCGGGAATTGCATTTGCGGCCAACGCCCAGTATGAAAACACGAAGATAAAAAAAGGAGCCCCCGCCCCCGAACTGGCATATCCGACCCCCGGCGGTGAAACGCTGAAACTGTCTGATATTTCGAAAGGCCGTGTTGTCCTGGTGGACTTCTGGGCCTCATGGTGCCGCCCCTGCCGTATGGCCAACCCCCGCCTGGTAGAGATGTACAACAAGTACAAAGACATGAAGTTTAAAGATGCTAAGAAAGGTTTTACGGTGCTGAGCGTTTCCCTGGATAAGAACAAGGAAGCATGGGTAGCTGCCATTGAGAAAGATAACCTGGCCTGGAAAAACCACATCAGCGACCTGGGCGGCTGGGAATCGCAGGCCGCGTCAGATTATGGCATCCAGTTCATACCCCAGGCATTTCTTGTAGGCCCCGACGGGAAAGTTATTGGCAAGTACAACACTGCCGAACAGGCTGATGGAGATATTCAGAAGCTTTTAAAATAATTTTTATATGTAGCAAAGAAAAGATTGATATTTTTTGTGTAATTAGAGAAATATCATACCTTTGCCCACTCTAAAAACAAGCATGGCCCAATCCATGCATAAAAAGGCAATACAATGAAAAAAGATATCCATCCTCAGAATTACCGCTTAGTGGTTTTCAAAGATATGTCGAACGACTATACTTTCCTTACCCGCTCTACAGCAGCTACAAAGGAAACAATTGTTTGGGAAGACGGTAATGAATACCCGCTTGTAAAAGTGGAGATTTCACACATGTCTCACCCGTTCTATACTGGTAAATCTATGTTTGTGGATACTGCAGGCCGTATCGAGAAATTCAAAAACCGTTACGCTAAGAAGAAATAAGCGATACAACATATTGCAAAACGCACGAAAAATCCCGACTTTTGACGGGATTTTTTGTTATGCATATTATTCTATTCGACGATTCAGCAAGAAACAGGTTATTGCCGTTTACCCATACCCGGCCCGTGGCCGATACCAGGTGCGGCATCATGACGATGCGCGAAAGGTGGGAGTATATCACCGGGCAAAAAACATATTCGTTTACCACTGCCCACTTGCAGGAAGTATTTCCTTTGGAGACAGGGATAGATAATATATTCATCAACGGCTCTGTGTTTGCCAGCCGGGTAATGTTCGATGTTATTCAAACCCTGAACCCCGGCGAAAAACTGGTAAAGGAAGGCGTACTGGTAGCATTCCGCTGTGGCGAAGTGGCCTTTGATTTTGAAAGCCTCTCTTCTTTTACTGCTACTCTTGTAAAGAAACAATATCCGCATCCCGTATACCGCCTCAACCATAAATGGGATATCTTTTCTCAAAACGACAGGGCAATACGGGAAGATTATAAACTACTTACCGCAGGCCGTACCAGTGCCGTAGTGCCGCACAATGTAACCGTCATTGGTACTGACTTATTTATAGAAGAAGGTGCCGTTATCAATGCAGGCACTATTATCAATACAATGTCCGGCCCGGTATATATTGCGGCACATGCCGAAATACTGGAAGGGGTAATGATAAGGGGCCCGTTGGCAGTTGGTGAACATAGCGTGATAAAAATGGGGGCTAAAGTATACGGGGCTACCACCCTGGGCGAAGGGTGCAAAGTAGGAGGGGAAATCAACAATGCTGTATTCTTTGCCAATAGTAATAAGGCCCACGACGGTTATCTCGGAAATGCGGTAATAGGGGAGTGGTGCAACCTGGGCGCAGATACCAACTGCTCGAACCTGAAAAACAACTATGATGAAGTACAGGTTTGGGAAGAGCACGAAAACAAGCTGGTAAAAACCGGGCTGACCTTCTGCGGCCTGCTGATGGGCGATCATTCGAAATGCGGTATCAATACCATGTTTAACACAGGTACGGTAGTAGGAGTGTCCTGCAATATATATGGCGGCAGCTTCCCTGATAAATTCATACCCTCCTTTAGCTGGGGCGGTAGTGAAGGGATGATGACCTACCGCCTGGATAAGGCGCTGGAAACGGCTAACAAGATGATGGGCAGGAGAAACAAACACCTGTCGGCAGCAGACGAAAAAATGTACCAGTATATTTTTGAACATACAGCCGCACAAAGAGATAAATAACCCTTTCAATTCATTTACAATCAATCATTAAATACTATACATGCGTAAGAAAATTGTAGCAGCAAACTGGAAGATGAACCTGACCCTTGATGAAGGTAAAACACTGGTAGAAGGTATACTGGCCGGGTTGCCTGCCATTACCGAAACGAAAAAAGTAGTGATAGCTACCCCGTTCGTACACCTGGTACAAACAGCAGGGCAACTGCAAAATACCGAACACATACACCTGGCAGCCCAAAACTGCTATAGCGAGGCATCGGGTGCTTACACAGGCGAAATATCAGCGCCCATGCTGAAAAGCGCAGGTGTAGCGTACGTAATATTAGGCCACTCGGAGCGCCGCCAGTACTTCAACGAAACGGACGCCATGCTGGCAAAGAAAACCGATATGGCTTTGCAGAATGGTTTGCAGGTAATCTTTTGCTGTGGCGAGCCCCTGGATATACGCGATGCGGATACGCAGAACAAATATGTGGAAGAACAAATAAAGGCAGGGTTGTTTCATCTTTCTGCTGAGCAGCTTAAAAATATTACCATAGCATACGAGCCGATATGGGCTATTGGCACAGGCCGTACTGCTACATCTGCACAGGCGCAGGATATGCACGCGCATATACGCGGTGTGATTGCAGCGCAATACGGGCCGGAAGCGGCTGATAACCTGTCTGTATTATACGGCGGTAGCTGCAATGCAGGCAACGCAGCCGAGCTGTTTGCATGCCCCGATGTTGACGGCGGATTAATAGGCGGTGCATCGCTGAAAGCAGATACATTTTTAGCGATTATCAACGCTATGGTATCAGCATAAAAAAAATCTGAGCAAATAGTTGACGGAAACGAAAAGACGCGTATCTTTGCAATCCCAAACGGGAAAAGCCGCGTTGGTCAAGGGGTTAAGACGCCTCCCTTTCACGGAGGAATCACGGGTTCGAATCCCGTACGTGGTACAAAGAAAGATGGCAGCTCAACGGTTGCCATTTTTTATTTTTGTAGTATACTTGCAGAGCATGGCCTCGTGGTACAATGGATACTGCCTGCCGTATGCAGGATAATTAAAGAATTACTGGCCTCGTAGTACAATGGATACCTGCCTGCCGCAGGCAGGGTATAAGAGTTCCTGAAGCTCCGGATTCAGGTTCTTAAAGTTAAATCAGCATGTGGTATGTATATGCTATACAAAGTAAGGTGAATGCTTTCATATATGTGGGCATGACAAAAGATGTTGAACGACGGCTAAAAGAACACAATGCAGGCAAGAATAAATCAACCAAAGCTTTCAGGCCGTGGGTACTTTTCTTTACTGAAATTGCCGGTGAAAATACTATCTTAGCACGCCAAAAGGAAAAATATTACAAATCAGGAATTGGGAAAGAAAAATTAAAAGAATTACTGGCCTCGTAGTACAATGGATACCTGTCTGCCGCAGGCAGGGTATAAGAGTTTCCGAAGCTCCAGATTCAGGTTCTTAAATTCAAATCAGAATGTGGTATGTCTATGCGATACAAAGTGAGGTGAATGCTTTCATATATGTGGGCATGGCAAAAGATGTTGAGCGACGGTTAAAAGAACATAATGCAGGTAAGAATAAATCAACTAAAGCTTTTAGGCCGTGGGTGCTTTTCTTTACTGAAATTGCCGGTGAAAATACTATCTTAGCACGCCAAAAGGAAAAATATTACAAATCAGGAATAGGGAAAGAGAAATTAAAAAAATTACTGGCCTCGTAGTACAATGGATAGTATAAGAGTTTCCGAAGCTCCAGATTCAGGTTCGATTCCTGACGAGGCTACTGACGATAAAAGCCGCTCACAGTGCACTGCCCCCCAAAAGTTAGACTTTATGGGAGGCATTTTTTATGAAAAGAAACAAGCACAGTTATTCATTTAAGCTTCGATGCGTA
>CAZUMM010000056.1:0-6520 GCA_964621795.1 uncultured Flavipsychrobacter sp.
ACAGCAATGATAACCAGCACGGCTGGGACGGTAAATGGAAGGGTGTGCCGCAGGATATGGGCAGCTATCAATACCTCATCAGACTGGGATACCCCGATGGGCTGGTAGAAACCTACAAAGGTGCTGTGACACTAATCAGGTAACAGTAAAACCTAGTTTTACTTAGTAAATTTAATCTGTTGAGAATAAAATTTAATTAAATATCGAATAATTGAAATTCATGAGTTAATTTAGAGGGGTTTAAAATCCGGCTAAAGAATAAATTAAATATCATGAAGAGTAAATTAATGCGGCTTGCAACTATAGTTGCCCTGTTTGCTTCTGTATTCAATACATACATAGCAAAAGCTTCTCACTTTGCTGCAGCAGATTTATACATGGAGTATGTTGGCGACATCAATAACCAATATAGGTACCATATTGTATTAAGCGTTTTTAAAGCATGTGAGCCGGGCAGTATTGATTTGGGTACTTTTGAAACAATACACGTCTGGTCGTTAAACAGCAATTATGACGAGAACTTTACGATATTTGGAGATCCGCCGGATACACTGGACCAGCTTTGCCCGGGTTTTAAACCTCACAATTCCTGCCGGGAAACAGGTTCGCAGTTTCCGGCATTTGTAAGAAAAGTGTATGATACAGTAATTGATTTACAATCAAGGCAAACCGACTGGAAGTGCTCCTGGACAAATGGAAGCCGTAACGGTGGTATTGCCAACCTGCAAACTCCTTTTTCACGCAGTATTTATGTAGAAGCCGGTTTGAACAATGTGGTAAACCCGATCAACAGTACACCGCAGTTCCTGATAGACCCGTTTCCTTATATATGCGTCAATCAACCTGCATTTTACCTGAACGGGCCGTTTGACCCGGATAATGACTCGCTGGATACAAAGAACCAGAATCCCCTGGAGCCTACCCCTATCCCCTACATAGCCCCTTATACGCTGGCCAACCCGATTAACTCTCCCGCTTCCAACCCTTATGCTGTTGACCCGCTGACAGGTACCGCTACCTTTACACCCACTACAACCGGTAAATTCGTACTGGCATTCCGCTGCGATGAGTACCAGAGAGGTACAGGCATACCTACCGGTTATACCATGCGTGACGTACAAATCACGGTATTGCCTTGTAACGCCCTGCCGCCAGCAGTGGATTCCATACCCGTGAATATCCAGTTTGGCGCTGTTTCCAAAAAAGACGGTAAAAGTAAAATATTAACCTGTCCCAATAACAAACTCTCTTTTGATGTAAATGCCACATCTAATTCTATATCAAATAAAGTTTACCTGCAATCGACTACAAGTACAACCATCCCCGGTTCTACATTCAGTGTTGCCAACAATGGTACTGCAAAAGTAACAGGTACATTTACCTGGACACCGACAATTAACGATTTAGGTGAGCATACGTTTATTGCTACTGCTTCAGACTCAACCTGCGACGTAAATATTGCTATCGTGCTGAAGAACTATACAGTTATTACCATTAAAGTAATTGACGGTATAGAAGCCGGTGATACGGTAGTTGTGTGCCCTATTGGTGGTGCAGATGCCCAGCTATTTGTACGGGGCGCAGAAGGCCTGAACGTACAGTGGACGAATATTAACGGCAGCCCTATAGGTACCGACCTGAGCGACAGTACAATTATTGACCCGCTTGCCCACCCGCATGTGCAGAGCACTTATGAGGTGTTCACACCGGACCTGCCGGGCTATTGTAAGAATAGAGATACATTAACGATACGCATGAATACCGATAACACAGTAAATGTGATACCGGAAAACCCAATTGTATTGTGCCGTCCCGATTACCTGCAACTGGATGCGATTCCAGTAGGTAAACCGCCAATTACCAATCCCGGTTGCGGTACTGGTAACCCATCCCCGGTTAAAACCATAGATTCTATGGCAGTACTGAGCCTGCTGAGTACAAAGTCTTTCGATACTGTAGGTGGTACTACCTCCAGCTTCCCCACTGATGTGGCTTCGGTGAAGCAACAATTCCTGATCCGCAAAGCGGAAATGTTCCGGGCCGGTATTATGCCAGCTACCCTGCGCACCTTGTCGTTCGAGGTAGTAGATAACCCTGCTGCCAATTACGAATACAGCAACTTCCGTATAGGATTGAAGTGTACGGAGAAAGACGCACTGGATGCCTCTAAGGGCTTCGAAACAGGCGTTACCACCGTGTACACCGCCCCCGGTGTTACTATTATGCCGAAGGGCTGGATACAGTTCACATTCGACCAGACCTACAACTGGGATTCTTCCAAAAACCTGCTTGTGGAAATATGCTACAGCGACAATGCTGCCGTGACTCCTCCGGGCAACGACCCAGTTATCCGTTTTGTACCAACCAACTACGCGGCTAACCTGTATTTCAAAGCCCCTACAGGCAGCACAGATGTATGTAACACCGTAACTAATACAAATGTTGGAGCCTATTTCAGCCGCCCGCTGTTTGCTTTTACTTACAACGAAGCGAAATCGGTACCGTTTGAATACAAATGGTTCCCCGGTACCCTGTTGTCAGACTCTACCATACAACAACCCCTGGCATACCTGCCCCACAGCCAGAAATACTATGTGGAGACCAAAGGGCGCAGCGGGTGTATTGTCCGCGACTCGGCAGATGTATATATACCGGTACACGACTATAGCGTGACTCCTGCCGATACGGCTATCTGCTTTGGCGAGCCTGCACCGCTGCATGCCAAAAACGGCTTTACCTACAAGTGGTATGAGTATAAAGACGGTGTGTACACACTGGCTACACGCAATGCTACCTGCTGGGAGTGTGCCGACCCCATACTCACGCCTAAAGCCACTACTACTTACAAAATAGTGGTATACGACAGCGTTTGGTGTACCGATACCCTTACTGCAAGGGTGGAAGTAATGCCGCTGCCGGATGTACACATTCTGAACAATGATACTATTGTAAAATATGGCCAGGCTATACAACTGCTGGTAAACGGTGCCCGCACCTACAACTGGTTCCAGGCAGGAAGTGTGAACAATACGAGTATTTCCAATCCCATTGCGCGCCCCACTGAGCGTACGGATTATGTGGTGGGTGGCATAGGTAAGAATGGTTGCCGCGCATTTGATACGGTGACTGTGGATGTGGACTACCGCGATAACCTGTTTATCCCGTCGGCTTTCAGCCCGAATGGTGACGGAAAGAACGATGTGTTCCATATAGCTAACCTGACCTTCCAGAGGGTACTGGAGTTCAGGGTGTTCAACCGCTGGGGCCAGGAAGTGTTCTACAGCAATGATAACCAGCACGGCTGGGACGGTAAATGGAAGGGTGTGCCGCAGGATATGGGCAGCTACCAATACCTCATTAGGCTGGGATATCCCGATGGGCTGGTAGAAACCTACAAAGGTGCTGTGACACTAATCAGGTAAAATAGGATAAATAAACATAGTAAAAGCGCCCGACAATATTGTCGGGCGCTTTTACTATAATGCCGGGCTATCACCTAGGTACAAAAAACCAGAAGCCAGAACGGGAGAACCCATCTAAAACATCCTCCAGAGATTGTTAGGGGGATACATACTTCGGTCGATGCTTCGCCCATGTTATAGCGAATGATAATCTTTAGAATGGATCGTAACCGGTACTGAAAAAAAAGCCCCGCAGTTGTTTTGCTGCGGGGCTTTTCTGTTATTTAATTCCGAGGTCTTTTCTTATATCGGAAGGAAGGGCATTTTTATGAAGTAAAAAGGCTGTGGTTTTATATAAAACGTAAGGTTTGGTTACGTAAATATAGCCTTTATAATCATTCTTTTCGCCCCATGAGTTTTTAACCATATAATACTCTTTGCCAGTCTGGTCTTTGGCAAGGCCAACGATATGCATACCATGATCGTCGGTAGTGGTATAATTATCAAAAGCTTCCTGGCGCATCGGGGCCGTTATTTTACGATCAGGTTTAGGGCCGTTGAAGAGGTCTTTCTGTTCGTCTTCTTCCATGTCTTCCCAATCTTTCTCCGGCACAAATGCTACCCCATTCTTCCAGCTAAAGTATTTCTCGCTTACGTCTGTAGCCCATGCCACGGTATAACCGTTTTTCAGGGCATTGTCGATGATTTTGGTGATGTCATTCATCTTCACATTGTACACCATTTGGTAGCTCCAGTTGTCCGGCACCATCAGCATGGTTTTTTCGTAGTAAGGCTTATCGGAGAATGATGAAAGCTCTACATAATCATCGGGGTTGATACCCACTTCCCTTTCTGCAAAGGTTTTGGGCGTATATTCCTTACCATGCCATGTAAACTTATCGGGGGCTGGGCCCAGGTAGGTATCCAGCACAGCTTTAAAGGCTTCTTTCCATTTCGGGGTCAGTTTTTTGTTAGGGTTCTTCACCACAACATCAAGCATGGCCTGCAGCATACCCTGCATTTCGCCAAACCTGTTTTTCTCAGTACCATAGTGAAGGCCGGTATAGGCCTCCTGCGGCACGGCACCATATTTGGCATACATATTTATCACATCGTGGCACTCTGCCCCGTCGCCATAGCTGGCTGCGCCATGCATACGTACATAGGTGTCTGCTTTATCAATATATACGCAGCGCGCAGTATATATTTCCGCCAGGTCAACGGGCTTTTTGCCCATACGTGCCATTTCACTTTCCAGGAAGGAGTTGGTAGAATAACTCCAGCAGGTGCCAGAGCTGCCCTGGTTTTTTACAGAAGTGTTCTGAAGATTGATAACGTCAGTAAAAACGAATTTCTTCTTGGAACTGTCGCTTTTGTTGTTTTCGAGTTTTTTAACGAGATCGTCCTGGGCATGCGCAAGAAACGGCAGGCCAAGGGCAATGGCTGTTATTAGTTTTTTCATTTATGTACAAATTGTTATTAACTGAGGTTGCGAATATAGTCAAATGTGCAGGGCCTCACAACTACCCTTTTGGGGGGATATGTGGTATTTAGGGCTTTTTTATGGCAATGTGCTGTTAAATGGTGGTGTTTCCCGTTTCTTTCCGTGCTGCCCAGGTAGGTGTTTCGAATTTTGTAATGATAACTTTTACGAGGCATTCATTTCTGCATACCGAATGGTACCAGTATTACAAAAGGCATTTTTCCCCTATCTTGTATGCCATAGTTAAATACTGTATATAAACCAAGTCATTTGGGAACGGGTTCTTCCACATATTCGGCATATCGCGGCTACGCATTGCTATATAATGTGTACGGAAGATAAAAATGTAAGGTAAACGGAAAAATAAAACTATTGTACATGAAAAGAGGCATAACAGTTACCAGCTATTTGATAACCGGAGATCCTGAAGGCGTTATATTTTCGTATGTGTCTAATTGGTCGGGGCAGGCAATAAAAATACCCCGCAACCTTTTCCCTGACATAAAACAAAGGCCCGAAATAAATAGACCAGGTGTTTATTTTTTATTTGGTACTAATCCAGACAATCCCGACGACAAACTTGTATATGTAGGTGAAGCTAACAATATTGCTGAAAGGTTAATCGCGCACATGCGTGATGCAGAAAAGTCATTCTGTGAATCAATTATTTGCTTTACGTCAAAAGATGATAACCTAACTGTATCACACACTAAATATTTAGAACAAAAAGTAATTGGGCAAATTTCGCAATCACATGAGTTTACCCTTTTTAACAGAAAAGAAGGGAATGCAATCAGTTTATCTCCAATGGTGAAAGACGAAATGGAAACCTATTTTGACAATATGAAAATAATATTGCCGACGGTGGGATATAATGTGCTTCATGAAAAGAATAATATTGTTAAAAAAATTGATAGGGCAGATAATGAGTACTACCTGAATGTAGCTGATATAAAAGCTGTAGCCAGATTAACGTCTAACGGAATGGAAGTTAAGAGCGGTAGTGGTGTAAGCACTAAAGAAACCCCAGCATTATCAGGTAGTTACAAAAATCTTAGAAAGACTTTACTGGACAAAGGAATAATTGTAGAAAAAAAATGGCAAGCTATTTTTTGCGGAAGATTATGAATTTACAAGCCCTTCAAGCGCAGGCGCTACAATACTTGGTTATAGTGTAAACGGAAGAACTTTCTGGAAAACAAAACAAGGAAAAACCTTAAAAGATGTAGAAGACGAAAGACTTCAATCAGAAGAATATATTAATTAGTGCAGCGCTTACTTCATCGAGAACATAGTGAAACATGCAAGCGCTCACTACGCGAGATTGCTTCGTGCCTCGCAATGACATTAAGTAATCAGAAAAACATTAAAGAATCAACCCATGTACCCTAACCAATCTGTGTACGATAGTATGACACAAAACGAGCGGACGGTATCTGAATACCTGAAGGCCATTGGCGCGTGGTGGGAATATGAACGGGCGGTATATTTGCTGGATGAGTGTGGCCGCCCGCGTGTATGGTGCCCCGATTTTTACTTGCCCGAGCTGGGTATTTATATAGAAGTAATGGGGCCAAATGGTAATGTAAGTACCCCATTATTCGGACAACTCTAAATTAGACAATTCTATTTTCTG
>CAZUMM010000057.1:0-5928 GCA_964621795.1 uncultured Flavipsychrobacter sp.
CGGTCGTTCTTTGTTAAAAATTGAAATTTTAGCGGGTAGGCTTACCAAAGGGGAGCGATCTGGTATCAGATAAGCTGTTGTAGCTCAGTGGTAGAGCACTTCCTTGGTAAGGAAGAGGTCGGCAGTTCAATCCTGCTCAACAGCTCTCGGTTTTGAATGTGAGCAAGTAAGTGATAGGGTAAAAAATGGCGAAAGCCGGTATATAAATTTAGAAAAACAACAATTTAAAAACATCTCTTAAAAAGAATAACAATGGCAAAAGAGACCTTCAAGCGGGAAAAACCCCACGTAAACATCGGTACCATTGGACACGTTGACCATGGTAAAACTACTTTGACAGCAGCTATCACAACCATCCTGTCCAGCAAAGGTATGGCAGAGAAAAGAGGTTATGATGAAATTGATGCTGCTCCGGAGGAAAAAGAGCGTGGTATCACAATCAACACAGCACACGTTGAGTATCAAACAGCTACCCGTCACTACGCACACGTAGACTGCCCGGGTCACGCTGACTATGTGAAAAACATGATTACCGGTGCTGCACAAATGGATGGAGCTATCCTGGTTGTTGCTGCTACTGACGGTCCTATGCCTCAAACTAAAGAGCACATCCTGCTGGCCCGCCAGGTAGGCGTTCCCCGTATCGTTGTGTTCATGAATAAAGTTGACCTGGTTGATGACCCTGAAATCCTTGACCTGGTTGAAATGGAAATCCGTGAACTGCTGAGCAAATACGAATATGATGGTGATAACACACCAATCATCAAAGGTTCTGCTACAGGCGCACTGGCTGGTGAAGAGCAGTGGGTTAAAGCTGTAGAAGACCTGATGGATGCTGTAGATACTTATATTCCGCTGCCTCCACGCCCGATCGATCAACCGTTCCTGATGTCTGTAGAAGACGTATTCACCATCACTGGTCGTGGTACAGTTGCTACAGGTCGTATCGAGCGCGGTATCATCAAAGTTGGTGACAACGTTGAAATCGTTGGTTTTAACGATGAGCCTATGACTTCTACCTGTACAGGTGTTGAGATGTTCAAGAAACTTCTTGACCAGGGCCAGGCTGGTGACAACGCCGGTATCCTGCTCCGTGGTATTGAGAAAAAAGATATCCGTCGTGGTATGGTTATTTGTGCTCCTAAGAGCATCACTCCGCACACTGAGTTCAAAGGTGAAGTTTACGTACTGAGCAAAGAAGAAGGTGGTCGTCACACGCCGTTCTTCAACAAATATCGTCCCCAGTTCTATTTCCGTACTACAGACGTAACTGGTGAGTGCCAGCTGCCTGCAGGCGTTGAAATGGTTATGCCTGGCGATAACGTAAACCTGCACGTAAAACTGATTGCTCCGATAGCAATGGAAAAAGGTCTGAAATTCGCGATTCGCGAAGGTGGCCGTACAGTTGGTGCCGGTCAGGTAACTGAAATCATCAAATAAGCTGTTGCAGCATTAGCTGCCGCTACATATTCGAACAGCCATTGTTTTCAATGGCTGTTCATTTTTTATACAGGTTTGTATGCAGGTAAAAATTGTTTGTAAAAGACTGAAATTAAAATGACTTTTTTCAAAGATTTCATTACCTTTGCTTTCCCTTCGGGAAGTCAAAAGCTTTAAACTTTTGGCTTTTTAGTTTTCAGGAGAAAGGAACAAGAGCTATTGAGTATCAATCATCTTTTTTGATTTTTACTTTTTACTTTTGGCTTTGAATATACGGGCATAGTTCAACGGTAGAATAGAGGTCTCCAAAACCTTTGATCGTGGTTCGAATCCGCGTGCCCGTGCAAACAAACAGGTTGGCTGATGTGATCATTAGCTGATTAGCTGATAAATTTCTACATTAGCTAATTATCACATCCGCTAACCGGCTAATTTTTAATTATGGCAAAAGTAGGATCCTATATACAAGAAGCGTATGATGAGCTGGTACATAAGGTGACCTGGCCATCGTGGGATGAGCTGCAGCAGACAACTATCATCGTGCTGGTTGCGCTGATCATTACGACACTTATCATTTTCGGTATGGACTTCGTATCGGAAAAAGTGCTGACCACATTGTATACCATATTAGGAAAGTAATATCAAATGACGGAAGCTACAACTAACCAGGATACCAAGTGGTATGTGCTGCGTGTAATCAGCGGCAAGGAGAAAAAGGTAAAGGAATACCTGGATAAAGAAGTAAAAATCAGTGGCTGGAGCAATGCTATTTTCCAGATACTTTGCCCTGTAGAAAAGGTATTCAAGGTGCAAAGCGGGAAGAAAGTACTGCGTGAAAAAATCCTTTTCCCCGGCTACCTGATGCTGGAAGCGGCAGACGGCAAGCTGACGGACGATATGATCCAAACCATTAAAAACGTTACTGGTGTCATTCACTTTTTAGGTAAAGATAACCCTACTGCATTGCGCAAATCTGAGGTGAACAAGATGTTCGGTAAAATGGACGAAGTGAGCGAGCAGGGTATCGGATATGCAGAACCATACATCGTAGGCGAAACTGTGAAAATTATCGACGGTCCGTTCAACGACTTTAACGGTACGGTAGAAGAAGTAAATGAAGAGAAGAAAAAACTGAAAGTAGTAGTGAAGATATTCGGACGTGCCACACCTGTAGAACTGAATTATATGCAGGTAGAAAAAATTGCATAAAAATAATCGGATATATTTTTAAGCCACCAATCTTTTGGTGGCTTTTCTTTTGCTATTTCTTCCTGATGTTGATTCCCCTTTTCTTTTGCCTTACCTCGAAGTACAAAGTGCGTTCATCATTATGTATCATGTCGGCAGTTTGCGAAAATTGTGTAGGTTGAAAGTTTTCATCAAAAGCCAGCGGGCTTAATGTTACCATGTACACCCCATCGGGTACATTGAAATAGAATTCGCCGTTTTCATCAGTCAGGGTAAAGTAGGAGACCAGTGAGTCCTGCCCGGTAGTTGCAGTAACTTTGATATTGGCAGGGCTGAATGTCAGGTTGGAATTCTCGTCGAGCGTAACATTTATTTTTCCCTGTATTACTTTACTTTTCTTATACGGCACAAAATACGTTCTGTTGCCGCTTACCTCGAACGATTGTATGGTGCCTCCTACAGGTATCCAGCCCTTTATTTTGCTGCTGTAACCGAAGTCACCTTTATAAATGCCTTTCGAAACATTCTTATAGAGTACCTGTCCTGCTTCATTGGTTACAAACAGGCTATTGCCCAAAGACAAGGTTTGGTCTTGTATCGGTTCTTCTCCGGCATCAGGTTTCCCATCGCCATTTTTGTCCTTAAACAGGATAAGCTTCAGGTTATAGTATTCCCTTACCGGAACGAAAGGAACATGCAGCCTTAATTGAAACGTTGCATTGAAATAAGGATTTGCATTTTGTTGTTTCAGCGGTATGATGCCTGAAAGGTGAAAGTCGTATCCTCTCATTACATTGGAATAGCCGATATTTCCCATCATATTTAAAACTTCCGTGGCATTAGGGACTGTTTTGGCATAGTTGATCTGTGTACGGAAATTCAGGGATTTATCGAAAAAATTAAAATCGGCATACGGGCTTAAAATCAACCTCCTGTATTTTTCCGGTGTGTTGTTGTACGCCAGGAACTCGTGGTAGTAGTAAGGGCCTATGTCATATCTCAACGATACGCCAAACTTGTCGTATTGTAAAGAAGACTGGTTGCTGTTTATCAGGGTTGTTTTTCCGAACGCTTCCCCAATTGCACCAAAGCCTACATACGAGTTGGTGGTAATGGTCAGTTTTTTAAAAAAAGTAGCTGCCATATTGAGGTTGAGGTATGTAAAATAAAACTTCCGGTTACTGGTAAGGTCAAAAGGCTGCTCCTGTACCTGCTGGCCCAGCGACCATATCATGTTGGTATTATGGAATGTATTGCCATACCTGAGGCCGTAGTTGTTTGTTTGAATATTGAAAACATCTTTGTACAGGACTGTATCGATAAAGAGCGTTTGCCGCCTGTAAGTGTTTTCAAAGTATACCCCTGCAAACGAAGATTTAAATAGCGTTCTTGCTTCATGAATTTGCTCCCGCTGCCCTTTATATATGCCGGGGAATGAGTTGCTGTTCAGCAGCACATTTGACAGTACAGAAAACTTTTCATTGCCCCATTTCAGGTTGTACCCGAAAGTGCTGCCAATCAGTGTCTGGTTGGCATTGCCAACTAAAGGTTGCTGTGTTTGCTCCATGCCAGCACCAGCTACTATATTTAGCACCCCTTTATCGGAAAGCAGCAGGTTAAATCCCTGCCGTGCAGTGTATGCATTTACTTTATTTACATTGTCGATATTGGCAGAGAACTGGTCTGTACCGGAGGCATTGTCGCTTAGCCGGTACCCGATATTCAGTCCCCCCGTTTTCCTGTCGCCTATACGGCTTTTCAACATGCCGTAGCCTTGTATATAAGTTTGCTTCGACCATTTATAACCGAGTTTGCCACCGTAGCCATCAATAAAAAAATCGGATAGCTCGGAAACATTACCGGCCATGATGTCCCAATTTTTGCTGACGTACTCTGCTCTTATGATACTACTGTTAATTGTATTGTTTTGAGAATAGGTATTACTCCTGAAATCGATGGCGAGTTTTTCATACCTCGACAGGTTGACATAACCCCTGATGCCACCGTAGTATTGCAACGTGCCCGCGCCCTGGTACATAGTACCGCCCTGTATGGAGAGGGGCATATCCAGAAAGGCAGTAGAATTGCCCTTCAGGGTAGAGCCGATGCGGGAAATGCCCTGCGACAGGTTTACAGTCTCTTCATCGGTTGAGCTTACCAGTACCTTTATGTCTTCTTTCCTGAGAATGTCCCATTGGTTTTCTGAAATTTTCAAACGCAGGTTGTAAACGGTATCTGTTCCCGGCTTCAGTGGAAAAGATATTCTTTCATTCAGTTGCAGCTTATCATTGCTCGACCGCACGGTATAATTATCAATTGAATTTCCCATGTTTTTGATATACACCGGGAAAGTCAGGTTCTTTTGATATGAAGCAAGGATAGTACTGCTGTTAAGCAGGTTGGCTTTAAATTTACTGAACTCCTTTACCCTTACGCGGAAAGTATCCAGCAATTCCGTAATGTCGTTATTGATACGGTATTCGATACGTACTGTTTGCCACGTGGATGTTTTAGAACCGGATGGCGCCAGGCGTAGCGGAACAATAGAGGTTTTATTGCCTTCCAAAGTAATGGTCTGCTCTTTTGATGTAATACTGCTCCAGCCTTTGGGTGGGGTTACCGTCATTATTATATTAAGCGGCTGGTTGGTCACATTGGTAAGCGTAATGCTGTTAAATAGTATTTCCCGGTTACTATTGGCCAGCAAAGTATCGTATAGAACAGAAGTCTGTAGCCGGCTGTTGCCAAACTGCGCCAACCCCTGTACGCTACTGAACAGCACAGCTATAAAACACAACAGTTTTAATGTGCTGTGCGGTTTATATGTATGCCTCCATTTCATCTGTGCAAAAAAATCTCCTCTTATATGTGTTTGGCCTCTAAAATACTGTAATACCCTTTAAGTATCCAGTTATTGTGAATTTGTTATTTGTTAATATGGTGTTGCGGCAAGTTTTTTGTAAAAAAGAAGAGCCCTTTACAGGGCACTTCAAAAAACTATTAAGGGATAAGAGAGAGCTAAAATTAGAGCTGGGTAGCAGTGTACACTACATCTAGAGTATACGTACCAGCAGGGTAGTTGAAACCGGGCTCAGCTTTGTACTGTACTTCGAAAGTCTTGTTGCCGCCTTTGGTAGCGCTGGTAATCAGGTCAGCATTGTTAGAAGTCAGAGAAGTATAAGCAGTACCGAAAGTGCTGGCAATAGTACCACCGGTGTTGTTGCTGGGCACCATCAGCTTCAGTATACCGCTTACAGGCATGCTGGGAGCAGGAGAAGCAGAACCGGTGTAGCTGAAGTT
>CAZUMM010000058.1:0-5749 GCA_964621795.1 uncultured Flavipsychrobacter sp.
ATTACTAATTTTGTCTAAACTTTTGGGGGCACTCTACAAAAGAGGCTATATATAATAGCCTCTTTTCTTATTAGTTCCTATCCATTACCCACATATACTACACCCTTGCTTTAAAATCAGGCTCTTTAAATGGCCTATAAATTGTAATTCAATTTACCGTCACTTTTTCCACGTTAGGCATAGGGGTAACTTTATACAAGTGTCAAACACCCCCTAAAACGTTTTTTCAATGACAGAAAATACAGGCTCAATAAAAAGAGATGCTACTGCCAAGCTACATGAAGACATAAAAAAGGAATATCACAAACTTAAAGGGGTTAAAAAATTCGGTGTACCAATGTACACAAGTGAATATATAACCCATGCTTTAGCGGATAAATTCTACAAGTCACCAAGAACAATAATAAACATTGTTTATCATTCTTAAACATAATCAATAACAACAAAAACCGTATAAAATGCCAAACAAAGTAATACACGTTGAACAAAAAAATATTGATAGCGCGCTACAAAAGTTAAGCGCCCTAATTCCCTGCCTGCAAAATATATACGATGCTGTTTTAGAACTTGGCATAGAGTTTAATACCAGTGAAATTTGGACGGGGTTACAAACTTTTCATCGTACACATGTAACAGTGAGAAAGGATGAATTTGATAAATGGCTTGTAGAGACAGTAAAAGATAAGCTATTACAAAAAACAAGCGGGTTTTCACAGTTTGACTCACCAATTTTCAGCAAGGAAAAGCTAAGGGAATTAATAGAATTGCCTGACCTTACAAAAATAAAAGGAAGTTTCAGCGAAGCGGGAAACTATTTTCAGCCCACGGCTGACCGAATGAAATATCCATATATAGAAATGAGCGGAGGGAAAATACAGAAATCCCAACATGCAAAGGAAATGATAATGGAAAGATTTACACATTACACCACTACAGAAAAAGGGGATATTATGCTCGAAAAGATAAACAACATTATTAAGCCTTTGGAGGACTGGTTGTTGAACGACTGGACAGCCGGTAAATATTCAAACTGGCAAAAGACTGTTGATGCTATACGAGGTATAGATATCTCTTACGACACAGGTACAGCCCGCATAATTCCAGATGTGCAGTTCATAAAAACACACGAAAAATTATAGGCTTTGTTTTTTCGGTACACATACACATAGGTAAGTGAGGTTTTACATCTCACTTATTTTTATTTAACAACAATTAAACACATTTAAAATGAGCAATAAAACAAGAATGCAGGTAACAATTACAGCCAATGGAGGCAAGGCGCAAATCAGGATTGTAGATGTAATAGCCGCTGATGGGGCATATAGTGCAAACTCTATCAGAAATCAGGTTGATAGTTTTTTAATTAGCGGCATAACGGATGCAGATGTTGATATAAACAGTGTTGGCGGTAGTGTATTAGAAGCTACAGAAATAGTAAACCAATTGCGCCGCTTTAGCAATGTAACGGTACGTGTGGGGGCTGTAGCCGCATCTGCTGCAACATATATTACATCTTCGTTTTACACTGTTGCAAGCCCAAGCAGTAGGTTTATGGTGCATCGCCCTAGCCTTGAAGCATACGGAAATATACAAGAGGTTGAGTCTGCTGTAAAACTTCTGAAAGACACAACGCAAGACTATTTATTAAAGTACTCAGCAAAAACAGGAATGCCTGTTGAAGAAATAGAAAGTTTGTGGGCAAATGGCGACTATTGGATGACAGCACAAGAAGCCCTTGAAAAAAAGTTTATTGACAAAATTCAGGATGTTGACTCTGCTGAGCAACAACATAGCATGGGTAGCTGCCAAAGTGTAGCGGCGCGGTTAAACTGGACACTTGAAGACTATCTGGACAAAGACCCCGAAGCATACGACCAAATGAAAACAACAAACCCCGCGTTAGCTGCTCAACTGGAAAATGATTATTTCGGAAAGCCTGTAACTAATAAAATGAATATTGGACGGAGTAAGTATAGCAGTAGAGCAGCCGCTAATATTGTTCATACTCCTAATGTTGCAGCGCGTGCAAGTTGGACACTTGAAGACTATCTGGAAAAAGACCCCGAATCATACAACCAAATGAAAACAACAAACCCCGCGTTAGCTGCTCAACTGGAAAATGATTACTTCAATAATAAATCACCCAAAGTTAGATAATAAGTAAAGCTGCCAATTAAACATTTATTATAAAGTATTTTACAATGGACAATAGTTATAGAATTTCCCAAGTGCTAGAAAGTGTATTTGGCGTTGAGTCGCCTGTATTTATACCGCCGTCTAGTTTTATACCGCCCCAAGAAATTAAAGGATTTTCAGGTGTTACAATTAAGCTGGAAGAATTTGCAGAAACAAAAACAAGCTGGATGGGCACTCCTATTGTTATGCCTTTATACTTTAAGGGCGGCCCTAATATTAAAATGTACAATGAAACAGGGCAAATTACAGAAAATAGGTTTGGTGACTTCATGTTACCTGCTGCATCTTTAATAGATTTTTCACGCGAAAAATTATTTTCAGAAACAAAAGTTTCGGGCGGGTATGGAACGGTGAAAGAGGTCTACGGGCTTGACGATTGGCAAATAACTATTAGAGGTGTTTGCCTTGATGAACCCGGAGTTAGAACAGCGCAACAACAAAAAAAATCTTTGCTGATGTGGGAAAGCGTTGTCGACGGAATAGAAGTATACGGGCAAGTATTTGACCAAATGCTTGTATTCAGAATATTTATTAAAAAGGCCACTTTTAGGGAGATAGAAGGCCGCCCCTCAACTATTCCTTTTGAGTTGGAGTGTATAAGTGATATGCCTATTGAATTAGAATTAGGCACTTAATGAATAGAGGTTTATAGGTATTTTTAAAGGCGCAATAACTGTGCCTTTTGTTTTTTTAGAAATAATTGAAAGTTTAATCAGCATTTAAAAAGGCTGTAAAACATGGCCGGGCCACCGCCCGAAAACCGCGAAATGCTACACTGTAAATTAACATTTAATTTTGTCCGTGAATTAACATTTAATTTTGTCGGCTATAAAATAATTTTAGAAATTTCGTTTTTATATACATGAAGTACTTTAAACTCGTATTTTTTATATTCAGCTTTTTATTCCCTGTATTCAGGACCAATGCGGCATTTCCGATAAAAGTTCATGAGCTGGCTGCACAGGCACCCCCCCGATGTAACAATGAAACAGCGGCTTACACTGTAAGAAGCGAATCCCGGCACAACAACTTAAAACATGAAGAGGGCGAAACAAGAAACAGGAATGGTAAAAGCCAGGTAGGGGCAGCATTGCTGGGCGTATTTTTGGGAGCATTCGGTATACACCGTTTCTACCTGGGGTATACATGGCAGGGAATAGTTCAGGCCGCTGCATGGCCATTGTTAATAGCCGGTATCCTACTGATATCTACACCGCCCGGTGCTATTGCAACTGCCAGTGTTACAGCTTATGCTATAGTATGCCTGGCCGGGGCCTTTGCCATGTATGTATGGCGTTGGGTAGATGTAATACGCATTATTGCTGACGACCTGAAACCTGCAGACGGAAGCGATTACCGTTAATATATGTTACGGAGCAACACCATTCCAGAATATTTCAAAACTTTGGATTATCACCTTATCATGTCTTTTATCCGGGTGGGCAGCCAGGTAATTAACTGTCGCCGAAAGCAGCCCGTCAATTATAGTAAGCAACAACCCTATATCCATCTTCATCATTTCCCCGGTTTTCATCGCCTGTTGAAAGAAATGCATAGCGAAATCCATATCCGTATTTATTTCCTCGCGGGTAAGGTTGGATATAAGCGGGGACGATTTGAACATATATATAAACCGGAACGCATTATTATGCTGACAGGCCCATTCACAGGCGCTTTTCCAAATATGGAACACTTTATCGCGCACACTGCCCTCTGCCGGCAGGCTATCTTTTAAAACTGCCCCCAGTTGCCCTTTGCATACTTTATACAATTCATTGATCAAATCTTCTTTGCCGGAAAAGTACAGGAACAGCGTACCTGTAGCAACTCCCGCCTCCTTCGATATATTGGCCGTGGAAGTATTGTGAAACCCTTTTTCAATAAACAGCTTTAGCGCTGCATTCAGTATTTGTTCTTTCTTTCCTGCCATTGCTTAAATATACCACCACTTATCATCAGGATAAAAATCGTCAACAATTATTTGCTCGCCGATACGTGGTGTGGTTAGTTGAACATTCATTTCTGCCGCTTTTTTAGTAATGCGTATGGCAGGTTCATTCCAGTCGTGTACAGACAAGGAAAACTTAGCCCAGTGTACGGGAAGAAGTATTTTAGCATTCAGGTCGATACTTGCCTGCACGGTTTGTTCCGGCATCATATGTATGTACGGCCAATATTCATTATACTGCCCGTTTTCAAGTATAGCCAGGTCAAAGCTTCCAAACTTTTCACCTATTTGTTTGAAATGGCTGTCATAACCTGAATCGCCGCCAAGGTATAATTGATAGTCGCCCGTATGTAAAATGTAGGATGCCCACAAAGTTTTATTCCGTACAAAACCGCGCCCTGAAAAATGGCGTGCCGGTGCTGCCGTAAGCTGCATTCCACCGGGCAGTGCAGCACTTTCCCACCAGTCAAACTCAGTAATACGATTGGCCTCTATACCCCAGTACTCCAGGTGCGCGCCCACTCCCAGCGAAGTATAAAAGTGACCTGCTTTATTTTTTAATTCCAGTATCGTACGATAATCCAGGTGGTCGTAATGGTCATGCGTAATAAGGACCACATCGATAAATGGCAAATCTGTGGCCGAATATTCCATGGTACCAGGATAGGCCCCCGGACCAATTATTTGCGAAAACGAAGTACGTTTGCTAAACACAGGGTCCACCAGTATATTCTTCCCTTTCACCTGTATAAGATAGCTGGAATGGCCAAACCAGGTAATAACCGGTTTCACGCTATCTACTTTTTGAAACCCGTTTTTCACTACAGGCAATGGCTGTGACGGTTTCCCGTTTTTGTTTCCTTTTAAAGAGCGCAGTATAATCTTCGGATAGGAAGCATTTTCACCCAATGCCGGGGTATCAGAGATATTTACAAAACCATCTTTATATTGCGGTGATTGGCTCACCCGCTCTAACCTGTTTCCTGTGGGTTTTCTCCCAAATGATGTTTGTGCCATAAAATATGAATGACTAATCAGTCATAACAAAAGTATAGATACCATCCATTACAGCCAACAAATATTTAAGGTAACGGAATAATCAGCCTATAAAGAGGAAATATGCTACAGGGAAGGATATACCTATGAGCCATAATATGCCCTAAAAGCATCTGCAGCCTTGCGGGAGCAGCTACTTTTGGGTAGGTACATAAAAAAACAGCCTCACATCAGTGCGGCTGTTTAAATGAATATGCCTGTCCCGCTGAATAGCGGGAGCAGCTACTGTTGAGGTAAGTACATAAAAAAACGCCTCACATTTCTGTGAGGCGTTTCAAAAGAATATGGCAGCTACCTACTCTCCCGGAAAAATACCAGTACCATCGGCCATGAGGGGCTTAACTTCTCTGTTCGGAAAGGGAAGAGGTGAACACCCTCGGCAATACCACCATAAGACGGTTGCCGTGCTTGCAGTATAAAGTACAGAGTAGAAAGTAGAAAGTTATTCTTATACAACTCCCATACTAACGACTAACGACTTCAGACTCACGACTAATAAATTAGACATATTGGTCAGCAATCTTTATAAAGATGTGAGAAAAATAAAAT
>CAZUMM010000059.1:0-5194 GCA_964621795.1 uncultured Flavipsychrobacter sp.
CCATAGACGTGAGCAAATTTGCCAACGGGCACTACATACTGAGAGCAACAGGCGGCGACGGCCAGATGCTGACCAAACCGTTTGATGTGGTGAGATAAGTATAAGTAGTAAGTAAATACAAAATAGAAGCGGGAGTTAACAGCTCCCGCTTTTTTCATTTATGCCGCTTTTATTCTGTGTCCATACTAAATTGTATGGACATTTTTATACTATGGGGCTTACCTCCAAGATTGGATTGCGCCCAATCCACACATCTTCATCTTTGTTATTTACCGTTTCGTCACACTTGTGTAAAATGGATGGTTTATTAAATATTATTTTAGAATGTTAAAGAAAGATTAAAGATGTCGTTTCGAGACGAGTGGTATTTTAATGTGATTTTTAATAATTATTGCTTTTTTGTCGGCAAATTGTATATTTATTGGCTTAAATAATTAAAAATCAGTTAAATTGTATATCCTATTGTTAAAATTAAATTAAATGAAGCAGTAAAATATAGTAGTAAACGAAACAACCTAAACATTTTAAATAAGACGTAGATGAAACACTTAAACTATCTAAAAAGATGGTACCTCTTGCCAGTATTATTTTTGCTGGCAGGCACTATTCCGGCATTAGCACAGCCGTTGAGTGGTACTTACACTGTGGGGGGTGGTTCTCCCAATTACACAACATTAGTGAATGCCGTAAATGACCTTGTTGCCAAAGGGGTGTCGGGGCCGGTAACGTTAAATGTGCGGGACGGTATCTATAATGAACAAGTTATCATTCCGGATATACCCGGTGCAAGTGCCTCAAAGCGTGTCACTATCCAGTCTGAAAGCGGAAATACACAAAATTGTACATTCACGTACAACAGTCCATCCAACAATAACTACATTTTCCGTATTACGGGCTCTTACATTACTGTTAAGAACATGTCGCTGAAAAGCCAAAGTACGAATTATGGTAATGTGATAGTGATGGGGTCTAATGCCTCTTACGATAGTGTGCATTCATGTACACTGGAGGCTACGCCTTATGCTACAACCAGCTCCAGCATGGCTGTAGTATATGCCTACCAGTTATTTGGTACGAATAACGTTTTCAGCAACGACAGTATCAATAACGGTTCAATGTCGTTTTATGTTTATGGCTTAAACAATACTGCAAGGGTCCCTAATTTTATTGTAGACAATAATAAAATCAATGATCCCTATTATGCAGGTTTTTATTGTTACTATACAGAAAACCTGAAGGTGCGCAACAATACCTTCAATGCAACTACTACATATAGTACGTTCTATACTTTCTACAACTACTATTGCTACAATGCACTCGACATCAGCAATAATACTTTTGTAGTTAACGCGCCCAGTACCATATATGGCCTGTTTGCTTACTATGGGGTAGGCGACCAGGTGAATACTGCTATGAGGGGTAAAATCTCAAACAATAATCTTACCCTCAACGGCGGTACGGGTACAGTCTACGGGGGGTATATTTATTACAGCGATTTTATTGATGTTAACAATAACAACATAACTGCAGCTACTACTTCCGGTTCCATTTACAACTATTTTTATTACAACTCATTTGGCGTATTTAATAAAAATACGATTGACTTTACCACTACTTCCGGTTCTATACAAGGTTTGACACCGTACATGAGCGGTAGCTATGCAGGCGGTGCCATTACCAATAATAAAATTACCTGTAGCAGCAGTACAGGTACTATTTATGGTATGTACCCCCAATACCTGCAAAATGTTGACGTAGTGAACAATGCGGTTGTAGTAAATAATAACAGCGGTTCTACCTATGGCTTATATTCCTGGTATAACCGTAATGCCAATTATTACAATAACAGCTTCCATAGTAATGCTGCAGGTAGTACTAACTACCCCGGTTATATTTATAACAGTTCCTCAACTTACTCCAGTACAGTACGGAACAACGTATTTTCTAAAACAAATTCTAACGGTTATTCGCTGTATATATATAACCCTACTTATACCAATAGTGATTACAATAACATATATACTGCATCAGGCACGAACCTGCTGCAGCGGGGTACACCTTCTTACTCGGCCAACAGCCTGCAGGGTTGGCGCAACACCGTTAAGCAGGAGCTGAACTCGCTGAGCTACGACCCCGGCTTTACGAGCAGCACCAACCTGCAGCCCGACGCCACCAACTCAGCAAGCTGGTCGCTGAACGGCCGCGGTATACACATAGCCGGCAACGACAAAGACATCAACGGAGCTACCCGTGTGACCAGCAAAGCCGCCGGCGTACCCGACATCGGGGCCTATGAATTCACCCCGACCGCTACCCCTCCCGTAGCAGCAGCCAGCCCGGCAACACCGGCCTCCAGCAGCACCCAGGTATTCACCTTCGGGCAGGATACCGTAGCCACCATCGTATGGCCTGCAGGCTCAGTGCCCGCCTCTATATCCGTAAGGCAATACACCGGCACCGTGCCGCCCTCCATCAGCAGCCTGAGCCCCACCAACATGTACTTCTATGCAGACATCAGCATACCCTCAGGCTCCTACACCCATACCTCCAACATTTATTATAAAGACCCCTGGACCGGCACTACCCAGACAGAAGCCGGCCTGCGCCTGGCCAAGAAAGACGGCGCCAACCCCTGGACCGGCTATCTGCCGCCCGCCAGCACCACCAACAGCAGCCGTAACATTATTACCACTACCGGGTTGAACACCTTTGGGCTGTTCACCGGCATAGACGGCGTACTGAACGCAGGTGTGAGCGACATAGTAAGCCCGACCGGCACCTTCTGCCCCGGTACCGTACCTATACAGGTAAAAGTGAACAACTTCGGCGCAACCGCCATCACGAGCGTAACCCTTCAGTGGACCGTAGATGGTGTAGCGCAACCGAACGTCAACTATACGACCACCATTCCGGCCTATGGCAATGCGACCGTAACACTGGGCAACGTGAGCTTCACCGGCCCTGCGCGTACGATTAAAGCATGGACAAGCCAGCCGAACTTACTGGCAGACCCTGTACCGGGAGACGATACCCTGACACAGGTATTGCAGTCATCGCTGAGTGGTGTATATACTGTAGCAGGTACAACGCCCGACTTTGCAACACTGTCGGCGGCCATTACTGCACTGAACACAGTAGGTGTATGCGGCCCTGTAACCTTCAACATCCGCAACGGTAGCTATTCCGGTTCGAACTGGCAGGCTAAAATTAAACCTGTAAAAGGTGGTAGTGCAGTAAACAGGGTTACCATCAAATCGGAAACAAACAGCTCTGCCAATGTTACCATCACATTTGCAGGTACCAGCAGCAGTAACTATGTGCTGACGCTGGATAGTGCATCATACATCACTATAAAAGACCTGAAGCTGGTTAACTCCGGTTCTTCATACGGGCAGGTGCTTGTATTCAATGGCGATGCTTCGCACAACGAGGTTACCAACTGTATTATTAATTCAACAACTACTACATCAACATCTACCAATAAGGCGCTGGTTTATGCCACAAGCTTTATAGGTGATGATAACAATTTCAGCGGAAACCAATTCCAGAATGGTAGTATGGGTATGTACTGGTATGGTGTATCTACCTCTCTGCGCAGCAATGCATTGACGGTAAATAATAACACCTTTACCGGCCAATATTATATGGGCCTCTATCATTATTACGGTAATAACCTGAAGTTTACCAATAATACTATTACCGAATCAGGTTCATTTGGCAGCGGGTTCTACGGACTGAACAACTACTACTGTAATGGTTTATTTGACATTTCAAATAATACTGTAAGTATTACAACAACCAGTACAGGTGGCCTATACGGTTTATATAATTCATATTGCATGGGCACACCGGGCCAGATGGGCAGAGTGATGAATAACAGTATCACTATGACCGGCTCGACTTCTGCCAGCCGTTATGGTCTTTCCAATACTTATTGTAACTATGACTCAGTAGGCAATAATACTGTAACAGTATCCGGTACAAGCACTGTATACCCATTCTATAACATCTACTCGGGCAATTGTATTATTACAGGCAATACATTCAGCGGTACATCTACAAGCTCTACGGTATACAACTATAATTTGTACTATAGTCCTAACAGTGTGTACAGCAATAATACAATGAATATGTCTTCGGGTACTTCCGGTTACCTGTATACATACGGCATGTATTATGCCCATGGTTCCGTGATGGAGAATAATATCTACAATCTGACTACCAATACTTCTTCTTACTATAACTACGGTTACCTGGTGTACTATACTAACGGGGGTACTTTCAGGAATAATACCGTGAGTATGATGGGAAGTGCGTATTTCCAATATCCATATTTTGCATATTATTGTAATGACGTATTGATTGAAAATAATACTATCAACACGACCAATACATACAGCTCCGGTTATACGTATTCTTTCTACGCTTACGGTAGCTCCGGTTCAGCAGCTTATGCAAATAATATTGCACGTGGCAATAAGATTAATTCTAACTGCCAATACTACTGCTACGGTATCTATTATCCATACACCTGCAGGTTTACATTTGAGAATAATACCATTAAACTCAACTCTAATAACTATGTAGCTTATGCATTAGGCTATTGTTATTACCCATATGATAATACCATAAGGAACAATGCCGTTCATGCAAAAGCCAACTATACTTATTATGCCATCTATGCACCGTATCCCCAGGGTACGGGTACATACTGGCTAAATAATACCATTAATACAATAGGTACCTATGGTACTACGTACGCCAACTATTTGTATAGCACCAGTACGTACACAGGTAAAAACTTTATTTACAATAACGTATTTAACTGCACCCAATCGTGCACTTATTTTATGTACATGTATGATCCTGCCTATGTTGTTTCGGATTATAATATGTATAACGTTCCGGGTGCCAGCACTACATGGTATGTTTCTATGACCGGCCAGTCCTATTTTGCGGGTGCCCTGCAAGGCTGGCGTACCGGTACCGGCAATGATATGAACTCGCTGGTGTATGCGCCTGCTTTTGTGAATGGAACCACCGGTGACCTTCACCCTGATGCGACCGACCCTGCAGCCTGGGCTGTAAACGGCCGCGGTGTACACATAGCCGGCAACAGCACCGATGCAGACGGCAACGCACGTCCTACCACACAGGTAGACGGGGCCCCTGACCTTGGCGCCTACGAAATAAC
>CAZUMM010000060.1:0-180 GCA_964621795.1 uncultured Flavipsychrobacter sp.
CACCCCTCCTCATTGAGGAGGGGAATTATATATTATCTGGGATTACTTCGCCGCTCTCTGTCGTTCGTAGCTCGCAAGGACGGGAGGGAAAAGAACGGAAGGGTAGTGTGGGAACCACCCCGTCACTTCGTGACACCCCTCCTCATTGAGGAGGGGAATTATATATTATCTGGGATTACT
>CAZUMM010000060.1:280-4362 GCA_964621795.1 uncultured Flavipsychrobacter sp.
TCGCCGCTTTCTGTCGTTTGCTGCTCGCAAGAACGGGAGAAGAAAGAACAGAAGGGTTGCGCGCGGGGACTACTCCGTCCCTGCGGGCGCCCTCCTCACTGAGGAGGGGAATTATGTTGTGTGTTGTTTTTTGTACAAAATGTTATGTTACAATAACTATAGTAATCCTGCCGATGAACGGTGCCAACGCCGTGTATGTTTCATAGTAAGATACCAGGTGACTGCAAAAGAACCAGCTATTATCTGCACCTCTATTGCTATGTGGCAACACTTGTGGCGTTGGGGTATGCGTATCTAAAGTTTTTTTAACTTGCATAAGAGGCTTACGGGCAGGGGAGGGGCTGCCTGTTGATTTTGCAGGGCGGGTTGGGAAGTATGGCACGATTCATGAGAAAATAATTGCAGACGGGGAGGCTAACCAAACGTTTTCTGTAGCAACAGGGGCCCTGTACCGGGGCTGGATAACGATAACCATAAAAACTTTCACTTATGACAGACATCCTATCCTATGTGGCTATTGACGATGAGCGTAAGGCTATTGCGCTGCTCAGCAGGCTCATTGCCCAGTACTATCCCCACCTGGAGATGACGGGGGCGTACACATTGTGGCAGGAGGGGCTGGCTGCGATAAAGAAAAATGATTTCGACTTGCTTTTCCTTGATATTTCGATGCCGCAGAAAACGGGGCTGAACCTGCTGGAGCTGGCGCCGCAACTGGATGCCGAAATTGTGTTTGTAACTGCCCACGAGGAGCATGCACTGGAGGCGCTGAATTTTTCCCCTTCGGGCTACCTGTTGAAGCCGATTGACGAAAACAGGCTTATTTCGGTGGTGGATAAGGCCATTGTACGGGCACAACATAAAAAGGCAGCACAAAAGGCGGAAACCGAAAAACCTCTCCGCCAGACGGGGAAAATCTGCATTCACAGCAATAAGGGGATTGACTATGTAAGTGTTGATGATATCCTTTACCTTGAGGCCAAATTCCGTTGCACAAAAATCGTTACCAGTGCCAGAACTTACCTGAGCTCCAGCAACATCGGTAAGTTTAAAAAACTGGAGGGGCTTTATAATTTCTATGCTGTTCACCGGTCGTATATAGTGAATGTAGACAGGATAAAACGGTATGAAAGCGGTGTGCTTACTGTGGAGAACGGGAATGAGATACCTGTTTCGAAAAGCCTGCGGAATGATTTTCTGAAAATGTTCAATACGGTGTAGGGGGCAACTTTTTTTGTCAGCCTCATCATTAAACACATTGTTGTATTGTCAGGTGGTAACACCTGACAGCAATAATAGGTGGTAACACCTGATAGCAATAATAGGTGGTAACACCTGATAGCAATAATAGGTGGTAACACCTGACAGCAATAAAAGGTGGAAATACCTGGCAACATGGGTATAAAACTCTCCCCGGTGGGGGGAGCCGGAGGGGGCTACACACTTGTTGTATTGTCAGGTGGTAACACCTGACAGCAATAAAAAAACACATTGTTGTATTGTCAGGTGGAAACACCTGACAACAATAAAAGGTGGAAATACCTGGCAACATGGGTATAAAACTCTCCCCGGTGGGGGGAGCCGGAGGGGGCTACATACTTGTTGTATTGTCAGGTGGTAACACCTGACAGCATTAAAAAATATATTATTAAAAGGGCCTGCCGGTTATACTGGCAGGCCCTTTATCGTTCTTCTCTGCTGTGGTATTATTCCTTTACAAATTTCAGTTGCTTTTTTTGCTCTTTCTGAATGATGGTAATAAAATACATACCGGGTTCGAGCGTGTTCACATCTATTTTGGTATTTCCGTTTTCAATTTTGCCGGAGTATACTTTCTGTCCTATCGAGTTTGTGATGATGTAGCCGGCGTTGGTTACATTTTTTACATCCAGGTAATCAGTAGCAGGGTTCGGGGCCAGTTCTATTTCGCCCTCTGTGTACGCTGTCGTGTTTATACCTGTGGTGCTTCCGGGTTTCGCGTTGCTGCCTGAGGGAGCAGTAGGAGTGTAACATGCATTAGCTCCGTAGTTTGCAATAATGCCGGATTGCACTACAGTGTATGGCATCCAGCCTTCATTGTCTCCAGCCCAAAGGTATTCTGGGGTAGATGATTCATCTGTGGCAGCAGCAATGTAATAACTCTCATTACATCCCGTATATCCATTAAAAGCAGCATGTATAGCCAATGCGTTCGATTTAGACATTACATCGTTATGGTAACAGAAAATGCCTAATCCTTCACCATTGGCACCGGCAACATTAGAGGCGTCTATACTTACGGCATATTCACCATCCCCGCCTTCGTCATAAATAAATATGCCTCCCCCTCCTGCATTTAAAGGGTTGCCGTCCTGGTCCAGCTTCAACACCATTACGTCAGAAGGGATTGCCCCTTCTCTGCCTGCCACATAATATTCGTATCGGCCATAGGTACTGGAGTATCTTCCTTTTATCGATTTTGCCTCGCAAATGTCAAAACTTCCGGTATCTGAATAGGTTTTATTCCATTCTATATTCAGATATTGGTCTGTTTTAACCACCCAATATTTACCATTTGTACCCGCATTAGTGTTGCTATAGCCGCAAAGTACAAACCCCGGTGATTGGGGATCGTCGCTAACGGCTATTGCATTAAAGCCTTCGGTATTGCCAATGTCGTAAGTATTATTGGTAACAACTGCGCCGGTGTTAGCATCAACGGTCATGATGAAGCCATCGCCCGTAGGCTGGTTGGGGTATACCTGGTTAATATCGCCTACAATGTACACTTCGTCGGGGTTATAAGGGCTTTGTACGATGCCGTGTGCCGAAGGGTCGCTAAATCCGTACCCTATAGCGTAGGTTTTGTGCCAGAGTGCATTGCCGTTCGCATCAAATTTGAATGCAAACATTACTTTTTGCTCATATCCGTAACGCAAGTTGCCCACTACATATACATCATCGTTGGCGGGGTTGTTAACCGCTTTTTGTACATCTGTAATCTCCAGGTCATAAACATCCCAGGTGGGAATATTATTTGTCATGAATACATAGGCTTGCTGGCTATTTAGCCATCCATTCAAATTCAAAGACTGGTACATAACACCTCCTGCTATATATCCAGGCTGTACTACACCGGTTTGAGAATTGGTATAAGTATTACAAGCGTCATCGGGAGCTGTAAAGGTTGATACCAGGCAGAGCGATTGTGTTGTATGGTTTAGCTGTAGTATCCTGCTGCTACTTGCGTGTATTTGCGTACCACAGCTTGTGTAAAGATAAGTATAGTCAAAAACAGAATTGCCATCATGGTCTATACAAATAGCCATAGGGGAAGGGTCGGCCAAGGTGCCCGGAACGGTAGTGCCAATACCTCCTATAAGGGCGCCGTAGTTGTTGGCCTTGAATATGGGCAATTCTGTTTGTACACCATTCCCTATTATGGAATAATCGGAATGAAACCCGTGGAAATACTGTGCCTGTACACCTAACGGGCCGGACAGTATAAGCAGTGAGAATAAGCATTTATTGAATGTTTTCATAAAATTCAATACGGGATTCTGAGGTTTACTGTTTCTCGGTTTTTCAGGTTTTCTTTTCATGCTTCTTGTTTTAAATGGTAAATGAAATAGGTAGTAAATTACTATTGCTGAAAAGCCAGTAATGGAATGGTGTTATGAAATGCCGTTAGGCGTGCATGAACGGGCGGGTTTTTGTAACAGAGCTATTTTCAAACGAAGTATGATTTGCTCATGTAATGGGTTGCGGATGGGAAACATTGGTTGGTAATGTCTTACAGTATGTGAATAGCGTTGCAAACGCTTTACTGTGGCATCCCCGTTAAAACAGGGACGAGGCAGCATTTTTCGCAAGCGGATGCTTGCGATGTTACGGTCTAAGCGGATGCTTAGACCAGTGAGGTATTGTCAGGTGGTAACACCTGACAACATTAAAATGTATTTTGTTGTATTGCCAGACGGTAATACCTGACAACATTAAAATGTATTTTGTTGTATCGCCAGGCGGTAATACCTGACAACATTAAAATATGCTTAGACCAGTGAGGTATTGTCAGGTGGTAACACCTGACAACATTAAAATGT
>CAZUMM010000061.1:0-3872 GCA_964621795.1 uncultured Flavipsychrobacter sp.
ATGAGCTTGCACCATCCATACCTCTTTGTCTACCGCATAAAGAATGTCCCCACCAGCTAATATGGCAGTGCTGTCATTCTTGATAAATACACTCCCGTTATGGCCTTTCTTTCTTGGCATTGTGCCCAGATAGGTAAAAGAGGACAAATCATGATTTCCTATCCAATATCCGCTATCCGTGGTAGGAGAAGTGTTTTGATGCCAACCTCTGAATACATATAATTTACCAAGCAAAGTGGCAGCAACAACCCCGTCATGAGGCATATTAAAAGCATGAGAAGTTGCCTTAATAAACTTAAAGGCATTGGGTTGGGTAGTAACGTATTTTTGAGTTTCACGGTTATCAGTATCAGGTGCATCAGTATTGGAGGTATCGGTATTAGTATCTTTACAAGATAATAATACAACGCAAAGTAGTATCATTGCTTTCTTCATTGCTTATAATTTGAAAGCACCAAAGATAATAACTCGATACTTATGGATAAACAGGTATAATCAGTATTTCTGTTTTACATACAACATGGTTATTTTGATGTACGCCATGGCCTATAATGGCCTAAGTTTTTAACAGAAAACATAGCTGTTAAGATATATTCAGCAATAGTGCAATAAAATTTTCATACATTTAATTTTTATTATTTGTCCACCCGGTATTACCCGAACCTGCAGCCGTTTTATTATATATAGAAAAGTCTACCCCTCCGTCCTCACGGTAAAATACTGACCCTAATGGAGCGGATACAACCCCTTCCGGAGAACCGGTACCGGATAATATCCAAATATTACCCAATACTATTTTCCCAGTTATTTTAGTATCACCTGTTACCTGTAATATATTGCTACCATCGTCTACAGAAGAACCTATAAGTGTATGGCCTGCAAAATAGTTTTTAGCTGCCGCTCCACTTTGGTATAAGCTCCAACCGCTTGAATTAGCTAATTCGATACTCCGCCAATCTGATGCTGATGTAAGGCTCGGGCTTATAAATATACCTTGTGTAACGCCGGAGGCTCCTCCTGTTTGGTTGATAGTAGGAAACACCGACATAGCTCTAAACCTGCTATTTCCTGATGATGGAGCGAATGTACCACCTAAGTATAACAATTGCTCATTCCCTGATGTTGGAGTGTACATACTACTGCTACCCAACATCACTTCCGTGCCGGGTACAGAGGAGGTATCATTATTATTCAGGTATAGGAAATTTTTTGTGGCAGTAGATATACTACCACCTATACCATGTACTGATAGTGGCAATACAAGATTCCCGTCTGCACTTGTTATGCCGTTTGCATCCAGTTTTGTATTAAGAGATTCAGCAGTTGCTATAGGCGTGCCGAATGGATAGGCTATAAGCCTCGTCCCGCCGTTTTGATTAAACAACTCGTTATGTTGGACTCCATTTAACGATATATTATAAAATACCATACCTTTACAGACATCATTACCATCATCTATAATGTACCTGCTTCCCCACCAATAAGCCTGGTTAGTATCTATTATAGCATCCAGTTCTCCAATATAAAATATTGAACTATCCGTATATGGATGCGTTAATCCCGACATGCTATTGCGACAAAACATAGATATATGTCGTGGAACTGTTGTGCCTGCCCTACCGGAGTTTACGGTCATTATCAATCCATTGGTACAGAATATAGATTTGTTGTTGTTTGCATACGTGTTTGAAGAAATACGCAAGCCACATGTTAGTCCATAAAATACACAATCCTCAATACGAGTGAATGTGTTTCCGGTAGAGTCTAGCGAATTCGCACTCCGTAATCCGCAATTATTTGCTGTTGTTGGGTATGGAATAGCCTGTATATTCGTATCAATACCGAAGAAACAACCTTTAGCTATAACATTGCCAACTGTTGCGTCAACTATACCCATCCTTGCCCCTGCGCCACCCCTGTTATCCAATAGTAAGGTCATATCTTGCAATACCAGTATGTTGGCATTATAAAAATTACCACCTGATGCCATTATCAGGCGGTCTCCTGATTGGTAGTTATTTTCATAACTCTTAATAATAAACCCGCTTTTTATGGGCATAAAATTACTGTCAGCATTACCGATGTTATATTGTATGGTACGCATGTTTCAGGGGCGAAATTTTATAACTTTTGGGACATCTGAAGCGCGGGCGAGAGGCAACTATAACTGCCCCTGTTGGCCATAAGTGGTCATACTATCCCAGGGATATTCTATTGCCCTGTCAGGTTCATTTGTCAAAGTATATTCACCCTCCCCTACAATCTCACCACCATGTACAGCCGCCGCGTTAATAGCAGCCTGTATCGGTCCACTGTCATCCAAACCGTCATTAGGGATAGCCCCAAAATCATCTACATCAAATACTTTCGGCAAATCGTTTTTTGTAGCTATTACCCCCGCAGTATCAGAAAATAACACACCCATACCCGTATCTACTTTTCCAGCCACTTGTTCGCTGGTAAAATCCACCATCTCCTTCATCCTTGCTCCCAGGTTTGTCGCCCTTATTGTATGCGGAGCGATAACAGTGGTAATACTATCATCTATCTTTTGTTTTAATTCGGTAGCTGCTTGCCCGTATGCCCCTACTGCCATGCCCAGGCAGGAAAGGACAATAAGGAATAGGGTTATTTTCTGTTTCATGCGTTTTTATATTTGATGGGATTCATTGTAGGCTCACCGCTTGAATATGCATGGTCCATAATATCTGGTTATGGCATAGGCTTCTATATTCTGGTACTCAAGTGCGCATACCTGTTGCCTGCCTTGTAGTCAAAATCAACTTTACACAGCTACTTGATTCCCGTTTCCAAAAATATTTCTACTATTACTGTTTTATTGTATTATGGGAACATGCAGGTACCACTGCAGTGAATAAAGTTTAAACACAGCAATAATTTTTACGATACTTTCTGTGTTTGGGACAATTGCTTCAAAAGATAATTTTAAAATCAAATCATACCCCTTTACAAAGTGCTTCTTCTTTGACAGGCGTAGCAAATGTAGAAGGGGCTGACTAAAAAGTCCTACCCCTCTCGGGTAGGTGATGGAGACAAAATAGCGTTTAAGCGATTCTGAAAGCCTTCATTTACTTTTTAGTCAGCCCCAAGCAACAGTTTAATTTACTAACTAACCAAATTGCTAAAGACCTAGCAACTGTTTCTTTTTTGCGTTGTATTCCTCTTGTGTTATAGCCCCTTCATCAAGCAGCTTTTTGTATTTCAAAAGTTCATCAGCGCTTGATTCTTCACTATTTTTTGCAGATTGTTCTTTACAATCCTTTATCTCGCAATTATCAATAGCTTCTTCTATAAACAAATTATAATTAGCTCCTGCACCCCCTTTAACAACAAAATAATATTGTGTGTGTCCATTATGGGTAAGCGACTTTATTTTTTTTATTAAAAACACATATTTAGCCCAGTTTTTACCTATGTTTAATTGTGCAGCCCCCTTGCCTTGTTGATATGTTGCAACTGCTGCCATACCGGCAAGCTGAACCCAATTAAAACTGCCATCAGGGGCAGAGCCATAAGCTAACTGAATGCTATCACCTTCATGATAAGTTATACCGTTACTTGCAGTGTACTTATCCAGTCTTGCAGCATACACAGATGTGATCGACAATAACGTAATGATTAGGGCATAGGTTTTTTTCATTATTACTTTGTTTGGGGTCAAATATACTAATATACGTTGAATAACGATAAATTTATCCGAATAACGAGACCGTCTCATGGTTGATGTATTCCGATGTTATTGTCGTGTGGCTACAAAATTAATAATCATGATACTCGTCAGGTATAAGGCTTTTTTTCATTGACCTTATCTCTACTTTTGTTATGCCGTTATTTTCGGCAATTTTAGATAA
>CAZUMM010000062.1:0-3732 GCA_964621795.1 uncultured Flavipsychrobacter sp.
TTCACCTCCAGCCCGGCTATAAGAGGAAAAATAATAGCGGTGTCGGCTACATACATGCAGCCGGTGGTAGTACCGCCCCAGCTATCGTAAAAATTACAATGGTAATAGAAATAGCGTGCGCCTGCCCGGTTTACCTGGTAGGTAGCCGTGCTGTCGGTACCCGACACAAAGGAAACGGTATCATTCCCCGCACCCCAATAGCCGCTGATGAACATGGAGGGATTGCTGAGGTGCCGTTTAAACGAGATTAGACCTTTGCATTTATTGATGGAGGTAACCTCCAGCCAGCCCCATGCAGTGCAGGTGGGATAATTGGGCGGCGTACAGGTATCGCAGGGCGGCGAAGGATGCGTGCAATGGGTGGGATATACCTGCGCATGGGAGTAGGTGTTACAGCCATACGCGCCGGGAAGTATGAGCTGGTATATCCCGGTATCAGTGACGTGTAAAAAGGTATCCGTGCCCACCGTCAGGCCATTCTTCTGCCAGGTGATGGACAAAGGTGCCAGGCCGCTGGTATCAAAAATTACCTGCAGGGTGTCATCTACCGGTTCGCACCAGCCCTGCAATATGGCCAGCGGGCTGGCCGACGCGGCAGGGGCCGGTATGACCACTACGCTGTCTTCCGCGGAAATGGGCGTTGGGCAGCCCCAGGGCGAATCCACTACTGCGGTCACATGGTAGGTCGTATAGTCCTTAATGGCTTTTCTCCAGATAAGGTTGTCGCTGTTCCACCCCGGAGGTGTCTTGAACGACCGCTCCCCGATGTCCCATTTTACCCCGCTGGTCGTCGATACGTTTACCTGTGCATATACATCATCATGCATACATATAGTGTCGTCCGACAAGGTAAGGTCCAGGTGCAGGTCGCGGATATACACTTTCAGCGTATCATAATAATTCACGCCGCATTTGGTTACCCGGCAGACCACGTTTGCCAGTCCCGGCTGTTTGTTCCAGAGCACTTTTACATTGGCTGTGCCCTGCCCGGAGTCCACGCTGCCCATTTGCTGCGGGTAGATGCTCCAGTAGCGGGATTCAACCTCCCCGCTACTCACGAAATAATTATAATACAGGCTGGGGCAAACGGTATCGGGGCCGTTCACAAAAAATACGACGATGGGCGCCTGTATCGTTAAAGTTGTAGGGTCAGAAACACAATGCGGGATTTCTTTGGTCACCCTTTGTACCGATAAGGTGAACGGGTAATTAGCGCCGGGGTTCAGGGTCACATCAGTTACTTCGCCCAGCGGGATGTTCAGTGTGCCGTTGGTCACCGACCAGGTAAACACATGGTTGGCATCGATAACACCTGCGGTGTAAGTGGTCGGCACACCGCGACAGATACGGCCAGGGCCGGTAATGAATTCAGGTGCATCGGGGTTGCCCAATACTTTTATTTCTTTCGGCTCTACGGGGCAGAAACCGCCTTTGAGGGAAAGCAGGTAGGTACCGATGAGGTCGAGGGTGACGGCAAAACTGGTGCCGCCGCCGGTAACGGTGGTCTGGTCAGGTTTCAGGAGTGTCCATACCCCGGTGCCCGCATTCGGCCCGGCAGAGTGGAATACGGTTTCCACGCCCTGGCAGAATTTAAAGACCGTATCGGTGATGGTAACGGCGCCGGGTATGGAAATGACTTTGGTGGCAGTACCTGTGCAGCCCAGCAGCGTGTTGGTATACCGGCAGGTTAGTGTTACGGTACCGGACGCGGTGGGCTTGGGTGTAAGCACAATTTCGTTCGGCTGGTCGGTGTGCTGTATAATGACATCAGTCGAGTTGACCGACCAGTTAAAGCTCGTAGTCGGCCATTGCGGCAGTGTATATAAGTATTGCTGGTTGAGGCAGAGGTAATCGGGGCCCTGTATATCCGCTGTCTTTTTCACCACAGGTATTTTTTTGGCTATAGGGTAAGGACACAGCCCGGGACAGGAGCTCGCAGGGTCATAAATAATATAACCGTAGCCGCTGGCCTGGTTTACCTGGTCCCAGGTAACGGTCAGGCTCAGGGGCGACTGGCTGTTGATGGTGCCGCCTTCTACCTGCCAGGAGCCGCCGGGGCAACTGGCGTTTACATGATAAATATAAGTGGCGCTGTCGCAGACCACGCCGGGACAAACGATGTCCACACCGGGGGACGGGTCTACATCTATGGTCAGCGTATCGCTGGTGCTGCAACCGCACTGGTTGGTGACGGTAAGAATGACATAGTAGGTGCCGGGGTTGTTATAGGTATGGATAACAGGGGCCCAGGGGCCGCTTTTTTCGTTGCTGAACGTATTATCGCCAAAATCCCATCTCCAGGCAACAATGGGGGACGTGGGGTCGAATTTTGAATAATCGAAGAAAATCACTTCGGTACCCTGGCAGATATAGATATGCCGCAGACTGGTATCGGGCAATGATACGACATGTGCCAGCGGCACTTCTATGATGTCCATGCACCGGGTGGCCTCACCGATGCAGCCGTGTATGCTGGTTTCTTTTACGATGACTTTGCCGGGGCCGGGTGCGAGCCAGTGCACGGTACAGGTTTGCCCGGTAGCGCTGACGATATCCCCGCCGAGGATGGTCCAGTCATAGGTACTGGAAGGGTCGCCGGTGGCGGTGTAGGTCACATCGCTGTAGGCGCATACCTTGAGGCAGGGGGTATCTACAAACGGCCCGAGTTCGTCCCCTTCTGCCGGTTCTTCCAAAGGCTGGCAGGCCAGGCGTGTATCGGTGAATATGCCGGGTGAGGGCTGCGGCAGAATGGTAATATCAATCGAGGTATCGGCAATGATATGGTTCAGGGTGTCATAAGCGGTCACGGTAAGGGTGCCGGTGCCGGGTATGCCCCATAGGATGTTTGCGCTGGAAGGCGGGGTGTAAAGCGCGACACTTCCGCGTACTACCGCCCAGGAATAATGGTCGGGCTGGTCGCCGTAATACAGAATGGTGTGTGTGCTGATGGAATGGGCACAGACCGAATCAGGCCCGGAAAAGTAAATCGTCGTTGCCGCTTTGGCTGTAGCTTGTAATCCTGTCAGCAGGAAAAGAATACTGATAAAGGAAAGCAGTTGCTTTTTGTTCATGATGTTTTTCAATTGTGCAATGAAAAAATACCGGGGCAGTCAGGCTAACTCCGGGAAGGGATACAGGCAGGTTATAGTAATAGTCTGATTAATGTGGCTCAAACATAATCAGTGACAGTAACGTAATCAACCGTTAAAACACGGTTGTGTCATTTGTATTATCGATAGGGAACAGGTAAAGATGGAAAATTTAATAGAGTATATCTATATCAAGAAATATCATTTAACAATAAGATAATAACACTTCCTGTAATTCTTCAAAATCGCCTTTGTAGACGAACCTGTCCGCACCGCTTACCAGTATTTTTTCAATCTCTTCCTTGTTGCCGCTCATGGAAAACGCGACCACTTTCATACCGGGGTATATTTCCCTGAGTTTTTGGGTAAGTGTAAAACCATCCATTACAGGCATGTGCAGGTCGATGATACAAACGTCCGGCAATTCATTTGACGTGATTAGCTGTTGCAGCAGGTCAGCACCGTTTTCTGCCTCTGTTAATACATTATACCCAAGGCTGGTAAGAAGGTCTGCAAAATTCCTGCGTAACTGTGTATGATTATTGGCAAGCGCGATAGTTAATTTTTTCATGGATAGATGGTTCGGAATGCGAAAATAATAATACAAAATAATCAGATGCAAATTTTCATTGTTGTATTTTAC
>CAZUMM010000063.1:0-3348 GCA_964621795.1 uncultured Flavipsychrobacter sp.
ACCCCTACCCTGAACCCCCGCCCCCACCCCCCCCCCCCCGCCCCCCCGGGGGGGGCCGGCGGCGGCGGAGGCGGGGGAGGTGGTTTTTTCGGGTCAATGGGTGGTGGCTCAGCAAGGGTCACCTCCTTCATAATAGCAACGGGTTTCTTATCTGCAGCACCCTTAATAGCTTTTGCTATATAGGAACCTCCGATAATCAGGCCTAGCACGCCGATAACTATAATACCGGCATTGCGCATACGTTGCGGATATTTTTTGCGCAACTCGTAGCCGCCGTAGGTTTTATTACGGCCCTCGAAAAGGATATCGAGGTAGTCGCTTTTCAGTATTTTATTAATATCCATGTTTGTAATACCTTTTCTTGATTAAAGACGCACAAAGGCGAATTTTCCATAAGTTTTATTCGCCGTTTGCTTTCTCGGTCTCGGCAATGAACTCCCTGTCAACATCCGTGATATCCACTATGGCATATACCCGCACATCGTTAATGTTCATCTCGTCCAATATATTCACCATATCATCGTATGTACTGTTGGTATCAGGCTTAATCAGTATGGTCGCCTGGTCTTTCTGGCCCAGTTCACCGGTACGCTTCAGGTCTTCCACCATTTTCTTTTTATTAATGATGACATCCCTGATACCGTCGTTCTGTCTGAAGTAGGTTATTTTCAGTTCAGGCGGTTTGGTCGGGTCGCTGCCTATACCTTCGTAATAGTATATGCGGTGTTTATCACTCAGCAATACAGTTAACGCCGTGCTTTCCTTAATCTTTGTCTGATCTTTTTCGTCAATGTTATCTTCTTTATAAGGCATGTTTATCTGCATTGTCTTTGGTTTAGCCAATGTAGTTGTAAACATGAAGAATGTGATCAGCAGAAAACCAAGGTCAACCATTGGTGTCAAATCTACCCGGGTCGAGAGTTTCTTACCTTTCTTGACCCCGGGGCCTTTCTTATGTCCTCCACCACTACTGGAGGTATCCATTTCTGCCATGGAGCTTTTGTTTTTTTATGTTACTAAATAAGTTGATTTATCACCAACGTTTCAGTTATTATTCCTGCTTCGCTGTGCCTTGTTTCATTTCGTAGGCAGCAGTACCTGCCGGAACAGCTTTCAGGCTGGTCAGCAGGTTGAACTTAAATATCTTCCAGCCTGCCAGTGTACTGATGATCTTTTTAATATCCGGGTACGGCGTAGCCGCATCCGCTTTTATCACAATACGCAATTTGGGGTTGGTATTTCTTGCCGTCCTTACCCAGGCTGCCAGCTCATTATTTTCGTTTGTAACTGCAGTATCCGTAGGTATACCCGGCGCTTGCTTATCTATTACAGACTGCTGCTCAGGAGTTGCATCCAGGTAAGACTTCAGCTGGTTCAGCGGTACACCTATTGATGCGCCGATGGCAAACCTGTTCATCTCATCCTTATTCAGGTTCAGGCCTTTGTACTCATCCATATTTTCGATGAGCGAGCGGCGCATGTTCTTGTTATCTATCGAAAAGAATACACGCCCGTTCTGGTCTACCGTTATCAGCATGATGTCAGCATCCGGAAGCGGAATCTCTGATATAGAAGCCGGTGTTTTTACTACTACGGGCTCTTCAGGCTTGAACTTGGTAGCCAGCATGAAGAATGTAAGCAGCAGGAAGGCTACGTCGCACATCGCCGTCATATCGACGATGGTGCTTTTACGTGGCATTTTTACTTTTGGCATCTTTTATTTTTTTCTTCGCTGTTATTAGTAATAAGATTCAAATCTGTCAACATTCCACAAAATCTTTCGCACTTTTTTTACAGGTGCCTATTACTTGTAGTTGGCAGCGAAGCTTTGTGTCAAAGTAAAGCCGCTTTCGTCGATACCGTAAGTGATACCGTCTATCAGTGTAGTAAAGAAGTTGTAAAACACGATAGCCAGGAATGAAGTACCGATACCGATAGCTGTGTTGATGAGGGCCTCGGAGATACCGGCAGCCAGGGCAGCAGCATCAGGAGCGCCCGCAGTCGCCATCGCAGCAAATGAACGGATCATACCCAGTACCGTACCGAACAGACCCAGCAGGGTAGCTACCGATGCAATGGTAGAAAGGAACACCAGGTTCTTTTCCAGCATAGGCAGTTCCAGTGCTGTTGCTTCTTCTATTTCTTTCTGGATGCTCAGCACTTTCTGGTCTGTATCCAGTTCGTGGTTGTTGATCATCTCACGGTATTTGATAAGGCCTGCACGCATTACGTTACCTACAGAACCTGCTTGTTTGTCACACTCGCTCAGTGCTGCATCTACGTTTTTATTAGCCAGGTGGTATTGTACTTTACGTACAAACTCTGCACCGTTTACTTTACCTTTTGCTTTTACAATGGTCAAAGCACGCTCTACTACAAAGCAGATAAGTGTAAGCGTGGTAGCCATCAGGATGGGTACAACCCAGCCACCGGAGTGTACAGTGCCCATAAAGTTGGCCGGTACATGCATTTCTGCATCTTTGAAGTTTGCGGGTGAACCGAAAACAAAATTAAACACCAGCTCAGCCGCCACTATACAGCCTACTACAATCAACAGGTTGATTAAAAAATTACCTGAATTCTTAGGCTTACCTGCCTGTGCCTGGGGCTTTGCTGCGGCTGTTTTTACATCTGCCATAATTCTGATTTTTTTATTTGTTTTTTGTGTTTAGTTTAAATTTACTTATATACATTAAGTGTGGCTGCAAAGATATAGGTACGTCTTAAAAAAACAACTGGGCTCTTAAAATTTTATTGTTAAGATTACAGGCATTTACAAACCTGTGACCGAACGTCCTAAACCTTACAAACACCTTAAATATTACAATATTCAGGGGAGCCGAAGTTATGGTTTTTTAAAATAATGGTAAATGGTTCGCGTAACTTTAACATTTACCTTTGCAGCAAATTTTGAAGCAAAAATATGAATTTCAACCCCTGGCATTCGGTAAGTTACGGCGATGATGTGCCCGAAAAAGTAAATGCGATTATTGAAATACCCAAAAATTCGAGGGCTAAGTATGAACTGGACAAAGAAACCGGCCTTTTAAAGCTCGACCGTGTTCTTTACTCCTCTGTCTATTACCCTGCAAATTATGGTTTTATACCACGCACCTACTGCGACGATAAAGACCCGCTGGATATTCTCGTCCTTTCGCAAATAGAAATGCAGCCCCTGTGCCTGGTAGAAGCTAAAATCATAGGTGTGATGCGTATGCTGGACCAGGGAGAGGCCGATGATAAGCTGATAGCCGTATGCGCCAACGATACCAGCGTCGCGCATATCAACGACATCAGTGAGCTGCCGACCTATTTCATCCAGGAGCTCCGCCACTTTTTTGAAGAATA
>CAZUMM010000064.1:0-2780 GCA_964621795.1 uncultured Flavipsychrobacter sp.
ATTTTATTTTTCTCACATCTTTATAAAGATTGCTGACCAATATGTCTAATTTATTGCAAAGTCAAAAGGCAAAAGTGAAAACCTCAAAGTTTTAGCTTTTAACTTTTAAGTTTTGACTTGAAGATCTTATGGTGGTATTGCCGAGGGTGTTCACCTCTTCCCTTTCCGAACAGAGAAGTTAAGCCCCTCATGGCCGATGGTACTGGTATTTTTCCGGGAGAGTAGGTAGCTGCCATATTCTTTTAAACAGCCACACTTTTGTGTGGCTGTTTTTTTATGTACCTACCTCAACAGTAGCTGCTCCCGCAAGGCTGCGGGACACATATTCTATCCGACAACTCACAGTAGCAGGCTTTTTATGCTACCTCCATACCGCCTGGGTGCTGTATCTTAGATGATATTTTTACTTTATGGATACTGTTATACGGGAAGCCGTAGTTGATGACGCGCAGGTGATTGCCGCACTGAGCGGGCAATTAGGATATGAAATGAGTATTGAGCATACGCAAACGTATCTTTCCTTATTGTTGAACAATGATAAGGATACAGTAGTAGTAGCCATTTATAATGGAATGGTAGTAGCATGGATGCATGTATTTTATGCTTTAAGAGTTGAAACTTTGCCATTTTGCGAGATAGCCGGGCTGGTTGTTGACGAAAATATCAGGGGCAGAGGCATTGGGAAATTACTGATAGCATATGCAAAAGACTGGTGCCGTAAAATGAACGGTAACAGCCTGCGGGTTCGTACCAATATGATTCGCACAGATACACACCGTTTTTATCAACAGGCAGGGTTTATCTTAACTAAAGAGCAGAAGGTATTTACTATGGAGGTATAACTATTTGCGCTTTTTCTGGCGAAACTCTTTATAACTCGTTTTCTTTTTTACCTCTTTTATAACTTCTTTCCCCGGCTTTTCCGTAGTTTTTCTTTCAGGTTTTGTTTTTACTGGTTTGATGTTTTTTTGCTCCTTTGGAATATGGGATGCTTCTTCTGTTTTACTGGATGAAGCGACCATCATATTCATCTTTTCTATTTCCGCATCGCTTAGATAGCGCCACTTTCCTACAGGTAAATTGTTGAGCGTAATGTTCATGATACGGATGCGCGTAAGGGTCATTACTTTATATCCCAGGTATTCGCACATGCGCCGTATCTGCCTGTTCAGCCCTTGTGTCAAAACAATGCGGAAACGTTTATTGCCTTCCTGCCGAACGAAACATTTTTTAGTGACTGTATCTAAAACAGGTACACCGTTACTCATTGCTTTGATGAATTCCGGCGTAACAGGTTTGTCTACTGTTACAATATATTCTTTCTCATGGTTGTTACTTGCGCGCAATACTTTATTTACAATATCGCCATCATTTGTCAGTAATATTAATCCGTCTGAATCCTTGTCCAGCCGACCTATGGGGAATATTCTTTTCGGATAATTGAGGAAACTGATAATATTTGTCCGGTCTTTGGTATCGGTAGTGGATGTAATACCAACAGGTTTATTTAGGGCTATATATACCGGGCGTTTTACTTTAGTTTTTACTGGCTCTCCGTCTATTTCTACTATATCACCGGCATATACGCGAGCCCCCGGAAGTGCAATTTCATCATTGATGGTAACACGTGCCTGTTCAATAAGCTTATCAGCTTCGCGGCGCGAACAGAAGCCTGAAGAACTGATATATTTATTTAAGCTGATTTGCTCATCCCTGTTTTGCGCCATAAAATACTATTGCTGCAAAAATAGGATTAGAATACCCGTATACAATCATCGTACAGGTATTTAGATGGAGAATACCGGAAGTAAGGGAAACTAATAGGAGTATTTCTTACGATAGTCGCCGCGTTTCCATGCTTCAAAAAATTCGGCCCATGCCAGCGGGCTGAATATGTTCATAGGCTTACGCTGGCCATAGTAAATGGCTGCCGTTGCCTGCATTTGCTGGTAAGCTGCCTGGTTTTCCCGTCCGTCGCGTGGTAATGAATAAGCCAGTGCGCGCAGTGTTAGTGCATTCGTGTTTTTACGGGCTATCTCGTATTTATCATCGGGTATGCGCCAATGTGTGAAGGCATAATCAAATTGTTCTTTAGATGGTAACGGGCGTATAATGGTTTCAGGTAAATAGAAGGTATCCTGCACCATCAGTTGTATCATGGAAAAATAGTGCCCGTTCAGGCTTTTGGGTATAATGTATTCCCTGTCGCGAAAACCTATAGCGCTGAATTCCAGGGTGTCGCCTTTATATACTACTATAGAGAAAACGCCTGTACTGCTCGATTCTACGCCACGGTTTTTATTTTTCACTAAAACGGTTACACCGGGGATAGCCCGCAGGCTGTCAGAGGTCATGGTTACCCCGTTTATCTGGATGATGTCTTCAATGCTTTGCTGGGCATGTACCGAAAAGGTCAATAAACTGCAGCAGAAGGATAACAGGAAATATGTGCAAAGTCTCGATAACATGTTGTTCAAAGTTACATTCTTTCAGGCGTATTTCTGATAGCTGCTTTTCATCAATATTATCAATAAAAGTATTAATGCTTTATGCAGATATTTCTATACAAAGAAAGGATGTATGGTGTAATTTTGCCACTCAGATATATTGATTTAACAAAGGTTTTAGTATGATAACGAAAGAAGCGGTATTGCAGGCGTTGAGTAATGTACAGGAGCCGGACCTGGGAAAAGACCTGGTGACGCTGAATATGGTACATGATATTCAGATTGAGGGTAAAGAAGTATCCTTTACAGTGATGCTGACCACGCCTGTGTCTT